>NZ_VATP01000001.1:0-968727 GCF_005781125.1 Escherichia sp. E2748
CACCGGAGATAAATATTAAGCAAAGCGAATCTTCATTACCTGATCTGGCAAGCGAATCTGCTCAACAAGAAGAACAAAGTAACAAAGGCAAATCCGTCAAGGAACGTGGTGCCAATTACGTTACCGAGTCCGCCCAACAGGGCTTTGAGAACCTGACTCCAGAAGCGCTTGAATCCCAGGCGAGAAGCTATCTGCAAGGGCAAATCACATCATCCGCACAGTCTTATATCGAAGGTGCGCTTTCTCCTTATGGTAAAGTTCGCTCTAACCTTTCCATCGGTCAGGATGGCGATCTGGACGGCAGTTCAATCGACTATTTTGTCCCCTGGTATGATAATCAGAGTACGGTCTATTTCAGTCAGTTTTCTGCGCAACGAAAAGAAGATCGAACGATAGGTAATATAGGTTTAGGCGTAAGACATAATTTTGATAAATGGCTTCTGGGGGGGAATATATTTTATGATTATGATTTCACCCGTGGACATCGCCGTTTAGGCTTAGGAACAGAAGCCTGGACGGATTATTTAAAATTTTCTGGTAACTATTATCATCCGCTTTCAGACTGGAAAGATTCAAAAGATTTTGATTTCTATTTAGAACGACCCGCACGTGGCTGGGATATCCGGGCGGAAGCCTGGTTACCTTCTTATCCGCAGCTGGGGGGCAAAATTGTTTTCGAGCAATATTATGGTGACGAAGTGGCGCTCTTCGGCACCGATAATTTAGAAAAAGATCCCTATGCAGTGACGCTCGGCGTGAACTATCAACCCGTTCCGTTACTGACGGTCGGGACAGACTATAAAGCAGGTACCGGAGATAACAGTGATCTTAGTGTTAACGCCACGATTAACTATCAGTTCGGTGTTCCGCTAAAAGATCAACTGAATAGCGATAACGTCAAAGTTGCTCACTCGCTGATGGGCAGTCACCATGACTTCGTCGAACGTAATAACTTTATCGTGCTGGAATACAAAGAAAAAGACCCACTTGATGTCACCTTGTGGCTTAAAGCAGACGCCACCAATGAGCACCCGGAATGCGTGATTAAAGACACGCCAGAGGAAGCGGTTGGCCTGGAAAAATGTAAATGGACCATCAACGCGCTGATCAACCACCATTACAAAATTGTCGCCGCCTCGTGGCAGGCGAAAAATAACGCTTCCCGCACGCTGGTCATGCCTGTTGTTAAAGCGAATACCATCACTGAAGGTAACAACAACCACTGGAATCTGGTGCTGCCAGCCTGGCAGTACAGCTCCGATCCTGCCGACCAGGAAAAACTCAATACCTGGCGCGTGCGTCTGGCGCTGGAAGATGAAAAGGGTAATCGGCAGAATTCCGGTGTGGTGGAAATCACCGTGCAGCAGGATCGTAAAATTGAGCTGATCGTCAACAACATCGCAGATGTGCCGGATGAGAACAATCACAGCCACGAAGCCAGCGCCCAGGCAGACGGCGTCGATGGCGTGGTGATGGATCTCGACGTCACCGATAGCTTTGGGGATGACACTGACCGCAACGGCAATGCTCTGCCAGTAGATAACCTTTCGCCGCAGCTTTACGATGCGCAGGATAAAAAAGTTACGCTCACCAATAAACCCTGTTCAACCGAGAATCCCTGCGTCTTTATCGCTAAGCAGGATAAAGAAAAAGGCACCGTTACGCTCTCCAGTACGCTACCCGGTACTTTCCGCTGGAAAGCGAGAGCCGCGCCGTATGACGACAGTAACTATGTAGATGTGACTTTCCTCGGCGCGGGGGGCAATGATGTTAATGCCTTTATCTACCGTGTATCTGCGACTAACCCTGTCAATCTTATCGGCAATGAGAAAGAGCATTTGCCTGTTGATAATGCCTATCGCTTTGTCTTGTGGCGCGATGTCAACAACGATGGAGTTTTCCAGCAGTCGGAAAAACTGACGGAAGAGGAAATGGCGCAATACGACTACCAGTGGGAGTTTACCGGGCACAGCGTCAATGGCTATACCGGTGCGCAATCGAATACCAGTAATGAAGATATTGTCATCCCTGCGACAAACGAAGAGGCCGTACAGAAATTTGGTGCCCAAAAAGAAGATGGCGTGCAGGGGTATGGATTACGTGTGGTTTACAGCAAGCACTAGATCGGCGTAATGGCCGATCGGCCAGTCGCTGGATATTAATCAAGGAGAGAATTGAATGAACAATCATTTAACGCGGCCGTTGACGAAAGTCGCGCTAGCGCTGGCTTTAGCGGGGTACTGTGCAGTGCCTGTCGCAATGGCTGAAGGGCAGGGCAATCTTAGAGCTGGGCAGTGGCAATCAGAATCACAAAGTACCGGCACCATTCAGGGGACCGTGCCGTGGATCACCAGAAGTGCTTCAGAGATAGCGGATGCTGATAAATCACATGTCACTATTGATATTGATCGTGGTAGCCGCACGGTCACAACGGACGGTGATAAGCAGTTTCATGTGGGGGACACACTGACAGCCAACTGGGCGATTGGTGATACTCAGGGGGACCTTGATGACAATAACACAGCGACTAAAGCAACCCTCCAGTGGATGAGTTATAGCGACCAGTCAGGAGCAGATCCTAAAGAGATTGGTACCGTAGGGAGCGATACATATACCATCGCGGCTGCGGATGCTGATCGATACATAGGTTTGAAAATCACGCCGACTACCACTACCGGTGATCCGAATGTTGCGGATGAGGTGGTGATGCTTGACCTTTCCACCAATGCGGGCGGTGGTTCTGACAGCGATGATATTCCGGAAGGTCCGGTATTTGATGATGCCGTTCACGTCGTAATTCACGAAAAAGACATCAATACGAATCTGTTGGGTAAAACGACGAAACTCAAAACTAATACCACTTATCAAGTCATGTTGTGGAAAGATAAAAACAACAACAGTACTTATGATGCAGGCGAAGAGGTTACCAGCCAGTACAACTATCGCTGGCGCTTTACCGGAACCAGCCTCCAGTTGGGCACAGCCGGTGGTCTTGTTAATCCGACTTACAACAACAGCGACCTGGTTATCCCTGTTACCAACGCCGAAGCGAAAACCGCGTTCGATTTTGCCGGAAGTGGCGTTGTCCTCGGCAACGATGGCGTTCAGGGCTACGGCTTATCTATCGACTACCAGAGAAAATAATCGTTACCAGCACCATTCCCGCCAGGGAATGGTGTTTTTCCGCGCACTTTGCTTAGCCAGCGTTAAGCAAAGTGGGTTGAGGTGAAAACGCAACTTTAAACGGGCAGGTTTCAATCATGGATGGGGCTTTGAAACTAATAAAAGTAATAACGGCGATTTTATTGCTATCCCTGACCTTGCCGGCAATGGCCGTGTTAAAAGGGGGACAGTGGCAACAATCAAGTGCTTCAACTGATGCTATAAATGGCACCGTTCCCTTTGCAGATAGCGCCAGCGTACCCGTCTATCAAGGAAGTGTTCAGCTTGATCCCACTGTGGAGCATGATATTGCTAATACAGCTATGCCCGGTAATTTCAGCATTGAGGCCAGCGCAACGAGCATGATTTTAACCAACCCGCGCGACAATGAAGGTGACATATTCAACAGTCCGCCATTACTGCGCTGGGAAGATCAAATGTTGCCAGCCGTCACCCTTATCTGGGCAGACGCCGCTACGCCCGATGTGCCGCTCACCCCACAACCACGTCCTGATCGTTCCTTTTGTGTACAAAACCTGGCGGGTCATAAACTGGTGGCGATTCCGCAGTTTGATCCAGACAAAACGCTCCCAACATTGGATCTCTTTACCCTTACAGGCGTACCTAATCAGGGAACGGTGTTACTTAATGAAAAACAGGTCACGTTAAATATTGCCAGCGCAGTGGGTGATCTGGTTACTGTCAGTGCCAGTGACTATGATGAAACACTAAACGCGGCTAAAACTACCGTTGGCAACTCAATCACTTTAACCGTAACGACCAAAGATTGTCAGGGTAATTCGGCAGGTAATATACCTTTTATTATCAAACGTAAAGATGCGGTAAACCGGCAGAATGTTGTGAATAACACCGGTCCAGTAAGACTCGGAAGTACAGAGTTAACGACTACAGCTACGGAATATCGTGGTACTACCGATGCCAATGGCACCGCTACTGTTACGGTAACGCAGGCGAATGGTCCCGGTGTAAAAACGCCCCTGGTTGTCAGTCTTTCTGGCATTACGCAAAGCAGCGAAACGGCGGTGATCTTTACCGTTCTCACCAGCCCGGATGTCCCGCAGGCTAATATGTGGGGCCATATGGCAGAAACGTTAAAGGCGATGCAATACACCTTCAGCCGTCCGAAACTGGCAGCAGAAGTGGATAATAAAGCGGGTACAGTCATCGATCATAACGAAACATGGTCAACCTTCACCTGGAGTGGTGCAGATAACCACTGCGACATTCTGCCTGGTATGCGGCAGTTTGGTGCGATGAAAACCGTCATTCCTACTTCAGTGCAAGAAGTCGTCGGTTGGCCAATGCAGGGAGATTATTACTGGTCTTCGCTGGCAGGGACCTCCGGGAAGCATCATGCCGCAGATGTTACGAACCATAGCGAAGCACAGCAAGCAGATAGTACGAAGTATCTGGTGAGTTGTGTGGACACAGACGCACCGGAGGTTGACCCCGAACTGGTGCTGACCCCCGAAAACTATGATGAGAGTTTGCAGGCAGTAAAAGTTCCGGTGGGTGAAGATACACTCATGCGCCTGACCATTACCGATAAAAAAAATAATAATCAGCCGCTGGCTTACTACTATTTCTCACTTCATTTAGATGATGGAATTAACCGTAAAAATCAATCCGATCCCACGTGGGAAGTGCACCCAGTACATATTTCCGGCGACTCGAATTTACACCAGATTGATGCACACAACTATGAAGGCATAACCGACTTTAACGGTCAGGCTACGCTTACACTTACGCAACCAGACGGTGCTGGTGTTAAAACGCATATCACCGCGACAATGCGCAGCAACTTTGCTGCATCGGATGAGAAGGACGTGATTTTTACAGTTATCACCAGTCCGGACAGCGATCAGGCCCGGATGTGGGGGCATATGGCAAGAGGGATTATTTCTGATGGGAATATCTATAAACGCCCACTGCTGGCAGATGAAACGGCGCATGAAGTGGGGGTAATGCGCGAAAACAACGAGGACTGGGCCTTGTTTGATCAAGAGTCCAGTATGCAGAAGGAATGCGGCGTTGGACATATTCCGAGGCAACGTTCTCTGGAAGCTTTATACGTAGCAAATCAAGGAAATGCGATTGGTACTGAGTATGGTTGGCCGACGATAAAACAAGATTACCTCACAGCGGTTGAACAAGCAGATTCACATTCCTCTGTTGCTCTCGATAATGGCTCGGTTACCACTTATTCTGGTTTCAGGCAAAACTATCTCACTTGTTCTGCCAATGATCTCGTGGCTCGTGTCGTGGTAGAAACAGACAAAGATATCTCACCCGGTTCCAATTCTGCTAAAGCGAAGGTGGGTGAAAAAATAACCATGACGGTTCGTACCGTTAACGCGATGAACAATGATACTCCTGTCCCTTTTACCGCATTTACCGTTACCAAAGGGATGAGTCAGAACAGAGCTGGGTTGGTATCTGGTTTTACCGATCCGTCTGGTGGTGCTCTCACAATGAACGGAACCGCCTATGGTACCTCGCAACCATCAGTAATTTATTCAGGTCTTACGGATGCGCAGGGAGTGGCGACAATCGTAATTGAGCAGCCCGCAGGCGTTGGCTTAAGTACACCACTGACAATTACCCCAACTCAATCAGCGGTTCCGAATAATATTGTAAATTACAATGTGACCTTTACCGTGCCAACAAGTCCTGATGTTTCTGTGGCACAAATGTGGGGGCATATGGATGACTCAATTACTGTTGGAACCATGACCTTTAATCGCCCGAAATTAATTCAGGAGGTCAGTGGCGGGCGTAGTCCACAAGTAGAAAATAATGAAAGCTGGGTACGAGTCAATCAGGCGGATATTGAAAACAGTGCTGCGGGCGGTTGTGAAAAAAATAAAGTACCACGCAAAAACCAACTTGCTGCGTTGTACAGCGCCAACACTAACAATGCCATTCAGACAGTACACGGTTGGCCGACTCAGCTCCAGGAATACTGGAGTAGCACTCCAGTCGATAAGGTGCCGCATTTTGCGGCAGTCTGGTTAAATAATGGTAATGTACAAAGCAATGTTACCCCTCCTGTTTATATAAGCTGTCTGACTACTGCAAATACTGTTGCCAACAGCATCACGTTAGAAATTGTGGATCCAGCTCAGTGGAATAGTAGCCTCAATGCGGCAAAGCTGAAAAAGGGCGAGACATTACAGGTCAAGGTGACAGTAAAAGACGCCGCGGGTAATCCAATGGCAGATATGCCGTTTATCCTTCAACGTGGTGATGGTTATACCCGTTCAGAGGAACGTCATGTGGCGGGCAGCGGCGATGGCATTGTATCCTCAGTGGTTGTCGATGGCGGCCAGCCTGATGAGATAACGCTGAACGATACCGCCACGAGCTATATCGCAATGACCGGCAGCGATGGCAGCAAGATCCTCACCATTACCCGTCCGGATACCCACGGCACTAAAACGGCGCTGATCGCAGCGTTGTATTCCGACCCGACCAAAAAAGCCAGTATGGACACCATCTTCACTGTGGTGACCAGCCCGGATAGCGCAAATGCAAAAATGTGGGGCCATATGCCGGAAACGCTAACGGCGGGCGGGCTAACGTTTAAACGTCCTTTGCTGTTCTCGGAACTGAGCGGTTCAGCGGGCAATGCGCGCAAAGGGCCTGAAGAAGACAATGAGATTTGGGCGCTGTTTACCGAAGCGCAGGCTGCCAAAAATAACGGCTGCGGCGCGGATTTTATCCCGACAAAAGACGCGCTGACTACGTTGTCCGGCAACTGGGGTGGGCATACCGTAGACGGCTGGCCGGTGTTGAAAGTTTATGACTCCAGTACGGCGGATAGCGCCAGCGTGGGAAATCGTAATTATCTCGGCGTACAGCTCAGTAGCGGTACCAGCAGCGTGCTGGAGACGAACGGGGGATACCTGAGTTGTCAGACGACGGCAAATAAGAAAGTAGAGAAAATTGAGCTGACGTCAGAACAAACGGTTAGCGTGGACGGTCTTGATGCAGTAAAAGTCAAAACCAATTATGAAGATGTTCATGAGCAAATGACGTTCAAAGTGACGACCCGTGATGCCCAGGGGAATGTTGTAGGCAACACGCCATTCTTACTGAGCCACGGGAAAACGGTTAGTCGCCAGAATGTCGAGGTGACCGATTATCAGTCCAGACTGATTTCAGTGACAGACCAGTATAATCACCAGGCCTATCTGCTGAACACTGGTGATAATTTTTATGGCACGACCGGGTCGGACGGTACGGCGACGCTGACCATCAACCAGCCCAATACCGGTTTTGGTGAAAGAATACCGATGCAGGCTACGCTGGATGATACCAGCGTAGTGTCGCAGAGTTTGAGTGCGATCTTTACGGTTGTGACCAGCCCTGATACGCCGAAAGCGAACTACTGGGGCCATATGCCGGAAACGGTCACCGCGGCTGACGGTACGGAATTTGAACGACCCAAACTGTGGGCTGAAATGGGTGCCACCAGCGGTGCGGGTAAAACGCTCACTAAAGTGAAGCTTAATAATGAAGACTGGCCTGCACCACATTCCTCGCAGAGAGGCGATGCGGGGGGAACCGATCCGTGTGAAGAAGCGCGCCACCCTTCGCTGGACGAACTTAAATCGTTATACGCTCGCTACCCTAATGGCACTATCGTGAAAGAGATTGGTTGGCCAGTGAAGCAGAGCGGTTATGCGTGGTGGACCAATGCAACCTGTCCAGCGAAAGAAGGGTCCACTGTTTGTGAAGCAATAGATCTGTACACGGGGCTACTGGCATCAGGGAAAACCTGGGCCTATGAGGCGTGCCTGGTGCATCCACACTCGACGGTTTCTGCCGTGACGCTGACCTCGACGACGTTTGATTCTGCTTATCAGGCGGCGGTGGCAAAAAAAGGCGATGCCATGTCGGTGATGGTTACGGTGAAAGACAGTTCCGGAAGAGCGGTGCCGAACGTGGCCTTTATGTTACACCGCGGCGATGCTGCGCCGCGTAACAGCGGGGCGACGTTGTCGCCTGCAAATGGAGTTAGTGTAGCGGAAATGGATGATATCACCATCCAGCCATCATCAGGAGTGGCTACTCGGTTGGCTGCAAGTGGGGACGAGATCAGTGGCGTGACAGGTGCAGACGGCACGGCAAGCTTTACTGTTCGTCAGGACAATACGCCGGGTTATAAAACGCCGCTAACAGTAACGCTGGATAATTACCCAACTGTGACTGCAACGATGGACACTATTTTTACCGTTTTAACCAGTCCAAATGTCTCTTCAGCTCACTTCTGGGGACATATGGCAGACTCGGTAGTGGTGAATGGCAAAACATTACATCGACCTTTGCTGAAAACAGAATTACCTGCTGGTGCGGTTGCTGTGGTGGCTCCAAATGTGGTCAACGAAACCTGGGCGTTGGGACACAGAGTTGATTCAGCCAAATGGGATATAGCAAAGCAGTGTGGAAGTATGAGCAATGCGCCAACGTACAGTGAGTTAGAAACGCTGCACACAAGTTTTAGCTCGTTGGGGTGGCCTTCAATTACGCCAAGCTATCCCTATTTATCCTCCGAGCAATGCGGAATGTTTGAAGACACGGGGACGCAGGATTGTAGTGTAGTTCTGCAAAATAAGGCAGGTCTAATCGCCTGCTTTCAGTGATGGCATGGTTGTATCTGGTGCTGACATGGTGATATTGCCGGATGCGATGCTGGCGCATCTTGCCCGACCTACGGATTAGCCGCTTTTTTGCGTGGTTTGCGGGTTTTCGTCACGTTGCTCACTACGCTTACTACAATGCCATCATTTAAACGCGTGGTCATCGTATCGCCCGCTTTTACCTGTTTCACCTGCTTTAACACCGCGCCATCTGCGGCGCTGGTGACGCTATAGCCGCGCGCCAGCGTTGACAGTGGGCTAACCGCTTCCAGATGCGTCACCGCATTACCGAAACGTTCACGCGTGGCGCTAAGCTGCGCGCGCAGGGTTTCAGCCAGGCGATATTCCAGTTGCTGAATACGCGTTTGCGCGCGATGAATCTTCGGCTGTGGATTTTGCTGATTCAGTCGCTGTGTTAACCGCACCTGTTGCTGTCCGGCACGTTTAAGCTGATTTTCCAGCGCAAAGCTCATCCGCTTTTGTAGACGTTCGAGTGTAGTCTGCTGACGCGCCAGCCGGAGCTGCGGATGCTGTTGCTGCAAGCGATGATGAATTTGCGTAAAGCGACGCGTGCGGTTGGCGAGATAATAATCCATCGCCATTTCCAGCCGCTGCTGCGCAGACTGCGCCTGGCGCAGTAACTCCTGCTGATTACGGCTCACCACTTCAGCGGCAGCCGACGGAGTTGGTGCTCGTAAATCGGCAACGAAATCGGCAATGGTCACATCGGTTTCATGTCCAACGGCACTGACAACCGGAATGCGACTGGCAAAAATTGCCCGCGCCACGCGTTCGTCGTTAAAACTCCATAAATCTTCCAGCGAACCGCCACCGCGCCCGACAATTAACACGTCGCACTCGTTGCGCTGATTCGCCAGCTCAATGGCACGAACGATTTGCCCTGGCGCATCGTCACCCTGTACCGCGGTAGGATAAATAATCACTGGCAATGACGGATCGCGACGTTTAAGCACATGCAAAATATCGTGCAGTGCGGCACCTGTTTTTGAGGTGATGACACCTACACAGTGCGCAGGGGAGGGGAGTAGTTTCTTAAGCTCCTGATCGAACAGACCTTCAGCCTGCAATTTCGCTTTGAGTTGTTCGTATTTCTGTTGCAACAAACCTTCACCGGCGGGCTGCATACTTTCGACGATAATCTGATAATCGCCGCGTGGCTCATAGAGTGTAATATTGGCGCGAACCAGCACTTGCTGCCCGTGTTGCGGGCGAAAGGCCACCCGGCGGTTGCTGTTGCGGAACATTGCGCAGCGTACCTGGGCGGTATCATCTTTGAGCGTAAAGTACCAGTGACCGGAAGCCGGTTGCGTGAAGTTAGAAATTTCGCCGCTGATCCACACTTGCCCCATCTCCTGCTCTAGCAGCAAACGGACGGTCTGATTCAGGCGACTAACCGTAAAAATTGCGGGGGATTGAGATGGTAACATGTGAGCGAGATCAAATTCTAAATCAGCAGGTTATTCAATCGATAGTAACGTGCTGACCGGGGAGCGCAAGCATTATTTGCAAAAAGGGGTAGATGCAATCGGTTACGCTCTGTATAATGCCGCGGCAATATTTATTAACCACTCTGGTCGAGATATTGCCCATGCTACGTATCGCTAAAGAAGCTCTGACGTTTGACGACGTTCTCCTCGTTCCTGCTCATTCTACCGTTCTGCCGAATACTGCTGACCTCAGCACTCAGCTGACGAAAACTATTCGTCTGAATATTCCTATGCTTTCCGCAGCAATGGATACCGTAACGGAAGCGCGCCTGGCTATTGCTCTGGCTCAGGAAGGCGGTATCGGCTTTATCCACAAAAACATGTCCATTGAACGCCAGGCGGAAGAAGTTCGCCGTGTGAAAAAACACGAATCTGGCGTGGTAACTGACCCGCAGACTGTTCTGCCAACCACGACGCTGCGTGAAGTGAAAGAACTGACCGAGCGTAACGGCTTTGCTGGCTACCCGGTTGTTACCGAAGAAAACGAACTGGTCGGCATCATCACTGGTCGTGACGTGCGTTTTGTGACCGACCTGAGCCAGCCGGTTAGCGTTTACATGACGCCGAAAGAGCGTCTGGTAACTGTGCGTGAAGGCGAAGCCCGTGAAGTTGTGCTGGCAAAAATGCACGAAAAACGCGTTGAAAAGGCGCTGGTGGTTGATGATGAATTCCACCTGATCGGCATGATCACCGTGAAAGATTTCCAGAAAGCAGAACGTAAACCGAACGCCTGTAAAGACGAACAAGGTCGTCTGCGTGTTGGTGCTGCGGTTGGCGCAGGTGCGGGTAACGAAGAGCGTGTTGATGCGCTGGTTGCCGCAGGCGTTGACGTTCTGCTGATCGACTCCTCTCACGGTCACTCTGAAGGCGTTCTGCAGCGTATCCGTGAAACTCGTGCTAAATATCCGGATCTGCAAATCATCGGCGGCAACGTGGCAACAGCTGCGGGTGCACGCGCTCTGGCAGAAGCCGGTTGCAGCGCGGTCAAAGTCGGTATCGGCCCTGGATCTATCTGTACGACTCGTATCGTTACTGGCGTAGGTGTCCCGCAGATCACTGCCGTTGCTGACGCAGTTGAAGCGCTGGAAGGCACCGGTATTCCGGTTATCGCAGATGGTGGTATTCGCTTCTCCGGCGACATCGCCAAAGCTATCGCCGCAGGTGCAAGCGCGGTGATGGTAGGTTCTATGCTGGCGGGTACTGAAGAATCTCCAGGTGAAATCGAACTCTACCAGGGCCGCTCTTACAAATCTTACCGTGGGATGGGTTCTCTGGGCGCGATGTCCAAAGGTTCCTCTGACCGTTACTTCCAGAGCGACAACGCTGCCGACAAACTGGTTCCGGAAGGTATCGAAGGTCGCGTAGCCTACAAAGGTCGTCTGAAAGAGATCATTCACCAGCAGATGGGCGGCCTGCGCTCCTGTATGGGCCTGACCGGCTGTGGTACTATCGACGAACTGCGTACTAAAGCGGAGTTTGTACGTATCAGCGGTGCGGGTATTCAGGAAAGCCACGTTCACGACGTGACCATCACCAAAGAGTCCCCGAACTACCGTCTGGGCTCCTGATTCTCTTCGCCCGACTTCATGTCGGGCGATTTATATTATCTGTTTCACTTGCCTCGGAATAAGCGTCAATGACGGAAAACATTCATAAGCATCGCATCCTCATTCTGGACTTCGGTTCCCAGTATACTCAACTGGTTGCGCGCCGCGTGCGTGAGCTGGGCGTTTACTGCGAACTGTGGGCGTGGGATGTGACAGAAGCACAAATTCGTGACTTCAATCCAAGCGGCATTATTCTTTCCGGCGGCCCGGAAAGTACCACCGAAGAAAACAGCCCGCGTGCGCCGCAGTATGTCTTTGAAGCAGGCGTACCGGTATTCGGCGTTTGCTATGGCATGCAGACCATGGCAATGCAGCTGGGCGGTCATGTTGAAGCCTCCAACGAACGTGAATTTGGTTATGCGCAGGTTGAAGTTCAAACTGATAGTGCGCTGATTCGTGGTATCGAAGATGCGTTAAGCGCAGATGGCAAGCCGCTGCTTGATGTGTGGATGAGCCACGGCGATAAGGTAACAGCAATTCCTGAAGGCTTTGTTACCGTCGCCAGCACCGAAAGCTGCCCATTTGCCATCATGGCTAACGAAGAAAAACGTTTCTATGGTGTTCAGTTCCACCCGGAAGTGACTCATACTCGTCAGGGTATGCGTATGCTGGAGCGTTTTGTGCGCGATATCTGCCAGTGTGAAGCGCTGTGGACGCCAGCTAAAATTATCGACGACGCTGTAGCCCGCATTCGCGAGCAGGTGGGCGACGATAAAGTGATCCTCGGCCTCTCTGGTGGCGTGGATTCTTCCGTTACCGCGATGCTTCTGCATCGTGCAATCGGTAAAAACCTGACTTGTGTATTTGTCGACAACGGTCTGCTGCGTCTGAATGAAGCTGAACAGGTAATGGATATGTTCGGCGATCGTTTCGGTCTGAACATCATTCACGTTCCGGCAGAAGAGCGTTTCCTGGCAGCGCTGGCTGGCGAAAACGATCCAGAAGCAAAACGTAAAATCATCGGGCGCGTTTTCGTTGAAGTATTCGATGAAGAAGCGCTGAAACTGGAAGACGTGAAGTGGTTGGCGCAGGGCACCATCTACCCTGACGTTATCGAATCTGCCGCATCTGCAACCGGTAAAGCACACGTCATCAAATCTCACCACAACGTGGGCGGCCTGCCGAAAGAGATGAAGATGGGCCTGGTTGAACCGCTGAAAGAGCTGTTCAAAGACGAGGTGCGTAAGATTGGTCTGGAGCTGGGCCTGCCATACGACATGCTGTACCGTCACCCGTTCCCGGGACCGGGCCTCGGCGTTCGTGTGCTGGGCGAAGTGAAGAAAGAGTATTGTGACCTGCTGCGCCGTGCTGATGCCATCTTCATTGAAGAACTGCGTAAAGCGGATCTGTACGACAAAGTCAGCCAGGCGTTTACTGTCTTCCTGCCGGTACGTTCCGTTGGCGTAATGGGCGATGGTCGTAAGTATGACTGGGTTGTCTCTCTGCGTGCAGTCGAAACCATCGACTTTATGACCGCACACTGGGCACATCTGCCGTACGATTTCCTCGGTCGCGTTTCCAACCGCATTATCAATGAAGTGAACGGTATTTCCCGCGTGGTGTATGACATCAGCGGCAAGCCACCAGCTACCATTGAGTGGGAATGATTTAATTCCTGCACTATGAATGAACAAAACCCTCTGTTGCTACAGAGGGTTTTTTATATTGCTGACTAAAGTTAGCAATATAAAAAAGCCTGTAATCCTCACGAATCATAGGCTTGAAGTTACTGACAGCGATTAATTAAACCAACTGTCCGATTTATTCTCTTCTGCTTTACCCACGCTTTTCATCAAATCGCGACCACCTTCTGTCACATTCCTGTTAGCGTCAGCTTCAGATTGCACGACATCAGTTTGCGCGGCTTTGTGCTTCAGCTCCTGATCGATAAATTCGTTCTCGCGCTTAACGCGGGCTTCTTCTTTCGCCAGCGCCAGTTTTTGTTTCTGAATCTCTAAGCTGCGCAGCTCATCTTCATAACTTTGATCGCGTTTTTTATCCGCAGTGGCTTCGGCGTCCAGTTTATCCTGGCGAGCTTTCTTATCCGCTGCTGCTGCCGCCGCTCTTTTATTGGCGGCGGCCTGAGCGTTTGCGCGACGCTGTTTCTCTTGTTGAATTTCCCTGTTGCGCTCCGCGACCCATTCGTCATGCTGCCTTTGCTCTTCATTTTTACCTTGCTGTTCCGCTTCTGCGACAGCCGAGAGTTGATCCTGCAATGATGAGGCGGCAGCCGGATAGCTTAAGGAGGCTAAGATGGCGCAAAGAAAAACTTTCTTCATGACTCCTCCTGATTATTAGCTCTTTTCAGGACATTTGGTATTTGGCTGAATACGCGTTTCGTTATACGTTGTGGTAATAACGACAGCTAAACCCGTCGTAAACTGGCATTCTTTACCCACCTGTGTGGATGTATACACTTTGGTGCCTTCCTTATAAGTTAAAGAAACACCTTCCACTAAGGTTTTATCATTCACCATAGAACCTGCTGCTGCGCCTACAGCTCCGCCGCCAACTGCACCTGCCGTCGTTCCGGAATTACTGCCAGACCCGACGTTGTGGCCGATAACGCCGCCAGCGACTGCGCCAATAAGTGCGCCGAAGGCTTGTGCGTTCCGTTTATTTTGGGAGTTGTCTACGGCAACTTTTGCGGGAAGAATGGAAATGATATTAACGGTTTTAGTTTCTTGCTTGGTATTCAGTTGATCAGTTTGATAAACATCGGCGGCATGATCGTCAGCATTTGATTGGCATCCTGCCAACATGAATGACGCTAAAATTGCCACAGGCAGAAGACATTTTTTAAATTTCATCACTATTCCTTGTTATAGACTTTACGAAAAACAAGACATTTAAGATCATCGAAAGAGGAAAGTAAATGTATAGACTATGAAGGAATAGATTAAATTTATTTAAATTCATTGAATAAATATATATGCATTAACGCATAATAAAAACATATATATTATGTTTAATATACATTGCGTCTTATTGCAGAATGATTCGAAATCAGAACAAAGAGGTAAAAATTTAGATAAATAAATGCCTGCCGCTTTGATAACAACAAAGAGCAACCGTATCTGACAGCATTGAGCCGTCTTGTTCAGTAAAGGTGACGAAGGTAACCGCTAACGTTGTACCGGGGATTCGATAGAGAATGTGGATTGCTGAGCTTCTTTTTTGCTCTGATGATGCTGCCAGGCGCCAACGGAGGAGTAGATAAAGCGGCCAAAGAAGAAGAGAAAGCTGATAAGCAATACGATACGAGTCATGCGACTGTTAAATCGGTGTCGTTTTCGCATACTGGTTGGCTGACTCACAAAGGGTTCCTCAAGGTATGTCCATGCCATGGACGGTACTTACATTAAGGCATACCCGGGCGCAATGGTCAATTGTTCATTATGTAAAAAAGCGTCAGTTGATACATATTTTAATGTTATGGAAGTTAATTTAATTATTTACAATAATGATGTAATAATGACGGGTTAACATGATAAACGTAATAATTCATTGAACAGGGTAATTTTGTTTGATATATATCAATTGGAACTTTCATATGACAATTAGAATCAATGCTCCTTAATTGCGATGAATAATCATCCATCGAAGTCAGGTGGGATGCCTGTCTGAATACACCCTTTCAGGATGTAAGGGGTTCTGCTGAGCATCTATGAAACTGAATGCAACTTATATAAATATACGTGATAAATGGTGGGGGCTTCCGCTGATCCTGCCGTCTATAATCTTGCCTGTTTTTGCCCATATAAATACGTACGCACATATTTCTTCTGGTGAAGTTTTTCTCTTTTATCTGCCGCTAGCGCTGATGATCAGTATGATGATGTTTTTTAGCTGGGCAGCATTGCCAGGTATTGCTTTAGGGATTTTTATTCGCAAGTATGCCGAGCTTGGTTTTTATGAAACGCTCTCGTTAACGGTTAATTTCATTATCATTATCATTCTTTGTTGGGGCGGCTACAGGGTGTTTACTCCCCGACGTAACAACGTTTCACATGGCGATACCCGCTTAATTTCCCAGCGCATTTTTTGGCAGATTGTTTTCCCTGCAACGTTGTTTCTGGTGCTCTTCCAGTTTGCGGCGTTTGTAGGTTTACTGGCGAACAGAACAAATCTGGTTGGCGTCATGCCCTTTAATCTGGGAACCTTAATTAATTATCAGGCTTTACTGGTGGGTAATCTAATCGGCGTCCCGCTTTGCTACTTCATCGTTCGTTCTGTACGAAATCCATTTTATTTGCGAAGCTATTATTCTCAATTAAAACAACAGATTGACAGTAAAGTTACAAAAAAAGAGTTCGCGCTGTGGTTGCTTGCTCTGGGCGCATTGTTATTTCTGCTATGTATGCCTTTAAATGAAAAAAGCACAATTTTCAGCACCAACTATACCTTGTCGTTATTGCTGCCGCTGATGATGTGGGGAGCGATGCGTTATGGCTACAAGCTGATCTCGTTGCTCTGGGCAATAGTGCTGATGATCAGTATCCATAGCTACCAGAATTATATTCCCCTTTATCATGGGTATACCACTCAACTAACCATAACTTCCTCCAGCTATCTGGTATTTTCTTTTATCGTCAATTACATGGCGGTTCTGGCAACACGTCAACGAGCGGTGACCAAACGCATTCAGCGGCTGGCTTACGTGGACCCGGTTGTTCATCTGCCGAATGTTCGAGCTTTGAATCGCGCGTTGCGTGATGCGCCCTGGTCCGCGCTATGTTTTTTACGCATTCCCGGTATGGAAATGCTGGTAAAGAACTATGGCATCATGCTGCGTATCCAATACAAACAAAAGCTTTCACATTGGCTGGCACCTTTACTGGAACCCGGAGAAGACGTTTATCAGCTTTCTGGCAATGATCTCGCGCTGCGACTGAATACAGAGTCTCACCAGGAGCGCATTATCGCATTGGATAACCATCTTAAGCAGTTTCGTTTCTTTTGGGATGATATGCCATTGCAACCACAGATTGGTGTCAGCTATTGCTATGTCCGTTCGCCAGTGAATCATATTTATTTGCTGTTAGGCGAGTTAAGTACGGTTGCTGAACTCTCTATAGTGACTAATGCCCCGGAAAATATGCAGCGTCGCGGAGCAATGTATCTGCAGCGAGAATTAAAAGACAAAGTGGCAATGATGAATCGGCTACAGCAGGCGCTTGAGCACGACGATTTTTGCCTTATGGCCCAGCCAATTACTGGAGTGCGCGGCGATATCTATCATGAAATTTTGCTGCGTATGCGAGGGGAGAATGATGAACTCATCAATCCTGATAATTTCTTGCCGGTTGCGCATGAATTTGGCTTATCGTCCAGTATCGACATGTGGGTCATCGAACATACATTGCAATTTATGGCGGAAAATAAAGAGAAAATGCCCGCCCAACGATTTGCGATTAATTTGTCGCCAACTTCAGTTTGTCAGGCCCGCTTTCCTGTTAAAATTAGTAAGTTATTAGCGAAATACCAAATAGAGGCGTGGCAGCTTATCTTTGAAGTCACCGAAAGTAATGCCCTTACCAATGTTAAGCAGGCACAGAATACGTTACAACATCTTCAGGAGTTAGGATGCCAGATTGCTATTGATGATTTCGGCACCGGATACGCAAGTTATGCGCGGCTAAAAAATGTGAATGCCAATTTATTAAAAATTGATGGCAGCTTCATCCGTAATATTGCCTCGAATAGTCTGGATTACCAGATAGTGGCATCGATTTGTCATCTGGCACGAATGAAGAAAATGCAAGTGGTTGCGGAGTATGTTGAAAATGAAGAGATTCGCAAAGCCGTACACTCTTTGGGTATTGATTACCTGCAAGGCTTTTTGATTGGTGAACCGCAGCCGTTAATTGCGATTACAGCTGAAAGAGAACCTGTTCGAGAAAGCGCGTAATTCATTTGGGCCAACGCAACAGGTTGGCCCGTTTTCATTTCATATTAAGCCGCGATTTCCGGCGTGCTTTCTTCTTCAATTTTTAACCGCCAGCCATTCACGCCTTCCCAGTATTCTTGCTCCTTTTCCAGATCAAGCAATACCAGCGCGTTCTGGCTAAACCAGTCATGCGGAAAACGTAACGTCCAGTGGCTATCATCAGTAATCAGAGTCAATGTCGGCGGTGTTGTGGTTGCCTGACGTTGATTGTTAAGTAATACGCCAAGACGCAACAGTTGAATTAACGGCAGGAACTGTTTTTTCTTAAACAGCGTAAAGCGTGGCAAATCGTCGAGCTTAATCGCTTTACGATGATAACGCACCAGCGTCGCCATCATCAGTTGTTGTTCCTGATTAAACCCTGGCAAGTCGCTGTTTTGCAAGATATACGCAGAATGGCGATGAAGGCCGCTATGATTAATGCTTAATCCGACTTCATGTAGCATGGCGGCCCAGCGCAGTAATGCTTCCAGTTGTGGATGCGCCAGCTTCGGTTGCTGTTCCCGCCATTGTTCGTACATTTGCATAGTTGTGTCGAGCACCCGTCGGGCCTGTTCACTGTCAATGTGATACTGGTTGGCCAGACTGCTGGCGGTGCGGCTACGCACATCTTGATGGCGGAAACGTCCTTCCATTTCATACAAAACGCCTTCACGCAGCGCCCCGTCAGAAAGCCGCAGTTCACGAATAGCTAAGGCATCAAATACACCACACAAAATAGCCAGACCAGGAACAAAAACTGTTTTACGTTCTTCCGAAAGACCCGGCAAACTTAACGCCGAGAAGTTACGATGCCGTAAAACTTCTTTCACCAGTTTATCGAGGCGCTCTGGTGTGATGATGCCGTCTTTCTCGCCCATTTCCAGCAACACTTCGTGGGCGGCTTTAATGGTGCCGGAAGCCCCCATAGCAACGTTCCAGCCCTGAATACGGAATTGCCAGGTTAATGTTTCCAGTTTTTGTGCAGCCGCCATGCGTGCGCGCTGAAAATTCTCTTTATTGATGACTCCGCCCGGAAAATAAAGCTGGGCAAAGCTAACGCAACCCATCCGGCGGCTTTCGACGAGAATCGGTTCGAAATTTTCTCCAATTACCAGCTCTGTTGAGCCGCCGCCAATATCAATAACCAGTTTGCGACCTTTTTCCGGCTGGGTATGTTCCACACCCATAAAAATCAGACGAGCCTCTTCGTTGCCGGAAATAATTTCAATCGGATAGGGAATAACCTTTTCGGCGCGTTTCAGAAAATCAGTAGCGTTCAGCGCCTGACGCAGTGTATGTGTCCCGACAATGCAGACACTAGAGGGAGAGAAACCTTGCAAGCGCTCGGCAAACAGCGACAGACAGCTTAAACCGCGCGTCATCGCCTCCTCACTCAATATATTATCTGGCCCCAGACCATCTGCCAGGTGTACCCGTTGTTTCAGGCGGCCAATAATCTGCATGGCGCCATCCACCACACGGGCAATAACCATGTGGAAACTGTTTGAACCAAGATCGATCGCAGCAAACTCCTGCGGGCGAGGGGATTTGTCGTGTATTGGCATAGGTTATTCTGGTTGTTCGAGTGATTTTATGTAGTCGTAGATCGCCAACTGCGCCCGAACTTTCCGGCGATTACCGCGGGGAACGTAGCGATTACTGAGTTCTTTATCGATATAACGTGCTTTCACCGTATCGCTGAACAGAATATCTACGATATCCAGTACCCGCTGCTTCAGGCGCGGGTCGAGCAGCGGCGTAGCCACTTCAATACGATAATCAATGTTGCGCGTCATCCAGTCGGCGGAAGAGAGGTAAACTTTTTTATCGCCACCATTTTCAAAAATATATACCCGATCATGTTCAAGGTAACGGTCAACAATGCTGATAGCACGAATATTGTCGCTAATGCCTTCCAGATTGGGGATCAACGAACACATCCCGCGTACCAGCAGATTTACCGGCACGCCGGAACTGGATGCCGCATACAGACGATCGACCAGTCCTTTATCGACCAGGTTATTCAGTTTCAGAGTAATACCGCTGGGCAGCCCTTGTTGTGCGTTGGCGATCTCGCGATCCACCATTTCATACAACAGGCGGCGGGAGTTTTGCGGCGACACCATTAAATAATCAAATGTCACCGGACGGTATGGGTTTTCAATAAAGTTGAACACCCGCCGCACTTCGTTGGTGATGCGCGCATCGGCGGTCAGCAGCGAATAGTCGGTATAAAGACGTGCGGTTTTTTCGTTAAAGTTCCCGGTCCCGATATGCGCATAACGGACGACTTCACCGTTTTCTTTACGTGAAATCAGGAACAGTTTGGCGTGAATTTTCAGCCCCGGCGCAGAGAAGATAACGTGCACGCCAGCTTCGGTTAGTCGCTTCGCCCAATGAATGTTAGCTTCTTCGTCAAAACGTGCCTGTAGTTCAACCACCACGGTCACTTTCTTGCCGTTGTGCGCTGCGTGGATCATCGAGTCGATGATGCGTGAATCTTTTGCCACACGGTAAATGTTGATTTTAATCGCCAGCACGCTCGGATCGAACGAGGCCTGACGCAACAGTTCCAGTACGTGCTCAAAGGTGTGATAAGGGTAATAGAGCAGAACATCGCGTTCGCGAATGGCATCAAAACCGTTGCGGAACTGGGCTTTATCAAACCAGATATGGCGTAAACGCGGCAGTGGTTTGTTAACCAGATTCGCTTTGCCGACATTAGGGAAATTAATAAAGTCTTTAAAATTGTGGTAACGACCGCCAGGGACGATAGAGTCGTAACGGGAAATAGTCAGTTTCTCACGCAACACTTCAACCAGCGCGTTAGGCATATCACGCTGATAAACAAAACGTACGGGTTCTGCGGTTAAACGCTGCTTCAGACTGGAAGACATCAGCTCCATCAGGCTGGCTTCCATCTCGTGTACTAAATCGTATTCGGCGTCGCGGGTCATCTTCATCGAATAGGCATTCAGCGCGTCATAATCAAAGAAGCCTTTGAAGATATCATCAAGGCAGTAACGCAGAATGTTATCCAATAAAATCATTGGCTTGCGTCGACGCGGTGCTTCCGGCGGCAAATTCACAAAGCGCGGAACTTTATCCGATGGGATCTCCAGCAGCGCGTAACGGATGGTATCGCCACGAATTATCTCCACCGCCAGATAGGTATAATCATCTTTCAGAAACTGCACTAAGTCAGTGTCAGGATTGATTAAAATCGGCGTAATGTGCTGACGCAGATACTGCTTAAAATAATGACGCAGCCAGTTTTGTTGATTAACGGAGAGTTGGCGTTCATTAATCAGGAAGATCTGGTTACGCGCCATCTCCAGTAGCAGTTCATTGTAAAGGCCGTCAAATTCCTGATCGGCTTTCAGCACGCGGGATTGAATTTTGCCCAGCAAATGGCGGGAATGAGAGTTAGAACCTTGTTCTTCGCTAATAATGATCCGTCGCTTCAGTTCAGCGAAGCGAACTTTATAGAACTCATCAAGGTTATTGGAATAGATCCCAAGAAAACGCATCCTTTCAATCAGCGGGTTAGATTTGTCCGCCGCTTCCTGAAGCACGCGTTCATTGAACGATAACCAACTGAGCTCTTTCTCGATGTATAGCTTTTCCTGACCCATTACCACTTTTACTCCGTTTTATTCACGGGACACTGCCTGGATATTATGGCGAGCAATGTTGGCAGATGTCCAACTATGCCAGAAAAGGGGGAAAAAAACTGCTGAAGCCTGCGATTTACAGGAGAAATGAGATGCGCCAGCAGTAGCGCTGGCGCTTTAAATATGCGGAAGATTACTCGTCGTCGGCGGCGTAGCCCTGCGGTGGAAGACGCTGACCATCCAGCCACGCGGCGTTTTCATGCATCTTCAGACGACCATCAACAAACCAGCTAATGACCAGCGGGTAAATAGCATGTTCCTGAGTTTGCACGCGAGCGGTGATTTCATCTTCCGTATCACCGGCAAAAACCGGAACTTTAGCCTGCAAAATCACCGGGCCGCCGTCCAGCTCATCGGTGACGAAATGCACTGATGTACCGTGTTCTTCATCGCCATTTTCCAGTGCCTGACGATGGGTATGCAAGCCGGGATATTTCGGTAGCAGGGAAGGGTGAATGTTTAGCAAACGCCCGGCGAAGTGGGAAACAAACGCTGGGCTGAGAATGCGCATAAAACCGGCCAGAACTACTACATCGGGGGCGTACATGTCGATTTCGTGCATCAACTCCCGATCATAGTCTTCCCGACTGTCAAATTGGCTGGCAATTAGCGTATGCGTTGCGATACCTGCTTTGCGGGCGCGCTCAAGGCCGAACGCGTCGGCCTTATTGCTGAAAACTGCCCGTAGGGTGCCTTTAATTTTGTTGGTTTTACAGGCATCAATAATTGCCTGCAAATTACTTCCGTTGCCGGAAATAAGCACCACAATATTCATTATTCGATAACCACGCGTTGTTCGGAATCAGAAGCTTTGATGATACCGATTTTCCACGCGTTTTCACCGTTGGCATTGAGCAGGGCGAGAGCTTTGTCCACTTCCGGAGCAGGCAGGGCGATAACCATCCCGACGCCGCAGTTGAAGGTACGATACATTTCATGGCGGCTGACGTTACCTGCCGTTTGCAGCCAGTTGAACACTTCCGGCCACTGCCAGGAGGATTCATCAATCACTGCCTGAGTGTTTTCTGGTAATACGCGAGGAATGTTTTCCCAGAAACCGCCGCCGGTCAGGTGCGCAATGGCGTGAACATCAACCTTTTCAATCAATTCCAGCACTGACTTCACATAAATACGGGTTGGCGCCAGCAGATGATCGGCTAAAGGTTTTCCGTCCAGCTCTGTAGTTTGCGGGTCGCAACCGCTGACTTCGAGAATTTTGCGTACCAGCGAGTAACCGTTCGAGTGCGGGCCGCTGGAGCCGAGCGCAATGAGCACATCGCCGTCGCTAACTTTAGAACCGTCGATGATTTCTGATTTTTCTACCACCCCAACACAGAAACCAGCGACATCGTAATCTTCGCCGTGATACATCCCCGGCATTTCTGCCGTTTCGCCACCCACCAGCGAACAGCCCGATTGCAGACAACCTTCCGCGATGCCGCTAATCACCGCTGAAGCGGTATCAACATCCAGTTTTCCGGTTGCGTAATAGTCGAGGAAAAACAGCGGTTCCGCGCCTTGCACCACCAGGTCATTAACACACATGGCGACCAGATCAATACCAATGGTGTCGTGACGTTTTAAGTCCATCGCCAGACGTAGCTTGGTGCCTACACCGTCAGTGCCGGAAACCAGTACGGGTTCACGATATTTTTGCGGCAGCGCGCACAATGCGCCGAATCCACCCAATCCCCCCATCACTTCCGGGCGACGGGTTTTCTTCACAGTCCCCTTGATTCGGTCAACCAGAGCGTTTCCTGCGTCAATATCAACACCGGCATCTTTATAGCTGAGAGAGGTTTTGTCGGTCACTGCTAAGTCTCCACGCGTTTGCGTTAGCAAGAAAAATCGGCGCAATTCTAACAGTCTAAGCAAACGTTTGCGAGCCCATTGTGCATCCATTTTTTAGGGGGTGGATTTTTGCCGTTCGGCCTGAGAACGCGGTCAACTTTGATACTATTCACGAAAATGAAACCGGGTACATTTTTGTCCTTGCATCAGTTGCGTTGAATGCACATGGTGCAACTGAAATCGGTTTCTGTTTTTGCGGAAACGAGAAGTCAGCGTGTCGTTTTACCATTCGGGAAGGATGAGAACGATGGGCATTGCAGCATTTGATATTGGCGGCACCGCGCTAAAAATGGGCGGCGCTATCCGTCGCTTCGATAACTTTGCTATGAAAACGTGGCTGATGTAATGACGGCAGGCGTAACCGTAAACTCATCGACTTCTTCGTGCGCTTTGCCCAGGTTGTCTTCACCCATTATCAGCATCCAGTGAAGTACTGGATGACCTTTAACGAGATAAACAACCAGCCTGGTTTCTAACCCATACGTGCATAAATTCTATTGGGGATGGCAGATTGACCCGGTAGGGCTGCGCTATTCGCTGAACTGGTTCTGTGACCACTATCAGCTACAGCTGTTTATCGTAGAGAACGGTTTTGGCTCGATCGACGTGCAGGAAAGCGACGGTACGGTGAACGACCAGTACCGTATTGATTATCTCGCAGCCCATATTAACGAGATGAAAAAACGCTACGGCTTTATTTACGTTGATAAAGATAACGAAGGTAACGGCATGCTAGCACGCAGCCGTAAAAAATCGTTCAACTGGTATAAAGAGGTGATCGTCTCTAACGGCGAGAAGCTGTAATCATGGAACGACCAGCGAAAGCTGGCCGCGTTAGGATGCTTTTTTCTTCGTGCGCCTGGAATTGCGTTCAATCACCTCGTAAATAACCCAGGAACGCGCTATTTTCCTGCCGTTGATCGTCACAATCTCGCTGTTTCCCCCGCCTCTGATGGCGGTTATTTTCTTTTGATTCAGCAGAATATTGACCTCTTTTTTATTATTTGTTTCCAACAGTAGCTGTCCGGTTTGCCTGTCGCTAATCCGATACCACTGCTGTTTTGGTGGCGGTTGAGATGCTCGCCGGAATCGCTGTTTTACTTTTTCAGCGGCAATGGTGACAGCGATGCCTAATGCACCCATTATGGTCAATGACCAGAAGCCGAAGGGGAACCCAAAATAGTCTTTGTGAAGTTTGAACCAGAAGGCGTGGCAAAATTTTACAATCTCGGGTTTGCTTTTCACATAATTGATACAGACAGACTTTCTGTTGCCGGGATTCCAGGACGTATCAATAAATTCTGCTGTTCTTTTGCGTCCACTCGCCTGAAATTCAACGGTGAAGGTATATCGAAAATCGCAATTCGCGTTCCGGCCATGTAGTTTACATAAGCCTTTACTTGCAGCTTCTTCCGGTGAGATGAAACGCACATTGTAAATCGTTGACATCGTCGCAACTGAGTCTTGCCGCATCTGCACTTCATCATAAACCACCCAGCCAGTCCACAGGCTAAAAATCACAAAAGCTGCCTGATAGCTCCGGTATAACACCTTCTCAAAAGTAGAGGCTTCCGCCCACGCTTGCTCTTTTTTACTTTTCCGTTTTTTCATGTCTCGCGCATCCTGGCGCAAAAGCTGATGAGTACTGAGATTTGCTACTCTATTCCTGGCAACCCCGCCTATGCTTGATCAGCATCAAGTAAAAAAATGTTGTCGATGAAAAGAATGGCGGTATAATCCGTCGATTTTTTTTGTGGCTGCCCTCAAAGGAGAAAGAGTATGAAGATCGTGGAAGTCAAACACCCACTCGTCAAACACAAGCTGGGACTGATGCGTGAGCAAGATATCAGTACCAAGCGCTTTCGCGAACTCGCTTCCGAAGTGGGTAGCCTGCTGACTTACGAAGCGACCGCCGACCTCGAAACGGAAAAAGTCACTATCGAAGGTTGGAACGGCCCGGTAGAAATTGACCAGATCAAAGGTAAGAAAATTACCGTGGTGCCAATTCTGCGTGCGGGTCTGGGGATGATGGACGGTGTTCTGGAAAACGTTCCGAGCGCGCGCATCAGCGTAGTCGGTATGTACCGTGATGAAGAAACACTGGAGCCGGTACCGTACTTCCAGAAACTGGTTTCTAACATCGATGAGCGTATGGCGCTGATCGTTGACCCAATGCTGGCAACCGGTGGTTCCGTTATCGCGACCATCGACCTGCTGAAAAAAGCGGGCTGCAGCAGCATTAAAGTGCTGGTGCTGGTGGCTGCGCCAGAAGGTATCGCTGCGCTGGAAAAAGCGCATCCGGACGTCGAGCTGTATACCGCATCGATTGACCAGGGGCTGAATGAGCACGGATACATTATTCCGGGCCTCGGCGATGCTGGTGATAAAATCTTTGGTACGAAATAACGAATAAAAATAATTAAAGCCGACTTTAAGAGTCGGCTTTTTTTTGAGTAAAGCGCCTATAACACATAATATACAGAGGATAATACTATGACGCGCCGTGCTATCGGGGTGAGTGAAAGACCGCCACTTTTACAGACAATCCCGCTTAGTTTACAACATTTGTTCGCCATGTTTGGTGCAACCGTCCTGGTGCCCGTCTTATTTCATATCAACCCGGCGACCGTACTGTTATTTAACGGTATCGGAACGCTGCTGTATCTCTTCATCTGTAAAGGGAAAATCCCGGCTTATCTTGGTTCGAGCTTTGCCTTTATTTCTCCGGTGTTATTGCTGTTGCCGTTGGGTTATGAAGTCGCGCTGGGCGGCTTTATTATGTGCGGCGTGCTGTTCTGTCTGGTTTCTTTTATTGTGAAGAAAGCAGGGACTGGCTGGCTGGATGTGCTGTTTCCTCCAGCGGCAATGGGGGCAATCGTTGCTGTCATCGGTCTGGAGCTGGCGGGCGTGGCCGCTGGCATGGCTGGCTTACTCCCGGCTGAAGGGCAAACGCCAGATTCCAAAACCATCATTATCTCCATTACTACCCTTGCGGTTACGGTTTTAGGTTCCGTTCTGTTCCGCGGTTTCCTGGCGATTATCCCGATTTTGATTGGCGTGTTGGTGGGGTACGCGCTCTCCTTCGCAATGGGTATTGTCGATACCACGCCGATTATTAACGCTCACTGGTTTGCTCTGCCGACCTTTTACACGCCGCGCTTTGAGTGGTTTGCCATTTTGACCATTCTGCCTGCGGCGCTGGTGGTTATTGCCGAACACGTGGGGCATCTGGTGGTAACGGCTAACATCGTGAAAAAAGATCTGCTGCGCGATCCGGGCCTGCACCGTTCCATGTTCGCTAACGGCCTGTCGACCGTTATCTCCGGGTTCTTTGGTTCCACGCCAAACACTACCTACGGGGAAAACATCGGCGTTATGGCGATCACCCGCGTCTACAGTACCTGGGTAATCGGTGGTGCGGCGATCTTCGCCATTCTGCTCTCCTGTGTTGGTAAACTGGCTGCGGCTATCCAGATGATCCCACTGCCGGTGATGGGCGGCGTTTCGCTGCTGCTTTACGGTGTCATCGGCGCTTCTGGTATTCGTGTACTTATTGAATCGAAAGTGGACTACAACAAAGCACAGAACTTGATCCTGACTTCCGTGATCCTGATCATCGGTGTCAGCGGTGCGAAGGTAAACATCGGTGCGGCAGAGCTGAAAGGTATGGCGTTGGCGACCATCGTCGGCATTGGCTTAAGCCTGATCTTTAAATTGATTAGCGTGCTCCGTCCGGAAGAAGTGGTGTTGGATGCAGAAGACGCCGATATAACAGAAAAATAATGTAGCGACCGGGCAGTAATGCTGCCCGGTTCAAACATGATGGAATTCTGTGGTAAACTTCTCGTGATTTTGTGAAATCCCTGGTTGAGGTATCTCTGAACACACCGGCACAGCTCTCTTTGCCACTTTATCTTCCTGACGACGAAACCTTTGCAAGTTTCTGGCCGGGGGATAACTCCTCTTTACTGGCCGCGATGAAAAACGTGCTGCGTCAGGAACATAGCGGTTACATCTATCTCTGGGCACGCGAAGGCGCGGGGCGCAGCCATCTGCTGCACGCGGCTTGCGCGGAATTGTCGCAGCGTGGCGATGCGGTAGGTTATGTCCCGCTGGATAAACGCACCTGGTTTGTTCCGGAAGTGCTCGATGGTATGGAACAACTGTCGCTGGTTTGCATCGACAATATTGAGTGTATTGCTGGCGATGAGTTGTGGGAGATGGCGATTTTCGATCTCTACAATCGGATTCTGGAGTCAGGTAAAACACGGTTGCTGATCACTGGTGATCGTCCACCTCGTCAGTTGAATCTGGGGTTACCGGATCTTGCGTCACGTCTCGACTGGGGGCAGATCTACAAGTTGCAGCCACTTTCTGATGAAGACAAATTGCAGGCTTTACAGTTACGCGCCCGTTTGCGTGGTTTTGAACTGCCGGAAGATGTGGGACGTTTCTTGCTGAAGCGGCTTGATAGAGAGATGCGCACGTTATTTATGACGTTGGATCAGCTGGATCGCGCATCGATTACGGCACAACGTAAGTTGACCATTCCGTTTGTGAAAGAGATCCTGAAGCTGTAGACAGGACGTTTATTGTCGGATGCGGCGCGAGCGCCTTATCCGACTTACTCGAATCAAGTTCATTGTATTTGTAGGCCGGATAAGACGCGGCAAGCGTCGCATCCGGCAATATGCCTTAGCTACCGAAGGGGTACATCTTAACCCACGATTTCCAGCACCTGCTCCGGTGGACGACCAATACGCGCTTTGCCATTCACGACCACAATCGGGCGTTCCATCAGCTTCGGATTATCCACCATCGCCTGAATCAGCGCCTCTTCGCTAAGCGAACTGTCTGCAAGATTCAGCTCTTTATAAAGATCCTCTTTCTGGCGCATCAATTCACGGGCGCTATTCATACCCAACATTTTCAGCAAATTACGTAGCGTTGCCGCATCGGCGGGTGTCTCAAGATAGAGCACCACTTCCGGCTCCACACCATTTTCTTTCAGCAGGTTCAGCGTTTCACGGCTCTTTGAGCAGCGTGGGTTGTGGTAGATTTTTACCTGTTTGGTCATTGTTCTTCCTTTAATGCGAATTACATCTTGGTATAAGGCTTAAAGCGTTCCTGCAACTGGCGCAACTGGTCGATGCGCGCATCGTAACGCGCTTGTTGTAGACTGCCTAATTTCACCTGCGAACTTGCGCTACTTAACAGAGAAATGGCCTGGTCGAGTCGCCCGGCCAGCGCATAACCTTCTGCTCGCGCAGCCAGTTCCTGATCGCGGTTATTTAGCGCGGCCTCCGCCTGTGCCAGCAAATCCCAGCCATTGCTGTCATCTTTATTATTAAAAGTATAGCGATTCAGAATATTGGCCGCTTCCTGCGGTTGACCGCCTTGCAGATACGCGTTTGCCAGGTTGAGCTGCAACACCGGACTGGTGCGTAAATCGCGGGCATTTTTCAGCCTATTGATCGCGTCATTGGCTTTGTGTTGCCCAAGGTCAATATCGGTTGCCAGATCGAGAAACCATGCGTTAGCCGGTTCTGCCGCCAATAATGGCTGAAGCGTTTTCCGTGCTTCATCGAATTTATTGGCTACCATCGCCTGTAAAGCACGGCCATACTGTGCCGCCCGTTGCTGACGAACATTGCCTTTCGCCCATTCATCCAGCAAGTCGCTGGTGAGCTGATTACGTCCGGAATTGTACATCCCTAGAGTACGCGCTTTCGCCAGATAGAAATCTTCTGACGATTGCACCACCATCGGGCGCATCTGATTAGCACGGTTACGAGCATCAGCCAGACGGCTTTCCGGCAACGGGTGAGTCAGCAAAATTTCCGGCGGACGCGAAGAGTAACGCGCTTGATCGAGCAATTTTTCGAGGAAGGTCGGCATCGCCTGCGGATCGAACCCCGAGCGTTGCAGCACCTGAATCCCAATGCGGTCTGCTTCCTGTTCGTTTTGCTGGGTGAAGCTGATCATCCCCTGGCGTGTTCCCGCCAGCGTACCGGTCAGCGCTGCCATTCCCGCCTGCGGGCTGGCCATCGCCAGTAAAATAGAACCTAACGCCCCGACCCAGGTGAGTGGTGCGCTACGTTGCTGATCTTCCATCGCTCGCGCCAGGTGGCGCTGGGTGACGTGGGAGATTTCATGCGCCATAACCGAAGCCAGTTGGCTTTCGTTATCGGAATAACGGAACAGGGCAGAATGCAGCACTACGTTGCCGCCAAAGAAAGCAAAGGCGTTAATTTCGTCGTTATTGATCAGAAAGAAATGGAATGGCGTCTTAACTGAATTGGCATGCGAAACCAGACGCATCCCCAGCGAGTTAATGTATTGCGTTAATAGCGGATCATTAATTAACGGCGCGCTGCCGCGTAACTGGCGAACATAATAGTCGCCCATTTGCATTTCCTGACCAATGGAAAGCGTGCTTCCTGCGGAGGTTCCCATATCCGGCAAGGTGTCTGCGCTATCGGCAAACGCCGGGGCTACCTGACCGAGGGTCACAGCAGCAATGAGGGTAGCAACCAGGTTTTTTTTCAACTGCCTGAACATAACCTCTGTCCTGTATTTCTGGAGATAGTCATTTGACCGATACTGTGAAATATCGTTCCCACCGCGCCGCCTTTGAGTGTAACGGTGAAGATTAACCCACTCAAATGACTTTTTAGTTTCCTGAATCCGTCATAAAAAGCGAAGTCTTTTTTGTGACATTTCGATACAATTGCGGATCGCAATCCCCCTCTTGAGGTTCAGGGAAGGTCTTTATGCTCGAAATGTTGATGCAATGGTATCGCCGCCGTTTTAGCGACCCGGAAGCGATTGCCTTGCTGGTTATTTTAGTTGCCGGTTTTGGCATTATCTTTTTCTTTAGTGGATTACTCGCGCCGCTGCTGGTGGCTATTGTGCTGGCCTATTTGCTGGAATGGCCCACTGTGCGCCTGCAATCTATTGGCTGTTCCCGCCGTTGGGCGACGTCGATTGTGCTGGTCCTGTTTGTTGGCATCCTGCTACTGATGGCATTTGTGGTCATGCCTATCGCCTGGCAACAGGGCATTTATTTAATCCGCGATATGCCGGGTATGCTCAATAAGCTTTCTGATTTTGCCGCCACGTTGCCGCGCCGCTATCCGGCGTTGATGGACGCGGGCATTATTGATGCGATGGCTGAGAATATGCGTAGCCGGATGCTTACCATGGGCGATTCAGTGGTGAAAATCTCCCTCGCCTCGTTGGTCGGTTTGCTGACCATTGCCGTCTATCTGGTGCTGGTGCCATTGATGGTCTTCTTCCTGCTGAAAGACAAAGAGCAAATGCTGAATGCCGTTCGTCGGGTGCTGCCGCGCAACCGTGGACTGGCAGGGCAGGTGTGGAAGGAGATGAACCAGCAAATCACCAACTACATCCGTGGCAAGGTACTGGAGATGATCGTGGTGGGGATCGCCACCTGGCTGGGATTCTTACTCTTCGGGCTGAACTATTCGCTGCTGCTGGCGGTGCTGGTTGGTTTCTCGGTGCTTATTCCGTACATTGGCGCATTTGTGGTGACCATTCCGGTGGTCGGCGTGGCGCTATTCCAGTTTGGCGCTGGCACCGAGTTCTGGAGCTGCTTCGCGGTGTATCTGATTATCCAGGCGCTGGACGGTAACTTACTCGTACCGGTGTTGTTCTCTGAAGCCGTGAACCTGCATCCGCTGGTGATTATTTTATCGGTGGTGATTTTCGGTGGGCTGTGGGGATTCTGGGGCGTATTCTTCGCTATCCCACTGGCAACGCTAATCAAAGCAGTAATCCATGCCTGGCCGGATGGTCAAATCCCGCAAGAGTAATCTTCAGCGAAAAGGGCTTTGAAACGAGTGTCGCAGGGCGTGATTTACATCACCGGATGTGAAATGTGCTGGCCGCAAGCGCAGCCAGCACGGAATGGAGCAAAGTAATCAGGCGTGTTCTTTTAGCCAGTTAAGCACTACGTCGTGGTGATTGCTGGTTTTGAAATCGTCAAATACGTGTTCGATTTTGCCGTTGGCATCGATCAGGAAGCTGATACGGTGAATACCATCGTAGGTTTTGCCCATGAAAGACTTCTCGCCCCAGACGCCGAATTGTTCGCATACCTGGTGGTCTTCATCGGACAGAAGCGTAAAGTTAAGCAGTTCTTTATCTGCGAAACGGGAAAGTTTTTCAGGTTTATCGGTGCTGATACCGAGCACATCAACGCCCGCTTTTTTTAACTCTTCCATGTTATCGCGTAAGCCGCAGGCCTGTACGGTACAGCCGGGGGTCATGGCTTTCGGGTAGAAATAAACCAGAACACGCTGTCCCTGGAAGTCGGTCAAATTAACTTGTTCTCCGTCTTGGTCCGGCAAGCTAAATTTCGGTGCGATGTCACCGGCTTTCAGTGGATTCATTAATTAACTCCATCCTGTTCATCATGTTGGGAATAGTTGACGACGTTAATACTGCCTTGCGCATTGAGTTCTGTACATAGTGCTTTGAACGCTTGCTCAATATTTGCTGAGTCCGCAGACGCCGGGCTGTGGGCGGTGATCTGAATATGTAGCTGCGCAGCCCTTTCATTTTCAGCAGGTTGCGTGCGTGACACCAGTTCTGCAATGTTCATATGGTGCGCGTCGAAAAGTGCTGTGAAGCGCTCAATTAAATGCGGGGAGTCCGCCACATCGACCTGAACCCAGACAGATGCGGGCATAGGTGGACATGGGCGAGCGGTCGTTCGTTTCATCACGATTAAAAGATCCAGCTCGGCGCCTTTCAACGGTAACGTTGATTCAATCAAGGTGATGGCGTTCCATGAACCGGAAAGCAGCATGATAAACGTGAACTCTTCTCCCAACATCGCCAGGCGACTGTCTTCGATATTACAGCCGCAACTACTGACATGACGGGTGATGGTATTCACAATTCCTGGGCGATCGGCACCCAGCGCAGTGATCACCAGATAATGTTGCGATGACAGTGTCAAACTGGTTATTCCTTTAAGGGGGTGAGATGTTCCTAAGGAAAGCATAAAAAAAACATGCATACAACAATCAGAACGGTTCTGTTTGCTTGCTTTTAATGCCATACCAAACGTACCATTGAGACACTTGTTTGCACAGAGGATGGCCCATGTTCACGGGAAGTATTGTCGCGATTGTTACTCCGATGGATGAAAAAGGTAATGTCTGTCGGGCTAGCTTAAAAAAACTGATTGATTATCATGTCGCCAGCGGTACTTCGGCGATCGTTTCTGTTGGTACTACTGGTGAGTCCGCTACTCTGAACCATGACGAGCATGTCGATGTCGTGATGATGACGCTGGAGCTGGCTGATGGGCGCATTCCGGTGATTGCCGGGACCGGTGCTAACGCCACCACAGAAGCCATTAACCTGACGCAGCGCTTCAACGACAGCGGTGTTGTTGGCTGCCTGACGGTAACCCCTTATTACAACCGCCCATCGCAAGAAGGTCTGTATCAGCATTTCAAGGCCATCGCTGAACATACTGACCTGCCGCAAATTCTGTATAATGTGCCGTCCCGTACTGGTTGCGATCTGCTACCAGAAACGGTGGGCCGTCTGGCGAAAGTAAAAAATATTGTCGGAATCAAAGAAGCAACAGGGAACTTAACGCGGGTAAACCAGATCAAAGAGCTGGTTTCAGACGATTTTGTTCTGCTGAGCGGCGATGATGCAAGCGCGCTGGATTTCATGCAGTTAGGCGGTCATGGCGTAATTTCCGTTACGGCTAACGTCGCAGCGCGAGATATGGCCCAGATGTGCAAACTGGCGGCAGAAGGGCATTTTGCCGAGGCACGCGTTATTAATCAGCGTCTGATGCCATTACACAACAAACTATTTGTCGAACCCAATCCAATCCCTGTGAAATGGGCATGTAAGGAACTGGGTCTTGTGGCGACCGATACGCTACGCCTGCCAATGACGCCAATCACCGACAGTGGTCGTGAGACGGTCAGAGCGGCGCTTAAGCATGCCGGTTTGCTGTAAAGTTTAGGGAGATTTGATGGCTTACTCTGTACAAAAGTCGCGCCTGGCGAAGGTTGCGGGTGTTTCGCTTGTTCTTTTACTCGCAGCCTGTAGTTCGGACTCACGTTATAAGCGTCAGGTGAGCGGCGATGAAGCCTACCTGGAAGCGGCACCGCTTGCAGAACTTCACGCCCCGGCAGGAATGATTTTGCCGGTGACCTCCGGCGACTATGCGATTCCGGTAACTAACGGTAGTGGCGCAGTTGGCAAAGCGTTAGATATTCGTCCACCAGCCCAGCCGCTGGCGCTGGTTTCAGGTGCGCGTACCCAGTTCACGGGCGATACAGCTTCGCTGCTGGTGGAAAATGGTCGTGGCAATACTCTGTGGCCGCAGGTCGTTAGCGTGCTGCAGGCGAAAAACTATACCATTACCCAACGCGATGATGCCGGTCAGACGCTGACCACCGATTGGGTTCAATGGAACCGTCTGGACGAAGACGAGCAATATCGTGGTCGTTATCAAATCTCCGTTAAACCGCAGGGTTATCAGCAGGCGGTAACGGTGAAATTGCTGAACCTGGAGCAGGCTGGCAAGCCGGTTGCAGATGCGGCGTCTATGCAGCGTTACAGTGCTGAGATGATGAACGTCATTTCCGCTGGCCTGGATAAATCCGTCACTGACGCGGCTAATGCGGCGCAAAACCGTGCTTCCACAACAATGGATGTACAAAGCGGCGCTGACGACACTGGTTTACCGATGCTGGTCGTGCGTGGTCCGTTCAACGTAGTATGGCAACGTCTGCCTGCTGCGCTGGAAAAAGTGGGCATGAAAGTGACCGACAGCACTCGTTCACAGGGCAGCATGGCCGTAACTTACAAGCCACTGTCTGACAGCGACTGGCAGGAACTGGGCGCCCGTGATCCTGAACTGGCATCCGGCGACTACAAATTGCAGGTCGGTGATTTAGATAACCGCAGCAGCTTACAGTTTATTGATCCAAAAGGTCATACGCTGACCCAAAGCCAAAACGACGCACTGGTATCAGTCTTCCAGGCTGCGTTTAGCAAGTAAAAATACAGGGCTGGAGTCATCCGGCCCTTTTTTCTGATATGATACGCAAACGTGTGCGTCAGCAGAAAAACGCGATTTTAGCGTTAATTCGCACGAAATTTGTTTGTCGGCGTAGGTCGGTTAAGGCGTTCACGGTACAGCCGACAAAACGACAGGCACACCAGACAGCAAAAGATTTTAAAACGTTAATTCACACCCAGGAGTGATAAAGATGCAAAAGCAAGCTGAGTTGTATCGTGGTAAAGCGAAAACCGTATACAGCACGGAAAACCCGGGCCTGTTGGTGCTCGAATTCCGCAATGATACGTCAGCAGGGGATGGCGCGCGCATTGAGCAGTTTGATCGCAAAGGTATGGTGAACAACAAGTTCAACTACTTCATTATGAGCAAACTGGCTGAAGCGGGTATCCCGACTCAAATGGAGCGTCTGCTCTCTGATACCGAATGTCTGGTGAAAAAACTGGATATGGTGCCGGTTGAATGTGTCGTGCGTAACCGTGCTGCTGGCTCTCTGGTGAAACGTCTTGGAATCGAAGAAGGTATTGAGCTGAACCCGCCGCTGTTCGATCTGTTCCTGAAAAACGACGCCATGCACGATCCGATGGTCAACGAATCTTACTGCGAAACCTTTGGCTGGGTAAGCAAAGAGAACCTGGCGCGCATGAAAGAGCTGACCTACAAAGCGAACGACGTGCTGAAAAAACTGTTCGACGATGCCGGTCTGATTCTGGTCGATTTCAAGCTGGAGTTTGGTCTGTACAAAGGCGAAGTGGTACTGGGTGATGAGTTCTCCCCGGACGGTAGCCGCCTGTGGGACAAAGAAACGCTGGAGAAAATGGACAAAGACCGTTTCCGCCAGAGCCTCGGTGGCCTGATCGAAGCCTATGAAGCCGTCGCCCGCCGCCTGGGTGTACAGCTGGACTGATTTTTCTGTTCATCGTCTTGCCGTGCTGCTGGCACGGCAAGACAACCGCTCTCGTAAGATGTGCATTGAACGCTCATTCCTCCATCATTTCCTCCCGTTTTCCTGTGGTAATCTTCCCCTGAACCACCTACGATCATTCCTATAATGAATATATTGTTGAGGTATCTATGCGCTGGCAAGGGCGTCGTGAAAGTGACAATGTTGAAGACAGGCGAAACAGTTCCGGTGGTCCGTCAATGGGCGGTCCCGGTTTTCGCCTACCAACCGGTAAAGGCGGGTTAATTTTACTGGTGGTTGTGTTGGTCGCTGGCTACTATGGTGTTGATTTAACTGGATTAATGACCGGGCAGCCCGTTTCCCAACAGCAATCAACGCGTTCAATTAGCCCAAATGAAGACGAAGCAGCAAAATTCACTTCGGTGATTCTGGCAACCACGGAAGACACCTGGGGACAGCAATTCGAGAAGATGGGTAAGACCTACCAGCAACCGAAGCTGGTCATGTACCGTGGAATGACTCGCACCGGTTGCGGGGCGGGGCAGTCCATTATGGGACCGTTTTATTGCCCGGCGGATGGCACAGTCTATATCGATCTCTCCTTCTATGATGACATGAAAGACAAACTGGGCGCGGATGGTGATTTTGCTCAAGGGTACGTTATCGCCCATGAAGTCGGTCATCACGTGCAGAAACTGTTAGGTATCGAGCCGAAAGTCCGTCAACTGCAACAAAACGCGACGCAAGCGGAAGCCAACCGCTTATCTGTGCGTATGGAACTCCAGGCCGACTGCTTTGCCGGTGTCTGGGGGCATAGCATGCAGCAGCAAGGCGTTCTGGAAACCGGCGATCTGGAAGAGGCGCTGAACGCGGCGCAGGCCATCGGCGATGACCGTTTACAACAGCAAAGTCAGGGGCAGGTGGTGCCAGACAGCTTTACCCATGGTACATCTCAGCAGCGCTACAGCTGGTTTAAACGTGGTTTCGACAGCGGCGATCCGGCCCAATGCAATACTTTTGGTAAAAGCATTTAACTTCCGGGGCAGGGATGGCTGAACTGACTGCGTTTCACACATTAACAGCGCAAATGAAACGTGAAGGGATTCGCCGCTTGTTAGTGTTGAGCGGCGAAGGAAGCTGGTGCGGTGAGCATGCGCTTAAGTTGCGTGACGTATTACCGGGCGACTGGCTGTGGGTTTCGCCGCAGCCAGCTTCTGAAAACCACTGTACGCCATCAGCGCTACAAACTTTACTTGGGCGCGAGTTCCAGCATGCGGTATTCGACGCCCGCCAGGGTTTTGATGCCGCTGCTTTTGCGGCACTTAGCGGAACGCTGAAAGCGGGAAGCTGGCTGGTGTTGTTGCTCCCTGCGTGGGAAGAATGGGAAAACCATCCTGATGTCGATTCGCTGCGCTGGAGTGATTGCCCTGGTCCTATTGCGACGCCGCATTTTGTCCAACATCTCAAACGTGTACTTGCGGCGGATAACAACGCTATCCTCTGGCGACAAAATCAGCCGTTCAAGTTGGCGCATTTTGCTCCTTATCCAGACTGGCGTCCTGCTACTGGCGAGCCGCAACCAGAACAACAGCACATATTACAGCAACTGCTGACCATGCCGCCAGGCGTGGCTGCGGTAACTGCTGCGCGCGGGCGCGGTAAGTCGGCGCTGGCGGGGCAACTCATTTCCCGTATCTCTGGCAGTGCGATTGTTACAGCACCTGCGAAGGCTGCAACGGATGTGCTGGCGCAGTTTGCGGGCGAGAAGTATCGCTTTGTGGCGCCAGATGCCTTATTAGCCAGTGATGAAAAAGCCGACTGGCTGGTGGTTGACGAAGCCGCAGCCATTCCTGCACCACTGTTGCATCAGCTTGTATCGCGTTTCTCACGCACTTTGTTAACTACAACGGTACAGGGCTATGAAGGCACCGGACGTGGTTTTTTGCTGAAATTTTGCGCCCGCTTTCCGCATTTACACCGTTTTGAACTGCAACAGCCGATCCGCTGGGCGCAGGGATGCCCGCTGGAAAAAATAGTCAGTGAGGCACTGGTTTTTGACGATGAAAACTTCACTCACGAACCACAAGGTGACATCGTCATTTCCGCTTTTGAACAGGCGTTATGGAGAAGCGAACCAGATACACCGTTAAAGGTATATCAGCTATTGTCTGGTGCGCACTACCGGACCTCGCCGCTGGATTTACGCCGGATGATGGATGCGCCTGGGCAACATTTTTTACAGGCGGCTGGCGAAAACGAGATCGCCGGGGCGCTGTGGCTGGTGGATGAGGGCGGATTATCTCAAGAACTCAGTCAGGCGGTATGGGCGGGGTTTCGTCGCCCGCGGGGTAATCTGGTGGCCCAGTCGCTGGCGGCGCACGGCAGCAATCCACAGGCGGCGACATTGCGCGGACGGCGGGTCAGCCGGATTGCAGTCCATCCGGCGCGTCAGCGCGAAGGCGTTGGGCAACAGCTCATTGCCAGCGCTTTGCAATATACGCATGGCCTCGACTACCTTTCGGTAAGCTTTGGCTACACCGAGGAATTATGGTGTTTCTGGCAACGATGCGGTTTTGTGTTGGTGCGGATGGGCAATCATCGCGAAGCCAGCAGCGGCTGTTATACGGCGATGGCGTTGTTACCGATTAGCGAAGCGGGTAAACAGTTGGCAGAACGTGAGCATTTTCGTTTACGCCGCGATGCGCAAATTATCGCGCAGTGGAATGGCGAAACTATTCCAGTCGATCCGCTTAACGATATCGTGGTTACTGACGGCGACTGGCTGGAACTGGCTGGTTTTGCTTTCGCTCATCGTCCGCTTTTAACGTCATTAGGCTGTTTAATGCGTCTGCTGCAAATCAGCGAACTGACATTACCAGCGCTGCGTGGGCGCTTGCAGAAAAACGTCAGCGACGCGCAGTTATGTACCACACTTAAACTTTCGGGGCGTAAGGCGTTGTTGGCCCGTCAGCGTGAAGAGGCGGCACAGGCGCTATTCGCGCTTGATGATACCCGCACTGAACGCCTGCGCGATCGCATAACGCAATGGCAATTTTTTCACTGACTCCTTCAATTTTATCCCATGGTCATTGTGAGTCAGCGGCGTAAAATTAATGACATCAGTTAAGGAGTTCGCCATGAAACATGACCATTTTGTTGTTCAAAGCCCGGATAAACCTGCGCAACAGTTGTTGCTGCTTTTTCACGGCGTCGGCGATAACCCGGTAGCGATGGGGGAGATCGGCAGCTGGTTTGCGCCGCTGTTCCCGGATGCGCTGGTGGTGAGTGTCGGTGGCGCGGAGCCGAGCGGTAATCCGGCGGGGCGTCAGTGGTTTTCGGTGCAGGGCATAACGGAAGATAATCGCCAGGCGCGTGTGGATGCCATCATGCCGACCTTTATTGAGACGGTGCGCTACTGGCAGAAACAGAGCGGAGTAGCGGCTAACGCCACGGCGCTAATCGGTTTCTCACAAGGCGCGATTATGGCGCTGGAGAGTATTAAAGCCGAGCCAGGCCTTGCCTCGCGCGTCATTGCTTTTAATGGACGCTATGCCAGCCTGCCGGAAACCGCGTCTACAGCCACGACAATTCACTTGATTCATGGTGGTGAAGATCCGGTTATCGATTTGGCGCATGCGGTTGCGGCGCAGGAAGCGTTAATCAGTGCCGGTGGTGATGTAACGCTGGATATCGTGGAGAATTTGGGCCATGCGATCGACAATCGTAGTATGCAATTTGCCCTGGATCACTTGCGTTATACCATTCCGAAACATTATTTCGACGAAGCGCTAAGTGGTGGTAAGCCTGGCGATGATGATGTAATTGAAATGATGTAATAACAGCTGCGTAGGCCTGACAAGACGCGTGAGCGTCGCATCAGGCATTGTTCACCGTTGCCGGATGCGGCGTTAACGCCTTATCCGGCCCCTCAGCTTACTTCTTCGGTTGATCCTTTTTCGGCCAGTCGTCGTCATCGTCCCACTTATCGTTGAAATCACGATGCGGGGGAAGCTCCGGCTTGTTGGCGAGAAATTTCTTATGGTCGACGCGCTTGAGATCTTTAATCACGTTCAGCAGGACGCCCACCAAAAAGACAATCACCAGAATCCACCAATATTTAGCCAGCCAGTCCATGCTTATTTCCTCTTACAGAACGACTCATCAGGCGACGAGCTGTTCCATGATACGTTGATACATACGGGCAAGTAGCTGCAGGTCGGCAGCATTCACACATTCATTAATTTTATGAATGGTAGCATTGACCGGCCCGAGTTCCACCACCTGCGCCCCCATGCGAGCAATAAAGCGCCCGTCGGACGTTCCGCCTGTGGTCAGTAGCTGCGGTTTAATTTCATTATAGTGCTCAACGGCGTTCACCACCGCATCCACCAGTTTACCGCGCGCTGTCAAAAATGGCTGACCAGAAAGCCACCAGTCGACGGTGTAGCGCAGTTGATATTTCTCCAGCAAGGCAAGCACCTGCGCTTTGATCATTTCGTCGGTCAATTCAGTACTGAAGCGGAAGTTAAACTGCACAAACAGCTCACCCGGAATAACATTGTTACTGCCGGTTCCCGCTTGAATATTGGCAATCTGCATACTGGTTGCCGGGAAAAATTCATTCCCCTGATCCCATTCAATAGCTACTAACTCATTGAGAAATGGCGCAGCACGATGTACCGGGTTATCTGCCAGATGTGGATAGGCCACATGCCCCTGCACGCCATGAATGGTGAGATTGCAGGTTAACGATCCGCGACGGCCATTTTTCACTACATCGCCAACCACTTCGATACTCGACGGCTCACCGACCAGGCAGTAATCCAGCCGTTCATTACGCGCCATTAACGCTTCGACTACTTTGACCGTGCCATTGTGGGCGCTGGCTTCTTCGTCTGAGGTGATCAGAAATGCCAGTCGGCCTTTATGGTTGGGATGTTGCGCGACAAAACGTTCTGCTGCCACTACCATTGCCGCCAGCGAACCTTTCATATCAGCCGCGCCGCGCCCGAACAACATGCCATCGCGAATGGTTGGCTCAAATGGTGGGTTGATCCAACGGTCGGCATCGCCAGGAGGGACTACGTCAGTATGTCCGGCAAAGGCCAGGGTTTCTCCCTGTCCACGCCACGCCCAAAAATTCTGCGTATCCGCAAAATCCATGCGTTCAATGGTAAAACCGATTGCCTGCAGACGGTCGATCATGATTGCCTGACATCCTGCATCATCAGGACTTAAGGATGGGCGGCGAATAAGCTGCTGTGTCAGCTCAATAACCGGACACGACATAGACTACACCTCATGGAAAAATTGCTGATAACTGGATTCACTGAAACCCAGCAGCATAGGCTTCCCTGGCGCACAGAGCAATGGGCGTTTGATAATTGCAGGCATTTCAGTCATTAATGCCATAGCGGAGGCCGCATCGGTGATATTGTTGCGGGTAGCTTCGTCCAGCTTGCGCCAGGTGGTGCCACGGGTGTTAAGTAACGCTTGCCAGCCTAATTCATTGATAAAAGAGTTCAACAATTCACTGTTCAGGCCATCAACACGGTAATCGTGAAAGCGAAAGTCGATGTTATTGGTTTCCAGCCAACGACGTGCTTTTTTAATGGTGTCACAATTTTTGATACCGTAAAGGGTAACCATAATGAATCCTTTTGCGATTATTAAGAATAACTAATCATTTAACGGTCAATACATATTTCCCGAAAATGATTATCAGGCAATATAACATTATTAAGGTATTTAACTTAACAATTATTAAATGGTTGTGAACAATTTTAATGCAATTATTAAGAATGTTCCTCTTGGTATATTTTTGTATTTTAAACAGAATTAATTCAGTATTAGAATCCGTATGAATATGTCGAAATGTTGCTGTTCATCACATAAAAATCCCTGTCACAGGGCCATAGTATTAACGTAGGCTTCACCCCGGAGGTAGTAATCACAGCAATCGAATAAATTAGCTTCACCACGGTATATTGTTTCCGTAGAATACCCATAATTATAAGAGAGGTTGTTATGATTGAACGTGAACTGGGGAACTGGAAAGACTTTATCGAAGTTATGCTTCGTAAGTAATTTTCAGAACAGGAAATGAAAGAACCTGACGTCAGGTTCTTTATCAGAGAGTTGAAAAAGGCGACACATACGTATGTCGCCTTTTTTATTGCTTATTCTGGTCGAGGCTTCAGTGGGAAGCGACGACGCACCAGCACAAAGAATAGCGGCACGAAGTAAATCGCCAGAATGGTGGCAGAAATCATCCCGCCCATTACGCCAGTACCGACGGCGTGTTGACCACCGGAACCGGCACCACTGCTGATCGCCATCGGCAATACGCCGAAGATAAACGCCAGCGATGTCATCAGAATCGGACGTAAACGCTGACGGCATGCGTGGAGTGTCGCTTCAAACAGGTCGTGGCCTTTTTGATTCATCTCGTTGGCAAACTCAACAATCAGGATGGCGTTTTTCGCCGACAAACCAATGACTGTTAGCAGGCCAACCTGAAAGTACACATCGTTTTCCAGCCCACGCATCCAGGTTGCCAGCAGCGCGCCGATAACCCCCAGCGGTACAACCAGCATTACCGAGAACGGTACTGACCAACTTTCATAAAGTGCAGCCAGACACAGGAATACCACCAGCAATGAAATGGCGTACAGCGCCGGAGCTTGTGCTCCGGAAAGTCGTTCCTGGTACGACATCGCTGTCCACTCCAGTCCAAAGCCGTTCGGCAACTGCTTCACCAACGATTCCATAATATCCATCGCGGTACCCGTACTGACGCCCGGGGCGGCTTCCCCGACAATTTCTACCGCAGAATAGCCGTTATAGCGTTCCAGACGCGGCGAGCCTGTTTCCCAGCGAGAGGTCGCGAAGGCGGAGAAAGGCACCATGCCGCCGTCTTTGTTACGCACATACCACAGGTTAATGTCATCTGGCAGCATGCGATACGGCGCGGCAGCCTGCACATAGACTTTCTTCACGCGACCGCGATCCATAAAGTCATTCACATAGCTCGAGCCCCACGCGGTTTGCAGCGTGTCGTTAATATCGTCAATGGCAACGCCCAGTGCCTGCGCTTTGCGCTGGTCGATATCAATCTGCAATTGCGGGCTGTCGTCCAGACCGTTATGGCGCACACGAGTAAGTTCTGGGTTTTCCGCCGCGAGCGCCAGCAGCTGATTACGCGCGGCCATCAGCGCATCGTGACCAGCCCCGGCGTGGTCCTGCAACTCCATATCAAATCCAGCGGAACTGCCAAGACCGCTGATAGCAGGCGGGCTACTGGCGATAACGCGAGCTTCTTTGATTTTATTAAATTCTTTTGTTGCACGTTCGATAATGGCAAACGAGGTGCCTGTTTTACTGTCGCGTTCGCTCCAGTCTTTCAGGCGGACAAACATTCGTGCCACGTTTTGCCCGTTCCCCCCTGGGCCAGAACCGACAGTGGCAAACACCGACATGATGTTGTCTTTCTCATGGGTGAAGTAATACTTCTCGATCTGTTCCACCACTTTCAGAGTCTGTTGCTGAGTCGAACCGCTGGGTAACTGTACCGAGGTGGTAAACATGCCACGGTCTTCCAGAGGCAGGAACGACGTCGGCAGACGCAGAAACAGGAACACCATGCCGCCTAACAGCAGGACGTAAATCAAAATCCAGCGCAGGCTGCGGTGGAGAATTTTCGCCACCCCTTTTTCGTAGCGTTCGGCGTTGCGGTTGAACATCTGGTTAAACCAGGCAAAAAAGCCTTTCTGCCCGTGATGTTCACCTTTTTTCAGTGGCTTAAGTAGCGTAGCGCACAATGCCGGAGTCAGGATCATCGCCACCAGAACCGACAGCACCATTGCCGCAACAATGGTTATAGAGAACTGGCGATAGATAGCCCCGGTGGTGCCGCCAAAGAAGGCCATTGGCACAAATACAGCAGAAAGCACCATTGCAATCCCGACCAGTGCGCCCTGGATTTGCCCCATCGATTTACGTGTGGCTTCGCGAGGAGTGAGTCCTTCCTCACTCATAATACGTTCGACGTTTTCCACCACCACAATGGCGTCATCCACCAGCAGGCCGATAGCCAGCACCATCGCGAACATGGTTAAGGTGTTGACGCTATAGCCGAAGGCATAAAGCACCGAGAAGGTTCCCATCAACACTACCGGCACGGCGATAGTTGGAATCAGCGTAGCGCGGAAGTTTTGCAGGAACAGATACATGACGAGGAAAACCAGCGCGATAGCTTCTAACAGAGTTTTCACTACGTCTTCAATGGAGGCCTTAACAAACGAGGTGGTTTCATACGCCACCTTGTACTCCAGTCCGGGCGGGAAATACTGCGCCAGTTCATCCAGACGGTTGATCACCAGTTCTGCCGTTGCCATTTCGTTCGCACCGGAGGCCAGTTTTACCCCCAGCCCCGAGGCTGGTTTACCGTTGAAACGGCTAAGATAATCGTATTTCTCCGCTCCCATTTCGACGGTGGCGACATCACCCAGTTTCACTTCCGAACCGTCCTGATTTACCCGCAGAGTGATATCACGGAACTGTTCTGGCGTTTGCAACAGTGATTGGGCGTTAATGGTGGCGTTGAGTGCCTGGTTATCGACAGAAGGCGTACCGCCAAGCTGTCCAACCGCAATCTGTGCGTTCTGCGATTCAATGGCGTCAGTGACATCTTTAGCGGTCATCTGGAAACTGTTCAGTTTTGCCGGATCCAGCCAGATACGCATCGAATATTGCGAACCGTAAGCGTCGATATCACCAACGCCGTTCACGCGGCTTAACGGGTCCTGAATATTACTGGCAACGTAATCGGCAATATCCTGTTTATCCATCGAACCATCGGTAGAGACGAAGGCAATGGTCAGAATGTTGGTATCGCCGGTTTTACGCACCGTCACGCCCTGATTTTGCACCGCCTGCGGTAGTTTACGCATGGCAGACTGCAACTGGTTCTGCACCTGTTGCACTGCTTCGTCTGGATCTGTGCCAGCTTTAAAACTGAGCGTTACTGACGCCTGTCCAGTACCGCTGCTTTGTGATGACATATACATCAGGTTATCGAGGCCAGTCATATTCTGTTCGATAACCTGGGTCACGGTGTTTTCCAGCGTCTGGGCCGATGCGCCAGGATAGTTAGCGGTCACTCGCACGTTGGGGGGCGCGAGATCCGGGTACTGTTCAACGGGCAATGAGAAAATGGCCAGGGTTCCTGTCAGACACAACAGAATTGCCAGCACCCAGGCAAAAATGGGGCGATCAATAAAGAAATTCGCCATTAAAAGAGGACCTCGTAGTTCTGCGTATCGTTATGGGCATGCCTTGCTTCACTGTAGCGGCAAGGTACGAGCCAATCGTGGAGAAAAAAAGGAGATAATGTAAATTATCATGCCCTTTTATACTGAACCTAAAATGCCAGTATTTAATGAATAGTAGGCAGCATCATATCTGCTGGCTTTCCTCGCTCTCCGCAGAGCGAAAGCTAATACTCACTAACGTGCCGCCGCCGGAAGGTTGCGAAAAAGTCAGCGTCCCACCCAATCTTTCCGCGCGCTCGCGCATGATATTCAGACCATAATGGCCTTCGGGTTCCTCCGGTTCACCGATGCCAATACCGTTGTCGCGAATATAAACTGTGTGATTGCCATCCGGCGCGGTGACGCAGCTAACGGCAATTTCGCTGGCGTTGGCGTGCTTCATGGCGTTCAGCACCGCTTCGCGAATAATTTGCAACAAATGCACCTGCATCTGCGCATCCAGCGCCAGGGTTGGCAGACGGCAGTCGAGCGTCAGTTTGGCGCTGGTTTGGTTTTGTAATGTATCCAGCATTTCACGCAGCGCAGAGGGAAGATCCGCTTGCTGTAGCGTCAGTCGGAAAGTGGTTAACAGCTCGCGTAACTGCCGATAAGCATCATTCAGCGCCTGGGAGAAGTCGGCCATGATACTTTGTGCAGTGGCGTTATCTTCGGGTATCGAACGCTTCAGTAACGTCAACTGGATACGTAAATAAGAAAGCACCTGGGCCAGCGAGTCGTGCAGTTCGCGGGCGATGGTCGCGCGTTCTTCCATCAACAGCAACTGCTGAAAATGCTTCTGCGCCTGATTAAAGTACAAACCGCGTCCCAGCATCGATGAAACGCTGTTAAGCAGTGGTTCTGATGATGACACGTGGCTATTTTGCCAGTGCAACTCGCCGTAAACCGTCTCTTGCATGGTGACCGGTAAAATCTGCATTGGCAGCTCAGGGTTTGGCTTCCCTTCGCTAATCCGCCAGTTATCCCCAACGTTCAGCTCCAGATATTCAGCAGCCTCATTGTCGCGAACAATCTGCAAAATATGGCGGAAACAATGCACATCAATCTGGCTGGTGTTCAGTGCCTGCGAACACTGATACAACACCTCCAGGCGACGCTTGGCCTCGTGGAGATCGCGAGTTTTTTCTTCTACTGACGCTTCCAGCGAGCGGTACAACTTATGCAGCTCGCTCGACATCTGGTTAAAGGTTTTTGCAAGCAGGCCCAGTTCATTGGGTAGGCTGGTATCCAGCGGCGGCGAGTCGAACTGCCCGTGTTCAATACGCTGACTGGCGGTAACCAGTTGATTCAGCGGGGCTACCACCTGATGGCGTATGCGGCGCAAAGTAAAAAAGACCAGCGTGAAAATGCCAATACCGCCAGCCAGCGAAATCGCCACCACCAGCAGCATTTTTCGTTCGGCGTAGTGCTGTAGAGCCAGCACGAACAGGTCTATCTGATTAACATAATTATTAATATTGGCCTGATACCACGGCAAATCACCCTTGATGAGCCGATTATTCATCTCCAGCCAGTTGGCATTCAGATGCGCATAGCGGGCTTTTACTGCCTCTGGCACATACCAGACGTTGAGATTGGTTAATACCGGTGAATGCAGTGCCTGCTGGAACAGTTGGCGGTGTGCGTTAAGCTGTGGACTTCCGCTTTGCAGATCGTAACCCAGACGATAACTCTGCATACGCAGCGATCCGGCAATATTGATAGCCTCAGCGTCGCGCAAACTGCTCGCCAGAGTTAACAGAGCGATACCCGTGGAAAGAATCGACAGCAGCACAATGTAAAAAAAGGCCCGGGCCAGACTGGCCGAGACGGGGCGTTTGACAATCACACGCGTCTTCTCCACATAAAATAATGAATGTTACAGCTCGCTGAAACGCAATTTGATAAGCGATGAGATTATTTGATCTGCCACAGTTTATAGCGAAATAGTTACTTGTTCTGGGCACATGAACATTGCCGATCCCCGTTTAAGTCGGGTAATAACAACACTCATATAAAGAATAAGGTTTTTACAACCAAAAAAGAAGGTCGTTATGAATCGTTTTATTATGGCCAACAGTCAGCAATGTCTGGGGTGCCATGCTTGTGAAGTGGCCTGTGTGATGGCTCACAATGATGAGCAACACGTGTTGAGTCAGCACCATTTCCACCCCCGAATTACGGTTATTAAACATCAGCAGCAACGTAGCGCAGTGACTTGTCACCATTGTGAAGATGCGCCCTGCGCCCGTAGCTGCCCTAATGGCGCGATCAGCCACGTTGATGACAGCATTCAGGTCAATCAGCAAAAGTGTATTGGCTGTAAATCCTGCGTGGTGGCCTGTCCATTTGGTACGATGCAAATCGTCCTGACGCCCGTCGCCGTGGGTAAAGTTAAAGCCACCGCGCATAAATGCGACCTGTGTGCAGGGCGCGAAAACGGCCCTGCCTGTGTCGAGAATTGCCCGGCGGACGCGCTGCAACTGGTCACTGACGCTGCACTCTCCGGCATGGCGAAATCCCGCCGCCTGCGCACCGCGCGGCAGGAACATCAACCGTGGCATGCCAGTACCGCGGCACAAGAAATGCCGGTAATGAGTAAAGTCGAGCAAATGCAGGCAACGCCCGCGCGTGGCGAGCCGGATAAACTGGCGATTGAAGCGCGCAAAACTGGTTTTGATGAAATTTATCTGCCGTTTCGTGCCGACCAGGCACAACGGGAAGCCTCGCGCTGCCTGAAGTGCGGCGAGCATAGCGTTTGTGAATGGACCTGCCCACTGCATAACCACATTCCACAATGGATTGAACTGGTGAAAGCCGGAAACATCGACGCCGCCGTTGAGCTTTCTCACCAGACCAACACCCTGCCGGAAATTACCGGACGCGTCTGCCCGCAAGACCGTCTGTGCGAAGGTGCCTGTACTATTCGCGATGAGCACGGTGCGGTGACTATCGGCAATATTGAACGCTACATTTCGGATCAGGCGCTGGCGAAAGGCTGGCGTCCTGACTTAAGTCATGTCACCAAAGTCGACAAGCGAGTGGCGATTATTGGCGCGGGGCCGGCAGGGCTGGCCTGTGCGGATGTTCTGACCCGCAATGGCGTGGCGGTGACGGTGTACGATCGCCATCCGGAAATCGGTGGCTTGCTCACTTTCGGCATTCCTTCTTTCAAACTGGATAAATCCCTGCTGGCACGCCGCCGGGAAATCTTCAGCGCGATGGGGATTCACTTCGAACTCAATTGTGAAGTGGGTAAAGATGTCTCTTTGGATTCGCTTTTGGAACAATACGATGCAGTCTTCGTTGGCGTAGGCACTTACCGTTCCATGAAAGCGGGTTTACCCAATGAAGATGCGCCGGGCGTTTATGACGCGCTACCGTTCCTCATTGCCAACACCAAACAAGTGATGGGACTTGAAGAGTTACCGGAAGAGCCATTTATTAATACCGCCGGGATGAATGTGGTAGTACTGGGCGGTGGGGATACCGCGATGGACTGTGTGCGTACTGCGCTGCGCCACGGCGCGAGCAACGTCACCTGTGCCTACCGTCGTGATGAAGCCAACATGCCAGGTTCGAAAAAAGAGGTGAAGAACGCCCGCGAAGAGGGGGCGAACTTCGAGTTTAATGTTCAGCCAGTGGCGATTGAGCTGAATGAACAAGGTCACGTCTGCGGGATTCGTTTCCTGCGCACGTGTCTTGGCGAAGCGGATGCACAAGGGCGTCGGCGTCCGGTACCGATTGAGGGCAGTGAATTTGTGATGCCAGCCGACGCGGTGATCATGGCATTTGGCTTCAACCCGCACGGGATGCCGTGGCTGGAGTCGCACGGTGTAACGGTGGATAAGTGGGGCCGCATCGTGGCGGACGTTGAAAGCCAGTACCGTTACCAGACCACCAATCCGAAAATCTTCGCCGGTGGCGACGCCGTGCGTGGCGCGGATCTGGTGGTTACCGCAATGGCAGAAGGACGTCATGCGGCACAGGGGATCATTGACTGGCTAGGCGTAAAATCAGTCAAATCTCACTGATAGCCTACGCAGACAAACCCGACTTCACAGCGTAAGATAATTGTTCATTTCGCGCTGTGGAGTCGGTATGACGCAACAAATCACCCTCATCAAAGACAAAATTCTCTCCGATAACTATTTCACCCTGCGCAACATTACCTACGATCTTACCCGCAAAGATGGCGAAGTTATCCGCCATAAACGTGAAGTTTACGATCGCGGTAATGGTGCGACGATCCTCCTCTACAACGCGAAGAAAAAGACCGTAGTTCTGATTCGTCAGTTCCGCGTCGCTACCTGGGTTAATGGCAATGAAAGCGGGCAGCTGATTGAAACCTGCGCCGGGCTGCTGGATAACGACGAACCGGAAGTCTGTATTCGCAAAGAAGCGATTGAAGAGACGGGCTATGAAGTGGGCGAAGTGCGCAAATTATTTGAACTGTATATGTCGCCAGGCGGTGTGACTGAGCTAATCCACTTTTTTATCGCCGAATACAGTGACAATCAGCGCGCTAACGCCGGTGGCGGTGTCGAAGATGAAGATATTGAAGTGCTCGAGCTGCCGTTCAGCCAGGCGCTGGAGATGATCAAAACCGGCGAGATACGTGACGGTAAGACGGTGTTATTGCTTAACTATTTGCAAACGTCACATTTAATGGACTGAAAAATAACAATAATATTTCGTTGTTTATTATTGGCTCAATCCGATAAATCCGATTGAGCCGCGCTACCTGCGCAACGAAGATACGACTTGTGCTGTTTGTTTGAACTTCTGGGGTCGTACCGTCCATGCGCTATCGCATTTTTCTTCTCTTTTTTTTCGCTTTGTTGCCGACGTCTTTGGCGTGGGCGGCACCAGCACAACGGGCGTTTTCCGACTGGCAGGTCACCTGTAATAACCAAAACTTCTGTGTGGCACGCAATACTGGCGATCATAATGGACTGGTGATGACCCTGAGCCGCAGCGCCGGGGCGCATACCGACGCCGTTTTACGTATTGAGCGCGGCGGGTTGAAATCACCGGATGTGTCGGAAGGGGAAATAGCGCCACGGCTGCTGTTAGATGGTGAGCCGTTGGCGTTAAGTGGTGACAAGTGGCGGATTTCACCATGGTTATTAGTAACCGATGATACGGCAACCATCACCACGTTTTTGCAGATGATTCAGGAAGGGAAGGCAATCACCTTACGCGATGGCGATCAGACCATTTCTTTGAATGGATTAAAAGCGGCGTTGTTGTTTATTGATGCCCAGCAAAAGCGCGTTGGCAGTGAAACCGCGTGGATAAAGAAAGGGGACGAACCGCCGCTCAGCGTACCGCCCGCGCCTGCGCTGAAAGAGGTCGCGGTGGTTAACCCAACGCCGACACCACTCTCACTCGAAGAACGTAACGATTTGCTGGATTATGGTAACTGGCGGATGAATGGTCTGCGCTGCTCGCTTGATCCGTTGCGTCGTGAAGTGAGCGTTACGGCACTGACCGATGATAAAGCATTAATGATGATTAGCTGTGAGGCAGGTGCTTATAACACCATTGATTTGGCATGGATTGTATCGCGTAAAAAGCCACTGGCCTCGCGCCCGGTACGGTTACGCTTGCCGTTCAACAACGGTCAGGAGACGAATGAACTGGAGTTGATGAACGCAACATTTGATGAAAAAACGCGTGAACTGGTGACCTTAGCGAAAGGTCGCGGATTAAGCGATTGTGGCATTCAGGCGCGCTGGCGTTTTGACGGCCAGCGTTTTCGCCTGGTGCGTTACGCCGCAGAACCGACCTGCGATAACTGGCATGGGCCAGACGCCTGGCCCACGTTGTGGATCACCCGTTAAACATCATGGCGGGGACAGGTAGGCCGGATAAGACGCATCCGGCAATCAGCATCAGGCACCTTTCACTCCCAGCACCTTATGCGCTTTTGCCACAATATTCTCGGCGGTAAAGCCAAAGAACGGGAACAGCTTATCCGCCGGAGCAGACTCCCCGTAACCCGTCATTCCGACAATCGCCCCTTTCAAACCAACATATTTGTACCAGTAATCGGCTATACCCGCTTCTACCGCCACGCGGGCCACAACGTTAGAAGGCAACACTGACTCGCGATATTCCTCATCCTGGGCGTCGAAAATATCGGTCGAGGGCAGGGAAACCACGCGAACATTGCGACCTTCTCCCGCCAGTTTCTCTGCGGCCTGTAGGGTGATTTCCATCTCTGAACCGGTAGCAATCAAAATGATATCCGGCTTGCCACCGCTGTCTTTCAACACATAACCACCACGAGCAATCTCTTTAACCTGATCCGGCGTACGCTCAACCTGAGCCAGATTCTGCCTTGAGAGGATCAGCGCTGTCGGCCCGTTGTGACGCTCGACCGCCAGCTTCCAGCCCACCGCCGCTTCCACCTGATCGCACGGTCGCCAGGTGCTGAAATTCGGCGTTAAGCGCAGACTTGCCAGTTGCTCCACCGCCTGGTGCGTCGGACCATCTTCGCCCAGACCAATTGAGTCGTGGGTATAAACCATAATCTGCCGCGCTTTCATCAGTGCCGCCATCCGCGCGGCATTACGGGCGTATTCAACAAACATCAGAAACGTTGCGGTATACGGCACAAAGCCACCGTGGTGTGCAATGCCGTTGGCAATAGCAGTCATACCAAATTCGCGTACCCCGTAGTGAATATAATTCCCTGCGGGATCTTCCTTCAGCGACACAGACCCTTTCCAGATGGTGAGATTACTTGGGGCCAGATCCGCCGAACCGCCAAGCAGCTCCGGCAGCATAGGGCCGTAGGCGTTAAGCGTATTTTGCGACGCTTTACGGGTAGCGATTTTCGCCGGATTCGCCTGCAACTCATTGATATATTTCTGAGTCGTTTTCTCCCAGTCCTTCGGCAGACCACCGCTCATTCGGCGAGTAAACTCTTCAGCCAGTTGTGGATGGGCCTTTTTATAAGCGGCAAACTTCTCATTCCAGCTCTGCTGGGCTTTTTCACCTTTTTCGCGGGCATCCCAGGCGTGATAAATCTCTTTGGGGATCTCAAAGGGTGGATGATGCCAGCCCAGTTTTTGCCGTGCCAGCGCGACTTCTTCTTCGCCCAGCGGGGCGCCGTGGGCCTCTTCCTTACCCGCTTTATTAGGCGAACCAAAGCCAATCACCGTGCGGCAGATAATCAACGACGGCTTATCTTTCACGCTTTGCGCTTCGAGGATCGCTTCCTTGACCGCCTGCGGATCGTGGCCGTCGATCTCGTGGACAACATGCCAGTGGTAGGCTTCAAACCGTTTTGCCGTATCGTCGGTAAACCAGCCTTCGGTTTCACCATCAATCGAAATACCGTTGTGGTCGTAAAAGCCGATCAGCTTGCCGAGTCCCAACGTTCCTGCCAGTGAACAGACTTCGTGAGAGATACCTTCCATCAGACAGCCGTCGCCCATAAACACATAGGTGAAGTGATCGACAATCTCATGATCCGGCTGGTTAAACTGCGCTGCCAGCGTGCGCTCCGCTATCGCCAGTCCAACCGCGTTCGCCAAACCTTGTCCAAGTGGACCGGTGGTGGTTTCAACACCTGGCGTATAGCCAATCTCCGGGTGACCTGGGGTTTTCGAATGCAACTGACGGAAGTTCTTCAGCTCTTCCAGCGGCAGGTCATAACCAGTCAGATGTAGCAAACTGTAGAGCAACATCGAGGCGTGACCGTTGGAAAGAATAAAGCGGTCGCGGTCATACCAGGTCGGATCGGTGGGGTTATGTTTGAGAAAGTCGTTCCACAGCACTTCGGCAATATCGGCCATGCCCATCGGCGCGCCGGGATGACCAGAATTGGCTTTTTGCACCGCATCCATACTGAGCGCGCGAATCGCATTGGCAAGGTCTTTTCGGGACATAAAACACTCCGTGGCTGGTTTTAGAATTTGGCGGCAAGAAGATCTTCCAGTTTGCGTTGATCAACGGCGAACAGGCGGATGCCTTCAGACAGTTTTTCTACCGCCATCGGATCCTGATTGTGCTCCCAACGAAATTCCGCTTCGCTCATCGGGGAGGGGCGAGGGAAGGATTGCGATGCCGGGATCAGTTTGCGAACCACTGGCGAAACCTTTTCCTGCAACTCCTTCAGCAAATTCGGCGCGATGGTCAGACGGTCACAGCCGGTTAACGCGAGGATTTGTTCGGTACGACGGAAGCTGGCACCCATCACAATGGTTTCGTAGCGATGCTGCTTATAGTAGTCGTAGATGTTGCGCACAGATTTGACACCCGGATCTTCCTCTACCACATACGGGTCCATCGGTTTGCGCGCCTGATACCAGTCATAAATACGACCTACAAACGGCGAAATCAGAAAAACGCCCGCTTCTGCACAGGCCCGTGCCTGAGCAAAGGAAAACAGCAGCGTCAGGTTGCAGTTAATGCCTTCTTTTTCCAGTTCTTCTGCTGCGCGAATTCCTTCCCAGGTGGAGGCCAGCTTGATCAGAATGCGAGATCTCTCAATGCCCTGTTGTTGGTACAACTCCACGAGATGGCGTGCTTTTTCGATACTTTTTTCTTTGTCAAAAGAGAGGCGTGCGTCAACTTCTGTCGACACGCGACCGGGTACGATTTTGAGAATTTCTGTACCGAAATTGACTGCCAGTTTGTCGCAGGCCGCGATGACTTGTTGTTCCTGGGTCTTGCCATTTTTTTTTCCCCAGGCAATAGCATCGTCTATTAAATGTTCATATTGTGATAAACCGGCAGCCTTGAGTAACAGCGAAGGATTGGTGGTGGCATCCTGGGGATGATAATGGCGAATGGACTCAATATCACCGCTGTCTGCCACGACAGTGGTGAACTGTTTGATGCCGTCTAACTCGTTCATAGGAAATACTCCTTGAAAAGTAAAGTGTTAGATGAGTGCGTTAATTCACACTTCTGAGAAATTTCGCTAAACGCATCAAAAAAGCATAGCAGACAGGCATGGTATTGCTGGATGAAGCAGGTAACATCAGTGTTATGGGATTATTACCAAAACATTATTTGATGGGAGAGAGTTTGGGCTTGCTCAGAATCTCGAAGCTCCGGCAAGGTAATAATGTGCGCCACGTTGTGGGCTGAGGCAGTTGCCCACACCTATTTTTGTGAACGTTACGTGAAAGGAACAACCAAATGGATGAGCAGTTAAAACAAAGTGCACTTGATTTCCATGAATTTCCTGTACCAGGAAAAATCCAGGTTTCTCCGACCAAACCTCTGGCAACCCAGCGCGATCTGGCGCTGGCCTATTCACCGGGTGTCGCCGCGCCTTGTCTTGAAATCGAAAAAGATCCGTTAAACGCCTACAAATATACCGCGCGCGGTAACCTGGTGGCAGTTATCTCTAACGGTACGGCGGTGCTGGGGTTGGGTAATATTGGCGCGCTGGCAGGCAAACCGGTGATGGAAGGTAAGGGCGTTCTGTTTAAGAAATTCGCCGGGATAGATGTGTTTGACATCGAAGTTGATGAACTCGACCCGGACAAATTTATCGAAGTGGTCGCCGCACTTGAGCCGACCTTCGGCGGTATCAACCTCGAAGATATTAAAGCGCCAGAATGTTTCTATATTGAACAGAAACTGCGCCAGCGGATGAACATTCCGGTATTCCATGACGACCAACACGGGACGGCAATCATCAGCACCGCCGCCATTCTCAACGGCTTACGCGTAGTAGAGAAAAATATCTCTGACGTACGGATGGTAGTTTCTGGTGCGGGCGCAGCGGCAATTGCCTGTATGAACCTGCTGGTGGCGCTGGGTCTGCAAAAACATAACATCGTGGTATGCGACTCAAAAGGCGTTATTTATCAGGGTCGTGAGCCGAACATGGCGGAAACCAAAGCGGCTTACGCGGTGGTGGATGACGGCAAACGTACCCTCGACGATGTGATTGAAGGCGCGGATATTTTCCTTGGTTGTTCCGGCCCGAAAGTGCTGACTCAGGAAATGGTGAAGAAAATGGCCCGCGCGCCGATGATCCTGGCGTTGGCGAACCCAGAACCGGAAATTCTGCCGCCGCTGGCGAAAGAAGTGCGTCCGGATGCCATCATCTGTACCGGTCGTTCCGACTATCCGAACCAGGTTAACAACGTGCTTTGCTTCCCGTTCATCTTCCGAGGCGCGCTGGATGTTGGCGCAACGGCTATCAATGAAGAGATGAAACTGGCGGCAGTCCGCGCGATTGCGGAACTGGCCCATGCCGAACAGAGTGAAGTGGTGGCTTCTGCGTATGGCGATCAGGATCTGAGCTTTGGCCCCGAATACATCATTCCAAAACCGTTTGATCCGCGCCTGATCGTTAAGATCGCCCCTGCGGTCGCCAAAGCGGCAATGGAGTCCGGCGTGGCGACGCGCCCGATTGCCGATTTTGACGTCTACATCGACAAGCTGACCGAGTTCGTTTACAAAACCAACCTGTTTATGAAGCCGATATTCTCCCAGGCTCGCAAAGCGCCGAAGCGCGTTGTTCTGCCGGAAGGGGAAGAGGCGCGCGTTCTGCATGCGACGCAGGAACTGGTAACCCTGGGACTGGCAAAACCGATCCTTATTGGCCGTCCGAACGTGATCGAAATGCGTATTCAGAAACTGGGCTTGCAGATCAAAGCGGGCGTTGATTTTGAGATCGTCAATAACGAATCCGATCCACGCTTTAAAGAGTACTGGAGCGAATACTTCCAGATCATGAAGCGTCGTGGTGTCACTCAGGAACAGGCACAACGTGCGCTGATCAGCAACCCGACGGTGATCGGTGCGATCATGGTTCAGCGTGGTGAAGCCGATGCGATGATCTGCGGAACGGTGGGCGATTATCACGAACACTTTAGCGTAGTGAAAAATGTCTTTGGTTATCGCGATGGCGTTCACACCGCAGGCGCAATGAACGCGCTGTTGCTGCCGAGTGGTAACACCTTTATTGCTGATACCTATGTTAATGATGACCCAGACGCAGAAGAGCTGGCGGAGATCACGCTGATGGCGGCAGAAACTGTCCGTCGTTTCGGTATTGAGCCGCGTGTTGCTCTGTTGTCGCATTCCAACTTCGGTTCTTCCAACTGCCCGTCGTCGAGCAAAATGCGTAAAGCGCTGGAGCTGGTCAGGGAACGTGCGCCTGAGCTGATGATTGATGGCGAAATGCACGGTGATGCGGCGCTGGTAGAAGCGATTCGCAACGACCGTATGCCGGACAGCACCCTGAAAGGTTCCGCTAATATTCTGGTGATGCCGAACATGGAAGCTGCTCGTATTAGTTACAACTTACTGCGCGTTTCCAGCTCGGAAGGTGTCACCGTCGGCCCGGTGCTGATGGGCGTGGCGAAACCGGTTCACGTGTTAACACCGATCGCGTCAGTGCGTCGTATCGTCAACATGGTGGCGCTCGCCGTGGTTGAAGCGCAAACCCAACCGCTGTAATTCTTGCTTAACTATCACGCTTACCCTGAGTAATTCGGGGTAAGCGATTTTTATATTATTAATACGTCTTACTGCTTTTACTAATAGCAAATAAATTACCCGACATAAAATAAAGCAATATATTTATTCATGCTCTGCATATGAAAGTTTATGTATCACGGTAAATATCTCTCCATTCTTAGTGATCTACCTCACCTTTTAAACACGCTTGCCGAATTTTGTTATTTACTCTGACGAAAAATTGTCACGATACACGCACGTTTTTTACAGGCGGCGACTCATGGACAAAGAACGCATCATTCAGGAATTTGTACCCGGGAAACAGGTCACGCTGGCGCATTTGATTGCGCATCCGGGTGAAGAACTGGCGAAGAAAATCGGCGTTCCGGATGCTGGCGCAATTGGCATTATGACGCTAACTCCCGGCGAAACGGCGATGATCGCCGGTGATTTAGCGCTGAAAGCCGCTGATGTGCATATCGGTTTTCTCGACCGTTTTAGCGGCGCGCTGGTGATTTATGGCTCGGTGGGCGCAGTAGAAGAGGCGTTATCACAAACCGTCAGTGGTTTAGGACGCTTATTAAATTATACGCTGTGTGAAATGACCAAAAGTTAATACGAGGCATTCATGAAACGAATTGCGTTTGTGGGTACCGTCGGGGCAGGAAAAACAACGTTATTTAATGCGTTGCAGGGGAATTATACCCTCGCCAGAAAAACACAGGCCGTGGAATTTAATGATAAGGGCGATATTGATACGCCGGGTGAATATTTTAGCCATCCCCGCTGGTATCACGCCTTAATTACCACGCTACAGGATGTGGACATGCTGATCTATGTCCACGGCGCGAATGACCCGGAAAGTCGGTTGCCTGCCGGGTTGCTGGATATTGGCGTCAGCAAACGGCAAATCGCCGTCATCAGTAAAACGGACATGCCAGATGCTGACGTCGCCGCAACGCGAAAGTTATTGCTTGAGACGGGTTTCGAAGAGCCGATTTTCGAGCTAAACAGCCACGACCCGCAAAGCGTGCAGCAACTGGTGGATTATCTGGCATCTCTCACCAAACAGGAGGAAGCAGGTGAAAAAACTCATCACAGCGAATGATATTCGTGAAGCACACGCGCGCGGCGAACAGGCAATGTCCGTGGTTCTGCGCGCCAGCATTATTACCCCGGAAGCCCGTGAAGTGGCGGATCTACTGGGTTTTACCATCACCGAATGTGATGAATCGATCCCGGTAACGGCGTCCGTGCCCGCCAGCGTGCCAGCCGATAAAACCGAAAGCCAGCGCATCCGCGAAACCATTATCGCCCAGCTGCCGGAAGGCCAGTTTACCGAAAGCCTGGTCGCGCAGCTGATGGAAAAAGTGATGAAGGAAAAACAGTCGCTGGAGCAGGGCGCAATGCAGCCGAGCTTCAAATCGGTGACCGGCAAAGGCGGTATCAAAGTGATTGATGGCAGCAGCGTCAAGTTTGGTCGCTTTGATGGCGCAGAGCCGCATTGCGTGGGCTTGACTGATCTTGTGACCGGAGACGACGGCAGCAGCATGGCTGCCGGTTTTATGCAGTGGGACAACGCCTTCTTCCCGTGGACCCTGAACTACGACGAAATCGACATGGTGCTGGAAGGGGAGCTGCATGTTCGCCACGAAGGCGAAACCATGATCGCCAAAGCGGGTGACGTGATGTTTATCCCGAAAGGCTCCAGCATCGAATTTGGTACGACATCCAGCGTGAAATTCCTGTATGTCGCCTGGCCGGCTAACTGGCAATCCCTATGAAAGATTTCATCACCGAAGCATGGCTAAGAGCGAACCATACGCTCAGCGAAGGCGCAGAGATCCATCTTCCTGCGCACAGTCGCCTGACGCCCTCTGCCCGGGAGTTACTGGAAAGCCGCCATCTGCGCATCAAGTTTATTGACGAGCAGGGCAGCCTGTTTGTTGACGATGAACAGCAGCAGCCACAGCCCGTTCACGGGCTGACCAGTAGCGATGAACATCCGCAGGCGTGCTGCGAACTGTGCCGCCAGCCGGTGGCAAAAAAGCCGGATACGCTGACTCACCTGTCGGCGGAAAAAATGGTCGCCAAAAGCGATCCGCGTCTGGGTTTTCGCGCGGTTCTCGACAGCACCATTGCGCTGGCAGTGTGGCTGCAAATTGAACTGGCGGAACCGTGGCAGCCGTGGCTGGCGGATATCCGTTCGCGTCTTGGCAACATTATGCGTGCCGATGCGCTGGGGGAACCGCTGGGCTGCCAAGCGATTGTCGGGCTTTCTGACGAAGATCTGCATCGGCTTTCTCATCAGCCGCTGCGCTATCTCGACCACGATCATCTGGTGCCGGAAGCCAGCCACGGGCGCGATGCGGCGTTGCTCAATCTGCTACGCACCAAAGTGCGGGAAACCGAAACCGTAGCGGCGCAGGTGTTTATCACCCGCAGCTTTGAAGTATTACGCCCGGACATCTTGCAGGCGCTGAACCGCCTTTCGAGCACTGTCTACGTGATGATGATCCTGAGCGTAACGAAGCAGCCGCTAACGGTGAAGCAGATCCAACAACGACTGGGGGAAACGCAATGATTATTGAACGTTGTCGTGAACTGGCGTTGCGAGCGCCCGCCAGAGTGGTTTTTCCGGATGCGTTAGATCAACGTGTGCTGAAAGCTGCGCAATATTTACATCAACAAGGTCTGGCAACGCCCATTCTGGTCGCCAATCCGTTTGAACTTCGTCAGTTTGCGCTCAGTCATGGCGTAGCGATGGACGGGCTACAGGTTATTGATCCGCATGGCAACCTCGCAATGCGGGAAGAATTTGCTCATCGCTGGCTGGCCCGCGCGGGCGAAAAAACGCCGCCGGATGCGCTGGAAAAACTTACCGATCCGCTGATGTTCGCCGCAGCAATGGTCAGCGCCGGTAAAGCGGATGTCTGTATCGCGGGCAACCTCTCTTCCACGGCGAATGTGCTGCGTGCCGGATTACGCATTATCGGCTTGCAGCCAGGCTGTAAAACGCTCTCTTCCATTTTCCTGATGTTGCCACAGTACAGCGGCCCGGCGTTGGGCTTTGCCGATTGCAGCGTGGTGCCACAGCCGACGGCGGCGCAACTGGCGGATATCGCGCTTGCCAGTGCCGAAACCTGGCGCGCCATCACCGGAGAAGAGCCGCGCGTGGCGATGCTGTCGTTTTCCAGTAACGGTAGCGCCCGTCACCCCTGCGTTGCCAACGTCCAGCAGGCGACAGAAATCGTCCGTGAGCGCGCACCAAAGCTGGTGGTTGATGGCGAGTTACAGTTTGACGCCGCCTTCGTGCCGGAAGTGGCGGCGCAAAAAGCGCCTGCCAGCCCGCTACAGGGCAAAGCCAATGTGATGGTTTTTCCGTCGCTGGAAGCCGGAAATATTGGCTACAAAATCGCACAACGACTTGGCGGATATCGTGCCGTCGGGCCATTGATACAAGGACTTGCCGCGCCGATGCACGATCTCTCTCGTGGTTGTAGCGTGCAGGAAATTATCGAGCTGGCGCTGGTGGCAGCTGTGCCGCGTCAGACAGAAGTGAACCGCGAAAGCAGTTTACAAACACTGGTTGAATGAACGGTCCCGTTCTGGACCCTGATAAAGAGGAAAGCACAATGGAAGCATTAGGAATGATCGAAACCCGGGGCCTGGTTGCACTGATTGAGGCTTCTGACGCGATGGTGAAAGCTGCGCGCGTCAAGCTGGTTGGTGTTAAGCAGATTGGCGGCGGCCTGTGTACTGCCATGGTTCGTGGTGATGTTGCAGCCTGTAAAGCGGCGACCGATGCCGGTGCCGCAGCGGCACAGCGTATCGGCGAGCTGGTATCTGTACACGTTATCCCGCGTCCGCACGGCGACCTGGAAGAAGTCTTCCCGATCGGCCTGAAAGGCGATAGCAGCAACCTGTAATCACCCTGTGTGACGTCGATTCGGGCGTCACGCTCTCTCCTTTTTCATTTTACCTTCTGCGGAGGGTAGGGGGAGCTTTTACCTGAAATACGCCACGGAGGCGGGTATGAAACTGGCAGTCGTCACTGGACAAATTGTTTGTACCGTACGCCATCACGGACTGGCGCATGACAAATTGCTGATGGTGGAAATGATTGATCCACAAGGTAATCCTGACGGGCAATGCGCCGTCGCCATCGACAATATTGGCGCGGGAACCGGGGAGTGGGTGTTGCTGGTGAGTGGCAGTTCCGCCCGCCAGGCGCATAAAAGCGAAACGTCACCGGTCGATCTGTGCGTGATTGGCATCGTCGATGAGGTGGTGTCTGGCGGTCAGGTAATTTTCCACAAATAAGGCAGAACATCATGAATCAACAGGATATTGAACAGGTGGTGAAAGCGGTACTGCTGAAAATGCAAAGCAGTGACACGCCGCCCGCCGCCGTTCATGAGATGGGCGTTTTCGCGTCCCTGGATGACGCTGTTGCGGCAGCCAAAATTGCCCAGCAAGGGTTAAAGAGCGTGGCAATGCGCCAGTTAGCCATTGCTGCCATTCGTGAAGCAGGCGAAAAACACGCCAGAGATTTAGCGGAACTTGCCGTCAGTGAAACTGGCATGGGCCGCGTCGAAGATAAATTTGCCAAAAACGTTGCTCAGGCGCGCGGCACACCGGGCGTTGAGTGCCTCTCACCACAGGTGCTGACCGGCGACAACGGCCTGACCTTAATTGAAAACGCGCCCTGGGGCGTAGTGGCTTCGGTAACGCCGTCCACTAACCCGGCGGCAACCGTAATTAACAACGCCATCAGCCTGATTGCCGCGGGCAACAGCGTCATTTTTGCCCCGCATCCGGCGGCGAAAAAAGTCTCCCAGCGGGCGATCACGCTGCTCAACCAGGCGATTGTTGCCGCAGGCGGGCCGGAAAACTTACTGGTTACTGTGGCCAATCCGGATATCGAAACCGCGCAACGCTTGTTCAAGTTTCCGGGCATCGGCCTTTTGGTGGTGACCGGCGGCGAAGCGGTAGTAGAAGCGGCGCGTAAACACACCAATAAACGTCTGATTGCCGCAGGCGCTGGCAACCCGCCGGTAGTGGTGGATGAAACCGCTGACCTCGCCCGTGCTGCTCAGTCCATCGTTAAAGGCGCGTCTTTCGATAACAACATCATTTGTGCCGACGAAAAGGTACTGATTGTTGTTGATAGCGTAGCCGATGAACTGATGCGTCTGATGGAAGGCCAGCACGCGGTGAAACTGACCGCAGAGCAGGCGCAGCAATTGCAACCGGTGTTGCTGAAAAATATCGACGAGCGCGGAAAAGGTACTGTCAGCCGTGACTGGGTTGGTCGCGATGCGGCGAAAATCGCGGCGGCAATCGGCCTTAAAGTTCCGGAACAAACGCGACTGCTGTTTGTGGAAACCACTGCAGAACATCCGTTTGCCGTGACTGAACTGATGATGCCGGTGCTGCCCGTCGTGCGCGTCGCCAACGTGGCGGATGCCATTGCGCTGGCGGTGAAACTGGAAGGCGGTTGCCACCACACGGCGGCAATGCACTCGCGCAATATTGAGAACATGAACCAGATGGCGAACGCTATTGATACCAGCATTTTCGTTAAGAACGGACCGTGCATTGCCGGGCTGGGGCTGGGCGGGGAAGGCTGGACCACCATGACCATCACCACGCCAACCGGTGAAGGGGTAACCAGCGCGCGGACGTTTGTCCGTCTGCGTCGCTGTGTATTAGTCGATGCGTTTCGCATTGTTTAAGGAGTAACCGATGGCGCACGACGAACAATGGCTCACCCCACGTCTGCAAACAGCGGCAACGCTGTGTAACCAGACGCCTGCCGTGACGGAATCCCCGCTGTGGCTGGGGGTGGATCTGGGCACCTGCGATGTGGTGTCGATGGTTGTCGACCGCGACGGTCAGCCGGTGGCGGTATGCCTCGACTGGGCCGATGTGGTTCGCGACGGCATCGTCTGGGATTTCTTCGGCGCGGTCACCATTGTTCGTCGCCATCTCGACACTCTTGAGCAGCAATTCGGTCTTCGTTTTAGCCATGCGGCGACTTCATTTCCTCCAGGTACGGACCCGCGTATTTCCATCAACGTGCTGGAATCTGCTGGGCTGGAAGTGAGCCATGTGCTGGATGAGCCAACCGCAGTCGCGGATCTGCTGCAACTGGACAACGCCGGTGTAGTGGATATCGGCGGCGGCACTACCGGCATTGCCATCGTGAAAAAGGGCAAGGTGACGTACTCGGCGGATGAAGCGACTGGCGGACATCACATCTCTCTGACTCTCGCCGGAAATCGTCGTATTCCGCTGGAAGAGGCAGAGCAGTACAAGCGCGGTCACGGTGACGAGATTTGGCCCGCGGTGAAACCGGTGTACGAAAAAATGGCGGACATTGTCGCCCGGCATATTGAAGGGCAGAGCATTACTGATTTATGGCTTGCGGGCGGCTCCTGTATGCAACCGGGCGTGGCGGAACTGTTTCGCAAACAATTCCCGGCGTTACAGGTGCATCTACCGCAGCACAGTTTGTTTATGACCCCGCTGGCGATCGCCAGTAGTGGGCGAGAGAAAGCGGAGGGGCTATATGCAAAATGAATTGCAGGCCGCGCTCTTTCAGGCGTTCGATACCCTGAATCTGCAACGGGTAAAAACATTTAGCGTTCCACCGGTGACGCTTTGCGGTCCGGGCGCGGTGAGTAGTTGCGGGCAGCAAGCGCAAACGCGTGGGCTGAAACATCTGTTCGTGATGGCAGACAGCTTTTTGCATCAGGCGGGGATGACAGCCGGGCTGACGCGCAGCCTGGCTGTTAAAGGCATCGCCATGACGCTCTGGCCATGTCCGGTGGGCGAACCGTGCATCACCGACGTGTGTGCAGCCGTGGCACAGTTGCGTGAATCAGGTTGTGACGGAGTGATCGCGTTTGGCGGCGGCTCGGTGCTGGATGCGGCGAAAGCCGTGGCGTTGCTGGTGACAAACCCGGATAGCACTCTGGCAGAAATGTCAGAAACCAGCGTTCTGCAATCGCGCTTGCCGCTGATTGCCATTCCGACTACCGCCGGAACCGGCTCTGAAACCACCAACGTAACGGTGATTATCGATGCGGTGAGCGGGCGTAAGCAGGTGTTAGCCCATGCCTCGCTGATGCCGGATGTGGCGATTCTCGACGCCGCACTGACCGAAGGTGTGCCGTCGCATGTCACGGCGATGACTGGCATTGATGCGTTAACCCATGCCATTGAAGCGTACAGCGCGCTGAACGCCACACCGTTTACCGACAGTCTGGCGATTGGTGCCATTGCGATGATTGGCAAATCGCTGCCGAAAGCGGTGGGCTACGGTCATGACCTTGCCGCGCGCGAGAGCATGTTACTGGCTTCATGTATGGCGGGAATGGCGTTTTCCAGTGCGGGGCTTGGGTTATGCCACGCGATGGCGCATCAGCCAGGGGCGGCGCTGCATATTCCACACGGTCTGGCGAACGCCATGTTGCTGCCAACGGTGATGGAATTTAACCGGATGGTTTGTCGTGATCGGTTTAGTCAGATTGGTCGGGCACTGCGAACTAAAAAATCCGACGATCGTGACGCTATTAACGCGGTAAGTGAGTTGATTGCGGAAGTCGGGATCAACAAGCGGCTGGCTGACGTGGGTGCAACAACCGGACATTACCGCGCATGGGCGCAGGCCGCGCTGGAAGATATTTGTCTGCGCAGCAACCCGCGTACCGCCAGCCTGGAACAGATTGTCGGCCTGTACGCAGCGGCGCAATAAATGCCGGATGCGACGCATGTCGCGTCTTATCCGGCCTACGGGATTGCACATGTAGAGCGGATAAAGCGTTCACTCCGCATCCGCCAGTGGCGCGGTGCAATTGCCGGATGCGACGCTTGCCGCGTCTTATCCGGCCTACGGGATTGCACATGTAGGGCGGATAAGGCGTTCACGCCGCATCCGCCAGTGGCGCGGTGCAATTGCCGGATGCGACGCTTGCCGCGTCTGATCCGGCCTTCGGGATTGCACATGTAGGGCGGATAAGGCGTTTACGCCGCATCCGCCAATAAATAACAACTAACAGGGAGTAAAGGCGATGGGAATTAACGAAATCATCATGTACATCATGATGTTCTTTATGCTGATAGCTGCCGTAGACAGGATCCTGTCGCAGTTCGGCGGTTCTGCTCGTTTCCTCGGTAAGTTCGGTAAAAGTATCGAAGGATCAGGCGGTCAGTTCGAAGAAGGCTTTATGGCAATGGGCGCTCTGGGTCTGGCGATGGTCGGTATGACCGCGCTGGCACCGGTACTGGCTCACGTACTCGGGCCGGTAATTATCCCGGTTTACGAAATGCTCGGCGCAAACCCGTCAATGTTCGCCGGAACGCTGCTGGCGTGCGATATGGGCGGCTTCTTCCTCGCCAAAGAGCTGGCGGGCGGCGACGTAGCAGCGTGGCTATACTCTGGGTTAATTCTCGGGTCGATGATGGGGCCAACGATTGTGTTTTCCATTCCGGTGGCGCTCGGCATTATCGAACCTTCTGACCGTCGTTATCTGGCGCTCGGCGTGCTGGCGGGCATTGTGACCATTCCGATTGGCTGTATTGCTGGTGGTCTGGTGGCTATGTATTCCGGCGTGCAAATCAACGGTCAGCCAGTGGAATTCACCTTCGCCCTGATCCTGATGAACATGATCCCGGTACTTATCGTCGCGGTACTGGTGGCGCTGGGGCTGAAATTCATCCCGGAAAAAATGATCAACGGCTTCCAGATCTTCGCCAAATTCCTCGTTGCATTGATCACCCTCGGTCTTGCCGCTGCGGTAGTGAAATTCCTCCTTGGCTGGGAACTGATCCCCGGTCTGGACCCTATCTTTATGGCTCCTGGCGATAAACCCGGTGAAGTGATGCGCGCCATTGAAGTTATCGGTTCTATCTCCTGCGTGCTGTTAGGGGCGTATCCAATGGTGCTGCTGCTGACTCGCTGGTTTGAAAAACCGCTGATGAGCGTCGGTAAAGTACTGAATATGAACAACATCGCGGCAGCCGGCATGGTGGCAACGCTTGCCAACAACATCCCGATGTTTGGCATGATGAAGCAGATGGATACCCGCGGCAAAGTCATCAACTGCGCCTTCGCCGTTTCCGCTGCTTTCGCCCTGGGCGACCACTTAGGCTTCGCCGCTGCCAACATGAACGCCATGATCTTCCCGATGATTGTCGGCAAGTTGATCGGCGGCGTAACGGCAATTGGCGTGGCGATGATGCTGGTACCAAAAGAAGACGCGACTGCGGCTAAAACCGAAGCGGAGGCGCAATCGTGAACACTCGCCAGCTACTGAGCGTCGGTATCGATATCGGCACCACCACCACCCAGGTGATTTTCTCCCACCTGGAGCTGGTTAACCGTGCGGCGGTGTCGCAGGTGCCGCGCTACGAATTCATCAAACGCGAAATTAGCTGGCAAAGTCCGGTGTTCTTTACCCCTGTCGATAAACAGGGCGGTTTAAAAGAAGCGGAGCTGAAAACTTTAATCCTCGAGCAATATCAGGCTGCGGGCATTGCGCCGGAAAGCGTTGATTCTGGTGCCATCATCATTACTGGCGAAAGCGCAAAAACCCGCAATGCCCGTCCGGCGGTGATGACGCTCTCCCAGTCGCTGGGGGATTTTGTGGTCGCCAGCGCGGGACCGCATCTCGAATCGGTGATTGCGGGTCACGGTGCCGGGGCGCAAACCCTCTCTGAACAACGGCTGTGTCGGGTACTGAATATCGATATCGGCGGCGGCACGGCGAACTACGCCCTGTTCGATGCCGGAAAAATCAGCGGTACTGCCTGCCTCAACGTTGGCGGTCGCCTGCTGGAAACCGACAGCCAGGGACGCGTGGTTTACGCCCATAAACCGGGGCAGATGATTGTGGATGAGTGTTTCGGCGCAGGCACTGACGCCCGTTCGCTGACTGGCGCGCAGCTGGTGCAGGTTACCCGGCGGATGGCGGAACTGATTGTCGAAGTGATTGACGGAACGCTCTCGCCGCTCGCGCAGGCATTGATGCAAACCGGTTTACTGCCCGCAGGTGTTACGCCCGAAATCATTACGCTTTCTGGCGGCGTGGGCGAATGTTATCGCCACCAGCCCGCCGATCCGTTCTGTTTTGCCGATATTGGCCCGCTTCTGGCAACGGCGCTGCATGACCATCCGCGTCTGCGTGAGATGAACGTGCAGTTTCCGGCGCAAACCGTGCGCGCCACGGTGATTGGCGCGGGCGCACATACTCTTTCGCTCTCTGGCAGCACAATCTGGCTGGAGGGCGTACAACTGCCGCTGCGTAATTTGCCGGTGGCGATCCCAATTGATGAAACGGATCTGGTGAGTGCCTGGCAACAGGCGCTGATTCAGCTGGATCTTGATCCCAAAACTGACGCGTACGTGCTGGCGCTTCCCGCCTCGCTGCCTGTGCGTTACGCCGCGGTACTGACGGTCATCAACGCGCTGGTCGATTTCGTCGCGCGTTTTCCGAATCCGCATCCCCTGCTGGTGGTGGCCGGGCAGGACTTTGGTAAAGCTCTGGGCATGTTGTTGCGCCCACAGCTACAACAACTCCCGTTGGCAGTCATTGACGAAGTGATTGTCCGCGCGGGGGACTATATCGACATTGGTACGCCTCTTTTTGGCGGATCGGTTGTGCCGGTGACGGTGAAATCACTCGCATTTCCTTCCTGAGGGAACGACTTATGAAACTAAAGACCACATTGTTCGGCAATGTATATCAGTTTAAGGATGTAAAAGAGGTGCTGGCAAAAGCCAACGAACTGCGTTCGGGGGATGTGCTGGCGGGCGTTGCAGCGGCAAGCTCACAGGAGCGCGTGGCGGCAAAGCAGGTGTTGTCGGAAATGACCGTAGCGGACATCCGCAATAATCCGGTGATTGCCTATGAAGATGACTGCGTCACGCGGCTGATTCAGGACGACGTTAACGAAACGGCCTACAACCAGATTAAAAACTGGAGCATCAGCGAACTGCGTGAGTATGTGCTGAGCGATGAAACCAGCGTGGACGACATTGCCTTTACCCGCAAAGGGCTGACCTCGGAAGTGGTCGCGGCGGTAGCGAAGATTTGCTCCAACGCGGACCTGATCTACGGCGCGAAGAAAATGCCGGTTATCAAAAAGGCCAATACCACCATCGGTATTCCGGGCACCTTTAGCGCCCGTTTGCAGCCGAACGATACCCGTGACGACGTGCAAAGTATCGCCGCGCAAATCTACGAAGGGCTTTCCTTCGGGGTGGGCGATGCGGTGATCGGCGTTAACCCAGTGACTGACGACGTGGAAAACTTAAGCCGCGTGTTGGATACCATCTATGGCGTGATCGACAAATACAACATTCCGACCCAGGGCTGCGTGCTGGCGCACGTCACTACCCAGATTGAAGCGATTCGTCGCGGCGCGCCGGGCGGGCTGATTTTCCAGAGTATTTGCGGCAGCGAAAAAGGGCTGAAAGAGTTTGGCGTGGAACTGGCGATGCTCGATGAAGCGCGCGCAGTGGGCGCGGAGTTCAACCGTATCGCCGGGGAAAACTGCCTCTACTTCGAAACCGGACAAGGTTCTGCGCTGTCCGCAGGTGCTAACTTCGGCGCTGACCAGGTGACGATGGAAGCGCGTAACTATGGGCTGGCGCGTCATTACGATCCGTTTATCGTCAACACCGTGGTCGGCTTTATTGGGCCGGAGTATCTCTACAACGACCGCCAGATTATTCGTGCGGGCTTAGAAGATCACTTTATGGGCAAGCTGAGCGGCATCTCTATGGGCTGTGACTGCTGCTACACCAACCACGCTGACGCTGACCAGAACCTCAACGAAAACCTGATGATCCTGCTCGCCACCGCAGGCTGCAACTACATCATGGGGATGCCGCTGGGCGATGACATCATGCTCAACTACCAGACCACGGCGTTCCACGATACCGCCACTGTGCGTCAGTTACTCAACCTGCGTCCGTCACCGGAGTTTGAACGCTGGCTGGAAAGCATGGGCATTATGGCAAACGGTCGCCTGACCAAACGGGCGGGCGATCCGTCACTGTTCTTCTGATGACGCGGAGATAACACATCATGGATCAAAAACAGATTGAAGAAATTGTACGCAGCGTGATGGCGTCAATGGGACAAGCGGCCCCCGCGCCGTCAGAAGCAAAGTGCGCCACCACCACCTGTGCGACACCAGTGACCTCGGAAAGCTGTGTGCTGGATTTAGGTTCCGCTGAAGCGAAGGCGTGGATTGGCGTTGAAAATCCGCATCGCGCAGACGTATTAACAGAACTGCGCCGCAGCACCGTGGCCCGCGTTTGTACCGGTCGTGCTGGTCCGCGTCCGCGTACCCAGGCGCTGCTGCGTTTCCTGGCCGATCACTCTCGTTCGAAAGATACCGTACTGAAAGAAGTCCCGGAAGAGTGGGTGAAAGCGCAGGGCTTGCTGGAAGTGCGCTCTGAAATTAGCGACAAAAATCTCTACCTGACTCGCCCGGATATGGGTCGCCGCCTGTGTGCAGAAGCGGTTGAAGCCCTGAAATCACAGTGTGTCGCCAGTCCGGACGTACAGGTCGTTATTTCTGATGGTCTGTCTACTGACGCGATCACCGTGAACTATGAAGAGATCCTGCCACCGCTGATGGCGGGCCTGAAACAGGCTGGTTTGAAAGTCGGCACGCCGTTCTTTGTGCGTTACGGTCGCGTGAAAATTGAAGATCAGATCGGTGAGATCCTCGGCGCGAAAGTGGTGATCCTGCTGGTGGGCGAACGCCCGGGGTTAGGGCAGTCAGAAAGTCTCTCCTGCTACGCCGTTTACTCGCCGCGTATGGCGACCACCGTTGAGGCCGATCGCACCTGTATCTCTAACATTCACCAGGGCGGCACGCCGCCAGTTGAAGCCGCAGCAGTTATTGTGGATTTGGCGAAACGTATGCTGGAGCAGAAAGCATCCGGCATCAACATGACCCGATAAGGAGGCATTATGCCAGCTTTAGATTTGATTCGACCGTCGGTCACCGCCATGCGGGTGATTGCCTCCGTTAACGCCGATTTTGCGCGTGAGCTGAAATTGCCGCCGCATATTCGTAGCCTTGGGCTGATTTCCGCCGACTCCGATGACGTAACCTACATTGCCGCTGATGAAGCGACCAAACAGGCGATGGTGGAAGTGGTGTATGGCCGCTCGCTGTATGCAGGAGCCGCACACGGCCCGTCACCGACTGCCGGTGAAGTGCTGATTATGCTGGGCGGGCCAAACCCGGCGGAAGTGCGTGCTGGTCTGGATGCAATGGTTGCGCATATTGAAAACGGTGCGGCCTTCCAGTGGGCCAACGATGCGCAAGATACGGCATTCCTTGCACATGTGGTTTCGCGTACTGGTTCTTATCTCTCTTCCACTGCGGGTATTACGCTTGGCGATCCGATGGCGTATCTGGTGGCGCCGCCGCTGGAAGCGACTTATGGCATTGATGCAGCCCTGAAATCTGCCGACGTGCAACTGGTGACTTATGTCCCGCCGCCGTCAGAAACCAACTATTCCGCCGCATTCTTAACGGGAAGCCAGGCGGCGTGTAAAGCGGCCTGTAATGCCTTTACCGATGCAGTGCTGGAAATCGCGCGGAATCCAATCCAGCGTGCGTAACGGAGGTTGCCGATGATCAATGCACTGGGATTGCTGGAAGTGGACGGCATGGTCGCAGCAATCGATGCGGCGGATGCGATGCTGAAAGCGGCCAACGTACGTCTGCTCAGTCATGAAGTACTTGACCCTGGTAGGTTGACGCTGGTGGTGGAAGGCGATCTGGCGGCGTGTCGTGCGGCGCTGGACGCAGGTTGTGCTGCTGCGATGCGTACCGGGCGCGTCATTAGCCGCAAGGAGATCGGTCGGCCAGACGATGACACCCAGTGGCTGGTTACTGGCTTTAACCGCCAGCCGAAGCAAGCTGTAAAGGAACCCTGCGTGCCAGCTATCGTTGCGGAATCTGCTGACGAGTTGTTGGCGCTGTTAACATCAGTACGTCAGGGAATGACGGCAGGAGAAGTGGCTGCCCACTTTGGCTGGCCGTTGGAAAAAGCCAGAAATGCGCTCGAACAGCTCTTTTCTGCCGGGACGTTGCGTAAACGCAGTAGCCGTTATCGTCTCAAGCCCCATTAATCTGTCGGAGGTGCCGGGTGTCATATAACACCCGGCATTAACATCATGAAAAAGCCCCGTACAGCTAATTTGCACCATCTTTATCATGAACCCTTATCTGAAAACCTGAAGCTTACGCCGAAGGTCGAAGTGGATAATGTTCATCAACGACAGACAACGGATGTCTATGAACATGCTTTGACGATTACCGCCTGGCAGCAGATTTACGATCAGCTGCATCCGGGCAAGTTTCATGGTGAATTTACGGAAATTCTGCTTGATGATATTCAGGTTTTCCGTGAATACACTGGTCTGGCACTGCGTCAGTCGTGCCTGGTCTGGCCGAACTCTTTCTGGTTTGGTATTCCGGCGACACGCGGCGAACAGGGATTTATCGGCTCACAATGCCTGGGAAGCGCGGAAATTGCCACGCGCCCTGGCGGCACCGAGTTTGAGCTGAGTACACCGGATGATTATACGATCCTTGGCGTAGTGCTTTCTGAAGATGTCATTACCCGGCAGGCTAACTTTTTGCATAACCCGGAAAGGGTGCTGCATATGTTACGTAACCAGTCGGCGCTGGAAGTGAAAGAGCAGCATAAAGCCGCGCTGTGGGGCTTTGTCCAACAGGCGCTGGCGACATTTTGCGAGAGCCCGGAGAATCTTCATCAGCCTGAGGTGCGTAAAGTGCTGGGGGATAATTTGCTGATGGCGATGGGGGCGATGCTGGAAGAAGCGCAACCAATGGTGACAGCGGAAAGTATTAGTCATCAGAGTTACCGACGTTTGCTTTCCCGCGCCCGTGAATATGTGCTGGAAAACATGTCCGAACCGGTAACCGTACTGGACTTGTGTAATCAACTGCACGTCAGCCGCCGCACGCTACAAAACGCATTTCACGCTATTTTGGGCATTGGCCCGAATGCGTGGCTAAAACGCATTCGCCTGAACGCCGTGCGCCGTGAACTGATTAGTCCGTGGTCGCAAAGTATGACGGTAAAAGACGCCGCCATGCAGTGGGGATTCTGGCATCTGGGGCAATTTGCCACGGATTATCAGCAACTGTTTGCCGAGAAGCCGTCACTGACACTGCATCAGCGGATGCAGGAGTTGGGGGGCGGTTGAGGGCCGGATGGGGAGGGTGTTTAATCCGGCCAATAGTGAAGTTATCAATTACATTGAGTTGCTTTGTTTTTTATTGCCCGACGGGATATGCGATAAACAAACCGATAATTGTCAAAATACATGCCAACAGGAATATCAAAATACGATTTACGCGCTTTCGCGAAATTCCAAATAAATAGCAAAATAGTGTTGTTACCACGATCACTACCGGAATAGTCATAAAATTAATAACGATGAGTGCTATCAATCCAAAACTTGCTCCTCCACCGTGGGGAATAAAAATGTGTTCTTCAAAATAAACTTCCATAGCAAATGCCAGCACGCACCCCAGAAAACTCATATCCAGATGAGGGTGCCATTTACTTTCTTGATGTGATGTGTCTGACATTTTTAAATGCTCCCGTGAGCAAACTGGCGCAAATTAATTCCTACGATTGTTGATAAGACGTCGCTGTTGTCCGGCACTCCGGGCAGATAAACGCGTAAATTATCCCTTCGCCGTATTGTTCAATATCGGCATAATCCAGTTGCGCAAGAAACGTCATTGAGCGGGAGCATTCCGGGCAGAGAGGATATTTCGCGTCCTGAATCCAGGTTGGATGCCCACCAAGTTGCGAGAAAGAGACAGGTAAAAATGGGTCTGCGGCGAATAATGGTGGCCGAAGGTTTCCTCGTCTCATGCTGTTTACAGGTAGCCGACGCCATTCAGATACATCATCCGGCAGCCAGGCTGGCGGGATATTTTTTGCAGACAAATGAGCGTTACCTCGTGAGTCCATGTAACCGAAAATGGTGCTGTAGGCGGTGCAACATTCACAAGTCACGACGCGAAACCTACCGTTATTGCTAAGACCCGTTGCCTTCAGGTCAACGTCGAAAAGATTTGTCAGTGGCAATGCGCAATTTGGACAGGTATCGCTGCGTTCATCAACAACACGCAAAGCTTCGCAATACCCGGTGTTTTTCATCTCCAGATGAAAACAGTGAGGAAAATAGAGATTACGCCTTTGCCCTTCAGTGGTTAGCTCCCAACCGGCCTCATGCGCATATTCTTCAGGCGCGATGTAAAGTGAACTGCGCCACGGCGGCGGGCTATTGCGCCAGTGGGCAAAACGTTCGACAACAATGTCATCCCCGATCCATGCCAGACATTGCAGAATACAATTTCTGTTGTCTGCATCAACCTCAACCCGTTCTAACAGCGTATCGCGAACGTCCGTGGGGGCACGGTGAAAAGGCATGTAAGAATCACTGTCCAAATCATCGTAAGAGATCCATTCTCTGAAATACGCATCCAGATTCGCCTGGGTAAACGCCGCCAGACAAAGACAAATCTCCTGAGCGAGCTTATATTCACCAGATGCAAAGCGGTCTGTGGCGTAATCAGCCATCTGCTGCGCTTGATCGGCGGTCAGTTGTTGATACAGGGCATCGGTGGGAACGGGGCAGGGAGTCCACTCGATTAACGCATCGAATTTTCGCGGTTGGTGAACTAATTTCAGCATGGCAACCGGATCGCTTAATCCTGCAAACGCATTCACGATCTTTTTGTTTTTCCTGATATATTCATCGTGTTCACGTCGTTGTTGGGCCTGAACACAGGGCATGCAAAACCCACCGGTGCGCGCTGCGGTTTGTGGCAGAATGGTCGATGTACACGCGGGGCTTTTACAGGAAATACGATCAGTCATTGGGGCGCTCCTTGCCTGAAGATAATAAATTGAAAGATAAGGTTATTAGAAGTCACATATATAGTTCATTCGCCGCCGTTAATAACGTACTTTGTTTATAACAATATACTGACTGTTTCAATACACGTTTTAATCGGCAGCCACATTTCTGTACGTGATGTATCATCACAATCAGCTTTTAAGAATCCATATTGTTCGTAAAAAGGCATCACTTTGGGGGGGAGTGGATCTACGAACAGCCCAATAGCTGAAATTTGCTCGGCAACTAATACAGTTCTATAGATGGCATCAATAAGTAATTTTTCTCCCAAACGCTCGCCCTGATTTAAACAATCGACCGCGAGCCTTGCCAGTTTTACCGCATTAAGAGGATGAGGATAGTTTTTATATTCTCTGCAAACAGGAGGAATAATAACAGAATATCCTGATAAAGTATGATAACCAATGATATTTGTGGGGGCTGATTTTCGGCAGGCCACATAGGTCTTTGCTATATGTTTGACTATTTTCTGCCGGGCTTGCTGTTGTAAAAACTGATTGAATTCGTGATTCCCACAGTCAAAAAGTTTCCGATTATGCTGCTGAGTTATCTCTTCAATTATCACGGACATTCACTACATCCTTGTAGTTTTGCGCTGCTTTTAGCAGTTTTTGATTAGGTCTTTGTGGATTCTCAAGGGCAGCAACCAGTGCATCTGCTCCTGCCATAGATAAATGCAACGCTTCAGTACGTTCAATGACGTTGCGTGCTTTATCCACAGCAGATTCAATAAGAAATTGTGACACAGTTGAACCACAATAATCTGCAGCTCTTTGAATCATTTCCTGTATTTCTAAAGATGTTCTGGCAACCAGGCGAGTGTCTTTTCGTTCGATGTTCTTAGCCATAATAATACCTCAATGTTAGTGATGACTAACAATTATGGTGTCACTATGGCACACAAATTAAACAGGGGCAATTTCAAATCACAAACAGAGAATTATGATTTTTCTTTTATTTTCATGATGTTACACCCAATCCCTGACCTTAATAAACTCACTCAACGCCGCTTCCGGGCTGCCTGCTTCTGGCTGATAATCATACTCCCAGCGTACCAGTGGCGGCATCGACATCAGAATAGACTCGGTGCGCCCGCCGGTTTGTAAGCCAAACAGCGTCCCGCGATCCCATACCAGGTTGAACTCGACATAGCGCCCGCGGCGGTACAACTGGAAATTGCGCTCGCGTTCGCCGTATTCCATTGCTTTACGCCGTTCAACAATCGGTAAGTAAGCGTCGGTGTAGCCTTTGCCTACCGCCTGCATAAAGGCAAAACAGTGGTCGAAATCTGGCGTGTTCAGATCATCAAAGAACAGCCCGCCAATGCCGCGCTGTTCGTTGCGATGTTTGAGGTAGAAGTAATCGTCGCACCACTTTTTGTAACGGGGATAAACGTCTTCACCAAATGGCAGGCACAGGTCACGGGCGGTGCGATGCCAGTGAATGGCGTCTTCTTCAAAACCATAGAATGGAGTTAAGTCGAAGCCGCCGCCAAACCACCAGACGGGATCGGCACCCGGTTTTTCGGCAATAAAAAACCGCACATTCGCGTGGCTGGTGGGAACGTACGGATTATGCGGATGCACTACCAGCGATACGCCCATCGCCTCGAAACTGCGCCCGGCAAGTTCCGGGCGATGAGCGGTCGCGGAAGCGGGCATCGCGTTGCCGTGGACGTGAGAAAAGTTGACGCCCGCCTGTTCGAAAACACCACCATTACGCAACACCCGACTACGCCCGCCGCCACCAGCTTCACGTTGCCAGCTATCTTCGACAAACTCTGCGCCATCTACGGCGGCCAGTTGCTGGCAAATTGTATCCTGAAGGTCGAGGAGGAACTGTCTAACCTGGTGTGCGTCGGGTTTCATCACTTACCGCTTTTTCGAGTGTGCTTTCTGGTTATCAAACCAGTGGAAATAACTGATCACGCCTTCAGCAATCGCTGTGGCGATTTTCTGACGAAACGCCGCCGTGCCTAATAGCCGTTCTTCTTCCGGGTTGGTGATAAACGAAGTTTCCACCAGCACCGAAGGAACCGACGGTGATTTCAACACCACAAATGCCGCTTGTTCGGTGTTGCGGCTGTGCAGTTTATGCACCGGCTTAATCTTCTTCAGAATATGCGAGCCGAGCGTCAGACTATTTTTAATGGTATCTGTTTGCACCAGATCAAACAGCACTTGTTGCAATAGGTGATCCCTGTCGGTCGCCTTTTTCCCGGCAACTTCATCAGCACGGTTTTCGCGTTCCGACAAATATTTTGCCATCGCGCTACTTGCGCCACGGTTAGAGAGGGCAAAGACCGATGCACCAGCGGCTTTCGGGTTGGTAAAGCCGTCGGCGTGAATTGACATAAACAGGTCAGCGCCATGTTTATGGGCGATTTCAACGCGATCGTACAGTGGAATAAAGGTATCGCCAGAACGCGTCAGCCGCGCATCAATGCCATGATTGCGCAAAATTGAACGGACGTTTTTGGCGATTGCCAGCACCACGTGTTTTTCTTTTGACCCGTTGCGGCCAATCGCACCGGTATCAATCCCGCCGTGACCCGGATCGAGAACGACTATCCGCTTGCCCCCAGCTTTTTTGGCTTTCGGCTTAGTGTGTCCGTTGCTGGTTTTTAAAGGTTCTTCTTTGGCGATGGCTTGTGACATTCCTGACAACGTCAGGGCAGCCAATCCGGCTTTCAGCACCTGGCGGCGCGAAGTGAGTGTTTTTAGTGGTTTAAAAGTGCTCATACGGCCTGAGTTGTAATAATGAAGTTCCAGATGTTATATCGTATCGCGTAATCCGTTACGACGGTTTGCTGGTGAGAATTGTTTTACTTTTCATTTCAATAAATGACAACGCGTCATTATGCCACTTTTTCAACCGATTTTCGTCAGATATTGGCTAATTCGGTCGTTCACGCCATAATCACCCTTTTAACCCCCAAAAAGGTAACTCATACCATGGAGATACGCGTATTTCGCCAGGAAGATTTCGAAGAGGTCATCACCCTTTGGGAGCGTTGCGACTTGCTGCGTCCGTGGAACGATCCGGAAATGGACATCGAACGCAAGATGAACCATGACGTCAGTTTGTTCCTGGTCGCGGAAGTGAATGGTGAAGTGGTGGGAACGGTGATGGGCGGTTATGACGGGCATCGTGGGTCTGCTTATTATCTTGGCGTGCATCCGGAGTTTCGCGGGCGCGGCATTGCTAACGCCTTGCTTAATCGGCTGGAGAAAAAGCTGATTGCCCGCGGTTGCCCGAAAATTCAGATCAACGTGCCGGAAGACAATGACATGGTGCTCGGAATGTACGAACGCCTGGGATACGAACACGCTGATGTGCTGAGTCTGGGTAAGCGTTTGATTGAAGATGAAGAGTACTGAGTTTCATCCTGTCCATTATGATGCGCACGGACGCCTGCGTTTACCTTTTCTCTTCTGGCTTGTGCTACTGCTTCAGGCGCGAACCTGGGTGCTGTTTGTGATTGCCGGTGCGTCGCGTGAGCAGGGTACTGCGCTGCTGAATCTGTTTTATCCCGATCATGATAATTTCTGGCTGGGGTTAATTCCCGGCATTCCAGCAGTGCTGGCGTTTTTGCTGAGTGGTCGGCGGGCTACGTTTCCCCGTATCTGGCATGGGCTCTATTTTCTGTTGCTGTTGGCGCAAGTGGTTTTACTTTGCTGGCAACCGTGGCTGTGGCTGAACGGTGAATCGGTTAGCGGAATCGGTCTGGCGCTGGTAGTGGCGGATATTGTGGCGTTAATCTGGCTGCTGACTAATCGACGTTTACGCGCTTGTTTTAATGAAGAAAAAGAATAACGCAGAGGTGCGCTTTGTTTATGCCGGATGCGGCGTGAACGCCTTATCCGGCCTACAAAACATCGAAAATTCAAGATATTGCAGGAAAAAGCAGGCCTGATAAGCGTAGCGCATCAGGCAATTTTGTGTTTGTCATCTACCTCTAACGGCACTTTTTTGCAAATTTGCACTCCAAGCAACGTTATTGAATAACCAAAGGAAGTGAGATGAAATCGCTGCGTTTAATGTTATGCGCTATGCCGTTGATGCTGACCGGCTGTTCCACTATGTCGTCAGTTAACTGGTCTGCCGCTAATCCGTGGAACTGGTTTGGTTCATCTACCAAAGTGAGCGAGCAGGGCGTGGGTGAATTAACGGCGTCCACACCATTACAAGAACAAGCTATTGCCGATGCGCTTGATGGTGATTATCGCCTGCGCAGCGGAATGAAAACCGCTAACGGTAATGTAGTGCGCTTTTTTGAAGTGATGAAAGGCGACAGCGTGGCGATGGTCATCAATGGTGATCAAGGTACAATCAGCCGCATTGACGTTTCAGACAGCAATATTCCTGCGGACTCCGGTGTTAAAATCGGTACACCGTTTAGCGACCTTTACAGCAAAGCATTTGGCAATTGCCAAAAAGCAGATGGTGATGATCGTGCTGTCGAATGTAAAGCTGAAGGCAGTCAACATATTAGCTACCAGTTCAGCGGTGAATGGAGTGGTCCTGAAGGGTTAATGCCTTCGGACGATACCTTGAAAAACTGGAAAGTCAGTAAAATTATCTGGCGACGTTAATTTGCGTCTGAGCAAACCGCGAATCACAAAAAACACGTAAAATAGCGCCCAACAATGCCACGGATTGCGTGGCATTATTATTTTCAGGAGGAACAATGTCTCAGGTTCAGAGTGGCATTTTGCCAGAACATTGCCGCGCGGCGATTTGGATCGAAGCCAACGTAAAAGGGGAAGTTGATGCCCTGCGTGCGGCCAGTAAAACATTTGCCGACAAACTGGCAACTTTTGAAGCGAAATTCCCGGACGCACATCTTGGTGCAGTCGTTGCCTTTGGTAACAACACCTGGCGTGCTCTGAGCGGCGGCGTTGGTGCCGAAGAGCTGAAAGATTTTCCGGGCTACGGCAAAGGTCTTGCGCCGACCACTCAGTTCGATGTGTTAATCCACATTCTTTCTCTGCGTCATGACGTAAACTTTTCTGTCGCCCAGGCGGCGATGGAAGCCTTTGGTGACTGCATTGAAGTGAAAGAAGAGATCCACGGCTTTCGTTGGGTGGAAGAGCGTGACCTGAGCGGCTTTGTTGACGGTACAGAAAACCCGGCGGGTGAAGAGACGCGTCGCGAAGTGGCGGTTATCAAAGACGGCGTGGATGCGGGCGGCAGCTATGTGTTTGTGCAGCGTTGGGAGCACAACCTGAAGCAACTCAACCGTATGAGCGTTCACGATCAGGAGATGATGATCGGCCGTACCAAAGAAGCCAACGAAGAGATTGATGGCGACGAACGTCCGGAAACTTCTCACCTGACCCGTGTTGATCTGAAAGAAGATGGCAAAGGACTGAAGATTGTTCGCCAGAGCCTGCCGTACGGCACCGCCAGTGGCACTCACGGTTTGTACTTCTGCGCCTACTGTGCGCGTCTGCATAACATTGAGCAGCAACTGCTGAGCATGTTTGGCGATACCGATGGTAAGCGTGATGCGATGTTGCGTTTCACCAAACCGGTAACCGGCGGCTATTACTTCGCGCCGTCGCTGGACAAGTTGATGGCGTTGTAAGCGTTTCTGATTCGATGATTAAAGGCCAGCCAATAGCATTACTGACTGGCTTCAGATTGTTGATAAAGTGCGCGTTGTACACGCCGGATGCGACGTAAACGTCTTATCCGGCCTACAAATCGTGCAAATTCAATACATTGCAGGGGGCGCGTAGGCCTGATAAGCGTAGCGCATCAGGCAGTATTGCGTTTGTCAGCAGTCTCAGGCCAGCCAGTAACAAAACTGACTGGCCTTTTTATTACTTCTGCTTTAACGCCGCATACACCTGATCAACCACCCAACCATAAGTTGCAATCGGTAACTGACCGCTTTCGAACATATTGGGATTTTTTTGTGGATCGGCAACTGGCGAATGGGGCTTGTTGCTTAACATCACAATCGCCATATGATTGACCGGATCGATAACGGTTACCATCCCTGTCCAGCCAGTGTGACCGTAGGTTTGCGGGCTTGCCAGCGTGCCAAACGTCGGCGTCATGGTGGCATTACCATTCACGCGCCAGCCAAGGCCAAAAGTGGCGTCCTCCTTTGAGCTGGTGGTGAACATCTTCACCGTTTCCGCACTGAACAGCTTCACATCGCCATAGCCACCGCCGTTCAGCATCGTTTGCATTAACACCGCAATATCGCCGGTATTGGAAAACAAACCTGCGTGTCCGGAAACGCCGCCCATCGAATAGAACGCTTTTTCATCGTGCACCTGACCCCAGATAGTGGAGGTGCGGATATTCGGAAAGTGGATCACGCCATCGCGGGTATTGCCGTTCAGTTCCGTCGCGGCAATTTGCTGCGGTTTAAAGCCTTTCAGCAGCGGGTTAAATACCGTATGCGTCAGGCCGAGCGGGCGATAAATCGACTCTTCAACATAGCGGTCAAGCGGCTGACCGGTAACCGACTCGACGATAAATCCAAGCAGCATATAATCGACATCGCTGTAGATATGCTTGCTGCCGGGCTGATACTCCAGCGGCGTGCGCTTGATCATCTCCAGCGTCTGGCCTTTATCCTGCGAATATAACGCGCCAGCGACCGCTTTATTCGGGTATTGTGGGTCCGCCGGGAAACCGCCGCTGTGATGCAGCAGATCAGAAATCCGCAGCGTGTTTTTGCCTTTGATGGTGTCATTTGGACTGTCGGCAAACCCTGGAATATATTTCGCAATCAGATCGTCAGGATGCAGTTTGCCTTCGCTCATCAGCTTTTGCAGAGCGAAGTTAGTGGCGTACATTTTGGTATTTGAGGCCAGGTCATACAGCGTCTCGGTGGTGGCTTTTACAGGCTGCGCCATCAACACGCTGCCATCGTACTTTTTCGCCATCCCCCAGGCTTTGCGATACACAATCTGATTATCTTTAATAATCAGTAGGTTTACGCCAGGATAACCGGCATCAACTTGCTGGTTAATCCAGCGATCCATCTGGTTAAGCCGTTCGACATTGAACCCTGCTTTCTCTGGCGAACTTTCTGTCAGAACAGGGTATTTTGCGGCGCTGGCGCTACAGCTGACAGCCAGCAGAGAAAGATAGAGCATTGTCCGTTTCATAATCAGTCCAGATTGACGTTACGGCAGCCAAAGAGCGTGGTGAAAATAAATCCACTAACCCATGCCACCAGAATCCCACCTGCATATACCGCCATTGCCGGAAGGATACCTTGAGCGGAAGTCATCAGCGGCAGCGCCACCAGGCCAGACGGTCCGAAGGCGCTGTTTAAGCCCATTGGCAGACCCCACCAGGCTATCAGCCCGATAAACAAACCGCCCGCCGCGCCGCCTAAACAGGCGGTAACAAACGGCTTCATGCGGGGCAGGGTGACGCCGTAAATCAACGGTTCACCAACGCCCAGCAGGCCGGGAATTATCGCCCCGCGCACCTGACTGCGTAGTGCACTGTGCGGTTGCGCCCGCCAGTAGAGCGCCATCGCCGCGCCCACCTGGCCCGCGCCCGCCATCGAAAGGATGGGAAATAAGCTGTTGAACCCCTGACTGTCCATTAAAGCCAGATAAACAGGAATGAAGCCCTGATGCACGCCAAACACCACGGCGATCAGGAACAGCCCGGCTAAAACCGCACAACCGAGCGGATTACTGTTCAGGTGCATAAACAGCCACGACATACCTTCGAATAACCAGCCGCCCAGCGGCATAATGATCAGGTACGCAAGCGTAGCGGTGATCAACAGAGTGATTAACGAGGTCAGCAGCATGTCGAGATCGTCCGGCATAAAGCGGTGCACCATGCCTTCAATGCGGGCGCAGGCCCAGGCGGCAATCAACACGCCGATAATATTGCCGCGCGGATCGATGGGTAGACCGAAGAAATCGTGAAATCCGGCGTAGTAACCAGTAGTGGCAGCAGGGTTATAACCGAGCAAAAAGAGCGCGGCGATAATTGCGCCATTGACGCCCGTGCCGCCGAACGCCTGGGCCGCGTTATAGCCCACCAGAATTACCAGGAAGGTGAACAAGCCTTTGCTGAACACCTTCATAAAATTCAGCGCATCGGGCAGCGTTCCCTGAGCATCTGCCGGAACATGCATCACCGTGGCGATTAGCGTCGCTATCCCCAGCAACAGACCCGCAGCAATAAAACCGGGGATCAGCGGCGTAAAGATGGTGGCGAATTTGGCGAGAAATTGTTGCACGCCGGAAGTTTGTCTGGCTTTTAACTGGCGTTTATTCTGGGCGGCGATCTCCGCGGCATCCTGTATCGGTGCTTCGCCCAGCAACTCGCTCATGGCTTTTGCGGCACGATGCGCTTTGCCCGGCCCAAAAACCACCTGCACCTGATCGCTGGTCAAAATGACGCCCTTTACGCCTTCCAGGGTTTTGATATCGGGATCAACCAGTGAACTGTCATGTACACCCAGACGCAGACGCGTCATACAGTTACCACAGCTGGCGATGTTACCCGGGCCACCGACCCGGGTAAGAATGGTGTTCAGAAGTTCACTGCTGATCTCTTTAGCCATGGGTTATTCCTTTTCCAGAGCTTTGCGAATAAAGCCGCCGTGTTGATCCAGGCGTTTTTTAGCTTCTGCGGCATCGAGATTTTTCAGCACCATCACAATAGCCGTTTTACAATGGCGGTCGCAGGCAACCAATGCCGCTTCCGCTTGCTCAGCGCTACATCCGGTGGCGTTTTTAACGATATTGACCTGGCGTACATGCAGTTTTTCATTGGTGGCGACCACATCAACCATCAGGTTACCGAACACTTTGCCTGACTTAATCATCAGCCCGGTGGAGAGCATATTGAGCACCAGTTTCTGCGCCGTGCCTGCTTTCATTCGCGAAGAACCGGTAACCACTTCAGCCCCAACAATCGGCGTAATAGCAAACTCTGCGGTAGTTGAAACGGCGCTCCCCGGATTACAGGAAATTCCCACTGTGCGGCAACCGAGCTGGCGGGCGTATTCCAGTCCGGCAATCACATACGGCGTACGACCGCTGGCGGCAATACCAACCACCACATCCTGTGCCGTTAAATTAATACTTTTCAGATCGTTAACGCCGCCTTCCCGGCTATCTTCCGCGCCTTCCACCGCGTGCTGAATGGCATATTCGCCGCCAGCAATCAAACCAACCACCAGGCCCGGTTTCACGCCGTAGGTCGGCGGACATTCACTGGCATCAAGAATACCCAGACGACCAGAGGTCCCCGCACCGATGTAAATCAGACGGCCGCCGCCGCTCACCTGGGCGTGAATAACATCGATCGCCGCTGCAATATCCGGCAGTACGCGCTCAACGGCGAGTGGTACGGTTTTATCTTCATCGTTGATAATCCGGCACATTTCCAGCGTCGAAACGCGGTCAATTTCAGCCGAGGCGGCGTTCGAGCCTTCGGTAATCATCTTTTCAAGTTGCATCAGTGGTGACCTTAGTATTCACAATCAAATAATTGCAGATTGATGGAATCATATATCTCGATTTGTTAGTTTTAAAGGAATCATTGAGTCTGAAATCACAGAGTGTGAAGAGCGTCAAAGGGCAAAAACCGTGTGCTATGCTGCGCGCAGGATGTGGTGAGGGAGTGGAAGATGTTGTACCTGACAAAATTACGCAATGCAGAAAGTGACTTTACTGAAAATGAGCAAAAGATAGCCGACTTTCTGCAAGCCAGGGTGAGCGAACTGAAATCCGTTTCTTCACGAAATATGGCGAAACAGCTTGGTATTAGCCAGTCGAGTATTGTGAAGTTCGCTCAGAAACTCGGCGCGCAAGGGTTTACTGAATTGCGTATGGCGTTAATTGGCGAATACAGTGCCAGCCGGGAGAAAACGAATGCCACGGCGCTGCACCTGCACAGTTCGATTACCAGTGATGATTCGCTGGAAGTGATCGCGCGCAAACTGAATCGCGAAAAAGAGCTGGCGCTGGAGCAAACCTGCGCGTTGCTCGATTACGCGCGGCTGCAAAAAATCATTGATGTCATCAGTAAAGCGCCATTTATTCAGATAACGGGCCTGGGCGGATCGGCGCTGGTGGGGCGCGATCTGTCGTTCAAACTGATGAAAATTGGCTATCGCGTGGCCTGTGAAGCCGACACACACGTACAAGCCACCGTTTCCCAGGCGCTAAAAAAAGGCGATGTACAAATCGCTATCTCTTACAGCGGCAGTAAAAAAGAGATTGTGCTGTGCGCCGAGGCAGCGCGAAAGCAGGGGGCAACGGTGATTGCCATTACTTCTCTGACTGACTCTCCGCTGCGGCGGCTGGCGCATTTCACGCTCGATACCGTTTCCGGCGAAACCGAATGGCGTAGCTCGTCGATGTCCACCCGCACGGCGCAAAATTCTGTTACCGATTTACTGTTTGTTGGCCTTGTGCAACTCAATGATGTGGAGTCATTGAAAATGATTGAGCGCAGCAGTGAGCTAACACAACGCCTGAAATGATGCATAAAGCAGCGACTGGATTGAGATTTTCCTGAATTAGTGAGCTGATACGCAGCAATATTTTGTTTATCCTGTATTTTCAGAGGGAATGGAGTGTAACGCTCTGTATTAACAAGGAGAGCATTAAAATGGGTAAACTCACGGGCAAGACAGCACTGATTACAGGCGCATTGCAGGGAATTGGCGAAGGAATTGCCAGAACTTTTGCACGTCATGGCGCGAATCTAATCTTGCTGGATATCTCCCCTGAGATCGAAAAGCTGGCGGACGAACTGTGTGGTCGTGGTCATCGCTGTACGGCGGTTGTCGCCGATGTGCGTGACCCGGCGTCGGTAGCCGCTGCTATCAAGCGCGCGAAGGAAAAAGAAGGGCGCATTGATATCCTGGTGAATAACGCAGGCGTTTGTCGCCTGGGCAGTTTCCTCGATATGAGCGATGACGATCGCGATTTCCATATTGATATCAATATTAAAGGCGTATGGAACGTCACAAAGGCGGTGCTGCCGGAGATGATTGCCCGCAAAGATGGCCGCATTGTGATGATGTCTTCGGTCACTGGCGATATGGTGGCCGATCCTGGCGAAACGGCGTATGCCTTAACGAAAGCGGCGATTGTTGGCCTGACTAAATCGCTGGCGGTGGAGTACGCGCAGTCTGGTATTCGCGTAAATGCGATTTGTCCGGGCTACGTGCGCACGCCAATGGCGGAAAGTATTGCCCGTCAGTCGAACCCGGAAGATCCAGAATCGGTGTTGACTGAAATGGCAAAAGCAATCCCGATGCGTCGCCTCGCCGATCCGCTGGAAGTCGGAGAACTGGCAGCCTTCCTCGCATCGGATGAATCCAGCTATTTAACCGGTACACAGAATGTGATCGATGGCGGCAGTACGTTGCCGGAGACGGTTAGCGTCGGCATCTGATTCACCTCTGTTTCCTCCCTGCATTTGTGTGGGGAGGATTTCGTTTTGAACCCGGTTCTTATTCCCTTTTCAACTTCCAAATCACCAAACGGTATATAAAACCGTTACTCCTTTCATGCCCGTTATAAATATGATGGCTATTAGAAAGTCATTAAATATATAAGGGTGCGCAATGGCCGTTAACTTACTGAAAAAGAACTCACTCGCGCTGGTCGCTTCTCTGCTGCTGGCAGGCCATGTACAGGCAACAGAACTGCTGAACAGTTCTTATGACGTCTCCCGCGAGCTGTTTGCCGCCCTGAACCCGCCGTTTGAACAGCAATGGGCAAAAGATAACGGCGGCGACAAACTGACGATTAAACAATCTCATGCCGGGTCATCAAAACAGGCGCTGGCGATTTTACAGGGCTTAAAAGCAGACGTTGTCACTTATAACCAAGTGACCGACGTACAAATCCTGCACGACAAAGGCAAGCTGATCCCGGCGGACTGGCAGTCGCGCCTGCCGAATAATAGCTCGCCGTTCTACTCCACCATGGGCTTCCTGGTGCGTAAGGGCAACCCGAAGAATATCCACGACTGGAACGATCTGGTGCGCTCCGACGTGAAGCTGATTTTCCCGAACCCGAAAACGTCCGGTAACGCGCGTTACACCTATTTAGCCGCGTGGGGCGCAGCGGATAAAGCCGACGGTGGCGATAAAGCCAAAACCGAACAGTTTATGACGCAGTTCCTGAAAAACGTTGAAGTGTTCGATACCGGCGGTCGTGGCGCAACCACCACTTTTGCCGAGCGCGGCCTGGGCGATGTGCTGATCAGCTTTGAATCGGAAGTGAACAACATCCGTAAACAGTATGAAGCGCAGGGCTTTGAAGTGGTGATTCCGAAAACCAATATTCTGGCGGAATTCCCGGTGGCGTGGGTCGATAAAAATGTGCAGGCCAACGGTACGGAAAAAGCAGCAAAAGCCTACCTGAACTGGCTCTACAGCCCGCAGGCGCAAACCATCATCACCGACTATTACTACCGCGTGAATAACCCGGAAGTCATGGACAAACTGAAAGATAAATTCCCGCAGACCGAGCTGTTCCGCGTGGAAGACAAATTTGGCTCCTGGCCGGAAGTGATGAAAACCCACTTCACCAGCGGCGGCGAGTTAGACAAGCTGTTAGCTGCGGGGCGTAACTGATGTTTGCAGTTTCATCAAGACGCGTGCTGCCGGGCTTTACCTTAAGCCTTGGCACCAGTCTGCTGTTTGTGTGCCTGATTTTATTGCTGCCGCTCTCCGCGCTGGTGATGCAGCTCTCTGAGATGAGCTGGGCGCAGTACTGGGAAGTGATCACCAACCCGCAGGTGGTCGCGGCCTACAAAGTGACGCTGCTGTCGGCGTTTGTGGCTTCGATTTTTAACGGTGTTTTCGGTCTGCTGATGGCGTGGATCTTAACCCGTTATCGCTTTCCGGGCCGCACGCTGCTTGATGCACTGATGGATTTACCCTTTGCGTTGCCGACGGCGGTGGCCGGTTTGACGCTGGCCTCGCTCTTTTCCGTGAATGGTTTTTACGGTGAATGGCTGGCGAAGTTTGATATCAAAGTCACCTACACCTGGCTGGGGATTGCGGTAGCGATGGCCTTTACCAGCATTCCGTTTGTGGTGCGTACTGTGCAGCCGGTGCTGGAAGAGTTAGGCCCGGAATATGAAGAAGCGGCAGAAACGCTCGGCGCAACGCACTGGCAGAGTTTCTGTAAAGTGGTGCTGCCGGAGCTTTCTCCAGCGTTAGTGGCGGGTGTGGCGCTGTCGTTTACCCGTAGTCTTGGTGAATTTGGCGCGGTGATATTTATCGCCGGGAACATCGCCTGGAAGACGGAAGTGACGTCGCTGATGATTTTTGTTCGCTTACAGGAGTTTGATTACCCGGCGGCGAGCGCGATTGCCTCGGTGATCCTCGCGGCATCCCTGCTGCTGCTGTTCTCAATTAATACTCTGCAAAGTCGCTTTGGTCGGCGTGTGGTAGGTCATTAATGGCGGAAGTTACCCAATTGAAGCGTTATGACGCGCGCCCGATTAACTGGGGCAAATGGTTTCTGATTGGCATCGGGATGCTGGTTTCGGCGTTCATCCTGCTGGTGCCGATGATTTACATCTTTGTGCAGGCGTTCAGCAAAGGGCTGATGCCAGTTTTACAGAATCTGGCTGACCCGGACATGCTGCACGCCATCTGGCTAACGGTGATGATTGCGCTGATTGCCGTGCCGGTGAACCTGGTGTTCGGCATCCTGCTGGCCTGGCTGGTGACACGTTTTGATTTTCCTGGGCGTCAGTTGCTGCTGACGCTGCTGGATATCCCGTTTGCCGTCTCTCCGGTGGTCGCGGGCCTGGTGTATCTGCTGTTCTACGGCTCTAACGGCCCGCTGGGCGGCTGGCTTGATGAACATAATCTGCAAATTATGTTCTCGTGGCCGGGAATGGTGCTGGTCACTATCTTCGTCACCTGCCCGTTTGTGGTGCGCGAGTTGGTGCCGGTGATGTTAAGCCAGGGCAGCCAGGAAGACGAAGCGGCGATTTTGCTTGGCGCGTCTGGCTGGCAGATGTTCCGCCGCGTCACATTGCCGAATATTCGCTGGGCGCTGCTTTATGGCGTGGTGCTGACCAACGCCCGCGCGATTGGCGAGTTTGGCGCGGTATCGGTGGTTTCCGGCTCGATTCGCGGCGAAACCCTGTCGCTGCCGTTACAGATTGAATTGCTGGAGCAGGACTACAACACCGTCGGCTCCTTTACCGCTGCTGCGCTGTTGACGCTGATGGCGATTATCACCCTGTTTTTAAAGAGTATGTTGCAGTGGCGCCTGGAAAATCAGGAAAAACGCGCGCAGCAGGAGGAACATCATGAGCATTGAGATTGCCAATATTAAGAAGTCGTTTGGTCGCACCCAGGTGCTGAACGATATCTCACTGGATATTCCTTCTGGTCAGATGGTCGCATTGCTGGGGCCGTCCGGTTCCGGGAAAACCACGCTGCTGCGCATTATTGCCGGGCTGGAGCATCAAACCAGTGGGCATATTCGCTTCCACGGCACCGACGTCAGCCGTCTGCACGCGCGCGATCGTAAAGTCGGTTTCGTGTTTCAGCATTACGCGCTGTTCCGTCATATGACGGTGTTCGACAATATCGCCTTTGGCCTGACGGTGCTGCCGCGTCGCGAGCGCCCGAATGCCGCGGCGATCAAAGCGAAAGTGACAAAATTGCTGGAGATGGTGCAGCTTGCCCATCTGGCGGATCGTTATCCGGCCCAGCTTTCCGGCGGCCAGAAACAGCGTGTAGCGCTGGCGCGCGCGCTTGCCGTGGAACCGCAAATTCTGCTGCTCGATGAACCGTTTGGCGCGCTGGATGCGCAGGTGCGTAAAGAACTCCGTCGCTGGCTGCGTCAGCTGCACGAAGAGCTGAAATTCACCAGTGTATTCGTTACCCACGACCAGGAAGAGGCGATGGAAGTCGCCAACCGCGTGGTGGTGATGAGTCAGGGCAATATCGAACAGGCTGATGCGCCGGACCAGGTATGGCGCGAACCAGCGACCCGTTTTGTGCTCGAATTTATGGGCGAAGTAAACCGCCTGCAGGGAACCATTCGCGGCGGGCAGTTCCACGTTGGTGCACATCGCTGGCCGCTGGGGTATACGCCTGCGTATCAGGGGCCGGTGGATCTCTTCCTGCGCCCGTGGGAAGTGGATATCAGCCGCCGCACCAGCCTTGAATCGCCACTGCCGGTCCAGGTGCTGGAAGCCAGCCCGAAAGGGCACTACACCCAATTAGTCGTGCAGCCGCTGGGGTGGTACAACGAACCGCTGACGGTCGTGATGCATGGCGACGACGCCCCGCAGCGTGGCGAGCGTTTATTCGTTGGTCTGCAACATGCGCGGCTGTATAACGGCGACGAGCGTATTGAAACCCGCGATGAGGAACTTGCTCTCGCACAAAGCGCCTGATAGGTTGAGTGAATGTTAAACGCCCGGAGGCGCTTCCCGCGATCCGGGCTTTTTAATGGCAAGGTTTGTAACCTGTAGGCCTGATAAGACGTGCAAGCGTCGCATCAGGCAACACCACGTATGGACAGAGATCGTGAGTACATTAGAACAAACAATTGGCAATACGCCTCTGGTGAAGTTGCAGCGAATGGGGCCGGATAACGGCAGTGAAGTGTGGTTAAAACTGGAAGGCAATAACCCGGCAGGCTCGGTGAAAGATCGTGCGGCGCTATCGATGATCGCCGAGGCGGAAAAGCGCGGGGAAATTAAACCGGGCGACGTGCTGATTGAAGCCACCAGTGGCAATACTGGCATTGCGCTGGCGATGATTGCCGCGCTAAAAGGCTATCGCATGAAATTGCTGATGCCGGACAACATGAGTCAGGAACGCCGTGCGGCGATGTTGGCTTACGGCGCGGAACTGATTCTGGTTACCAAAGAACAGGGCATGGAAGGAGCGCGCGATCTGGCGCTTGAAATGGCAAATCGTGGTGAAGGCAAGCTGCTCGATCAGTTCAATAATCCCGATAACCCTTATGCGCATTACACCACCACCGGGCCGGAAATCTGGCAGCAAACTGGCGGTCGCATTACCCATTTTGTCTCCAGCATGGGGACGACCGGCACCATTACCGGCGTGTCACGCTTTATGCGTGAGCAATCCAAACCGGTGACCATTGTCGGCCTGCAGCCGGAAGAGGGCAGCAGTATTCCCGGCATTCGCCGCTGGCCTGCGGAATATCTGCCTGGCATCTTTAACGCTTCGCTGGTGGATGAGGTGCTGGATATTCATCAGCGCGATGCGGAAAACACCATGCGCGAACTGGCGGTGCGGGAAGGGATTTTCTGCGGCGTAAGCTCTGGCGGTGCGGTTGCTGGCGCGATACGCGTGGCAAAAGCTAACCCTGGCGCGGTGGTGGTGGCGATCATCTGCGATCGCGGCGATCGCTACCTTTCCACCGGGGTATTCGGGGAAGAGCACTTTAGCCAGGGGGCGGGGATCTAAGATTATTGCGCAGGCACTGTTTTATCCGTCTGCGCAATCAGTGCATGTAAAAAAGGTTGCGCATTTTCATCGCTCTTACCGGGCATCTTCACGATGTAAGGCTTCCCGGTAATCGATGATGACGAGGCAACCTTATCAATAAATTGTTCGGCAGTGTCAATGCGGTTTCGGGTGTTGCCCAGCTTCAGGCGCAGGTGGGAAACCGCTTCATCGCAGGTATGTTCATCGCCGTTGCGCACAAATATCAAATCCTTTTTCTGTGCTAATCCCTCCAGCATGGCGTTGATGCGGGCTTCTTCGTGGGCAGTTAACTTCGCGTAAGCGGGGAGTGTCATCAACAGCGTAATGACCAGACAAATGATTTTCTTCACTGAATTACCATATCCTTGTTTTGTGATAGCCGATTTGACTGCCAAAATCAGGTAAAGTTTCGGTTGGGATGCGATGAGGATCATCGGCAAGGAGAAAAATTAAATGAGTAGTTTGTTGTTGTTTAACGATAAGAGCAGAGCGTTGCAGGCGGATATTGTCGCTGTGCAGTCGCAGGTGGTGTATGGCAGCGTAGGCAACAGCATTGCCGTGCCTGCTATTAAACAGAACGGCCTGAATGTCTTTGCCGTGCCGACCGTGTTGCTCAGCAATACGCCACATTATGATACGTTCTACGGTGGTGCGATTCCGGATGAATGGTTTAGCGGCTATTTACGTGCACTACAGGAGCGTGATGCGCTGCGCCAGCTGCGCGCTGTCACCACCGGCTATATGGGAACCGCGTCGCAAATCAAAATACTTGCCGAGTGGCTGACTGTATTACGCGAAAACCATCCTGACTTATTGATTATGGTCGATCCGGTCATTGGCGATATTGATAGCGGTATCTACGTCAAACCTGATCTTCCGGAGGCGTATCGGCAATATTTGTTGCCACTGGCGCAGGGAATTACGCCAAATATCTTTGAGCTGGAAATCCTGACCGGTAAAAACTGCCGCGATCTCGACAGCGCCATTGCCGCAGCAAAAAGTTTGCTTTCAGACACATTAAAATGGGTGGTTATTACCAGCGCCTCTGGTAACGAAGAAAATCAGGAGATGCAGGTGGTGGTGGTCAGTGCCGACAGCGTGAATGTCATTTCCCATTCTCGGGTAAAGACGGACCTTAAAGGAACAGGCGATCTGTTTTGCGCCCAGCTCATCAGTGGCTTGTTGAAAGGTAAGGAATTAACTGACGCGGTACATAGCGCAGGCTTACGCGTACTGGAGGTGATGCGCTACACCCAGCAACATGAGAGCGATGAATTGATTTTGCCGCCGTTGGCGGAAGCATAAAAAATGGCGCCGATTGGCGCCATTTTTCACTGCGGCAAGAATTACTTCTTGATGCGAATAACCGGGGTTTCGCCCACAGTCACGCTACCGGACAGTTTGATCAGTTCTTTGATTTCGTCCATGTTGGAGATAACAACCGGAGTCAGGGTAGACTTGGCTTTCTCTTCCAGCAGCGGGAGATCGAATTCAATCACAGTATCGCCAACTTTCACGCGCTGACCTTCTTCAGCAATACGCTTGAAGCCTTCGCCTTTCAGTTCAACAGTGTCGATACCGAAGTGAACGAACAACTCAACGCCGCTATCAGATTCGATGGAGAACGCGTGGTTGGTTTCAAAGATTTTACCAATGGTGCCGTCAACCGGAGCGACCATTTTGTTACCAGTTGGTTTGATAGCAATACCATCACCAACGATTTTTTCCGCAAAAACGACATCCGGCACGTCTTCGATATTGACGATCTCGCCAGAGAGCGGAGCAATGATCTCAATAGTTCCAGTATCCTTCTTGTCGTCGGAAACCAGAGATTTCAGTTTATCGAACAAACCCATGATCTTCTCCTAAGCAGTAAATTGGGCCGCATCTCGTGGATTAGCAGATTGTTTTTTCTTCAATGAACTTGTTAACCAGCGTCATTAACTCGTCCGTTGTCGGTTGAGCAAGAGCCTGCTCTGCTAACACCTTCGCATCTTCGAAGTTCGTGTTACGGATAATCTTCTTAATGCGCGGGATAGAAATGGCGCTCATAGAGAATTCGTCCAGACCCATCCCCAGCAACAGAAGTGTAGCACGTTCATCGCCAGCAAGCTCACCACACATACCTGTCCATTTGCCTTCAGCATGAGAAGCATCAATAACTTGCTTGATCAAGTTCAGCACGGACGGTGACATTGGCTGGTAAAGGTGTGAAATCATATCATTACCACGGTCAACTGCCAGAGTGTACTGCGTTAAATCATTGGTGCCGATACTAAAGAAATCAACTTCTTTGGCTAAATGACGCGCAATTGTCGCGGCAGCCGGTGTTTCCACCATTACGCCAATTTCAATTGACTCGTCAAACGCTTTACCTTCGTCGCGCAGTTCCTGTTTGTAGATTTCGATCTCTTTGCGCAGTGCACGCACTTCTTCAACAGAGATGATCATCGGGAACATGATGCGCAATTTACCGAAAGCAGAGGCACGCAGGATAGCGCGAAGCTGATCGCGCAGGATCTCTTTACGATCCATCGCGATACGGATAGCACGCCAGCCGAGGAACGGGTTCTCTTCTTTCGGGAAGTTCATGTACGGCAGCTCTTTATCGCCGCCAATGTCCATGGTACGAACAATAACTGCCTGTGAGCCACACGCTTCAGCCACAGCTTTGTAAGCAGCAAACTGTTCTTCTTCGGTTGGCAGCGCGTCGCGGTCCATGAACAGGAATTCGGTACGATACAGACCAACGCCTTCAGCGCCGTTACGCTCTGCACCTTCAACGTCACGAACAGTACCGATGTTAGCGCACACTTCGACCTGGTGACCGTCCAGCGTAATTGCTGGCAGATCTTTCAGTTTAGCAAGCTCTGCTTTTTCAGAAGCAACTTGCTCCTGAACGGCGCGCAGTTTATCAATAACTTCATTGGTTGGATTGACGTAAACTTGATTGTTTACGGCATCCAGAATCAGATAGTCGTCGTTTTTCACCTGAGAGGTGACGCTACCGGTACCCACGATGGCTGGCAGTTCCAGAGAACGCGCCATGATAGAGGTGTGGGAAGTCCGGCCACCCGCGTCGGTGATGAAACCCAGCACCTTCTTCAGGTTTAGCTGTGCGGTTTCAGACGGCGTCAGGTCAGCGGCAACCAGGATTACTTCATCCTGAATGGCGCTCAGGTCGATGATCTTCAGCCCAAGGATGTTGCGCAGCAGGCGCTTACCGATATCACGTACGTCGGCCGCACGCTCTTTCAGGTATTCGTCATCCAGTTCTTCCAGGGCAGAAGCCTGACCTTCGATAACTTCATGAGCAGCTGCATCAGCGGTCATGTGCTTATCTTTAATCAGGGCTATGATTTCCTGCTCCAGCTCCTCATCTTCGAGCAACATAATATGCCCTTCGAAGATGGCTTCTTTTTCTTCACCGAACGTTTCACCAGCTTTCGTTTTGATCGTTTCCAGCTGGGCAGATGCCTTGGCACGACCGCTCAGAAAACGTTCAACTTCCTGATCAACCTGGTCGGCAGAAATTTTTTTCCGGTCAATGACGATTTCGTCTTCTTTCAAAAGCAGAGCTTTACCGAAAGCGATACCCGGGGATGCTAAAATGCCTGAAATCATAACCCTACCTTACTTGTGACTGATTTTTAAAAGAACCCGGGAAATTACTCGAGTTCCGCCATCAGTTTAACCAGATGTTCAACCGCTTTTTGCTCGTCTTCGCCTTCTGCAGAGATAGTCACAACGGTGCCTTGAGTCAGGCCCAGAGTCTGCAGTTTGAACAGGCTTTTGGCGCTGGCGCTTTTGCCGTTAGAAGTCACAGTAATTTCAGAAGTGAAGCCCTTAGCTTCTTTTACAAACTGGGCAGCAGGGCGGGTGTGCAGACCGTTCGGAGCGGTAATGGTAACTTCTTGCTGGAACATTGTATTTCCCCAACTTATAGGTTTAGTGTTGTGGAACTAAAGTCTAGCCTGGCGGTTCGACTTTAGCCTGTATTGTTAGCGCCAGTTTTAACAGACGCGACGCACGAAGTGCTCTATACAGTCCATTGCTGGCGGATGTTGGCCGCTGACGTTTCGTTCATCATTAAACATTATGCCGCTAAAGGAAGACTTGAACCAAATCATAAAATCGATTCAGCTAAGGCTTTTCCTGTAACGATTAATTTCGCGCATCAAAATAATTAGTCAGGTTAAATACCAGTTCCGACAAGTTGAATCAATGCCAGGAGGGGTGAAAGTTTGAAGCAGGCCACAAAAAAGCACCTGAAAAGGTGCTTTTTTACGCATTTCTAACAAGCTGGCATTACTGTTGCAATTCTTTCTCGGTAAAGAGATCGGCAAACAGTGCAGTGCTTAAATAACGCTCACCCGATGATGGAAGAATAACCACAATATTCTTATTGGTAAAGCTTTCATCTTCTTGTAGTTTCAACGCCGCAGCAACAGCCGCGCCGGAAGAGATCCCGGCAAGAATGCCTTCTTCTTCCATCAGGCGACGCGCAGTAGAGATGGCTTCTTCATTGGTGATGCCAATAACTTTGTCGACCAGTTTGAGATCAAGGTTAGCCGGGATAAAGCCAGCACCGATGCCCTGGATTTTATGCGGCCCGGGTTTGATTTCTTCACCTGCCAGCGCCTGGGCGATAACGGGAGAGTCGGTTGGTTCTACGGCAACAGAGATGAGGTCAGTCTTGCCTTTGGTGCCTTTAATGTAGCGGCTGACGCCGGTCAGCGTACCGCCAGTGCCGACACCAGCAATAAACACATCGACCTGACCGTCAGTATCTTCCCAGATCTCCGGGCCGGTGGTTTTTTCATGAATTTCCGGGTTTGCCGGGTTGCTGAATTGTTGCAGCAGCAAGTATTTTTCTGGATTGCTGGCAACAATTTCCTCCGCTTTTTGAATCGCACCTTTCATGCCTTTAGCACCTTCGGTCAGCACCAGGTTTGCACCTAACGCTTTGAGCAGCTTGCGGCGTTCAATACTCATGGTTTCCGGCATGGTCAGAGTGAGTTTATAACCGCGAGCGGCAGCCACATACGCCAGTGCAATCCCGGTATTGCCGCTGGTTGGCTCCACCAACTCAACGCCCGGCTTCAGTACGCCGCGTTTTTCGGCATCCCAAATCATATTGGCACCGATACGGCACTTAACGCTGAAGCTGGGGTTTCGGGATTCCACCTTCGCCAGAATACGTCCGTTACCGATGCGATTCAGGCGAACCAGCGGTGTGTGACCGATAGTCAGCGAGTTATCTTCAAAAATCTTACTCATGGCCTGTCCTTAACTGTATGAAATTGGGATACAACAGGTAGCATACCCGCTCAGAGAATATGCGGAAGTAAGGATTTAGCATATCTATATGCAGAAGGGAAATAATGGCTCGCAAGATGGAATAAGGGGCGGCATAAGCCACCCCTGTTCCACACATAATGTTTACAAAATAATCGGTAAATTGTTACCGCCATAATGCATGTTTAGCGCGGTAGCAATCGACCCACATCGCCGTAGCGCCACAAACGGCCACCGGCATGATGAACAGGTTGAGTACCGGGATCATCGTGAACAAGCTGGTTAAAGCACCAAACTGCATATTAGTGATTTTGCGCGTGCGCAGGGCAGTGCGCATCTCTTTGAATGGCACTTTGTGGTTATCGAACGGATAGTCGCAGTACTGGATGGCTAACATCCAGGCGCTGAACAGGAACCACAGCACCGGTGCGACGGTTTGCCCAATGCCAGGGATGAAGTAAAGGATCAGCAATACAATCGCGCGCGGCAGATACCAGGCAAACTTTTGCCATTCACGTTTCATAATCCGCGGCACATCTTTCATGATGCCGAAAATACCGGTATCCGGTGGCGTAGCGCCAGTCAGTCTTGCTTCCAGTTGTTCAGCCAACAAACCGTTAAATGGTGCGGCAATCCAGTTGGCGATGGTGGAGAAAAAATAGCCAAAAACCAGTAGCACGGAGATAACCGCTACAGGCCACAGCAAATAGCTCAACCATTGCAGCCAGTCAGGTACGTGACTCATTAACGACGGGATCCAAACATCCAGCTGGCTAAAGAGCCACCAGAACGCGCCTCCCATCAACAAGATATTGATCAACAGCGGTAAGATGACAAAACGGCGAATCCCAGGTTGCGAGACGAGCTTCCAGCCTTGCGCAAAATAGTAAAAACCGCTGCGTGAGGCAGATGTGAATGTTGAAACCATAATCAGGATATGCTCCTTTTGACCAATCCCAGGAAAGTTCTGCGTATTTTACCGGGTATTTGCGCAATGGACAGTTAGGATATGTTCGAAAAACCAGCAAAAAGCACGATTTCATCTATCTTTGTGCTGTGAAAGTTAATAGTGCACTTGCACTTGAGGTAATCGACAAATACTCTTAGTGAGTAAATGTTTGCCGTGGTGGCAAGGTGTTAGAACAACAGAGAATATAATGATGCAGGATTTGCGTCTGATATTAATCATTGTTGGCGCGATCGCCATAATCGCTTTACTGGTACATGGTTTCTGGACCAGCCGTAAAGAACGATCTTCTATGTTTCGCGATCGGCCACTAAAACGAATGAAGTCAAAACGTGACGACGATTCTTATGACGAGGATGTCGAAGATGATGAGGGCGTTGGTGAGGTTCGTGTTCACCGCGTAAATCATGCCCCGGCTAACGCCCAGGAGCATGAGGCTGCTCGTCCGTCGCCGCAACACCAGTACCAACCGCCTTATGCGTCTGCGCAACCGCGTCAACCGGTTCAGCAGCCGCCTGAAGCGCAGGTACCGCCGCAACATGCTCCGCATTCAGCGCAGCCTGTTCAGCAACCGCAGCCAGTGCAACAACCGCAGCCAGTACAGCAGCCGGCTTACCCGCCGCAGCCTGAACAGCCGGTTGTTTCGCAGGTGCCTCCAGCTCCGCAGCCTACTTTCCAGACCGCGGAACCTGTAGCGGCACCGCAGCCTGAACCTGTAGCTGAACCAGCGCCTGTGATGGATAAGCCGAAGCGCAAAGAAGCGGTGATCATCATGAACGTCGCGGCGCATCACGGTAGCGAGCTGAACGGTGAACTGCTTCTTAATAGCATTCAACAGGCGGGCTTTATCTTTGGCGATATGAATATTTATCATCGCCATCTTAGCCCGGATGGCAGCGGCCCTGCGTTATTCAGCCTGGCGAATATGGTGAAACCGGGAACCTTTGATCCTGAAATGAAGGATTTCACAACGCCGGGTGTCACTATCTTCATGCAGGTGCCGTCTTACGGTGATGAACTGCAAAACTTCAAGCTGATGCTGCAATCCGCGCAGCATATTGCCGATGAAGTAGGCGGCGTAGTGCTTGACGATCAGCGCCGTATGATGACTCCGCAGAAACTGCGCGAGTATCAGGACATCATCCGCGAAGTCAAAGACGCCAACGCCTGATACACTTAGGGCAAATCAACTTCTTTTCGAACCCCCGCTTGTCGGGGGTTTTTAGCATTGATGGTGCGATATGGAATCAATCGAACAACAACTGACAGAACTGCGAACGACGCTTCGCCACCATGAATATCTTTATCATGTGATGGATGCGCCGGAAATTCCCGACGCTGAATACGACAGGCTGATGCGCGAGTTACGTGAGCTGGAAGCCAAACATCCAGAGCTGATTACCCCTGATTCACCTACCCAACGTGTAGGTGCTGCGCCGCTGGCAGCCTTTAGCCAGATCCGTCATGAAGTACCAATGCTGTCGCTGGATAACGTATTTGATGAAGAGAGTTTTCTCGCCTTCAACAAACGCGTACAGGATCGTCTGAAAAGCAACGAAAAAGTGACCTGGTGCTGCGAGTTAAAGCTCGATGGGCTTGCCGTCAGCATTCTGTATGAGAATGGTGTACTGGTAAGCGCGGCGACCCGTGGCGATGGCACTACAGGGGAAGACATCACGTCTAACGTTCGTACCATTCGCGCCATTCCGCTGAAACTGCATGGTGAGAATATTCCAGCACGTCTGGAAGTGCGTGGTGAAGTGTTCCTGCCGCAGGCGGGTTTTGAGAAGATTAACGAAGAGGCGCGACGCACGGGCGGGAAAGTGTTTGCTAACCCACGTAATGCGGCGGCAGGTTCTCTGCGCCAGCTTGATCCGCGTATTACTGCGAAGCGACCGCTTACTTTCTTCTGCTATGGCGTTGGCGTACTGGAAGGTGGCGAGTTGCCGGACACTCATCTGGGCCGCTTAATGCAGTTTAAAGCGTGGGGATTACCAGTCAGCGATCGGGTAACGCTTTGCGAATCAGCAGAAGACGTGTTGGCGTTTTACCACAAAGTGGAAGAAGACCGCCCGACGCTGGGCTTTGATATTGACGGTGTAGTCATTAAGGTCAACTCGCTGGCGCAGCAGGAGCAACTTGGCTTTGTTTCCCGCGCCCCGCGCTGGGCTGTTGCGTTTAAATTCCCTGCGCAGGAACAAATGACTTTTGTGCGCGATGTAGAGTTTCAGGTTGGGCGTACAGGAGCGATTACGCCCGTTGCGCGTCTGGAACCTGTCCATGTTGCAGGCGTGCTGGTGAGCAACGCCACACTGCATAATGCCGACGAAATTGAACGTCTCGGTTTACGCATTGGCGATAAAGTGGTGATTCGCCGCGCAGGTGACGTGATCCCACAAGTGGTTAACGTCGTGCTTTCTGAACGCCCGGAAGATACCCGTGAGGTTGTATTCCCGACGCATTGTCCGGTATGTGGTTCTGACGTGGAACGTGTGGAAGGCGAAGCGGTGGCCCGCTGTACTGGTGGCCTGATTTGCGGTGCTCAACGTAAAGAATCGCTGAAACACTTTGTTTCCCGTCGTGCGATGGACGTTGATGGCATGGGTGACAAAATTATCGACCAGCTGGTTGAAAAAGAATACGTTCACACTCCGGCGGACCTGTTCAAACTCACCGCAGGCAAACTTACCGGACTGGAGCGAATGGGGCCGAAATCGGCACAAAATGTGGTTAACGCGCTGGAAAAAGCGAAAGAAACCACCTTTGCCCGCTTCCTCTATGCCCTTGGCATCCGTGAAGTCGGTGAGGCTACCGCAGCCGGTCTGGCGGCATATTTTGGCACGCTGGAAGCGCTGGAATCAGCCTCGATTGAAGAGCTGCAAAAAGTGCCAGACGTCGGGATCGTGGTGGCATCTCATGTTCACAACTTCTTTGCCGAAGAAAGTAACCGCAATGTCATTAGTGAACTGTTGTCTGAAGGCGTTCACTGGCCTGCGCCGGTGGTGATTAACGCGGAAGAGATCGACAGCCCGTTTGCCGGTAAAACCGTGGTGCTCACCGGTAGCTTAAGTCAGATGTCGCGTGATGACGCTAAAGTTCGCTTGATCGAACTGGGCGCGAAAGTGGCGGGCAGCGTGTCGAAGAAAACCGATCTGGTGATTGCCGGAGAAGCTGCAGGTTCTAAACTGGCGAAAGCGCAGGAACTGGGTATTGAAGTCATCGACGAAGCTGAAATGCTGCGTTTGCTGGGGAGCTGAGGTGGAGAAAGAGCAGCTGATTGAAATTGCCAATACGGTGATGCCGTTTGGCAAGTACAAAGGGCGTCGCTTAATCGACCTGCCGGAAGAGTATCTGCTGTGGTTTGCCCGCAAAGATGAGTTTCCGGCAGGCAAACTCGGTGAGTTAATGCAAATCACGTTGCTGATTAAAACCGAGGGGCTGGCGCAACTGGTCCAGCCCCTGAAACGTCCGCTTTAAACTTTTCCGGCGCTGCTTTCCTGCTGCGCCTGTAGTTGCTCGGTCTGGCGCTTATAACGACGCGCCAGCACCGCGCAGACCATCAGTTGGATCTGATGGAAAATCATTAACGGCAGTACCATCATACCGATCACCGATGTGGGGAACAGAATGTTCGCCATCGGAATACCATTCGCCAGACTCTTTTTCGAGCCACAGAAGACGATAGTGATTTCATCCGCCTTATTGAAACCCAGTCGACGCGCCATAAAGACGTTAATCACAATCACAATAGCCAGCAATACGCAGCTAACTACCACAATAAACAGCAGCGAACCCCAACCGACTTTGTGCCAGATGCCGTTAACGACGGCTTCGCTGAATGCCGTATAAACGACCAAAAGAATGGATGTCTGGTCGGTTTTTGCTATCCACTTTTTATTGCGTGCTACCCAGTTACCAATCCACGGGCGAGAAAGATGTCCCAGCACGAACGGCAGCAGTAGTTGCAACATAATCTTACCGACCTGTTCCAGACTGCCTTCTGCTCCGTGGATATTCATTACCAGACCGACCAGCAACGGCGAAAGGAAAATCCCCAGCAGGCTGGATGCCGACGCAGAACAAACCGCCGCCGCGACATTACCGCCCGCCATTGAAGTAAAGGCGATTGCAGACTGCACGGTAGCCGGGAGAATGCACAAATAGAGAAAACCGGAATAGAGCATCGGATCGACATTTACCGGTTTCCACCAGGCAAACAGTACGCCCAGAATCGGAAACAGTACGAAGGTGCTGCACATTACCCACAAATGCAATCGCCAGTGACTACCGCCAGCAATTATCGCCTCACGCGACAGCTTCGCACCGTGCATAAAGAACAACAGGGCAATAGCTGCCGTGGTCAGATTTTCAAAGAAGGGGACAAAACCGCCGCTGGCCGGAAAGAAAGAAGCCAGCAATACCACCGTGATCAGGGTTAAAGTGAAAGGATCGAGGATACGAAAAAGTTTCATAAAGACTCCAGATGACCGATGCTTTCATTGTGCGTTGTTCTGATTGATAAATAAAACTGAATTGCTTATCAATTTGTGCGTGGTAATGGGAAGTCAGGGGGAGCTTCGCTTGGTTGACAAATAGGGGCTGTTAACTGAGGAAACTATGTGACAGCCGAAAAAATCACAGAAGGTTATTACTGCTGATGTACATAGCAGTTTTAGCGTGGTCAGCGCTGGTTTTAGAACGGGTATTTTATTGAATAAAGAATGTTACACGGAGAGAACGTTTCACTCACTTTATTATTAACGGTGCGGTAAAATTATGAGGGTAGACTCAGGTTTAATAACAGGAGTTACCTTTTTATCATATATTTCTCGCAAACAATAAACATCATGAATGTGATTGTCTCATATATTTTTGATGTGATTGTTTAGTGTTGCTGTTTACTAGGTTAGTGGTTTATCTAAAAACTCAGAATTATTACGCAATAACAGGGTGGTTTTCTTAATGTTTTCAGAATCGATATCAAATCGCAATTGATCATTGCAATAAAAGATATTGGTAAATTTGATGTGTTTCAGGATATTTAAAGGGGAGGGTCAAATCAAAGGGGACGACGGTGAATCTAAAACTACAGTTAAAAATTCTTTCATTTCTGCAATTCTTTTTGTGGGGAAGTTGGCTAAACACATTTGGTTCTTATATGTTTATTACGCTGCGCTTCAAAGGAGAAGATATTGGTGCAGTCTACAGTACATTGGGTATTGCAGCGGTGATAACGTCAACACTATTTGGCATTGTGGCAGATAAATGGATTAGCGCTAAATGGATTTATGCCGCCTGTCACTTTTTTGGCGCGGTAACATTATTTATCGCGGCATCTGTTACAACACCTTCGGCAATGTTCATTGTCATTTTACTTAACTCTCTCGTTTATATGCCAACGCTTGGCTTGAGTAATACGATTTCCTATTACCGTATACAAAATGCGGGTATGGATATTGTGACTGAGTTTCCACCAATACGCATCTGGGGAACGATCGGATTTATTGTTGCGATGTGGGCAGTAAGTCTGGCGGGTTTTGAATTAAGTCATATGCAATTGTATATCGGAGCGGCGGCTTCATTAGGGTTAAGTCTGTTTACGTTGACATTACCTGTTGTACCGGTAGCTAAATCTAACCAGGCACAAGGAATAATAGACGTTCTCGGACTGCGTGCATTTGCACTGTTCAAAAATAGCAAAATGGCTATTTTCTTTATCTTTGCCATGCTGCTTGGGGCAGAATTACAGATTACCGGAATGTTTGGAAATACTTTCCTCCACAGCTTCGAGAGTGTTCCAGAGTTTGCCAATAGTTTTGTTGTCACCCATGCTTCTATTTTGTTATCGATTTCTCAGATATCCGAAGTTTGTTTCATTCTTGCTATTCCCTTTTTTCTGAAAAAATATGGTATTAAAAATGTCATGCTGATGAGCATGATTGCCTGGATGCTGCGCTTTGGTTTATTCGCTTATGGCGATCCTTCATTCGGCGGTACTATTCTGTTAATTCTTTCGATGATCGTTTATGGCTGTGCCTTTGACTTCTTCAATATATCTGGATCGGTATTTGTTGAACAAGAAGTTGATCCTTCGATCCGTAATAGTGCTCAGGGCGTATTTCTGATGATGGCCAATGGTTTTGGTTGTATTCTGGGTGGTTTTATTAGTGGCAAAGTCGTCGATTATTTAACAACGGATGGTAACCCGCAATGGTCAACCATTTGGCTGGTATTTGCCGGATATTCACTGGTTCTTGCTATCGCATTTATGCTGTTGTTTAAATATAAACACAACGGTGCCACGACGACGTCCGGTCATTTCGCCTGATACGCTATTTATAAAAATTAATGATATTTTATAGGATTCATAAAAGAGGATGTTATGGCAAATCAATTGTATAACCAGTGTCGGGTTTATTGCGCACCCTGGCGATTAGATGCTTTAAATTTAAATGACATCATCGATCAATGGATTGACGATGGTCTGTTACCGCCCCTGATCCATACTTTTCTTCCTTATCGCGATGATGCCGGTGCCTCCAGTGAAGAGGAGATTTTTGTTAACGATGTCGCGAATATAGACAACAGCGTTGGGGTTATCGGTTATTTCGATGGCGGAACTTATGATTCCGGTTGTGCGTGGGAAGTGGGCTATGCATGGGCTTCAGGAATGCCGGTACATCTGGTTACGACCGACTTTCTCTTATGGGCGGCAGGTAACTCTTCAGAGTTTTACCCTATAAGTAAGCTGATAAATTATGTAGCAAAAGTTGTATCAGTGTCAGATTCTGATGCCAGTATCAGCAACTATCGTGAACAAACAACAGACATCATCAATCGTGCATTGCAAATATTTCAGCAAAATTTAATTGCCGACTTCGGCACGACGATTACTCCAGCTATACCCGTTACTCCACTGCCCATTGAGTATGATTATTATCTTGATCCTAACTTTATGTATACAGAACCATCTCAGGGCTTACTGGAGAATATCAAAGAAGCGATCGTTAGTGTGGGTAAAACATTTATCGTTGGTGACAACATGAATGATATTGCGACTGATATTGATAATTTAAGAAAATCCAGACAAGTCATTTTTTATTCTGATACCTTTGAGCCGAATGTTGACACCGGTATTATGAATGGCATTGCCTATGCATTAGGGCAGCAATCGATTATTTATTGTAGTAAGCAACAAAAGTATCAGTCTGCACTGACGACCGATTATCTAAATTTAATGATAACCTGGTCATCAACGGTGGCACATTCATTTGCAGAGCTTGAAGCATTGATTGACAACAAAGAAATGTAATAGTTTATTCTTCTTGATTATCAGGTGAGTGATTGCCTGATAATCAACTTTTTAAATTAACTACCAAAATAAATTATACCGTCGTTATATCTCTCTGCCGGGGGACGGTATGATCGATTTAAAAAATATATTGAATATCTCTGGTAAATGTATTGGTCACTCACGACTTTTTCTCGCTATAAAAAGAAGTGACTCATATTTAACGAATAATGTTTATTACAAGGACTTTCCATGACCCAATCTCATTTTTCACAAAACCCGTGGTATTGCGCAGATATCATTCGTCGCCACAAACCAAACTTTACCCCACGCGTTGCGTTTATTCTTGGTTCGGGACTGGGTGCGTTGGCTGAACAGATTGAAGGCGTGGTCGCTATTTCTTATAGCGATTTGCCGGGATTTCCGGTGAGCACCGTACATGGTCACGCAGGAGAGTTGGTCCTCGGCATGCTCTCTGGTGTGCCTGTAGCTTGCATGAAAGGTCGTGGCCATTTTTATGAGGGCCGCGGAATGACAGTCATGACTGATGCGATTCGCACGTTCAAGTTGCTGGGCTGTGAGTTGTTGTTCTGCACTAATGCTGCAGGCTCGCTTCGCCCGGAAGTGAGGGCGGGCAGTTTGGTTGCGCTGAAAGATCACATCAACACGATGCCAGGCACACCGATGACAGGCCTTAATGATGATCGCTTCGGCGAACGCTTTTTCTCATTAGCGAACGCTTATGATGCTGATTATCGGGCCGTTTTGCAGTCCGTCGCGCAGGAAGAAGGTTTTCCTCTCACAGAGGGCGTTTTTGTTTCTTATCCAGGGCCTAACTTCGAAACGGCGGCAGAAATTCGCATGATGCAGATGATTGGCGGTGACGTCGTGGGTATGTCTGTAGTACCTGAAGTGATTACCGCACGTCATAGCGAAATGAAAGTCGTTGCTGTGTCTGCAATAACTAATATGGCGGAAGGTTTAAGCGATGTGAAATTGTCACATGCCCAAACGCTGGCTGCAGCGGAATTATCCCGGCAAAACTTTATCAATCTGATTTGCGGATTCTTACGCAAAATCGCCTGAAAGCAATAAAAAATGGCCTCGCGGATGGGGCCATCTCACTGCGATAAGGAAACCAAAAATGAATATCGCAACGCGTTTAAAGATTATGTCTTTTCTGCAATATTTTATCTGGGGGAGTTGGTTAGTTACCCTCGGCTCTTACATGATAAACACCTTACATTTTACCGGGGCTGATGTTGGTATGGCATACAGCTCTAAAGGCATTGCGGCTATTATTATGCCAGCCATTATGGGCATTATTGCGGATAAATGGTTACGAGCTGAACGTACCTATATGCTGTGCCACTTTATTTGCGCCGGGGTACTTTTTTATGCTGCCACCGTGACTGAACCGAATATGATGTTCTGGATAATGTTGCTTAACGCAATGGCGTTCATGCCCACTATTGCATTATCCAATAGTGTTTCTTATTCGTGTCTGGCCCAGGCCGGATTAGATCCGGTAACCTGTTTTCCTCCAATCCGTGTTTATGGCACTGTGGGATTTATTGTCGCCATGTGGCTGGTGAGTTTATTGCATCTGGAGTTAAGTAGTGTGCAACTATATATTGCTTCTGGCGCTTCTTTAGTGTTAGCGATCTATGCATTAACGCTACCGAAAATCCCAGTGGTGGAGCATAAAACTAGTACTACTCTTTCCAGTAAATTAGGCCTGGATGCGTTTGTGTTATTTAAAAATCCACGTATGGCGATTTTCTTTTTATTTGCCATGTTATTAGGTGCAGTACTACAAATTACTAACGTTTTTGGTAATCCATTCCTGCATGATTTTGCCCGTAACCCTGAATTTGCGGATAGCTTCGTGGTGAAATATCCTTCCATCCTGCTCTCGGTTTCGCAAATGGCGGAAGTCGGCTTCATTCTTACTATTCCCTTCTTCCTTAAGCGTTTTGGCATAAAAACCGTCATGTTGATGAGTATGGTCGCGTGGACATTACGCTTTGGCTTCTTTGCCTTTGGCGACCCATCGCCAGGTGGCTTTGTATTATTGTTGTTATCGATGATTGTGTATGGCTGTGCGTTCGACTTTTTTAATATCTCAGGTTCAGTGTTTGTCGAACAGGAAGTGGATTCCAGTATTCGCGCCAGCGCTCAGGGCTTATTTATGACGATGGTCAACGGCGTTGGGGCGTGGATCGGCTCTCTTCTGAGTGGTATGGCGGTTGACTATTTCACGGTTGATGGTGTGAAAGATTGGCAAACTATCTGGTTGGTATTTGCTGCGTATGCGCTGGCCCAGGCAGTGATCTTTGCCCTGTTTTTCCGTTATAAGCATGAACCTGAAAAAATGGCACAATAATCATTAGCTCACTGATGTAAACGGGGTTGACCTTTATTGCAATGTGCTAGATTTGGAGCCTTACCAAACCTTATGGAGCGCAATAATTATGGAAAGTACGCATCGTATTGATCTCAAGTTATTGCGCTATTTTCTTGCGGTCGCAGAAGAACTTCACTTTGGGCGGGCGGCTGCGCGGCTCAATATGTCGCAGCCGCCATTAAGTATTCATATTAAAGATCTGGAACAACAACTGGGCACGTTGCTGTTCGTTCGTCATTCGCGCAGTGTGGCGCTCACTCATGCGGGAAAAATTTTACTGGAAGAATCACGACGGTTACTGGCGAATGCCAGTCAGGCGATGGCACGGGTTGAGCAGATTGGTCGCGGTGAGGCAGGGCGGATTGAGCTGGGCGTGGTGGGAACAGCAATGTGGGGGCGAATGCGTCCGGCGATGCGGTGCTTTCTGAAAGAATGCCCCAATGTTCATGTCTCATTTCGTGAAAAATCACCAGGCATGCAAATGGCGTTGCTGGAGCGGCGGGAACTGGATGCGGGTATCTGGCGGATGGCGATTGAACCAACCACGGGGTTTACCAGCTTACGCTTACATGAATCCTCTTTTCTGGTTGCTATTCCGCAAGACCATCATCTGGCATCGCGAGATGCTATCCCGCTAACCGCATTACGCAATGAATACTTTGTAACGCTGCCTTCCGTCCATTCTGACTGGGCGTTTTTACAGCGCGTTTGTCAGCAGGCAGGTTTTTCACCGATGATCGTCCGGGAGGCCGTAGAGCCGCAAACTGTGCTGGCGATGATCAGTATGGGATTAGGCGTGACATTAATGGCAGATAGTTATGCTCAGATGAGTTGGCCCGGTGTGGTATTTCGTCCACTGGAAGAACGTATTCCGGCAGATCTGTATATTGTCTATGAACAGCAACATGCGGCGCCTGCGCTGGAGAGGTTGGTTAATGCCTTGATCGCGTGAAGGAATATCGTAGATAGCAAAAAGGCGCCTTTAGGGCGCCTTTTTACATTGGTGGGTCGTGCAGGATTCGAACCTGCGACCAATTGATTAAAAGTCAACTGCTCTACCAACTGAGCTAACGACCCGAAGTGGTGGGTGATGACGGGATCGAACCGCCGACCCCCTCCTTGTAAGGGAGGTGCTCTCCCAGCTGAGCTAATCACCCACTTCGGTACTTCACATTTTTACAAGAAATTTAGCTGGCGAGAAAGTGGTGGGTGATGACGGGATCGAACCGCCGACCCCCTCCTTGTAAGGGAGGTGCTCTCCCAGCTGAGCTAATCACCCACTTCTCAATTTCTTGCTACACGGCGGAGACTACATAAAGTAGTTGGTGGGTGATGACGGGATCGAACCGCCGACCCCCTCCTTGTAAGGGAGGTGCTCTCCCAGCTGAGCTAATCACCCCCGCTGTGTGGAGTCGCATTATAGGGAGAGTTGGAAATGAGTCAACGCATTTTCTAAAGAAATTGTTCGTTCGTCGTAAATTTAAGCAGGGTGATCGCAAAACAGACCGTGTTGCGCAATTTGTCAACGAAAACAATAATGCGTAAGGTAGCAACCCGAACTACATTGAGGAATCAGGCGGGAGTGATAGAATATCGCCCACTCAATTTTTCCAGGATTTGCCGGTTGTCGGCATCTTTCTAAACGTAAGGCCATTTCATGAAAATCAAAACTCGCTTCGCGCCAAGCCCAACAGGCTATCTGCACGTTGGCGGCGCGCGTACTGCTCTTTACTCCTGGCTTTTTGCACGTAACCACGGCGGTGAGTTCGTGCTGCGTATTGAAGACACCGATCTTGAGCGTTCCACGCCGGAAGCTATCGAAGCCATTATGGATGGCATGAACTGGCTGAGTCTGGAGTGGGATGAAGGCCCGTACTTCCAGACCAAACGTTTCGATCGCTATAACGCGGTGATCGATCAGATGCTGGAAGAGGGTACTGCCTATAAATGCTACTGTTCTAAAGAGCGCCTCGAAGCGCTGCGTGAAGAGCAGATGGCAAAAGGCGAGAAGCCGCGTTATGACGGCCGTTGCCGCCACAGCCATGAACATCACGCTGATGATGAACCGTGCGTTGTACGTTTTGCTAACCCACAGGAAGGTTCCGTTGTTTTTGACGATCAGATCCGTGGTCCGATCGAGTTCAGCAACCAGGAGCTGGATGATCTGATTATCCGCCGTACCGATGGTTCTCCGACCTATAACTTCTGTGTGGTGGTTGACGACTGGGATATGGAAATCACTCACGTCATCCGTGGTGAAGACCATATCAACAACACGCCGCGCCAGATCAACATCCTGAAAGCACTGAAAGCGCCCGTACCGGTTTACGCGCACGTTTCTATGATCAACGGTGATGATGGTAAAAAATTGTCCAAACGTCACGGTGCAGTCAGCGTAATGCAGTACCGCGACGACGGCTATCTGCCAGAAGCACTGCTGAACTATCTGGTGCGTTTGGGCTGGTCCCACGGCGATCAGGAAATCTTCACCCGTGAAGAGATGATCAAGTACTTCACCCTGAATGCCGTCAGCAAATCTGCCAGTGCGTTCAACACTGACAAACTGCTGTGGTTGAACCATCACTATATTAACGCGCTGCCGCCGGAGTATGTAGCTACTCACTTACAGTGGCACATCGAGCAGGAAAATATTGATACCCGTAACGGCCCGCAGCTTGCTGAGCTGGTGAAACTGCTGGGCGAACGCTGCAAAACGCTCAAAGAGATGGCGCAAAGCTGCCGCTATTTCTACGAAGATTTTGCTGAGTTCGATGCCGACGCCGCGAAAAAACATCTGCGTCCGGTAGCGCGCCAGCCGCTGGAAGTAGTGCGCGATAAACTGTCTGCTATCACTGACTGGACGGCGGAAAATGTTCACCACGCAATTCAGGCAACGGCGGATGAGCTGGAAGTGGGCATGGGTAAAGTTGGGATGCCGCTGCGTGTCGCCGTTACCGGTGCGGGGCAGTCTCCGGCGCTGGACGTTACCGTTCACGCGATCGGTAAGACACGTAGCATTGAGCGTATCAACAAAGCGCTGGCCTTTATTGCTGAACGCGAAAATCAGCAGTAATTAGCGTATAAAAAGATAAACGGCAGGAGATAATATCCTGCCGTTTTTTTATTTATGCTGATTCGTCAATATCGAGACGGGCGAGGAAATTGCGAATTCCTTCACGTGACAAAAATTGCGCGACTTTTTCCTGCTCAATGTCAGTCATATTATCTATCGCGTTGATAATTTGTCGATACGCCGGGGCGCGTGCTCCAGGAGCGTATTCGGCAATTCTCTCTTCAGCTTCCATCAACATTGGTGTGTTATGGAACGCAGGCGTGTTCTGAATAAACTCGCAAACCTGCGAATCGACCAGAATAAGTCTGGCACGACCTCCTTTCACGCCGGGAAATTTTTCCGTTCTCCAGCCTTTTTCTCTGATCCAACGGTTAACAGTTTGTTTAGCCACACCCTGGCATTCCGCCAGCTCTTCGGTGGTCATTTTATTACGTAATCTTTTCATATTATTTGCTGTCGCGAATCCCTAAGCGTTGTAATAATCCGATAATCCCTTCCCGCAGAAGCAAGGATGTAAACTGTTTTTGTTCAAGAGGCGTCATCTCTTTCGCCAGCGTCACCAGCAGCACTTCAAGAGGCGTATCGGCAGACAGTTCAGGTGCCTCTCTTTGATCGTCCGGACGTTCTGCATTACGAATATATTCACGAACTTGTTTATTGACGTGAATCAGCCGGGCCTTGCCACCCTGGACACCTGGTTTTGGTGATGTCGCCCAGCCTTGCTTGCGTACCCATTTATTAATGGTCTGGCGGCTATAACCGGTCAGCCTGGCAAGTTCATCTGGCGTCATCCTCTCCTTGAACATAACAATTCCCTGAATGATTGCGGGTCTATTAGTGGTTCATTTTATAACACCACTTTACAAGAAACCGTGACAGGAATAACTACTGAATGCGAGCGACTATCCAAAATAGTTCATTTGCCTGATTTTTCAGCGATTGAAACTACGCCTTGCAATTTGCCGTTGACACATTCGGGTGGAATTCATATGATGCCGCCCGTCAACTCGACAAGCTTTACGTGATGGGGCTATAGCTCAGCTGGGAGAGCGCCTGCTTTGCACGCAGGAGGTCTGCGGTTCGATCCCGCATAGCTCCACCAAATTTTGCACCCAGCAAATTTGGTACGTAAACGACTCGTGGGGCTATAGCTCAGCTGGGAGAGCGCTTGCATGGCATGCAAGAGGTCAGCGGTTCGATCCCGCTTAGCTCCACCAAATTTCAAACCCTCGCTGCGAAGCGGGGGTTTTTTGTCTCTGCTTTTTGCCGCTTTTGTAATACAGTCTACCTTCCAGGTTAGTGTTGCCTGTTGGAAACATCATTGGATGAAATATCGGCAACAGGTCGGTCCCTGTTTGCTTCGCGATGCGAATAAACATATTATTTGTGTGCCTTAAAACCCCGATCAGTGAGAGTAGTGTACTCATGTTTGTGGAGCATAACCTGATAAAAAATATCAAGATATTTGCACTAGCGTTTACGCTCACCGTGGTACTTATTCAGCTATCCCGTTTTATCTCGCCACTTGCTGTTATCCATTCCAGCTATATTTTCCTGGCGTGGATGCCACTGTGCGTAATGCTGTCAATCTTGTTTATCTTTGGCTGGCGCGGTGTCGTTCCTGTTTTATGCGGGATGTTTTGCACCAATCTGTGGAACTTTCATCTCTCTTTTTTACAGACCGCGGTCATGCTCGGCAGCCAGACGTTTGTCGTGTTGTGTGCCTGCGCAATATTACGCTGGCAGCTGGGGACGCGTTGGCGTTATGGATTGACCAGCCGATATGTCTGGCAACGTCTGTTCTGGCTTGGTTTGGTGACACCGATCGGCATCAAATGCAGCATGTATCTTGTGGGGAGCTTCTTTGATTTCCCGCTAAAGATATCTACCTTTTTCGGCGATGCGGATGCCATTTTCACGGTCGTTGATTTGCTAAGCCTTTTCACCGCAGTGCTGATTTACAACATGCTTTTTTACTATCTCACCCGCATGATTGTAAGTCCCCACTTTGCACAGATATTGTGGCGTAGGGATATCGCTCCGTCGTTGAGCAAAGAGAAACGCGCATTTACCTTAAGCTGGCTGGCAGCTCTTAGCGTGCTGCTACTTCTGATGTGCACACCGTATGAAAATGACTTTATTGCCGGTTATCTGGTACCTGTTTTCTTTATCATCTTTACCCTCGGTGTCGGTAAGCTTCGCTATCCGTTTTTAAATCTCACTTGGGCTGTTTCAACGCTTTGCCTTCTGAATTACAACCAGAACTTTTTGCAAGGGGTACTAACCGAATATTCGCTGGCATTTATTCTCGCAGTGCTGATTTCCTTTAGCGTTTGCCTGCTCTATATGGTACGCATTTATTATCGTAGCGAATGGCTTAACCGTCGCTGGCATTTGCAGGCACTGACCGATCCGTTAACGCTATTACCCAACTTTCGCGCACTGGAGCAATCGCAGGAGCAAGAGGCTGGTAAGAGTTTTTGCTGTCTGCGCATTGATAATCTTGAGTTTATGAGTCGCCATTACGGGTTAATGATGCGCGTTCATTGTATTCGCTCAATTTACCGTACATTGCTGCCGTTGATGCAGGAAAACGAAAAGTTGTATCAATTGCCGGGGAGCGAATTGCTGTTGGTACTGACCGGGCCGGAAACGGAAGGGCGGTTACAGCATATGGTTAACATTCTCAACAGTCGGCAAATCCACTGGAACAATACCGGGCTGGATATGGGCTATGGTGCTGCCTGGGGACGTTTTGACGGTAATCAGGATACTCTGCAGCCAATGCTGGGGCAGTTAAGCTGGCTGGCGGAGCAATCCTGCGCACATCATCATGTGCTGGCGCTGGACAGCAGAGAGGAGATGGTTTCCGGGCAGACCACTAAACAGGTGCTATTGCTGAATACCATTCGCACGGCGTTAGATCAGGGTGATTTGCTTCTCTACGCCCAGCCAATTCGCAACAAAGAGGGTGAAGGTTATGATGAGATCCTCGCGCGACTGAAGTATGACGGCGGCATTATGACCCCGGATAAGTTTCTGCCCCTTATTGCTCAGTTTAACCTTAGCGCGCGATTCGATTTACAGGTGCTGGAATCCCTGCTGAAGTGGCTGGCAACCCACCCTTGTGACAAGAAAGGCCCGCGCTTTTCAGTCAATTTAATGCCGCTCACTCTGCTGCAAAAGAATATCGCCGGGCGAATTATTCGTCTGTTTAAACGTTACCGTGTCTCCCCGGAGGCTGTGATTATTGAGATCACCGAGGAGCAGGCGTTTTCTAACGCAGAAAGCAGTATGTACAATATCGAACAACTGCATAAGTTTGGCTTCCGTATTGCGATTGATGACTTTGGCACAGGCTATGCCAACTACGAACGGTTAAAACGTTTGCAGGCTGATATCATCAAGATTGATGGCGTCTTCGTTAAGGATATCGTCACTAATACACTGGATGCGATGATAGTGAGATCAATTACCGATCTGGCGAAAGCGAAGTCATTGAGTGTGGTCGCGGAGTTTGTCGAGACGCAACAGCAGCAGGCGCTATTGCATAAGCTCGGGGTGCAATATCTGCAAGGGTATTTAATTGGTCGCCCGCAACCATTAGTTGATTAACAGGCGTAAAAATGCCGGGGAATTATCCCCGGCATTTGAGGTTGATGGCAAACGGACAATTGCCTGATGCGCTGCGCTTATCAGGCCTACATGGAAACACAATCTATTGAATTTGAGTTGTTTTGTCGGCTGGGTAGGGCGTTCACGCCACATCCGGCATAAACAAAGCGCACGTTGTCAACAAACTGAAGCCGGGGAATTATCCCCGGCTTTTTTAATGGATTCGCTTACAGTACCAGTGCTGCGATTGACGCAGACAGCACACTCACCAGCGTAGAGCCGTAAACCAGTTTCAGACCGAAGCGAGAAACCACGTTACCTTGCTCTTCGTTCAGGCCTTTAACGGCACCTGCGATAATCCCGATAGAAGAGAAGTTAGCGAAGGATACCAGGAACACAGAGAGGATACCTTCAGCACGCGGAGAGAGCGTGGACGCAATTTTCTGCAGATCCATCATCGCAACGAACTCGTTGGAAACCAGTTTGGTCGCCATGATGCTGCCTACTTGCAGTGCTTCACTGGAAGGAACACCCATCACCCATGCAATCGGATAGAAGATGTAGCCCAGAATGCCCTGGAAGGAGATGCTGTAGCCAAACCAGCCAGTCACGGTAGCAAACAGAGCGTTCAGTGCAGCGATCAGGGCGATAAAGCCGATCAGCATTGCGGCAACGATAATGGCCACTTTGAAGCCTGCCAGAATGTATTCGCCCAGCATTTCGAAGAAGCTCTGGCCTTCGTGCAGGTCGGACATCTGAATGTTTTCTTCGCTGGCATCAACACGGTAAGGGTTGATCAGCGACAGCACGATAAAGGTGCTGAACATGTTCAGTACCAGCGCAGCAACTACGTATTTCGGTTCCAGCATCGTCATGTATGCACCAACGATGGACATAGAAACGGTGGACATCGCCGTGGCTGCCATGGTGTACATACGATTACGGGAGATTTTGCCGAGGATATCTTTATAGGCGATAAAGTTCTCGGACTGACCCAGAATCAGGGAGCTGACGGCGTTAAAGGATTCCAGTTTGCCCATGCCGTTGACTTTGGAGAGCAGGAAACCAATTGCACGGATAATCACCGGCAATACGCGAATGTGCTGGAGAATACCGATCAGCGCAGAGATAAAGACGATTGGGCATAGCACTTTCAGGAAGAAGAATGCCAGGCCTTGATCATTCATGCTACCAAAGACGAAGTTAGTCCCTTCGTTGGCAAATCCGAGCAGTTTTTCGAACATTTCGGAGAAGCCTTTCACGAAGCCCAGACCAACGTCGGAGTTCAGGAAGAACCACGCCAGTAACACTTCGATAACAAGCAGTTGAATAACATAACGGATACGAATTTTTTTGCGGTCGCTGCTTACCAGCAGTGCGAGAATCGCAACAACGGCAAGTGCCAGTACAAAATGAAGGACGCGGTCCATATTTGCTCCAAATATGAGGCAGGTTAAATTTCCGTGCACATTCTATGTAACATGGGTAAGGAAAACGAGATCTGACACACACTATAATGACGTCCTGTGACAAGCTTCAAAAATAGTGACCTGTCATACATATTTGCTATGTTGTGTATGGAAGCTGAAAGTTATGTAAATGTGCTAACATTAAACATAATTATAACATTCAAATCATCAATCTTTTCGTAGTCATAATCCTGGTCTATCAGAGAAATCACCACAATCCATTTAAATGAATTTGATAATCATTCTCGTTTGACATAGCATGAAACATAGCAAAGGCTATGTTTTAGAGGCACAAGATGACGAACTATCGCGTTGAGAGTAGCAGCGGACGGGCGGCGCGCAAGATGAGGCTCGCATTAATGGGACCTGCGTTCATTGCGGCGATTGGTTATATCGATCCCGGTAACTTTGCGACCAATATTCAGGCGGGCGCCAGCTTCGGCTATCAACTGCTGTGGGTGGTCGTCTGGGCCAACCTGATGGCAATGCTGATTCAGATCCTCTCGGCCAAACTCGGGATTGCCACTGGTAAAAATCTGGCGGAGCAAATTCGCGACCACTACCCACGTCCGGTAGTCTGGTTCTATTGGGTCCAGGCGGAAATTATTGCGATGGCGACCGATCTGGCGGAATTTATTGGTGCGGCGATCGGTTTCAAACTCATTCTTGGTGTTTCTTTATTGCAGGGGGCGGTGCTGACAGGTATCGCCACTTTCCTGATTTTAATGCTGCAACGTCGCGGGCAAAAACCGCTGGAGAAAGTGATTGGTGGGCTTCTGTTGTTTGTCGCGGCGGCCTACATTGTTGAGCTGATTTTCTCCCAACCGAATCTGGTGCAGTTGAGCAAAGGTATGGCGATACCGAGTTTACCGACCTCGGAAGCGGTCTTCCTGGCGGCTGGCGTGTTAGGGGCGACGATTATGCCGCATGTGATTTATCTTCACTCTTCGCTTACCCAGCATCTACACGGTGGTTCACGCCAACAACGTTACTCTGCGACTAAATGGGATGTGGCGATTGCCATGACCATCGCTGGCTTTGTCAATCTGGCAATGATGGCAACGGCTGCCGCAGCGTTTCATTTTTCTGGTCATACTGGTGTTGCCGATCTTGATGAGGCTTACCTTACGCTGCAACCGCTGTTAAGCAATGCTGCGGCAACGGTTTTTGGTTTAAGTCTGGTGGCGGCGGGGCTTTCGTCAACGGTAGTGGGTACGTTGGCAGGGCAGGTGGTGATGCAGGGGTTCATTCGCTTTCATATTCCGCTGTGGGTACGCCGTACGGTAACCATGCTGCCGTCATTTATTGTCATTCTGATGGGATTAGATCCGACACGGATTCTGGTTATGAGTCAGGTGCTGCTCAGTTTTGGTATTGCTCTGGCGCTGGTGCCGCTGCTGATTTTCACCAGTGACAGCAAGTTGATGGGCGATCTGGTGAATAGCAAATGGGTTAAACAAATCGGCTGGATGATTGTGGTGCTGGTGGTAACGCTGAATATCTGGTTGTTGGTGGGAACGGCATTGGGGCTGTAGTTGAATGAGCGTCGCATCAGGCACCACTGGCGGATGCGGCGTAAAACGCCTTATCCGCCCTACGCGTTAAATGAAGTGGGTTTGTAGGCCTGATAAGACGCGCAAGCGTCGCATCAGGCATTGTGCTCCATTAGCGAATGTGTTTAATGACGATGCCCATGTCCACGGCCTTTTCCGCGATGATCATCACGGTCGCTCCAGCCTTCGCGATAGCCACGCTCATACGCTTTACGCTTATCCCAACCACGGTGATAGCCATTATCATGACGCCACCAGCGGTTTTTACGCCATTCATAATTACGGTGCCAGTAGTCACGATCGCGCCAGTGGCCACCGTCCCAGTAGTTACCATAATTATCGCGATCGCCAATTTGTAATTTAATTGATGGCAGCAAGGTAATTTCACCTGCGTTTGCTGCAAGCGGGATAAATGCCATCAGGGCGGCCGCCAGAAACAGTGACCTGAACATTGTTATTCTCCTTCACGATCGAAGCCGTCAGCGGCCTGTTAACGCAATATTACGGGGAGGTAAAGCCCCGTTTCATCGCCATAACTCTTAAATCATAAGGGAGAGCATTTTTTGCTAAAGGTTATCGTGGGGTGGCTGTTGTTTTGGACGATTCACCATCATCATCGGTTTACCTGCCAGTAATAACCATGCCGGAAGCATGACGATACACAGTAGCGGTAACAATGTGGAATCAGGTACAACGACCGCCGCCATAAACAAACTTAGCCAGCCATCGCGCGTTACCACCAGTACGAGGCCGAGAATCGCGCAGGAGACGGTAATGGCCGCTGGAACGGCGGGAACGTGCGCATGCAGCATCAACCCTAACGCTACGCCGACAAATACCGCCGGGAAGATTCGCCCGCCGCGAAACCCACTGGCGGCGGCAATGACCAGGGCGGCAAGTTTGATTACCGCCAGCAATAAGTAATCGCTGGTGCTGAAAGCCTGATTTGTCACCATCTGCTGCATCTCGTCCAGTCCTTTAAATAGCGAAACAGGCCCACCAATAACACCCAGAATACCGAGAATAAACCCGCCAACCCCCAGCATGAGGACCGGATTTTTAATCTGATGCATCATCGCGTGCACCCGTGGGAAACACCACACTGCAACCATACCTGCCGCAATGGCGATCGCCGTCACAATTGCACCACTGATGATGTCTGCTAACTGCATCTGTCCGTAATGAGCAATGGGCAGCGAAAAATGAGGATGGAAAAACAATCCGGTGGTTAGCGCACCAGCCGCCGCTGCCATTAACGGCGTAAAGAGACGATCCCAAAGTGGAACGTCGTGGCTGCCATTTAAGGTTTGCGAAAATATCAACGCCGCCGCAACAGGTGTGCCAAACAGTGCGCCGATGGTGCCCGCAGAGGCTAAAATAGTCCACTCCATCCGGTTCACTCGTGGTAACAGACGCGCGCCAATCGCCACCGCGAGGGCGATATTGACGGTCATAATGGGATGTTCCGGCCCAAGACTGACGCCGCCAGCAAGACCGAGAACTAATGCTACGATCAGTCCTGGTAGCGCAGAGGGAGGGACTGGTGCGCCGATCAGCGGTTCACAGGCGGGGTCTGGGCCGGCATGACCCTGGCTGAAGCGGATGACCAACCCCACCGCAATACCCGTTAGCGTTAATACACCGATGATCCAGAAAGGTGAATCCTGGGCTATCCCCAGAGTTCCCGGCAGTCGTTGCCAGAGCAGATTCTGTAATACCGAGGCGATTTTCATCACCACAATCAGAATAAGACTGGACGCAATCCCAATTGCCAGAGCGGGGAGCGATAATAACAACATGGTTCTGGCTCGCGGATGGAGCATGTTCTATTCCTTTATGCGGGTTCAGATATTTAGTTTGCCCAGCTTGCACAAAGACATCGCTGCAATTGATGCTGAAACGATAAAGTAAATGTGTGACCCAGATCGATATTTACAGGGAGCCTGCCTTTTCGGCGTTGTTGTTATGCCCCCACGTATTTACAGTGTGAGAAAGAAGTATTTTGACTTTAGCGGAGCAGTTGAAGAATGACAAAGTATGCATTAGTCGGTGATGTGGGCGGTACTAACGCACGTCTTGCTCTGTGTGATATTGCCAGTGGTGAAATCTCGCAGGCTAAAACCTATTCAGGGCTTGATTATCCCAGCCTGGAAGCGGTCATTCGCGTTTATCTTGAAGAGAATAAAGTCGAGGTGAAAGATGGCTGCATCGCCATTGCTTGCCCAATTACTGGTGACTGGGTGGCAATGACCAACCACACCTGGGCGTTTTCGATTGCCGAAATGAAAAAGAATCTCGGTTTTAGCCACCTGGAGATTATTAACGATTTTACGGCGGTTTCGATGGCGATCCCGATGCTGAAAAAAGAGCATCTGATCCAGTTTGGCGGCGCAGAACCGGTTGAAGGTAAACCTGTCGCGGTGTACGGTGCCGGGACAGGGCTTGGGGTCGCACATCTGGTCCATGTCGATAAACGCTGGGTAAGCCTGCCTGGTGAAGGCGGTCACGTTGATTTTGCGCCAAACAGTGAAGAAGAAGCCATTATCCTTGAAATACTGCGCGCGGAAATTGGCCATGTCTCGGCTGAACGCGTGCTCTCTGGCCCTGGACTGGTGAATTTGTATCGCGCGATTGTGAAAGCGGACAACCGCCTGCCGGAAAATCTCAAGCCAAAAGATATTACCGAACGCGCGCTGGCCGACAGTTGCACCGATTGCCGTCGTGCGTTGTCACTGTTTTGCGTCATTATGGGGCGTTTTGGCGGTAATCTGGCGCTCAATCTCGGAACATTTGGCGGCGTCTATATTGCGGGCGGTATCGTTCCGCGTTTCCTTGAGTTCTTCAAAGCCTCCGGTTTCCGTGCCGCTTTTGAAGACAAAGGGCGCTTTAAAGATTATGTTCATGATATTCCGGTCTATTTAATTGTGCACGATAACCCTGGGCTTCTCGGTTCCGGTGCACATTTACGCCAGACCTTAGGCCACATTCTGTAAATCCTTCCTGTCATATCGGGAGGTGACTCTCCCGATAATCTTTTAAATCAATCAGTTAATTCAATTTTTCTTTGTGTCTCTTCACAAGGCCGACCTGCGTCACACTTCCGCACTACGGGATTAATTCTCCAGTAAATGCATTATTTGTCTGGTAACGGCTATTTGTTTTGCACGTTCATAATTTCATTCGTCAACTATAAACGAACGAGGAAATAACGATGAGTAAGAAACTGATTGCCTTATGTGCCTGCCCAATGGGGCTGGCTCACACCTTTATGGCCGCCCAGGCGCTGGAAGAAGCGGCGGTGGAAGCCGGCTATGAAGTGAAAATTGAAACTCAGGGTGCGGATGGCATCCAGAACCGCCTGACGGCGCAGGATATCGCCGAAGCGACCATCATCATTCATTCCGTGGCAGTAACACCAGAAGATAACGAGCGTTTCGAATCACGCGACGTTTATGAAATCACTTTGCAGGACGCAATTAAAAACGCTGCGGGCATCATCAAAGAAATCGAAGAGATGATTGCCGCTGAACAACAGTAATATTCGACAGGGATAATTGTTATGGCCATTAAAAAACGCAGTGCAACCGTTGTGCCTGGCGCATCCGGTGCGGCAGCGGCAGTTAAGAATCCGCAGGCCTCTAAAACCAGCTTCTGGGGTGAACTCCCGCAGCATGTGATGTCAGGGATTTCACGCATGGTGCCGACCTTAATTATGGGCGGTGTGATCCTCGCTTTCAGCCAGCTGATTGCTTATAGCTGGCTTAAAATTCCCGCAGACATCGGCATTATGGATGCTCTTAATAGTGGGAAATTTTCCGGTTTCGACCTCTCCTTACTGAAATTTGCCTGGCTGTCGCAGTCCTTTGGCGGCGTGCTGTTTGGCTTTGCCATTCCGATGTTTGCCGCTTTTGTGGCGAATTCTATTGGCGGCAAACTGGCGTTCCCGGCTGGGTTTATCGGCGGGTTGATGTCTACCCAGCCCACGCAACTGCTGAACTTTGATCCCAGCACTATGCAGTGGGCGACCTCTTCACCAGTCCCGTCTACCTTCATTGGTGCGCTGATTATTTCTATCGTCGCGGGTTACCTCGTGAAATGGATGAACCAGAAAATCCAGTTACCGGATTTCCTGTTAGCGTTCAAAACCACATTTTTGCTACCGATTCTTTCCGCCATTTTTGTCATGCTGGCGATGTACTACGTGATCACGCCGTTTGGTGGCTGGATCAACGGCGGTATCCGTACCGTGCTGACCGCTGCTGGTGAGAAGGGCGCGCTGATGTACGCAATGGGCATTGCTGCGGCGACCGCAATCGACTTGGGTGGTCCAATCAACAAAGCAGCTGGTTTCGTCGCCTTCAGCTTTACCACCGACCATGTATTACCAGTCACTGCGCGTTCTATCGCTATTGTTATTCCGCCGATTGGTCTGGGTCTGGCGACCATTATCGATCGTCGCTTAACTGGCAAACGCCTGTTTAACGCCCAGCTTTATCCGCAGGGTAAAACCGCGATGTTCCTGGCGTTTATGGGGATCAGTGAAGGTGCGATTCCGTTTGCGCTGGAAAGCCCCATCACCGCTATTCCGTCCTATATGGTTGGCGCGATTGTCGGTTCCACTGCTGCTGTCTGGCTGGGCGCAGTGCAATGGTTCCCGGAATCCGCTATCTGGGCGTGGCCGCTGGTCACTAATCTGGGCGTCTATATGGCGGGGATCGCGCTGGGAGCAATCATTACTGCGCTGATGGTGGTGTTCCTGCGTCTGATGATGTTCCGCAAAGGCAAATTGTTAATCGATAGCCTGTAAGAAGGAAAAATCCAGATGACATTACTCGCTTCGCTGCGCGACTGGCTTAAGGCGCAACAACTGGATGCGGTGCTCCTTTCCTCACGGCAGAACAAACAGCCGCATCTGGGGATCTCCACCGGATCAGGTTATGTGGTGATTAGCCGTGAAAGTGCGCACATTCTGGTGGACTCGCGCTATTACGCGGATGTAGAAGCCCGCACGCAAGGTTACCAGCTGCATTTGCTCGACGCGATGCACACGCTTGCCACCATCGTCAGGCAAATCATTGCCGATGAGCAGTTGCAAACGCTCGGTTTTGAAGGCCAGCAGGTGAGTTGGGAAACCGCGCACCGCTGGCAGTCTGAACTCAATGCGAAACTGGTAAGCGCCACGCCGGATGTGCTGCGGCAAATCAAAACGCCAGAGGAGGTGGAGAAAATCCGCCTCGCCTGTGGGATTGCCGATCGTGGCGCAGAGCATATTCGCCGCTTTATTCAGGCGGGGATGAGCGAGCGCGAGATAGCCGCTGAACTGGAGTGGTTTATGCGCCAGCAGGGCGCAGAAAAAGCCTCTTTTGACACCATTGTCGCCAGTGGCTGGCGTGGGGCGCTGCCGCACGGCAAAGCCAGCGACAAGATTGTTGCAGCGGGCGAGTTTGTCACTCTCGATTTCGGTGCGCTGTATCAGGGCTACTGCTCTGATATGACGCGCACCTTGCTGGTGAATGGCGAAGGGGTGAGCGCCGAATCTCACCCGCTGTTTAACGTCTACCAGATTGTCCTGCAAGCACAGCTGGCGGCAATCTCTGCAATTCGCCCCGGCGTGCGCTGCCAACAGGTTGACGACGCCGCGCGCCAGGTGATTACAGAAGCAGGTTTTAGCGACTATTTCGGTCATAACACCGGTCATGCTATCGGCATTGAAGTGCACGAAGATCCGCGTTTTTCACCGCGGGACACCACGACGCTACAGCCAGGCATGCTACTGACCGTGGAGCCGGGGATTTATTTGCCAGGGCAAGGGGGCGTGCGCATCGAAGATGTTGTGCTGGTCACCCCGCAAGGCGCAGAAGTGCTCTACGCCATGCCGAAAACAGTGTTGCTCACGGGAGAGGCATAATGGATTTATCACTATTAAAAGCATTGAGCGAGGCAGATGCGATCGCCTCCTCGGAACAGGAAGTGCGGCAGATCCTGATGGATGAAGCGGATCGCCTGCAAAAAGAAGTGCGATTTGACGGCCTGGGATCGGTGCTGATCCGCCTCAATGAATCGACAGGTCCGAAGGTGATGATCTGTGCGCATATGGACGAAGTGGGATTTATGGTGCGCAGCATCTCCCGCGAAGGGGCGATTGATGTGCTGCCAGTTGGCAATGTGCGCATGGCTGCCCGTCAGTTGCAGCCGGTGCGCATCACCACCCGTGAAGAGTGCAAAATTCCCGGCCTGCTTGATGGCGAGCGGCAGGGGAATGACGTTAGCGCCATGCGCGTGGATATTGGCGCGCGCTCGTATGACGAAGTGATGCAGGCGGGAATTCGTCCAGGCGATCGCGTCACGTTTGATACTACTTTTCAGGTTCTCCCTCACCAGCGGGTGATGGGGAAAGCCTTTGATGATCGCCTCGGTTGCTACCTGCTGGTGACGTTGCTGCGCGAGCTGCACGACGCTGAACTGCCTGCGGAAGTGTGGCTGGTGGCAAGTTCCAGCGAAGAAGTGGGCTTACGCGGCGGGCAAACCGCCACGCGTGCGGTGTCGCCGGATGTCGCCATTGTGCTTGATACCGCCTGCTGGGCGAAAAACTTTGATTATGGCGCAGCTAACCATCGCCAGATTGGTCACGGACCGATGCTGGTGTTAAGCGATAAGTCACTGATTGCGCCGCCAAAACTTACCGCCTGGATCGAAACTGTGGCGGCAGAAATTGGCGTGCCGTTACAGGCGGATATGTTCAGTAACGGCGGCACGGACGGTGGAGCGGTGCACTTAACCGGTACTGGCATACCCACAGTGGTGATGGGGCCAGCAACCCGCCATGGACATTGCGCCGCATCGATTGCCGACTGCCGCGACATTTTGCAGATGCAGCGGCTTTTATCTGCCCTTATTCAACGTCTTACCCGTGAGACGGTTGTTCAACTGACGGATTTCAGATGATCTCCTGATTAACCCGGAGCGGTTATGCTAACAATTCAATTTCTCTGTCCTTTGCCTAACGGTCTTCATGCCCGTCCGGCGTGGGAACTTAAAGAACAGTGCAGCCAGTGGCAAAGCGAAATCACCTTCATCAACCATCGCCAGAACGCAAAGGCAGATGCGAAAAGCTCGTTGGCGCTGATTGGCACCGGCACCCTATTTAATGACAGTTGCAGCCTGAACATTAGCGGCTGCGATGAAGAGCAGGCGCGGCGCGTGCTGGAAGAGTACATCCTGGTTCGCTTTATCGACAGCGACAGCGTTCAGCCAACGCAGGCAGAACTGACGGCGCATCCGCTGCCGCGTTCATTAAGCCGCCTTAACCCGGATTTACTGTACGGCAACGTGCTGGCAAGCGGCGTCGGCGTGGGTACACTGACCCTGTTACAGAGCGACAGCCTCGACAGTTATCGGGCAATCCCCGCCAGTGTGCAAGACTCCACCTGGCTGGAACACAGCCTGGCAACGCTTGCCGAGCAACTGAACCAGCAGTTGCGCGAGCGTGACGGCGAAAGCAAAACCATCCTCAGCGCCCATTTGTCGCTGATTCAGGATGATGAATTTGCAGGGAATATCCGTCGCCTGATGGCAGAACAGCATCAGGGGCTGGGAGCGGCGATCATCAGCAATATGGAGCAGGTTTGCGCCAAACTTTCTGCCTCTGCCAGCGATTATCTGCGCGAGCGGGTCAGCGACATTCGTGATATCAGCGAACAGTTGCTGCATATTACCTGGCCGGAACTGAAGCCGCGTAATAATCTGGTGCTCGAAAAACCGACCATTCTGGTGGCCGAGGATTTAACCCCTAGCCAGTTTTTGAGCCTCGATTTAAAAAATCTTGCAGGCATGATTCTGGAGAAAACTGGGCGCACCTCGCATACTCTGATTCTGGCCCGCGCCTCGGCGATCCCGGTTTTGAGCGGCCTGCCGCTGGATGCGATTGCCCGTTATGCCGGACAACCGGCGGTGCTTGACGCCCAGTGCGGCGTGCTGGCGGTAAATCCTGATGACGCGGTGAGCGGTTATTATCAGGTTGCGCAGACGCTGGCGGATAAACGTCAGCAGCAACAGGCGCAGGCCGCCGCGCAGCTGGCCTATTCCCGTGATAACAAGCGTATTGATATTGCGGCGAATATTGGCACTGCTCTGGAAGCACCAGGCGCGTTTGCTAACGGCGCGGAAGGCGTCGGGCTGTTTCGTACCGAAATGCTCTATATGGATCGTGACAGCGCGCCGGACGAACAGGAGCAATTTGAAGCTTACCAGCAGGTATTACTGGCGGCGGGCGACAAACCGATTATCTTCCGCACGATGGACATCGGCGGTGATAAAAGCATTCCTTACCTCAACATTCCCCAGGAAGAGAACCCGTTCCTCGGCTATCGCGCGGTACGTATTTATCCGGAATTTGCTGGCCTGTTCCGCACTCAACTGCGGGCGATTTTGCGCGCTGCCAGTTTCGGCAACGCCCAGTTGATGATCCCGATGGTCCACAGCCTTGATCAGATCTTATGGGTGAAAGGTGAGATCCAGAAAGCGATCGTTGATCTTAAGCGCGATGGCCTGCGTCATGCAGAAACGATCCCGTTGGGGATCATGGTTGAGGTGCCGTCGGTATGTTACATCATCGATCACTTCTGCGATGAGGTCGATTTCTTCAGCATCGGCTCTAACGATATGACCCAGTATTTGTATGCGGTCGATCGTAATAACCCGAGGGTATCGCCGCTGTATAACCCGATCTCGCCATCGTTTCTGCGCATGTTGCAGCAGATAGTTACCACTGCGCATCAGCGGGGCAAATGGGTAGGTATTTGCGGTGAACTGGGCGGTGAAAGCCGTTATCTGCCGCTTCTGCTTGGGCTGGACCTGGACGAGTTAAGCATGAGTAGCCCACGAATTCCGGCGGTGAAAAGCCAGCTTCGTCAACTGGATAGCGAGGCGTGTCGGGAACTGGCGCGTCAGGCATGTGAATGCCGCAGCGCGCAGGAAATTGAAGCGTTACTCACCGCGTTTACGCCGGAAGAAGACGTTCGCCCACTGCTGTCGCTAGAGAATATCTTTGTTGATCAGGACTTTAGCAATAAAGAGCAGGCGATTCAGTTCCTGTGCGGTAACCTCGGCGTTAACGGGCGTACTGAGCATCCGTTCGAGCTGGAAGAAGATGTCTGGCAGCGAGAAGAGATTGTTACTACTGGCGTTGGTTTTGGTGTGGCAATCCCGCACACCAAATCGCAGTGGATCCGCCATTCCAGTATCAGCATTGCCCGACTGGTGAAACCGGTTGACTGGCAGTCAGAAATGGGCGAAGTCGAACTGGTGATCATGCTGACGCTGGGCGCTAACGAAGGGATGAATCATGTGAAAGTCTTCTCGCAGCTGGCGCGCAAACTGGTGAATAAAAACTTCCGCCAGTCGCTTTTCGCCGCAAGTGATGCGCAAAGCATCCTGACGCTGCTGGAAACGGAAATAACCTTCTAAACTTAGCCCTGAAAACGGGCGCTGTACTCTCCCGGCGTCAGGCCAAACTGACGCCGGAAGACGCGACAAAAATAGTCGCTATCCGGAAAGCCGCAACGCTGCGCCACTTCATGAATCGACAGATGATATTTCTGCAAAATCATCCTCGCTTTTGCCATTCGTACCCAGCGAACATACTCGATAAAACGCATCGTCCCATGCTGCGCAAACAGTTTTGACAGATGATTGGGCGTGATATTAAAAAATTGCGCCACGCTCTCGCGAGTGAGCGGCTGAGCGTAGTTATCCTGAACCCAGTTACAAATGCTGTGGTAGAGAAAATCGCCGCGCGGCTGCGAATTGCCCGGCGGCATATTCACCACGTTGCGGCAAAGGTGCAGCAAACTTAACACCAACGGTTGAATGATACTCTGCTCCAGCGGCGAACGGCTAAGATGGGTGAGGGCGGTAAGCATCGCTTCACCTTCACCGCGTTGCAGGCTGGGAAGCTGGATCTGGCGAGCAGGATGCAGTAACGACGTGGTGCGGCTATCGTAAAACGATAACCCCAGCCAGGTCGGCGCAAACACCAGGCTTAACAGCATTACCGGTTTGTGGTTGACCGGTAAATTAGCCGCGCGCGCCGGAATAAACAGCATTTCTCCTTCCACCATATGCTGCTGCTTTGCTTCCAGCAGATTGCCATATTCGCCGCGCAGCACAATATCCAGTCGGGGAAAATCAATACACAAACTGCCTACCGGCAGCGAGGCGGGCTGGCAGGCAAACCAGACGCGCCCAAGCAGTTGCGGGTTAAGCACCAGGCCGCTGAACAGATCGGCGAAAAATTGTTGATCGGCGGGCAAGCCTGCTGCTTTCATGAAAGTTCCCGATTACAGATGCATTAACTGGCGGAATTCTTTAACTTTGCTGCGGCTGACTGGCACTTCAAAATCCAGATCTTTCAGCCGCAGAATATAGGTATTATTAAACCACGGTTCTATCTCGCGGATTTTGTTCAGGTTGACGCAAAACGAGCGATGGCAGCGGAAAAAGTGCGACGACGGCAGTTTGCTGCAAAACTCGGTGATGTTCATTGGCATCACATAAGATTCACGCCGCGTATAGACAAAGGTCATTTTTTCGTGCGCTTCGGCGTAGTAGATATCATTGACCGGCGTCACGATGAGGCGTTCATCCTTCACCAGATTAATGGTGTCATTCTCACGCGTTAACGGCACGGCAGGCGTGCTGCTGGTTTGCTGTTGCTGCCAGGCGGCTTCCAGCTTTTGCAGCATCCCGGTAATCCGTGACTCCTGATACGGTTTGAGAATGTAGTCAAACGCCTCCAGTTCAAACGCTTCCACCGCATGTTCTTTCCACGCGGTGATAAACACAATAAACGGCTTATGGGCGAACTGGCTGATGTTTTGTGCCAGCAGCACGCCATCCAGCGACGGAATATTGATATCCAGAAAAATAGCGTCGACGCGGTTATGCTGCAAAAACTTCAACACGTCCAGACCGTCGTCAAAGGTGCCGACAATCTCCATCTGGCTGTGCTCTTTAATAAGCCAGCTAAGTTCCTGTTGTGCCAGGAATTCGTCTTCAACAATGATGACTTTCACAATATCACTCCGGCTCAAAGCAATAACGTAGCCTGTGAGGCGACAGGGGTGCGTTGGTTAGGAATGTAAAACGCAATTTCCGTTCCTGGTTCCAGGCGGCGGATATGCAGCCCCTCGCCATATAACAACTTCACGCGATGATGCACATTCAGCAGGCCGATTTTATTGCCCGGCATTTCATTCGCTTCGACCCGCTCAATCACCTTTGGATCGATGCCATGCCCGGTATCTCTTACCGCAATACGGACTCGATTACCGCACTCCGCAACGCTGATGGTGACAACACCTTTTCCCTTGCAAGGCTGAATACCGTGGACAATGGCGTTCTCCACCAACGGCTGGATAAGCAGGCTGGGAATGCAGCAATTCACCTCTTCATCAATATCATAGATAACCGTCAGCTTGTCGCCAAAGCGGGCCTGCTCAATGGCGATATAGTCTTTAATTTGGTACAGCTCTTTTTTGATATCAATTTGCTCATCGTCTTTTAATTCAATGTTATAGCGCAGATAGCGCGACAAATTAAAGATTAGCTGGCGAGCAGTGTCTGGATTCAGACGAATCGACGATGAAATAGCGTTCAGAGCGTTAAACAGAAAATGGGGATTAATTTTGCTTTGCAGGGCGCGAAGCTCTGCCTTATTTGCCATTTCCCGTAGCTGCTCGGCGCGAGAAACCTCCAGTTGGGTAGAGATGATTTGCGACAAACCGACCGCCATTTCCTGTAATGATGACGTAATCTGGTGCGCGTGGCAGTAGTAAATTTTCAGCGTTCCGGTCACAACGCCTTTCTCCCACAATGGGATCACCAGCATGGAATGAATCTCTGGTGTGCGGTGGGCTTCATCATTGTTTTTAATAATGATTTTCCCATAATTCATCGCCTGGCGGGTAGTCGGGCTAATGAAGTCATCGCCATTCTGATAGTTGTGTTCGCCCACGCCGACATACGCCAGCACATGATCGGTATTGGTGATTGCCACCGCGTCAGCGTGAATGTCATCGCGGATAATTTCGCAGACCTTGCGTAATGACTCGCTATTGACATGGCGAAACAGAGGCAGCGTTTTGTTGGCGATATCCAGCGCCAGCTTGGCCTGTCGCGCGGCGCTGGCCTCTTTTTCGCCCTCAACACTTTGTACCAGCAGCACAATAAAGCCGATACAGACACTGCCGAGGATCATCGGGATACCGATTTTGGAGACTATATCCAGCCCCAGCTCAGTGGTCGGCGCCCAGACAATCACCAGAATCATGGTCAACGTTTCACAGAGCATGCCGCCGAGAATACCGACGCGCCAACGCTGCGCTTTAGGGATTTTCAGGTTGATCCAGCCCGATATACAACCCGCCAGAATGCTGGTGATAAAGCAGGGGATCGCCGTCACACCGCCGATATCAATTAAATACCGGTGAATACCCGCAATCACGCCGGTAATGATGCCCACCCACGGGCCAAACAGAATCCCGCCGGACATCACCGCGATAATACGTACGTTCACCAGCGAGCCTTCTACGGGAACGCCGGACCAGGTGCTGAACAGGGCGAACAGCGAGAAAATGGCGGTAACGGCGAGCAACTCTTTTGGGGAGTGCGCCGACTTGTGCAACAGCTCGCGAAACAGGCGGATACGGATGAGAAAGAACAGGCAGATAAGCATTAACGCTGCCCGATCGAAGACCGCCAGCAGCATGTTGAATATTTCGTGCACGGGTGACTCTGAATAAGGATTAAACCTCTATGATAGGTAACCTGAAGGCTGATGACCAGCAGGCCGTTTTTGAGGAAAAACCACAATTTTAAAAGGGGATTGAAAGCTAAATGGTGTACTGGCAATGCATCTCTTGTCAGCATCAAGCCAATTAGTAAATTTATTGAAATTATATTGTTAATGTAATGGGTGATAATTTTCTTGTTGGCGAATCTGACTTTCCTGTTTTTAAGGTTTTGTTCCTCTTTTTTCGCATTAATAAAAATTTTCCAAAACGCTGGACAGACAGAAATTAATCAGGCTATTTTCAAAACAGCCACCATCGTGGCAGCGTCGCTCGGACGGTCCGGGCGCTAACGTTAATCTGAGGAAATTATGGCTGACACTCGCCCTGAACGTCGCTTTACGCGCATTGATCGTCTCCCGCCCTACGTTTTTAATATTACCGCTGAACTGAAAATGGCTGCGCGTCGGCGCGGCGAAGATATTATCGATTTCAGTATGGGCAACCCGGACGGCGCGACCCCGCCGCATATTGTCGAAAAATTATGTACAGTGGCGCAGCGCCCGGACACGCACGGTTACTCTACTTCACGCGGCATTCCGCGGTTACGTCGCGCGATTTCACGCTGGTATCAGGAACGTTACGACGTTGAAATCGACCCGGAATCAGAAGCCATCGTCACCATCGGTTCGAAAGAGGGGCTGGCGCACCTGATGCTGGCGACGCTGGATCACGGTGACACCGTGCTGGTGCCGAATCCAAGCTACCCCATTCATATTTATGGCGCGGTGATTGCTGGTGCTCAGGTACGTTCAGTGCCGCTGGTGGAAGGTGTCGATTTTTTCAACGAACTGGAACGCGCTATTCGTGAAAGTTATCCGAAACCGAAGATGATGATCCTTGGCTTCCCGTCAAACCCAACCGCGCAATGCGTAGAACTGGAGTTCTTCGAAAAAGTAGTGGCGCTGGCGAAACGCTACGATGTGCTGGTGGTCCATGACCTGGCCTATGCGGATATCGTCTACGATGGCTGGAAAGCGCCGTCAATCATGCAGGTGCCGGGCGCACGTGACGTAGCGGTCGAGTTCTTTACGCTGTCGAAAAGCTACAATATGGCGGGCTGGCGTATCGGCTTTATGGTCGGCAATAAAACACTGGTCAGCGCGTTGGCGCGTATTAAAAGCTATCACGATTACGGTACCTTTACACCGTTGCAGGTGGCGGCGATTGCGGCGCTGGAGGGCGATCAACAGTGCGTGCGCGACATTGCCGAACAGTACAAACGCCGCCGCGATGTGCTGGTAAAAGGGCTGCATGAAGCGGGCTGGATGGTTGAAATGCCGAAAGCCTCGATGTATGTCTGGGCGAAAATCCCGGAACCGTATGCGGCAATGGGCTCGCTGGAATTTGCCAAGAAGCTGCTTAACGAAGCGAAGGTTTGTGTCTCACCCGGCATCGGCTTTGGCGACTACGGCGACACGCATGTACGCTTTGCGCTGATTGAAAACCGCGACCGTATTCGTCAGGCGATTCGTGGGATTAAAGCGATGTTCCGCGCTGACGGCTTACTGCCCGTCGGCAGCAAACATATTCACGAAAACGCGGAATAAACACCATCGCCAGAAATGCAAACAGGAGCCTGATGGCTCCTGTTTTTCGTTTCGCAGTTAACTTTTAGATCATCAGGGCAAAAGTACCGGCCCAAACGATGACCATAAAAGAAATGCCCATAAAGAAATATTTCACTTTACATCTCTCCGCGTAATTACTGTTACGCCTGAATGACTTCATTACACCTGTTACAGTGAGCTGACACCCGCGGGCATCACCTCAGAATTCTGAGCATATTGGCTCGAGACGGCGCTAATGTACGCCTAAAACTAAATCGAAACAAGTGGCATTTTCTTATTTACTTTTAGTAACTTACGAGTGTCGCATATCGGCGACAGATTGATTTCTGGAAGTAATAATTCACGATTCAGCGAAGGGAAAAATCTTAAGAAAAAAGCCATAAAAACCATGGTGTTATTATGGCTTATCTGAAGAGGGAAAAAGCCTGGGTTATTTGTTAAACGTATAACGAGGCTTCACCCACCGGACGCGTTTTGAAGCGGCGATGGATCCAGAGATACTGCTCTGGTGCACGCATAATCTCTTTCTCAATAATTTTGTTCATATAGGCCGCGGCCTGAATTTCATCAGCCGGATAGCCTTCAATTTCTGGCGTAATAAACAGACGGTAACCGCTATAATCGGTTTTTCGTACCATCGTCACAGTTAGCATAGCTGCGCCAGAGAGGCGAGAGAGAACGTAGGTGCCATTGGTTGTAGCAACATTTTCTACCGCAAAGAATGGCGCGAAGGAGCTACCTTTACGACCATAATCCTGGTCAGGTGCAAACCATACGGCTTCACCTTTTTTCAGCGCACTGACAATGCCGCGCAGATTATTTCTACCGATCATCGCTTTATTGGAACGCATGCGACCACGGGTCTGTACCCATTCCATCAGTTGATTATTATGCGGACGGTAAGTTGCCATCATCGGTTGGCAAAGCCCCATTACGCGGCCACCCAACTCCAGCGACATAAAGTGCACACCGACAACCATCACGCCACGATTTTGCATTTGCGCACGTTGCAGGTTATCCAGCCCTTCGACATCAAACCATTTACGCACGCGAAGATCTGGCCAGAACCACGCCATTCCGGTTTCTACCAACGCCATTCCAAGCGAGCGAAAGTTGTCAGTAATCATCTTCTCGCGCTCTTCGGAGGAAAGCAGCGGGAAGCAAAGCTCAAGGTTTTTGCGGGCGATGGATTCGCGACGTTTCAAGAACGGTCTGGCCATTGTGCCGATACGCGTGCCAAGAAAGCACAGAACAGGGTAAGGAAGTTGTACCCAAAGCCAGAGTACGCCAAGACCAAACCACGTCAGCCAGTAGCGAGGATGCAGGAACTCGCGGGAAAATTTGCATTGTGGAAACATAGTTACCTTCTGTAGATACGAATTGTTGTATCGCAGAAGATTCCATGTCTACAGCGGTACACTCAATTGATTGGGCCATCATGTACGACAATGGTTCCTGTAAAGAGTGTAAAGACTAGTCAGGACATAACCACGAGGAGCATGAATGCGGTATTTCTATTTTATCACCAGCTGATTATTTTCAGCTACTGATTATTTATTACTCAAGTGAATATTTTTCAGTGATTTATAGTTATGTTGATAATATATTGTTTTTATTGATATTTTGCTGAAATTGCCAGTGGTTAAGAATTGTCTTACTATTGGAGTAATTGAAGTAACACGTTTTTTAGCACGGCAGGAGGTTGAGCTATGATTTATTTATGGATGTTTCTCGCCCTGTGTATCGTCTGCGTTAGCGGATATATCGGTCAGGTATTAAATGTAGTTTCTGCTGTCTCTTCATTTTTCGGTATGGTCATCCTTGCCGCACTCATTTATTACTCCACGATGTGGTTAACCAGTGGCAATGAGTTGGTCACGGGAATATTTATGTTTCTTGCACCAGCCTGCGGATTGATGATTCGCTTTATGGTGGGGTATGGAAGGCGGTAGTGGAGCGAAAATTTTAATGGCAGGTGTTCAGAGCATCAACTGAAGAGATTGTTCACCTGTGACCATCCATTTCGTGAATATATAATGCCACTTTAGAGCAATCGGCTGGAAATGACCGTTATTGTTGAGTTGGTGGCCGTTTTTACGTCATTTCCGATAAAAGGTCTTTGCGTAAAATTGTGTACAAACACGAAAAAAGAGAGTGTGAGAAATTCTGGGGCATTTCAGTAACTTGCAATCAGAAAGGAATGACGTATGTCCAGCCCTTCGATTTTGATAAAACCCTTAGGTGCTTCAGTTCGGAGCTAACGGATGAGGACGGCATTTTAGATCATTTAATCAAATAGTTAACCTCAGCTGCATTGACTGAGGAATTTGGCTCTCGTCTGGTTCAGTAGTTGGAAGCCAGGTCTAAAAACGGTTCCAGTAAAAAGATTATTAAAGCCACAACGGGCAGTTTCGAATGGACTACGGACTACGTCACGCGACTCTAATCGCTCGGTTGATTCCCAATTAGTGAAAAAGGCGCTAGACCACGTTCCCCTATAAGATCGAACGGATTATCATTCTCTTGTTGTGCCTGGGGTACGCTGCAGGATCTCTGTAGTGAGATTGAAGATTTATATGCTTTCAGCGTGCCCGCTATGACCATTATCGCCATGACAAATAAGGCCATTTCTGAGTTAAACCAGTGGCAACAACGTCCACTGGAAAAGTTCTATCGTCTGTCTGGATGCCATTCAATATAAAATACAGGAAGATGACCGTTATCATGACAAAGCAGTTAAGACGATACAAGAGCTGAATCTGGAAAGTAAAAAGAAGTTCTGAGTCTGTATCGGCTTAAAAAAGAATCGCTAGTTTCTGATCATTTGTATTAAGTGACTAGCAAAATTAAAGCCCCAGCTTCGGGGCATAAATCATGCAATACTTTAGTGGCAGTGAATTTCGCTAATTAAGTTTGTTGGAACAATCATAACCCAGTTTGCTGGTTTGATTTGTATGGCTGAATTTGCGTTATCAATTTTTTCAGCGTGACATATTGAATAATAAAAATGATCATTTAAAAAAATGTTTTTCTTCGCCATTTCACTTTCTGATATTATGTCTGCATTCACAAGATAAATACACAATAACACTCCGGAAATAAAATAAGATAAATAACTGATTGGTTTTGAGAAATTACATTGAGATAAACATGCTATGAACAATAAGATAGAGAGAAAGTTTGTTCCTACAAAATATCTATCGGGAAATGTGGTTTGATAGTTATTCAGGATATCGCTAAGACCGATTCTACCAAAAACAGTCGTAACAAGACAGATAAAAAGTGCGATCGCTAAAGTAAGCAAATGTTTTTTTATTATTATATTTTTAGTTTTTAAAATAATTGTTGTACAAAAGATAATATATGCAAATGATAGGGTTATCGATATTGAATCATTGAATTTTTCGTACCAAGGAAATATAAATGGATAAAGGAGTAGTCGAGCCGTTACCATTTCAATAATATTATTAGAATTATAGCCATAGTTACCAAGTCCACCAGAACCATTGAGTCGAGGAAGTATAAATAAAGCTAATATGACCATGGATATAGCTAAAGGTAGCATATCCTTAATTAAAATATATTTATTTTTAACATTCAACAACTTGACGGAATAATAAACCCCCACAATTATAAATACGACTGGGTTTGTTGCGGCAGTTAACCAGATCATTATGTCAATAATAATTTTAGCAATTTTTTTATTGACGTACTCTCTCTGTATAATAAGAGCGCTCGCTATAGCTGGCATATAAAAACCAATTTGTAGCAAATGACCGATATTTTCAAATTGAGAATGACCTAAAGGCAATAAGAGAGCTATGAAATATGCTAAAATAGAAAATAATGGATTGGATATTTTAATGATTAAACGAAAAGCCATAACGGCCATTAGGCTATAGAAAAAATACGATACTATAGCTAGGGATTGCGGAAGAAGTAATAATGGACTCCCGCTTATAATACTGCTGATTGATGTTGATACAAACAAAAAGAAAATATTAAAGAATACAAAATAATCTTCTCTGGCATTGATGAAGGTTTCTAGCCAACCATGATTCAATGCATTAGCAACCCATACACCATCTTCCGCATAAAGCCAGGGGTTGATGATTGGAGTTGTATAACGCATAGCCAAAATTATCATGCCAAATATTATTAAAATAATATAACTGCTGATGTTTATATTTCTCATTTTCCTTTTCTCTGATTATAAAATCCAAAACACGCTTTAAATAAGACAATCAATACGGAAAAATTTCCTTTGATTCCATTTATTTTTGTAGGTATTTCACCTTTAGGATAACGACGAATGGTCGGAATTTCTAAGCAACGATAACCAAGTTGTGGGACTCGGTATGAAAGATATGCCAGTAGTTCATAAGATGAGAAAATATCTCGGAACGGTGCAACACGCTCGTCAAGCAGCATTTTACTACTATAACCCCTAAATCCTTGAGTAGTATCTGTCCATTTAAATCCTGAAAAGAAACTAAGCATAGGCGCATGGATAAAACGTATTGCAATATCTCGGGTGAGAGGAGTATTTTCTGCTAAACCACCATTAAGGAAACGAGACGCCTGGACGAAATGTACACCATTTTTTAGAGCTGTGATAAATTGTGGAATAGCCACAGGATCATCTTTGTCATTTCCATCAATAGTCACAATGCCTTCATAACCTCGCTCAAGAGCAAAAGCATAGGCACATCTTAGCTGTGCGCTTAGCTTACCCGGTGCTGTTTTCAGTATTAGACCACGAACGTCTTTTTCCTGTAGGATATTGGGATTCAGAGAACCATCGGTGCTACCGCCATCAACAATAATTATATCCGCATAAGTTGATACATTTATGGCAGCCATTCTTGCTAATAGGTTATGTATACGATTGCCTTCGTTAATTACGGGGATAACGACGCAATAATTGTGTTTTTTACCAAGCCACATTTGGTTTTCGTAGGCTGGGACTTGCCATTTGGCGCGAAGTGTTTGAGATATGAATTCAGTCATAATGTTTACTTAACTTTAAGGGTAATAAGGGCGACACCACTCATCACCAACAGAATTCCAGTAATGGTAGACCAGTAAACTGGTTCGCGGAAAATAATGACAGAGAATAATGCGACACAGGCAATTGCACCAGAGGTCAGTATTGGGTGTGCTACATTCAAAGGTAAAAATGCCAGTGCAACAGCATATAACAAAAAGGCAATTCCATATAGAAATATCCCTAACCATAATGGCCAATTTGCAAGCGCGGCAAGAGGTTCAGCCAAACTTGGGAGCCTTCTGGGAGGGGTTATTGCTAATTTTATAAGAACACTGGCCGAGGCATTAGAAAATATGCCAAGAATTAAAATGAGCCACTTCATGCTATTCCCCCTTTCTACTGGCGATAATGAGAAATTGCGAAATCAAGAGCATCCTCAATAGAGGAAAGCGAATGTTTATTTTGGGGATCGAGCATTTCGATTGTTGCAATAGAGTTCGGTAATGCGTGATAGAGAGCATTAGCAATATGTGTATGGTTCGCACCACTACAGCCTAAAGGAACCAGATCTGGTTCACTGAGATGAATATGACCTATAATGTCAACGTCTTGCTGAAGGATATCATTAATATTTTCTTTGTTAATTATGATGGCACCAGTATCCAGCTGCATTTTAATTGCTGGGTGATTTACTTGCCGAACAACAAAAGCAGTTTCAGCACTGTCAATCATAAAGTTCGCCCCGTAACAGACTGGGTTAGGTTCAAGGCAAAAATAAACACCTTCTTGCCGCGCAATATCACCAAGATGATTAAAGAAATTTATTGCAGTTTCAAGAGTGATACTATCAGATAATCCCTTTCGGTCGCGGTTTTTAGGTGATCCAAACACTAATGCTGGAATTCCTAAACCAGCAGCAATACGACTGATAGCCTGTAAGTGAACCAACATTTTTTTTTGTACTTCGTTGGTTGAAAAAAGATTTAACCCTTGGGTTCCAAATAATAATGATTGCATACCAACTAATGAAATTCCATTGTCATGCCAGTAATTACGAACGGCAAATATTTCGCGTTCACTAGCATCTAACGGATTGGGGAAGTATTTCCCAGGGACAATATCTATTGCATCAATCTGTCTGGAATGTAGTAGGTGACAGATAGAATCATCATTGGTTATACTCCAGGCCAAACCTGAGAGTGAAAGTCTCATTTTAATTACTGCCTATTTCAGATTGTGCATAAGCGCGTATTGCCATCAATGATTCACGACGGTTATACTGATAGTCATGATCGTTAGTAAATAGGTGGCTATGGCAACTTTTCATATCGTAATATCCAGGTTTATCCTGAATGTGATTGCAAAACTCGAAGCCAAAACTATGTTGTGCTATATCAGCGACGCTTATTGGCGCCGCAGTAAAATGTACCAGTGATAATTTATGTTGTAGCGCAATGTTAATGTCATACCACAAGTTGATCATCGGATAAAATTGAAAAACACTACGACTTTCAATTTGTAAAATATTATTTTTATGCAAAAAATCATAGATAATGTTTTTTTTGAGACCTGGCCCAACGAGGCCTGGTAATCGTATAATTAGATTGTCAGGGAATTGTTTGCTAACAAATTGTTCTAAATAATATCTGTGTGCACCATAAGCATGTAATCCTTCTGTTTCGATTGATGTAGTCTCATCAACATTAACTGGATCTTTAAAAACATCCACAGTACTAATCAAAATAAATTTTTGACAAGATATGGTTTTTAATTTTTCAATTAGGTCATTGATTTTTTTTATGTCGTCGGCAGGGGCTTTATTTGCAAGCCATTTTTGTGCAGGGGCACCGGCACAAACTACAGTATCAAATGTTTTTCCAACAATTTCGTCGATGTTGGTTGAGCGATATAGTGCATCGAAACGACGTTGTCTTAATAAAGTTGTACCGACAAAACCGGTATATCCAATCAATGCGTCCATTCTTCCCCCATAGCCTGTGGTGTTAAACCATCACGACCAGTTTGTACATAATTAGACTCTAGTGGCAGAGAAGTGTGCATAACATTAAACCTATCGGTATTAACCATGACTTCACTTGTTCGTTCATAAACCACTGCATACTCTGCCTGTGAGTTGCTTTCATCCAGCAGGCGTCCCAAATACTCGCCAAAAAAAGCCATCATGACGAACTGAATTATAAATAATGAAGTTACAACTAATATAGACGTTGTCCAGCCCTCAACAACAAGCCCACTAAACAGATGGATCAACACGCTATAACAAGCAAATAGAAAACCTGCAAGACTTCCGCCGAAACCGAGAATAGACATCCAACGTAGCGGCTTCGTGGAGTTAAATATTACCAGGTGCATCAATCGATGCAATGATTTTACTACCCCGGCGCCCTCTGATTGTTTTAGGGGTTTGTAGATGAGGGCTTCGGCTGGATAGCCGGTTTTGTGAATACGAAGATAGAATTGGCGGTGAAATCGACCGATTCGAGTAACGGCATTTACAGCGCGACGGCTTAAACAACGTAACCCCGTTGAGTTAGAAGGAATCTCATAATCTATGGTGCGCAATGCAACATTCATGAGTCGACGAAGTATCCGATAACGTAGTGAACGAACGCTATTCGAGACACCAATTACGACATCGGCACCTTCACGACATTTGTTAACACTTTGAGGTACGACTTCTACCGGATCGGCCAGTGGATTCCATAAAACAACAAAATCACCAATAGCACTTTCTAATCCAGCCGCTAACGCAACATCATGAAATACGGGAGTGGATAGCTGGATTATTCGTACACAAGGAATATCCTTCAAAACACGATCTTCTACCTGTGCACTAGTATTGTCTAACCCCGGTGCTATAACGACTAATTCGTAATCACTGTATAGCGTATCCAGAAGTGAGGCTAGTTTAGATAAAGGAGTATAGATATCATTCAAGTGGTCTGGAATGACAATAACGACTGATACAAAAGATTCACTTTTCATTTTTATCAACTCAACTCGATCACGCGTTCTATTTCATGTAGAGCATCATAAATATTGTCAATTTTCCCACCCATCACGCAGTGAAGCCCCTTCAATATATAATTCGGGCGAAATAAAATTGGGCGAGAATCATCGCTATCACTTCGTGGAAGGATTGTTTTTACTTCCCAGATAGAGCTTTGATATTGGCATTCACTCAAACAAGGGATATAACGCGTGGCATCTCTTATCATATGCCCCCAGGCTGAATGCCGTTCATTCAGTTCATACTTTCTATATGCATCCTCGTAAGGTTCATTTGGTCTGTCATTCCATTGGTAATGGGGTGTGTATCGAACATGGCTGAAGGAATGTAGTTGAGCTGGTGGGAATGGCATAACAGAAAAAAATGGACCACACATTAGTGTTAACCCCATTTTTTTTAGCTCATCTGGAACAGTTACAAGGCACATTTCCGTCATTTCATGACGAAGGGGAATTAATGTAAGCTCAGAACCATTCAAGAGATAATTAATTCTTGAATAAGTACAATTGAAAAGATGATCAACATAGCTAATATCTGGTTGTCCAGATATTGTTGTGATTACCTCTAACCCCTCACCAGATTTGCTAACTTTTTCAACAACCGCGTCCGTTACAATAGTAACTTTTGCCGCTGAAAGCCGTTGTAGCATTATATTACGCAGCTTATGGGAATCAAATGCATACTCACGGGTAGTAAACACCGCATCGATAAGTACAGGATTAATCAAACGTTTCACTGACGGAGGAGCATCTTCACATTCAGCACCTATACGTTGACAAAATCGGCTAAATTGTGCACCTGTTATTTTACTTAACGCACCTGCAACAAGGTAATATTTGGCAAAATCATCTTCAATGCAGTCGCGAAATTCAGTAACAAAACGGGGGAAAGAGATACGAGAGCGTAACGCTGTCAAGATGCTGCGTGGATAATGATAGCCATTGTGCACTCGAGCCTGATTAACATAGGATGCTCGGGACATGAGTTCTTGACTTTTCTCATAAACTGTAACTTTACAACCCTTCAATGCAAGTTGTTCTGCCAGATACAAACCAAAAAAACCGCCTCCTGCGATTGCAATATTTTTACTCCCCATAATCGAAACCTCCGAAAATACGTTAAAACTAGAAGTATTAATGTTGGTAAGTATTAATGTTTATAAGTATTAACGTTGATAAGTATTAATGTTGGTAAGTTTGGGCGTACAAAAATTTAACTGCGGCTATATTTTTAGATTATCCTTAATATTGGGATAATACTTAATTCGTTAGATGAATGAAAGTCTATTGTGAATTTTAGTGGTTTATTTAATTTGTTCATCTGAACAGAGGTGATATGCTCACCTCAGAACAATACAGGTGCACAAATGAAAAGCCGAAAATCTAGTCCTGAATTCAAACGCGAATCCGCTCAACTGATTGTTGACCAGAACTACACAGTGGCAGATGCCGCCAAACTATTGATGTTGGCCTTTCCACGATGACAAGATGGGGCAAACAACTGCGTGATGAGCGTCAGGGAAAAACACAAACAGACTTCCCGATAACTCCGAAACAAATCGAAATACGTGAGCTAAAGAAAAAGCTACAACGAATTGAAATGGAAAACGAAATATTAAAAAAGGCTACCGCGCTCTTGATGTCAGACTCCCTGAACAGTTCTCGATAATCGGGAAACTCAGGGTGCGTTATCCTGTGGTCACTCTCTGCCACGTGTTCGGGGTTCATCGCAGCAGCTACAGATACTGGAAAAACCGTCCTGAAAAACCAGACGGGCTGTATTACGCAGTCAGGTACTTGAGCTACATAGCATCAGCCACTGTTCGGCAGGAGCAAGAAGCATTGCCACAATGGCAACCCAAAGAGGCTATCAGATGGGGCGCTGGCTTGCTGACAGACTTATGAAAGAGTTGGGACTGGTCAGTTGCCAGCAGCCGACTCACCGGTACAGGCATGGCGGTCATGAACATGTTGCTATCCCTAACTATCTTGAACGGCAGTTCGCCGTGACAGAGCCAAATTAAGTGTGATGTGGCGACGTGACGTATAGTGTGCCCGGAGTTCAGGGCGAGCATGGAGGCTCAAATAAACCATGAGTCTGTCTGGAATATTGAACCGGTAACTCATGATGAGAAACCCAACAATTCCACCGGGTGTGACGGTGGAGAACCTGAGCGGCAGTGACCTGCGGCATGCCCGCAGGGTGATGTAACCCGCTGACAACGGGGATTGAGGCGAGATCACTAAGCCAGGATGATCCTCAAGGTTGAGTGCTGAAAGGCTGAAGAACAAATCCGCCTCTGTGGGTTGAAAACGTCACCACGGCCTACGTGATCTGACAGGCCGAGCAGAAGTAACGGGCAGTGATATGTAAGCACTGCCCGTCGAAGGTGTTTTGACATGTATGCGAAACACCTGGACAGCAGCGTCCATCACGCTCGCGTTGCTGACTTCTGCCAACTTGCGGCAAGCAAGGATAAAGAGTGCGATGGGCAGCCACCTCAGTTTTTCTTTCGGCTTTGCTGCTTCAATCTGTTTAACGGTGAGCATGGGTAAAAATCCGGTGGGTAAAATTATTTTATCCACTTTTTATCCGTCATGGAGTGCGGCTGTTACGATCTGACTCGGACCATGACGAACGGTGGATTAGGAAGGCTTGATATTCAGGGAATTTTGCTGACTGGTACGAATGGGGCGCACTGATAACTGGTGTCCCCTGCAGGAATCGAACCTGCAATTAGCCCTTAGGAGGGGCTCGTTATATCCATTTAACTAAGAGGACAGCGCGGCATGAGTATACCCGCTAATGGACTGCGGGGTAAGTACACTGCCGCTCGATTGCTTAAACGCTCGCCACTCATGCCGGATTTTTATCATTTTTCTTAATGTTTTCCGCACGTTCTGCTTTCTGACATGCTTCTTCTTTTCGCTTATTGCTCATGTCGTTGCGAATTTGCGCATGACTCATCAACGCGAAGATAAAGGTGCCGCCACAGATGTTTCCCGCCAGAGTGGGAAGCGCAAATGGCCAGACAAAATCGCTCCAGTGTAGTGTGCCGTTAAACACCAGATAGAGGATCTCTACGGAACCGACAACGATGTGAGTGGTGTCTCCCAGGGCGATAAGCCAGGTCATCAAAATAATCACTACTATTTTTGCCGCACCCGCCGCCGGAAACATCCATACCATAGTAGCTATTAGCCAGCCGGAAATGATCGCATTGGCAAACATCTCGCTGGGCGAGTTCTTCATCACATCCATGCCGATTTTGACAAACGCATCGCGGGTTTCTTCATCAAAAATAGGCATATACTCAAAAGCCCACGCCGCAATACCCGTTCCCAGAATATTACCTAACAGAACAACGCCCCAAAGTCGTAGCAATAAACCGACATTGCCCATTGTCGGTTTTTGCATTACGGGTAGTACCGCTGTCACGGTGTTCTCAGTAAATAATTGCTGGCGCGCCATAATAACGATAATAAAACCAAAGGTATAACCGAGATTCTCCAGCAAGAAACTCCCTGGCACGCCTTCCAGTTCGACATGAAATATCCCTTTTGCCAGTAGCGATGCACCCATCGACAGACCTGCTGCAATAGCTGACCACAGTAGCGCCATTGCGTCGCGTTCCAGCTCTTTTTCGCCGTCCTGACGAATATGTTCGTGGATAGCCATTGCCCGGGAAGGGAGCCGATCTTCATCTATTTCAATTTTTTTTCCGCGCTCTTTTTCTTCACTCTCGACTTCAATTTCGTCGCTGTGTTTATCAATTTTATCGTTATCCATGGTGAGTTCTCTTGATTAGCACGTATAGCTAAAGCGTAGCGGCTTTTTTGCTCGCAACTGGCGGGAGTTACTCTGAAAATGAATAAAAGGCAACGTTTGCCTTTTTCTGTTTCTATAGAATCAAGTAGCCTACAGGGCGGTGATTACCAGGCTATGATCAAATCAGCAAAACAGGGCGTATGGACGTCATTTGACGTGCTGTTACAATCGCCCACACCTAAACAGGCGGATACGGTATCGTTCCGTCATGGATGGCAAACTGCATAAGCCATAAAAAAAACAGGGAGACATTTATGAAGCTTCGCCTGTCGGCGCTTGCTCTGGGAACTACGCTTCTGGTGGGGTGTGCGAGTTCCGGAACAGATCAGCAAGGGCGTTCTGACCCGTTAGAAGGGTTCAACCGCACCATGTACAATTTTAACTTCAATGTGTTAGACCCGTATGTGGTTCGACCGGTGGCTGTCGTGTGGCGTGATTATGTTCCGCAACCGGCACGTAATGGGTTAAGCAACTTTACTGGCAACCTTGAAGAACCTGCAGTGATGGTTAACTACTTCCTGCAGGGCGACCCTTATCAGGGGATGGTCCACTTTACCCGCTTTTTCCTGAACACTATTTTGGGGATGGGGGGTTTTATTGATGTTGCTGGGATGGCGAATCCGAAACTGCAACGAACGGAACCTCACCGTTTTGGTAGCACGCTCGGTCACTATGGCGTGGGGTATGGGCCTTATGTTCAGTTACCGTTCTACGGTAGCTTCACGCTGCGAGATGACGGCGGTGATATGGCTGATGGCCTCTATCCAGTGCTTTCGTGGTTGACCTGGCCGATGTCGGTAGGAAAATGGACACTTGAAGGTATCGAAACGCGTGCGCAACTGCTGGATTCTGATGGCCTGCTTCGTCAGTCGTCCGATCCTTACGTCATGGTGCGCGAGGCGTACTTCCAGCGTCATGATTTCATCGCCAATGGCGGAGAACTCAAACCGCAGGAAAACCCGAATGCGCAAGCGATTCAGGATGATTTAAAAGATATCGATTCTGAATAAGAAGCCAATAAAAAAGGTGAGTTGGAAAACTCACCTTTTTTCTTATTAAGCTAGCGTGTTATTAGAACGCGTAGTTAAAGTTAGTACCGAACAGCCAGGCTTTACCTTCAGACTCGAACTGATACGGGCCTTCGTTGATCTTCACGCTCTGACCGTGCATATAAGAGACACCAACATCGACAGATGCATCTTTATTAAATGCATATGTCGTACCTGCGCTCAGCCAGAAACGGTCCTGATCCGGAATGGAAATCGAACGGTTCTGTGCCGGAACGGGGCTGTCATCGAAGGCGATACCGGTACGGAAGGTCCAGTTATCATCGTAGTAATAAGTGGTACCCAGTGCGATGCGGTAAGCATCTTTAAAGCCTTCATGCTTCTGGAACAGCGTATCACCACTGGTGGACGTAGCTTTCAACTCCTGGAATTGACTCCAGCTGGTGTAAGCCAGACTATAGTGAATCGCCCACTGCGGCGCGACACGGTTATAACCAGACACTTCCCACATTTCAGGCAGATTTAGCGTCAGATAACCTGACTGCGTAGCTCCGCCCGTAGCCGTTGGCAGACCGAAATTGTAGTTGTTAATAGCAATTGGCAGATCGCTACTGTAGTTACCTTTGAAGTCAATTTTAACTTCAGAACGGTAGGTCAACGCGTAGCGATTATTTTTATCCAGTTCATACAGGATGCCGGCATTCCAGCCAAAGCCCCATTTGTTACCATTCAGATGGGCAATTTTCTCATCGCTTGGGATACTATTAGCCATGCCCGCCAGTTGCTGTCCTTGTAGAGTCGCCCCGGCGGGAGATTGCATAATCTGACCTGCAACCAGCTGCCCCAGATCGCCTGCGAAGCGTTCAATTTTCGCACGGGCATAGACGGCATTCAGACCGAGACCAAAACTCCATGCGTTATTTAAGCGATAGGCGCCGCTTAAGTTCATGTTGATGGTCTCGAGGTCGGTTGTACCACCGACAGAACCGCCTGCATAAGTATCGTTAAACTCTGTCGCCAGGCCATAGTTAGAGGTAATGGAAGCTCCCCAACCAAATTGATCGTTAATTGGCGCAACAAAGTGAGCGTTCGGAACCCATGCCGTAGGCGCGATATTATCCGCGTCCAGGCTACGACCAGACGGAGACGTTCCGCTGATATTTACATCCGGATCAATATAAACCGCGCCCGCTGAAAAAGTTGGGCGGTCAAACATGGTAATCAACGCGGGGTTACGGCTGACGTTACCGGCATCATCGGCAATTGCGCCTTCCCCTGAATAAGCCCGGCCCAGGCCTGAGGAAGAAAATTCGTTTAACTGAAAGCCTGCCGACCAGGCCTGGGTGGAGATAAGTGCCACTGCGACTGCGAGAGCAGACTTTGTAAACAGGGTTTTCTGGCTCATGACCATAACCTCAATAATTTATTTTTATACAAACTATGTTACGTGCTGTAACAGGAGCGCGAAGTGTAGGGTCTGATGTACATCTTAGAAATCAGACCAGTGGCGAGAGTATAGGTCGGACCAGATGGAATGTTGCAAGTATGTTTCTATGTTTTTTCAAATATGATCTAAGAAACGCGATCCAGCTGGCAAAATTTGGAGGTAGTGCACTCATAGATTTGGGTGAATTTTGTTTTAGATCATTTTTAAGTGTGATTTCGGTCACTTATCTGATTTTGCAGAATTAACAACTGGAGTGGCACTTTTCAGAAGCGTAAAATATCCGCAACGTTTATCTGGCACCTTAGGTGCACATACAGAGGAAATCAACGATGAGTAAATGTAGTGCTGATGAAACCCCGGTTTGCTGCTGTATGGATGTTGGCACCATTATGGACAACTCCGACTGCACCGCGTCTTACAGCCGTGTGTTTGCAAACCGCGCAGAAGCAGAACAAACGCTGGCGGCGCTGACTGAAAAAGCCCGTAGCGTGGAATCCGAACCGTGCAAAATCACCCCGACTTTCACTGAAGAGTCTGACGGTGTGCACCTGGATATCGATTTCACTTTTGCCTGCGAAGCTGAAATGCTGATCTTCCAGCTGGGTCTGCGTTAATTCCTCTCGGGTACGTACGCCCCTGCCAGCAACAGGCAGGGGCGTTTTCTTTTCTTTCTCCTGTCTTCACTGTGTCATAGCTCCCACTTTCCCTTTTCTCCGCTTGGCTAAATGTAAAAAAATGGTTAAGACTATGATCAGGTCAGACCACTTTATATCTTATTTTTACAGGGGAGTGTTATGGGTCAGGTTTTACCGCTGATTACCCGTCAGGGCGATCGTATCGCCATCGTTAGCGGGTTACGTACGCCTTTTGCCCGCCAGGCGACGGCTTTTCATGGCATTCCTGCTGTTGATTTGGGGAAGATGGTCGTAGGCGAATTGCTGGCACGCAGCGAAATTCCCGCAGAAGTGATTGAGCAACTGGTCTTCGGTCAGGTTGTGCAAATGCCGGAAGCGCCCAACATTGCGCGTGAAATTGTTCTCGGCACTGGAATGAATGTGCATACCGATGCTTACAGCGTCAGCCGCGCTTGCGCTACCAGTTTCCAGGCGGTTGCAAACGTCGCAGAAAGCCTGATGGCGGGAACTATTCGAGCGGGGATTGCTGGTGGGGCAGATTCCTCTTCTGTATTGCCAATTGGCGTCAGTAAAAAACTGGCGCGCGTGCTGGTTGATGTCAACAAAGCACGAACCATGAGCCAGCGCCTGAAACTTTTTTCTCGCTTACGTTTGCGTGACTTAATGCCGGTGCCTCCGGCAGTGGCGGAATACTCCACTGGATTACGGATGGGCGACACCGCCGAACAAATGGCAAAAACGTACGGCATCACCCGTGAACAGCAAGATGCGTTGGCCCACCGTTCGCATCAACGTGCCGCCCAGGCGTGGTCAGAAGGTAAATTAAAAGAAGAAGTCATGACCGCTTATATCCCGCCTTATAAACAGCCTCTCGCGGAAGATAATAATATTCGCGGAAATTCCACGCTTGCCGACTACGCAAAGCTGCGCCCGGCGTTTGATCGCAAACACGGGACGGTAACGGCGGCAAACAGTACGCCGCTGACCGATGGTGCGGCCGCGGTGATCCTGATGACTGAATCCCGGGCGAAAGAGTTAGGGCTGGTGCCGCTGGGATATCTGCGCAGCTACGCATTTACCGCTATAGATGTCTGGCAGGACATGCTGCTCGGTCCGGCCTGGTCAACACCGCTGGCGCTGGAACGTGCTGGTTTGACAATGGCCGATCTGACGTTGATTGATATGCACGAAGCGTTTGCCGCCCAGACGCTGGCCAATATTCAGTTGCTTGGCAGCGAACGTTTTGCCCGCGACGTACTGGGGCGTGCACATGCCACTGGCGAAGTTGACGATAGCAAATTTAACGTGCTTGGCGGCTCGATTGCTTATGGTCATCCCTTTGCGGCTACCGGCGCACGGATGATTACCCAGACCTTACATGAGCTGCGGCGTCGCGGCGGTGGGTTTGGTTTGGTGACTGCCTGTGCCGCAGGTGGGCTTGGCGCGGCAATGGTTGTGGAGGCGGAATAATGGAAATGGCATCAGCGTTTACCCTCAATGTCCGTCTGGACAACATTGCCGTTATCACCATTGATGTTCCCGGCGAGAAAATGAATACCCTGAAGGCGGAATTTGCTTCGCAGGTGCGCGCCATTATTAAGCAACTCCGTGAAAACAAAGAGTTGCGCGGCGTGGTGTTTGTCTCCGCTAAACCAGATAACTTCATTGCTGGCGCAGACATCAACATGATCGGCAACTGCAAAACGGCGCAAGAAGCGGAAGCATTGGCGCGGCAGGGCCAACAGTTGATGGCGGAGATTCATGCTCTGCCTGTTCCGGTTATTGCCGCTATTCACGGCGCTTGCCTGGGGGGCGGGCTGGAGCTGGCGCTGGCATGTCATGGCCGTGTCTGTACTGACGATCCTAAAACTGTGCTCGGTTTGCCGGAGGTTCAGCTTGGATTATTGCCAGGTTCAGGCGGAACTCAGCGTTTGCCACGCCTGACAGGTGTCAGCACAGCATTAGAGATGATCCTCACCGGAAAACAACTTCGGGCGAAACAGGCATTAAAGTTGGGGCTGGTGGATGACGTCGTTCCGCACTCCATTTTGCTGGAAGCCGCTGTTGAGCTGGCAAAGCAGGATCGTCCATCTTCCCGCCCTCTACCTGTACGCGAGCGTATTCTGGCGGGGCCGTTAGGTCGTGCATTGTTGTTCAAAATGGTAGGCAAGAAAACAGAGCAAAAAACTCAGGGTAACTATCCAGCGACAAAACGCATTCTTGACGTTATTGAAACCGGTTTAGCGCAGGGGACCAGCAGTGGCTATGACGCCGAAGCTCGGGCGTTTGGTGAACTGGCGATGACGCCGCAATCGCAGGCGCTGCGCAATATCTTTTTTGCCAGTACTGAAGTGAAGAAAGATCCCGGCAGTGATGTTCCTCCTGCGCCATTAAACAGCGTGGGGATTTTAGGCGGCGGGTTGATGGGCGGTGGAATTGCCTACGTTACTGCCTGTAAAGCGGGTCTGCCGGTAAGAATTAAAGATATCAATGCCCAGGGCATAAATCATGCGCTGAAATACAGTTGGGAGCAGCTGGAGGGTAAAGTGCGCCGTCGTCATCTCAAAGCCAGCGAACGCGACAAGCAACTGGCTTTAATTTCGGGGACGACGGATTACCGTGGCTTTGCCCATCGAGATCTGATTATTGAAGCGGTGTTTGAAAATCTCGAATTAAAACAGCAGATGGTGGCAGAAGTTGAGCAAAACTGCGCTTCTCATACCATTTTTGCATCGAACACCTCCTCTTTACCGATTAGCGATATTGCCGCGCACGCCACGCGACCAGAGCAAGTTATCGGCCTGCATTTCTTCAGCCCGGTGGAAAAAATGCCGCTGGTGGAAATCATTCCTCATGCGGGGACATCGGCGAAAACCATCACCACCACGGTAAAACTGGCGAAAAAACAGGGCAAAACGCCGATTGTGGTAAAGGATAAAGCTGGGTTTTATGTCAATCGCATCCTGGCGCCGTATATTAATGAAGCTATCCGCATGTTGACCGAAGGCGAACGTGTTGAGCATATTGATGCCGCGCTGGTGAAATTTGGTTTTCCGGTGGGGCCAATCCAACTTTTGGATGAGGTAGGAATTGATACCGGGACTAAAATTATTCCTGTACTGGAAGCAACTTATGGAGAACGTTTTAGCGCGCCTGCAAATGTTGTTTCTTCAATTTTGAATGATGATCGCAAAGGCAGAAAAAATGGCCGAGGTTTCTATCTTTATGGCCAAAAAGGGCGTAAAAGCAAAAAACAGGTCGATCCCGCCATTTACCCGCTAATTGGTGTACAAGGGCAGGGGCGACTCTCCGCACCGCAGGTTGCTGAACGGTGTGTGATGTTGATGCTGAATGAAGCAGTACGTTGTCTGGACGAGCAGGTTATCCGAAGTGTGCGTGACGGGGATATTGGCGCGGTATTTGGAATAGGCTTCCCGCCGTTTCTTGGTGGCCCGTTCCGATATATCGATGCTCTCGGCGCGGGGGAAGTCGTTGCAACAATGCAACGACTGGCCACGCAGTATGGTTCTCGTTTTACCCCTTGCGAGCGTCTATTAGAGATGAGCGAGCGCGGGGAAAGTTTTTGGAAAACAAGTGCAACTGACCCTCAATAAAAGGGTCAAAGCTATATGAATCCGCGCTGAATGGTGGAGTATTGGTCAAAATGTAAACACATATTGACTATACTTGCGCCATTGAGGTAAAAAACAGCGTTTCATTCGGTGAATGGATAAGGCACAATGCCGGCCACCGCCTTGTTTCTCTGGTTTCAGATGAACGGGGCGGGTGAATCTGGTTAACAAAAGCGGTGCAATATGCAAGTTTTTATCATGCGTCACGGCGACGCAGCCCTCGATGCCGCCAGTGATTCGGTTCGTCCTCTGACCACTAACGGTTGTGACGAATCTCGCCTGATGGCGAACTGGTTGAAAGGTCAAAAAGTGGAAGTCGAACGTGTTCTGGTGAGCCCGTTCCTGCGAGCCGAGCAAACACTGGAGGAAGTAGGGGATTGTATGAACCTGCCTTCCAACGTGGAAGTTCTGCCGGAGTTGACGCCCTGCGGCGATGTAGGGCTGGTCAGTGCATATTTACAGGCGCTGACCAACGAAGGTGTCGCTTCGGTACTGGTTATCTCCCACTTACCGTTAGTCGGGTATCTGGTTGCCGAGTTATGTCCGGGCGAAACGCCGCCTATGTTTACCACTTCGGCCATTGCCAGCGTAACGCTTGATGAAAGCGGAAACGGCACATTCAACTGGCAGATGAGTCCGTGTAATTTGAAAATGGCAAAAGCAATCTGATGTGATCGTAAAGTGCCCGATGGCGCAAGCTATCGGGCCTGAATTGTTCATACCTTATTGAAATTCTCCCAATAACGATGCAGATGGCATCTTTTTAGCGTTTAATCGCCGATTTGTATAAAGTTACATCTAGAAACATTCATTAACTTTTCTTGTATTTTATTTCCAGAGTTAACCACTGTGAACGCAAAATAAGAGAGTAGAAAAGAGATACTTTTTGGTCTTGATTTTATATTAATTATAGTGTTTTAATATTGTATCGGCAAAAAATAAAAATACAATCGTGTTATTTGCTGTTGGTTGTTTTTTGCTCTTCAATCATTCACATCCATGATGTGCTTATACCATATTTTAGCCATTTGCCACGTAATTCCAGGAAAGTTCTCAAAATATTATTTGTTTTGTTAATTATTTAAATATTTCTAAATATTGTTGTTAGTAAATTTAAATTGTGTCACGCGCTCTATAATATCAACATGCTCGCCACGCCAAAGAATATCATCTCACGAGACCTCAGAAATCCTATTCAATGGTGGGTTATAAGCCACTGCAAATTACACTGAAAGTTATTATATTCAGTATTAATGTGTCAGTTGGCTGACATTTTAATTATTTATGATTTAAGGACAAATAATGAGTAAGTTTGTAAAAGCAGCCGTCGCCACAGCAATGCTTATGGGGGCGCTGACTTCAGCATCGGTCGTAGCCGCAGGGAACAACGGTACAGTGAGATTTTTCGGTATAATTGAAGACTCTCCATGCTCAATTGTTCCTGATGACCACAAGCTGGAAGTGGATATGGGGAGCATCGGTACCGGTTCTTTAACGGGTGGCAAAACTACCACACCAAAGGATTTCCAGATTCGTTTACAGGATTGCAATTTCAATACTGAAACAACGATGACCACGACATTTACCGGTAATCCATATTCCGGTAATCCAAATAATTACTCCCTGTCTAACCTGGATAATGGCACCGAAGTTCCAAACGTAAGTCTGGTGATCGGCGACCAGCGTGGTAAAGGCTATGACCTGGGCAAAGGTATCGATCAGGCCATTGCAATGGACAGTTCAACGGGTAAAGGCAAACAGAAACAAACGCTGAAATTTAAAGCCTGGTTAGTCGGTGAAACTGCTGCGGTAACACCAACTCCGGCTCCGTTTGAAACGCTAACAACATTCCAGATTACGTATCTTTAATGTGACTCCCCCATAACTGCAAAGTTATGGGGTTTTTAAATGAAAGATAATTAAATTATAATAATTACGGATGGATACGTAAATGCCCGAACATTCTTTTCTCCGTTTACGGGGGCTTTCGTGGTGGATTGCTCTGGCAATTTCCGGAAGTCCATTTTATGCCCTGGCAGATGATACCATTCAGTTTGATGCCCGATTTCTCGAGTTAAAAGGGAATACCAAAATTGATTTGGGGCGTTTTTCCCAAAAAGGTTATGTTGAGCCGGGTAAATATAATTTACAGGTTCATGTAAATAACCAATCCTTACCGGATGAATACGATATCTACTGGTACGCAGTCGAAAACAATCCTGATAAATCGTATGCCTGCTTACCGCCTGAACTGGTTGCTCAGTTAGGCTTTAAAGAAGATATCACGAAAAATTTGCAATGGATTCGTGATGGTCAGTGTCTGAATACTGAACCGTTAAATGGCATGGAAATGACTGGTGATTTAAGCCAGTCAGTTTTCGTGATTTCTTTGCCACAGGCTTATCTTGAATATACCGACAGTGAATGGGATCCACCTTCACGTTGGGATGAAGGTATTCCCGGTCTTATTGCCGATTACAGTATCAACGCCCAGACCCGGCATGAAGAGGGTGGGGATGATACTAACGATATTAGTGGTAATGGTACGGTTGGCGTTAACGTTGGCCCGTGGCGCCTGCGTGCCGACTGGCAGAGCGACTATCAGCATACCCGCAGTAACGATGATGGTGATGCTAACGATAGCGGCACGCAAAAAAACTGGGAGTGGAGCCGTTACTACGCCTGGCGCGCCTTGCCGTCATTAAAAGCCAAACTTTCTTTGGGCGAAGATTACCTCAACTCCGATATTTTTGATGGCTTTAGCTACATTGGCGGTAGCATCAGCACCGACGATCAAATGTTGCCGCCAAACCTTCGCGGCTACGCTCCGGATATTTCCGGTGTAGCACATACCACCGCGAAAGTTACGATAACGCAAATGGGGCGCGTCCTTTATGAAACCCAGGTCCCCGCAGGTCCGTTCCGTATTCAGGATATTGGTGATTCGGTATCTGGTACTCTGCATGTCCGTATTGAAGAACAAAATGGTCAGGTGCAGGAATATGACGTCAGCACGGCTTCCATGCCGTTTCTGACCCGACCAGGCCAGGTGCGATATAAAGTGGCGATGGGCCGTCCGCAAAACTGGGATCATCATGTCGAAGGGAGTTTCTTCTCGGGAGGCGAGGCATCATGGGGGATTGCCAATGGCTGGTCGCTCTATGGCGGTGCGTTAGCGGATGAAAACTACCAGTCAGCGGCAATTGGACTTGGGCGCGATTTGGCACTGTTCGGCGCGTTAGCGTTTGACGTTACCCACTCCCGTACTCGTTTTGACGACAACAGCGTATACGGCAACAAAACGCTGGATGGTAACTCTTATCGTGTCAGTTATGCCAAAGATTTTGATGAACTCAACAGCCGTGTGACCTTTGCCGGATATCGCTTCTCTGAAAAAAACTACATGACCATGAGCGAATACCTGGATGCTAACAACGCCGATCGGGCGCGCACGGGCAACGACAAAGAGATGTATACGGTCACTTACAACCAGAACTTCAGGGATGCGCGTGTTTCGGTCTATCTCAACTATTCCCACCATACCTACTGGGACCGCGAGGATCAAACCAACTACAACATGATGCTTTCTCATTATTTCAATATGGGAAATATCAGAAACATGAGCGTTTCTCTGACCGGTTATCGCTATGAATACGATAACAATGCCGATAAAGGTATTTATCTTTCCTTAAGCCTGCCGTGGGGTGACAGCAGCACCATTAGTTACAACGGCAACTATGGCAGCGGTGCCGACAGCAGCCAGGCGAGTTTGTACCATCGAATAGATGACGCCAGCCACTATACGCTGAGTGCAGGCACCAGTGAAAACCACGCCAGTGTAGATGGTTATTACAGCCACGATGGCACTATGGCAAAAGTTGATCTGAGCGCCAACTATCATGAAGGGCAATACACTTCCGCGGGTATCTCTTTACAGGGCGGTGCAACGCTGACTGCCCACGGCGGCGCGCTGCATCGCACGCAGAACATGGGCGGCACGCGTTTGCTGATTGATGCCGATGGCGTTGCCAATGTGCCAGTAGAAGGCAACGGTGCTGCTGTTTATACCAACATGTTTGGTAAAGCCGTGGTGGCCGATGTTAACGACTACTACCGTAATCAGGCTTATATCGATTTGAATAACCTGCCAGAAAATGCTGAGGCCACCCAGTCGGTGGTCCAGGCAACGCTAACGGAAGGTGCCATTGGTTATCGTAAATTTGCGGTGATCAGTGGGCAGAAAGCAATGGCGGTATTGCGATTGCAGGATGGTAGTCATCCGCCATTTGGTGCGGAAGTGAAAAATGTTAATAAACAGCAAGTTGGTCTGGTTGATGATGAAGGGAATGTCTATCTGGCGGGCGTTAAACCGGGTGAACGCATGACGGTATCCTGGGAGGGAGAATCCCACTGCGATATCAGTCTACCGGACCCGCTACCGGATGATCTCTTCAATGGCTTGCTGTTGCCATGCCAGCAAATTGGGGGAAGTGCTCCCGCAATTTCACATGATATTCAGCCCGTCATTCAGGAGCAGACACAACAGGTGACACCAATGGAACCACCAATCTCTGTTTCATCGAATTAATAACGTGATTAAGGAATGATCCATGTCTAAACATATCTCTTCAAAAAAGATCGTCACTGCATTGACGTTGATGGCGGCGGCTGCAAGTTTTTACGCACAGGCTTCAGTGACGCCCGATCGTACCCGTTTGATTTTTAACGAAAGTGATAAATCTATTAGTGTTACCCTACGTAATAACGATCCTAAACTTCCTTACCTGGCGCAAAGCTGGATTGAAGATGAAAAGGGTAACAAGGTGAGTTCACCATTAGCTGTTTTACCTCCTGTACAGCGTATTGATGCGATGATGAACGGTCAGGTGAAAATTCAGGGATTGCCAGATATCCACAAATTGCCTACCGATCGCGAAACGATGTTCTACTTTAACGTTCGCGAGATCCCGCCTAAATCGAATAAAGCTAACACGCTGCAAATTGCTCTGCAGACACGTATCAAACTTTTCTGGCGTCCTAAGGCACTGGAAAAAAGCAGCACACAAACTCCCTGGCAGCATAAAGTGACCCTAACCCGCAGCGGCCAGGAATTTACCGTCAATAACCCAACGGCGTATTACGTCATCATCAGCAACGCCAGTACGCAGAAAAATGGCAATCCAGCGGCAGGTTTCTCGCCGTTAGTCATGCCGCCCAAAACCAATGCTCCGTTAAACGTGAAAATGGATAGCACTCCAGTGCTGACCTATGTCAACGACTATGGTGCGCGTATGCCGCTCTTTTTCCGCTGTAGCGGTAGTGCCTGCCTGGTGGATGAAGAACTAAGCAGCAAAGGCTGATTCCAGGAGAATCCGATGAGAAAGATGTTTCTGGTTAAATTACTGCTGGTTTTTGGTGTGGTGAGCCATCCTGCGGCAGGCGGAGAATCGAAATCCGTTGATCTGATATTGCGGGTGCTGGTCGATGCTCCGCCACCTTGTTCAGTAACGGGTAGTGCTGTGGAGTTTGGTGATGTGATCATCAAAAAGATCAATGGCACCAACTATCGCATGAATGCTGAGTACAAATTGGACTGTAAGGGAAGTCTAAGTGACGACCTGCAAATGCAGTTTAAGGGAACGACTACCACGATTAATGGCGAAACAGTGTTGAGTACAGGAATTTCTGGATTTGGTATTCGAATTGAAAGTGCGTCTGATAATTCGCTGTTTCCGATTGGCGAAAACAACTGGACGCCTTTCAACATCAACAGCCAACCGAAACTGAAAGCGGTGCCAGTAAAAGAGAGCGGTGTATCACTCGCGGCATCGGAATTTAACGCCAGTATGACGATGGTGGTGGATTACCAATGAAACGACTCGGTTTTTTTGTGATTTGTGGTTGCTGTTGCGTGGTACAGGCGGCGACACCAGACATTACTTTTCACGGAACTTTGGTATCACCGCCAGTTTGTACCATTAGCGGCGGGAAAACCATTGAAGTGGATTTTGGCGACATCCTTATTAATGACATTGACGGTGTTAACTTTCGTCAGACTGTACCCTATGAGATCACCTGTGATTCTGGAGTTCGTGATGCGGTTTGGGAGATGACTCTGACCTGGAAGGGGACTCCCACCAATTACAATACGTCGGCAGTCCAGACCAGCGTTACCGACCTGGGCATTGAAATGCAACAAAATGGCAGTCCGTTTGAGCTGGATAAACCTCTGAGTATTGATCCTGCCAGCCCCCCAATGCTCAAGGCGGTACCGGTGAAAGCCAGCGGCGCGGTGTTGGGAGACGGAGCATTTTCCGCGTATGCCACGCTACAGGTGGATTACCAATGAAAACACAAGAGTATGTTCTCGCAACGCTGCTGGGGAGCTTAATGCTGATCTGTGTAGCGCCGGTGCAGGCGGCTGACAACCTGCATTTTTACGGTAATTTATTGAATAAAACCTGTACACCGGTAGAGACACAAGGATTGCTGGCGGAAGTACAGTTTCCTACGGTGAGTGCACAAGATTTAGTGGTCGCCGGGCAGTCGGCCCGTGTGCCGGTGGTTTTTCAACTGAAAGACTGTAAGGGACCAACGTCATACAACGTAAAGGTAACCTTGACCGGCACGGAAGATAGCGAACAGCCGGGTATTCTGGCGCTGGATGCGTCATCGGGTGCGCAGGGAGTTGGTATAGGTATGGAAAAAAACGACGGCACACCTGTTGCCATCAACAGTTCTACTGGAGCGACCTTTGTACTTAATAACGGCAGCAATAGTCTTAATTTCCGGGCCTGGTTACAGGCAAAAAGCGGTCGTGATGTGACTCCTGGCAATTTTACCGCCCAGCTAACCGCAACGTTTGAGTACCTTTAAAATGAAAAAATTACGCCATGTTTTTTGCTTACTAGTGTTGATACTAATGGTACCCACCGCGATGGCATCAACAATATTTCGTGATATGCACACGTTGATGGGGTATGCCGGTAACGGTAATACCTCAATCTGGTATGAACTTAATGTCCAAACTTTATCTGGCGTCTATCAGGGAACATATCACCGGGATGGTTATACTCTTTATACCGGAGATATTCCCAATATATCCTGGAATGGGCCAGGGACAGCACCAGAAATTAATGTGAAAAGTGGGGATTATATTGACTCATCGAATTGCCCAGGGTTGCCGACATCGGGAGGTTTTAGTTGTAGTAAGGTTATCATGGATATTATCGTTGAAGGCGATCCCGGTAGCTGTCCCTGGATAGTGACCAGTAATATCAAAACACAAGCAAGAGCGACTGGTACTGTTTACCTGGGGCCTTCAGCGTTTAACTCCACCTGTCCGCCAGTTCCTTTAGACCCTTATGATGTTTCATGGAGTCCAAATTCGGTAGTGCATAGCAAGCTGTTATCATTGAAATCCACGGGAGGGGTAATCGAAAATACACTCCCTACCTTTTTGATGAAGGATGGCAAGTTGTGTGATGGTAGCCAATTTAACGAGCGTGGCGCATATTGTCGTTTTATTTCGCAAATGATCACTTTTACGTCATATGGTTGTACAGATAGCAAAGTGACAACCATACCAAACCGACATGCGATAACCGACAAACAACTACATGATATTGTGGTGCGTGTCGATACTACTACACCGCAGCCAATAGATTCCACTTGCCGATTCCAGTATGTGCTGAATATGTTGTAGTGACCAAACCGGATACGGTGTTTATGTCGTATCCGGTTTAGCATTCAGGGCAACTCCGGCGGCAGCCACTCTTCCACTTCAATCAACACCAGCAACGCCGCATCACCACCGTACTCTTTCGGTGCCTGGTGAAACGCCATCACATGCGGATGTTGCGCCAGCCACAGTGGTGTTTGTTGCTTCAAAATATGCTTACCGTGTCCATGCATCACGCAGGCACAAAATACATGTTCACGGCGGCAGGCGGCAATCAACGCCCCTAGTTCCTGCTTGGCTTGTAGCTGCGTCAAACCGTGCAAATCCAAAAACAGCTCCGGTGAATAATCACCGCGTCGCAGTTTCTTCGCCTCAAAATGGCTTACATCCGGGCGGACATATTTCACCGGGCCTTCGGTATTCAATAACGGCTGAAACTCATCGGAAAAATAATGGCTGGCATCGGCCTGTTCCTGAATCAACCGCTTAACCGGCACTTCGCTGATTTTTTTACGCTGCGGTCGGTGGACAATCGTGTCCTGCTTAATCTTGCGAGTCCCCGCCATCAACTGGCGAAACAGAGCCTGGTCCTCCTCGCTAAGTGTTGTTTTCTTTTTCATTGATGTGTCTCTATTTCTAATTTCCCTACAGTTTACCCGACTCGTCGCGCAATCGATCGTTTTAAACGTATTTTTCCTCACTCACCGCGCGTGAATGCTGATTTATCGTCATCTTCATGGCAAACTAGCCGCCGAAATTATTGCGATCATGCCCTGGAGGAATACGTGGATAAAATTTTCGTTGATGAAGCAGTAAATGAGCTGCAAACCATTCAGGACATGTTGCGCTGGTCGGTTAGCCGCTTCAGTGCGGCAAATATCTGGTACGGTCACGGCACCGATAACCCGTGGGATGAAGCCGTACAGCTGGTGTTGCCTTCGCTCTACCTGCCGCTGGATATTCCGGAAGATATGCGCAATGCGCGTCTGACCTCCAGCGAAAAACACCGCATTGTTGAGCGCGTGATCCGCCGCGTCAACGAACGCATTCCGGTGGCTTATCTGACCAACAAAGCGTGGTTCTGCGGCCATGAATTTTACGTCGATGAACGCGTGCTGGTGCCGCGCTCGCCGATTGGTGAACTAATCAACAATAAATTTGCCGGACTCATCAGCAAGCAACCGCAGCACATTTTAGATATGTGTACCGGGAGCGGCTGCATCGCTATTGCTTGCGCTTATGCCTTCCCGGAAGCGGAAGTCGACGCGGTGGACATCTCTCCAGACGCGCTGGCGGTTGCCGAACAGAACATCGAAGAACACGGTCTGATCCACAACGTCATCCCGATTCGTTCCGATCTGTTCCGTGATTTACCGAAAGTGCAGTACGACCTGATCGTCACCAACCCGCCGTATGTCGATGCGGAAGATATGTCCGACCTGCCAAATGAATACCGTCACGAGCCGGAACTGGGCCTGGCGTCTGGTACCGACGGCCTGAAACTGACCCGCCGCATTCTCGGTAACGCGGCAGATTATCTTGCTGATGATGGTGTGCTGATTTGTGAAGTCGGCAACAGCATGGTACATCTTATGGAACAATATCCGGATGTTCCGTTCACCTGGCTGGAGTTTGATAACGGCGGCGACGGTGTGTTTATGCTCACCAAAGCGCAGCTTATTGCCGCACGTGAACATTTCGCGATTTATAAAGATTAAATAAACACGCAAACACAACAATAACGGAGCCGTGATGGCTGGAAACACAATTGGACAACTCTTTCGCGTAACCACCTTCGGCGAATCGCACGGGCTGGCGCTCGGTTGCATCGTCGATGGTGTTCCGCCAGGCATTCCGCTGACGGAAGCGGATCTGCAACACGATCTTGACCGCCGCCGCCCTGGGACATCGCGCTATACCACCCAGCGCCGCGAGCCGGATCAGGTCAAAATTCTCTCCGGTGTTTTTGAAGGTGTGACCACCGGCACCAGCATTGGCCTACTCATAGAAAACACCGACCAGCGTTCTCAAGATTACAGCGCAATTAAGGACGTTTTCCGTCCAGGCCATGCCGATTACACCTACGAACAAAAATATGGTTTGCGCGACTATCGCGGCGGTGGACGCTCTTCCGCCCGTGAAACCGCCATGCGCGTTGCGGCAGGGGCGATTGCCAAAAAATATCTTGCTGAGAAATTCGGTGTCGAAATTCGCGGCTGCCTGACCCAAATGGGCGACATTCCGCTGGAAATCAAAGACTGGTCGCAGGTCGAGCAAAATCCGTTCTTCTGCCCGGACCCGGACAAAATAGAAGCCTTAGATGAACTGATGCGCGCGCTGAAAAAAGAGGGCGACTCCATTGGCGCGAAAGTCACCGTTGTTGCCAGTGGCGTCCCCGCCGGACTTGGCGAGCCGGTCTTTGACCGCCTGGATGCCGACATCGCCCATGCGCTGATGAGCATCAACGCGGTGAAAGGCGTGGAAATCGGTGATGGTTTTGACGTGGTGGCGCTGCGTGGCAGCCAGAACCGCGACGAAATCACCAAAGAAGGTTTCCAGAGCAACCATGCGGGCGGCATTCTCGGCGGGATTAGCAGCGGGCAGCAAATCATTGCCCATATGGCGCTAAAACCGACCTCCAGCATTACCGTGCCGGGGCGCACCATTAACCGCTTTGGCGAAGAAGTTGAGATGATCACCAAAGGTCGTCACGATCCTTGTGTCGGGATCCGCGCGGTGCCGATCGCTGAAGCGATGCTGGCGATCGTTTTAATGGATCACCTGTTACGGCAGCGGGCGCAAAATGCCGATGTGAAGACTGATATTCCACGCTGGTAAAAAATGAACAAAACTGCGATTGCGCTGCTGGCCCTGCTTGCCAGTAGCGCCAGCCTGGCAGCGACGCCGTGGCAAAAAATAACCCAACCTGTGCCGGGTAGCGCACAATCGATAGGTAGTTTCTCCAATGGTTGTATCGTCGGCGCTGACACGCTGCCGATACAGTCCGAACATTATCAGGTCATGCGTACCGATCAGCGTCGCTACTTCGGTCACCCGGACCTGGTGATGTTTATCCAGCGTCTGAGTAGCCAGGTGAGCAATCTGGGCATGGGGACGGTGTTGATTGGCGATATGGGGATGCCTGCTGGTGGGCGTTTCAACGGCGGTCACGCCAGCCACCAGACCGGACTGGATGTTGATATCTTTCTGCAACTGCCAAAAACACGCTGGACCACTGCGCAGCTCTTGCGCCCGCAAGCATTAGATTTGGTTTCCCGCGACGGTAAACACGTTGTCCCGACGCTATGGAAGCCGGAAATTTTCAGCTTGATCAAACTTGCCGCCCAGGACAAAGACGTCACGCGCATTTTTGTTAATCCGGCGATTAAACAACAACTTTGCCTTGATGCCGGCACCGATCGCGACTGGTTGCGCAAAGTGCGACCCTGGTTCCAGCATCGCGCGCATATGCATGTACGATTACGTTGTCCTGCCGATAGTCTGGAGTGTGAAGATCAACCTTTACCGCCACCAGGCGATGGTTGCGGGGCAGAACTGCAAAGCTGGTTTGAACCTCCAAAACCGGGAACAACAAAGCCTGAGAAGAAGACACCGCCTCCGTTGCCGCCTTCCTGCCAGGCGCTACTGGATGAGCACGTGATCTAATGGAAACGTTTAATAGCCTGTTTATGGTTTCCCCGCTGCTGCTGGGAGTTCTCTTTTTTGTCGCCATGCTGGCGGGATTTATCGACTCGATTGCCGGTGGCGGTGGGTTACTCACTATTCCGGCATTGATGGCGGCGGGGATGTCTCCCGCTAACGCGCTGGCAACCAATAAACTGCAAGCCTGCGGTGGCTCTATTTCCGCCACTATCTACTTTATTCGCCGCAAAGTGGTTAGTTTAAGCGATCAAAAACTCAATATCGCCATGACCTTTGTCGGCTCAATGAGTGGCGCACTGCTGGTGCAATATGTTCAGGCCGATATATTACGGCAGATATTGCCCATCCTCGTGATTTGCATCGGCCTCTATTTCTTGCTGATGCCAAAGCTGGGTGAAGAAGATCGCCAGCGCCGGATGTACGGTTTGCCCTTCGCGTTAATTGCCGGTGGCTGCGTCGGTTTTTATGACGGATTCTTTGGCCCGGCAGCCGGATCGTTTTACGCGCTGGCTTTCGTTACGCTGTGCGGATTCAACCTCGCCAAAGCCACGGCTCACGCCAAATTACTTAACGCAACGTCAAACATCGGCGGTTTGCTGCTGTTTATTCTCGGCGGCAAAGTGATTTGGGCGACGGGCTTTGTGATGCTGGTGGGGCAGTTCCTCGGCGCGCGCATGGGTTCACGACTGGTGTTGAGCAAAGGACAAAAGCTGATCCGCCCGATGATCGTTATCGTCTCGGCGGTGATGAGTGCCAAATTACTTTATGATAGCCACGGACAGGAGATCCTCCACTGGTTGGGGATGAACTAATGAACAGTACACACCACTATGAGCAGTTAATTGAAATTTTTAATAGCTGCTTTGCCGATGAATTTAATACCCGTCTGATTAAAGGCGACGACGAACCGATCTATCTTCCTGCTGATGCGGAAGTACCGTATAACCGAATCGTCTTTGCTCATGGCTTTTATGCCAGCGCAATTCATGAGATTTCGCACTGGTGTATTGCCGGGAAAGCGCGCCGTAAGCTGGTTGATTTCGGTTACTGGTATTGCCCGGACGGTCGCGATGCCCAAACGCAAAACCAGTTTGAAGATGTTGAAGTGAAGCCGCAGGCGCTCGACTGGTTGTTCTGCGTGGCGGCGGGATATCCGTTTAACGTCAGTTGCGACAATCTGGAAGGCGACTTCGAACCGGATCGTGTGGTGTTTCAACGGCGGGTACATGCGCAGGTGATGGATTATCTGGCTAACGGTATTCCAGAACGTCCGGCACGCTTAATTAAAGCATTACAAAATTATTATCACACGCCGGAAATTACGGCGGAACAGTTCCCGTGGCCGGAAGCGCTCAACTGAAGCCGGCGCCACGTTTTACAATGAGGAAAGAAGATGATCGCGGAGTTTGAATCACGCATTCTGGCATTAATCGACGGTATGGTTGACCATGCCAGTGATGATGAGTTGTTTGCCAGTGGGTATTTGCGTGGCCACCTGACATTAGCTATCGCAGAACTGGAAAGTGGTGATGACCACTCCGCTCATGCGGTACATACAACCGTTAGTCAGAGTCTGGAAAAAGCCATTGGTGCCGGTGAATTGTCGCCGCGTGACCAGGCGCTGGTAACCGATATGTGGGAACACCTGTTTCAGCAGGCGTCACAGCAGTAAGTTGCGGCGTCTGGAGCACCATGCCTGATGCGACGCTTATCGCGTCTTATCAGGCCTACACGTCACACGAGGTCGGATAAGGTGTTCACGCCGCATCCGACAAACAATGCCAAAGCAGATTACCCCGCCTTAACCGCTTTACCTTTCAACAACTTCCGCACCCATAACCTATTCGGATTTAACGCCGCCAGCGTACTGGTATCCATCGGAATCGGTTCTTCACTCATCTGTGCCGCCAGAATTTCGGCGCACAGTGGGGCAGAACACAAACCACGCGAACCCAAAGCAGCAAGCATAAAGAGATCGTCATAAATCGGCGCGCTTACCGCCTCATCTTTTTGCTCCGTCAGCGACGCATATTCCACGAGTGTAGCGTCATAATCAGGCACGTTGCCTACCATTGGCAGATGATCGCGGGTGGCACAACGCACACCGCAGCGCGCCTCTTTATCACTGACATCAACCGCTTTCGCCCACAGTGCCTGCGGGAAACAATCAATCAACCGCTGGCGATTCTGCTGCTGATCGTCCTCACTGTACGCCGTATCTTCGCTGCCGCGATGATAACTGGCACCAATACAATGGTGCTGATTCGCCGGATTTTGTGGCGTGAGATAACCGTCATAGCACAGCACCTGCTTCAGCTTCGCCAATTCCGGCGTTGTTGGAATATGGCTGACCTGCCCGGCAACCGAATACACTGGCAGAGACGACGTTTGGCTGAAACGGCTGATTTGATGCCCGTTCGCCAGTACCACCACACTATGCGTTGCTTGCTGATCACCTGCAAAATTCAACAACCAACAATCATCATTACGGGATAAATCCTGCAACTGATATTGATAATGAATCTGCAAACCCTGCTGTTGCGCCAGTTCCAGCACATTACGGGTCAGTTCTGCTGGACACAGCCAGCCACCTTGCGGATAAGCAATACCGCTGCAATTTGTCGCAACGCCCGTAATTTGTTCAACCGCATTAGCCTCAACGGCTACAGCCAGCTCTGCGGGTAAATCCATCGACAGCATCTGTGCGATTTTATGCTGGCTTTTCTCATCCCAGCCTAACTGCGTGACGCCGCACCAGTCATGATCAAATTTAACGGGTAATTGGTCGTAAAGCCGACGAGCAAAAGTAAACGCATTAGAGAAAAAGCGGTTCAACGCCCCATCGTGTTTACTTAAAAGCGGATACAGCGCCCCCTGGCGATTGCCGGAAGCACCCAGCGCGGGGGCCTCATCCGCACAATAAAGCGTTACCTGCCAGCCGCGACGTAATAGTGCCAGTGATAACAACGCGCTGGCAATACCGCCGCCGATAATCGCTGCTTCCCGTTTGCTGCTGCCCGTACGATTAAACCACGGCGTGGAGCAGGGGAGTGGTAATGTCTGTTCCATCACCCCACAAAGCATTTCCCGTTTGCGCCCAAAGCCCTTACGTTTTTGCATGGTGAATCCGGCTTCCTGCAAACCGCGGCGGACAAAACCGGCAGAAGTAAATGTCGCCAGCGTGCCGCCCGGACGCGCCAGTCGTGCCATGGCGTTAAACAGATTTTGCGTCCACATATCCGGGTTTTTCGCTGGCGCAAAGCCGTCCAGAAACCAGGCATCTACTTTTTGATTTAGCGAATCGTCCAGTTGGCTGGTCAGTTCGTTTATATCGCCAAACCATAAATCCAGCGTTACGCGGCCTTCATCGAGCAATAAACGATGGCAACCGGGCAGGGGCAAAGGCCACTGCGCCTGAAGCTGTTCCGCCCACGGCGCAAGTTCCGGCCAGTGTTGGTGCGCTAGCGCTAAATCCGCACGGGTGAGGGGAAATTTCTCAAAACTTATAAAGTGGAGGCGCTTTAACTGCGCCTGTGGATGCGCTTCGCGAAACTGATCAAATGCCTGCCATAGCGTCAGAAAATTTAATCCGGTGCCGAAGCCGCTTTCTGCTACCACAAACAGAGGATGTGGATGCTCAGGAAAGCGTGCCTCTAATTGGTTACCCCCAAGAAAAACATAACGCGTCTCTTCCAGTCCGTTATCGTTGGAAAAATAGACATCGTCAAAATCTCGGGAAACAGGTGTACCCTCAGCATTAAATTCAAGGTTGGCAGGTTGTATGGAGTAGTGTTTCACGTAAGTTACTCGTCTTACAGGCGGTGGCTCGATCTTAGCGATGTGTGCCAGGCTGCGCAAATTTCTCTATTAATTGGCTGATCGGACTTGTTCGGCGTACAAGTGTACGCTATTGTGCATTCGAAACTTACTCTATGTGCGACTTACAGAGGTATTGAATGAAACGTGCAGTGATTACTGGCCTGGGCATTGTTTCCAGCATCGGTAATAACCAGCAGGAAGTCCTGGCATCTCTGCGTGAAGGACGCTCAGGGATCACTTTCTCTCAGGAGCTGAAGGATTCCGGCATGCGTAGCCATGTTTGGGGCAACGTAAAACTGGATACCACTGGCCTCATTGACCGCAAAGTTGTGCGCTTTATGAGCGATGCATCCATTTATGCATTCCTTTCTATGGAGCAGGCAATTGCAGATGCTGGCCTCTCCCCGGAAGCTTACCAGAATAACCCGCGCGTTGGCCTGATTGCAGGTTCCGGCGGCGGCTCTCCGCGTTTCCAGGTGTTCGGCGCTGACGCAATGCGCGGCCCACGTGGCCTGAAAGCGGTTGGCCCGTATGTGGTCACTAAAGCGATGGCATCTGGCGTTTCTGCCTGCCTCGCCACGCCGTTCAAAATCCACGGCGTTAACTACTCCATCAGCTCCGCGTGTGCGACTTCCGCACACTGTATCGGTAACGCAGTAGAGCAGATCCAACTGGGCAAACAAGACATCGTGTTTGCCGGCGGCGGCGAAGAGCTGTGCTGGGAAATGGCCTGCGAATTCGACGCAATGGGCGCGCTGTCTACCAAATACAACGACACCCCGGAAAAAGCCTCCCGTACTTATGACGCTCACCGTGACGGTTTCGTTATCGCTGGCGGCGGCGGTATGGTGGTGGTCGAAGAACTGGAACACGCGTTGGCACGTGGTGCTCATATCTACGCTGAAATCGTTGGCTACGGCGCAACGTCTGATGGCGCAGACATGGTTGCTCCGTCTGGCGAAGGCGCAGTGCGCTGCATGAAGATGGCGATGCACGGTGTTGATACCCCAATCGACTACCTGAACTCCCACGGTACTTCGACTCCGGTTGGCGACGTGAAAGAGCTGGCGGCTATCCGTGAAGTGTTCGGCGATAAGAGCCCGGCGATTTCTGCAACCAAAGCAATGACCGGTCACTCTCTGGGCGCTGCGGGTGTGCAGGAAGCTATCTACTCTCTGCTGATGCTGGAACACGGCTTTATCGCCCCGAGCATCAACATTGAAGAGCTGGACGAGCAGGCTGCGGGTCTGAACATCGTGACCGAAACGACCGATCGCGAACTGACCACCGTGATGTCTAACAGCTTCGGCTTCGGCGGCACCAACGCCACGCTGGTAATGCGTAAGCTGAAAGATTAATTCGGAGTAGGTCGGATAAGACGCGTCAGCGTCGCATCCGACGATACGCGGCAATGTCGCATCCGGCACTAACGCAAAAGGGAACCCGATGGTTCCCTTTTTCACATCATTGACAATCGCCGCCTGTTCCAGGCAAACTTCCCGTTTTGTCGATTTCCTTCTGAAAAGACGTACGCGTTAAATCCTGCCAACGCACCGTAACCCTGAAAACCAGAGAGATGAGACGGGGAGACTCCTCGCCTTGCGCTGCATTCTGGAGTAATGCATGACTGCTGTAAGCCAAACAGAAACACGATCTTCTGCCAATTTTTCGCTCTTCCGCATCGCTTTTGCGGTTTTTCTAACTTACATGACCGTAGGGCTGCCGTTGCCGGTTATCCCGCTGTTTGTTCATCATGAACTGGGCTATGGCAACACCATGGTCGGGATTGCCGTCGGCATTCAGTTTCTGGCTACGGTGCTGACGCGTGGCTACGCCGGACGACTGGCCGATCAATATGGTGCAAAACGTTCGGCGCTTCAGGGCATGTTCGCCTGTGGTCTGGCTGGCGGCGCGCTGCTGCTGGCGGCGCTTTTGCCTGTCTCCGCACCAATTAAATTTGCCCTGCTGGTCGTCGGGCGTTTGATTCTTGGTTTTGGCGAAAGCCAGTTACTGACGGGCGCTTTGACCTGGGGATTGGGCATTGTCGGGCCAAAACACTCAGGCAAAGTGATGTCGTGGAACGGAATGGCGATTTATGGCGCACTGGCGGTGGGCGCACCGCTTGGCTTGTTGATTCATAGCCATTACGGTTTTGCCGCACTGGCGCTTACGACAATGGCATTGCCCCTGCTGGCGTGGGCTTGTAACGGCACAGTACGCAAAGTACCGGCAATGGCGGGAGAACGTCCATCACTGTGGAGCGTTGTCGGACTTATCTGGAAACCGGGTCTTGGTCTGGCGCTTCAGGGCGTTGGCTTTGCGGTTATCGGAACCTTTGTATCGCTCTACTTTGCCAGCAAAGGATGGGCGATGGCAGGTTTTACACTCACCGCATTTGGCGGCGCATTTGTCGTGATGCGCGTCATGTTCGGCTGGATGCCAGACCGTTTTGGCGGCGTGAAAGTGGCGATTGTCTCTTTGCTTGTCGAAACGGTAGGTTTGTTGCTGCTCTGGCAAGCGCCTGGCGCGTGGGTGGCGTTAGCCGGTGCGGCGTTAACCGGGGCAGGGTGTTCACTTATCTTCCCGGCGCTTGGTGTGGAAGTGGTTAAGCGCGTTCCGTCTCAGGTTCGCGGTACTGCGCTCGGCGGTTATGCGGCGTTTCAGGATATCGCCCTCGGTGTTTCCGGGCCACTGGCAGGTGTCCTGGCGACCACATTTGGCTACTCGTCGGTATTCCTTGCCGGGGCGATATCGGCGGTGCTGGGGATTATCGTGACGATACTGTCATTTCGTCGTGGTTAACTCAATAACCAGACCAATATCACGATGATGGCGGTCAGCAATATCCACAGGCTGGGGCGCATGGCCATTTCTTGCATCGTGTTAATGAATGGCGTAAAGGGATTGAGCAACGGTTGAATATCTCGCGGTTCAATCCCATTCACCCGCCGTTGATAAAGCTGGTTGAGGATATCCTCGGCCTGTGCGGAAGTCAGGGCTGAATGCTGAGAAAGGCCATATTTTTGCTCAACATAGCTCGATAATACTGTCAACTCGCTGGCATCCAGTGGCTGTTTTAGCGCCATCTGAAGCGACTCCAGTGTCGGTGTATTTTGCTGACTTAACACCTGGCGTGCCTGCAACCAGGTAACCAGGTGGGTAAACATTTTGGCCGGGATCAACTCTCCATTTTTTACCCCAGAAAGTTCCAGCATAGATTGCCAAATCTGTTTGCTGGGTTCTCCTGTTGCCGCCGCGAGTTTAGTCACCAGTTGCTTAAGCGTATTGTGTTCTGCCGGTAGCAAAGGGCGATCGGTCGCCTGGCGCTGTTGCGGCTGCGGAATAACCATCTTCCCTTCCTGTAACAGCGTCAGGACGGTTTTTAATTGCTCCGGTGAGAGTTGATTCAGCGGCGTCTGACCAAAGTTATGACGAATGTAATCTGTGACCGCCTGACGATTATTCCCCAGCCGTAAGTACTCGCTCAATTGCGCCAAAAGCTGGCGGACAGAATGGCTTTCTTGCGCGGCCAGTAAACGTTGTGCAAGGTTTTGTTCTGCGGCGGGGAAATTGCGTGAAAGTAACGGTGAATCGCCTGGCAGACCGATGTCGTGCTTTATACCGGCCCACAATTCCGCGCTCTGCTGTTGCGTCAGCGAAGTCACTTTGGTTATCAAACTTTCCAGCACTGTACGTTGCAAGCTGGATAAAGGCTGATTGCCTGCGCCAGACGACAGTTTATCCCCCTGACCCGGTGGTTGCCCAGGAGGGGCGGAAATTGGTTGTATCATTACGTATCCTTATACCTGAAATCATCGCAAGTATGCCTGGCCGCGAGATTATGGCACACTTGTCCGGTTAACTCTCGTTCTCATACAGGTACCACAAACGTGAAAATCCTTGTTGATGAAAATATGCCTTATGCCCGCGAATTATTTAGTCGTCTGGGGGAGGTGAAAGCGGTTCCGGGGCGTCCAATTCCAGTTGCTGAACTGGATGATGCAGATGCTTTGATGGTGCGTTCGGTCACGAAAGTGAATGAATCTTTACTGGCAGGAAAACCAGTAAAATTTATTGGCACCGCGACCGCGGGGACGGACCATGTCGATGAAGCGTGGTTAAAGCAGGCGGGAATTGGTTTTTCTGCTGCACCTGGCTGCAATGCGATTGCGGTAGTGGAATATGTTTTCTCGTCACTGCTGATGCTCGCCGAACGCGATGGATTTTCACTGCACGAGCGTACCGTGGGGATCGTGGGCGTCGGCAACGTCGGGCGACGTTTACAGGCGCGGCTGGAAGCGTGGGGGATCAAAACATTACTTTGCGATCCACCTCGCGCCGATCGTGGGGATGAGGGGGATTTCCGTCCTCTTGATGAACTGGTCGCGCAGGCAGACATTCTGACTTTCCATACTCCACTCTTTAAAGATGGTCCGTACAAAACGCGGCATCTGGCGGATGAAAAACTGATTCGCAGCCTGAAGCCGGGGGCAATTCTGATTAACGCCTGCCGTGGTGCCGTTGTCGATAATACGGCACTGCTAACCTGCCTGAATGAAGGTCAGAAGTTAAGCGTGGTGCTGGATGTCTGGGAAGGCGAGCCAGAACTCAACGTCGAGCTGCTGCAAAAAGTGGATATCGGCACGCCGCATATCGCGGGCTACACCCTCGAAGGTAAAGCGCGTGGCACAACGCAAGTGTTTGAAGCCTACAGCAAGTTTATTGGTCATGAACAGCACGTGGCGTTGGATACTTTACTGCCCGCGCCGGAGTTTGGCCGCATTACGCTGCATGGTCCGCTCGATCAGCCGACGCTAAAAAGGCTGGTGCATTTGGTGTATGATGTGCGCCGCGACGATGCGCCGTTGCGTAAAGTTGCCGGAATACCGGGTGAGTTCGATAAACTGCGTAAAAACTACCTTGAGCGCCGTGAATGGTCGTCTCTGTATGTGATTTGTAATGACGCCAGTGCGGCATCATTACTGTGTAAACTGGGTTTTAACGCCGTTCATCATCCGGCTCGTTAATCTCTTCTTCATGCTCTCTGCTGTAACATAGGCAGGGAGCTTTGCATTTTCTGGAGTAAACCACCATGTCTGAAGGCTGGAACATTGCCGTCCTGGGCGCAACTGGCGCTGTGGGCGAAGCCCTGATTGAAACGCTGGCTGAACGTCAGTTCCCGGTTGGGGAAATTTATGCACTGGCACGTAACGAAAGCGCAGGCGAACATCTGCGCTTTGGTGGTAAGACAATCACCGTGCAGGATGCTGCCGAATTTGACTGGACGCAGGCGCAACTGGCGTTTTTTGTCGCAGGCAAAGAAGCGACCGCGACCTGGGTTGAAGAAGCAACCAACTCAGGCTGCCTGGTTATCGACAGCAGCGGATTGTTTGCTCTCGAACCCGACGTACCGCTGGTGGTGCCGGAAGTAAACCCGTTTGTACTTGCTGATTACCGTAACCGTAATGTCATTGCCGTACCGGACAGCCTGACCAGCCAGCTGCTGGCCTCTCTGAAACCGTTAATCGATCAGGGCGGATTGTCGCGTATTAGCGTTACCAGCCTGATTTCAGCCTCCGCCCAGGGCAAAAAAGCGGTCGATGCGTTAGCGGGGCAGAGTGCGAAATTGCTCAACGGCATTCCGATTGACGAAGAAGATTTCTTCGGACGTCAGCTGGCGTTCAACATGCTGCCGTTACTGCCTGACAGGGAAGGTAGCGTGCGCGAAGAACGTCGTATCGTCGATGAAGTGCGCAAAATCATGCAGGACGAAGGGTTGATGATTTCGGCAAGCGTCGTGCAGGCACCGGTATTTTACGGTCACGCTCAGATGGTCAACTTTGAAGCTCTGCGTCCGCTGGCGGCAGAAGAAGCGCGTGATGCCTTTACCCAGGGCGAAGATATTGTGCTCTCTGAAGAGAACGAGTTTCCTACTCAGGTGGGTGACGCTTCCGGTACGCCGCATCTTTCTGTGGGCTGCGTGCGCAATGATTACGGTATTCCAGAGCAAATCCAGTTCTGGTCGGTGGCCGATAACGTCCGTTTTGGCGGCGCACTGATGGCAGTGAAAATCGCCGAGAAACTGGTGCAGGAGTATCTGTACTAATGTCCGACCAGCAACAACCGCCAGTTTATAAAATTGCGCTGGGCATTGAGTACGACGGCAGTAGGTATTACGGCTGGCAACGGCAGAACGAAGTCCGCAGTGTGCAGGAGAAGCTGGAAAAGGCGCTCTCCCAGGTGGCGAACGAGCCCATCACCGTCTTCTGCGCCGGGCGTACTGACGCAGGCGTACACGGCACCGGGCAGGTAGTGCATTTCGAAACCACCGCGCAGCGCAAAGACGCCGCGTGGACATTAGGCGTAAATGCGAATTTACCTGGTGACATCGCCGTGCGTTGGGTTAAAGCTGTACCTGATGATTTTCATGCCCGATTTAGCGCCACGGCTCGCCGTTATCGCTACATCATCTACAATCATCGGCTGCGCCCGGCAGTGCTGAGTAAAGGTGTGACCCACTTCTACGAACCGCTGGATGCCGAACGGATGCATCGGGCTGCGCAATGCTTGTTGGGCGAGAATGATTTCACCTCATTTCGCGCGGTGCAGTGCCAGTCCCGAACGCCGTGGCGCAACGTTATGCATATTAACGTCACGCGACATGGTCCTTATGTGGTGGTAGATATCAAAGCGAATGCCTTTGTACATCATATGGTGAGGAATATTGTCGGTAGCCTGATGGAAGTAGGCGCCCACAACCAGCCAGAGAGTTGGATAGCAGAGCTGTTAGCGGCAAAGGACAGAACGCTGGCGGCAGCAACGGCGAAAGCGGAAGGGCTGTATCTGGTTGCGGTAGATTACCCTGACCGATTTGATCTTCCAAAACCGCCAATGGGCCCGCTGTTTCTGGCGGACTAATGAGAATAATGCTCTAAAAATTTCAGGCTGTAGCCAATGCTGTTACAGCCTGAGAAATGAAGAGTACAAGGCATAGGCAATTATGGACCTGATTTATTTCCTCATCGATTTTATTTTGCATATTGATGTGCATCTGGCGGAGCTGGTCGCAGAGTACGGCGTCTGGGTTTATGCCATTCTGTTTTTGATTCTGTTCTGTGAAACCGGGCTTGTGGTAACGCCATTCCTGCCTGGTGATTCGTTGCTGTTTGTCGCTGGCGCGTTGGCATCTCTGGAGACTAATGATCTCAACGTCCATATGATGGTGGTACTGATGTTGATTGCTGCAATTGTGGGTGATGCGGTCAACTACACCATTGGGCGGTTATTTGGTGACAAACTGTTCAGTAATCCGGATTCGAAAATTTTTCGTCGTAGTTATCTTGATAAGACTCATCAGTTTTACGAGAGACATGGCGGCAAAACAATTATTCTCGCCCGTTTTGTACCGATCGTCAGAACGTTCGCGCCGTTCGTTGCGGGAATGGGCCACATGTCGTATCGTCATTTCGCCGCTTTTAACGTGATTGGTGCACTGTTGTGGGTACTGATTTTTACCTACGCAGGTTATTTCTTCGGCACGCTCCCCTTCATTCAGAGTAACCTTAAACTGATGATTGTTGGCATTATTTTTGTTTCAATATTGCCTGGGGTTTTCGAATTTATTCGTCACAAACGCGCTGCAAAATAAAAAGTAACTCCGCGGTTCGACCACTTTTTTATCCAAAGTTTCGGGCTGTTATGTTTTAATGTGCAACATTCATGGTCTGTTGGGGGCAAAAATGGCATTATGCGTCCCCAAAGATAAAACTGGCATCGAACCAGGTTCAGACAGAAAGGTCCCTAATGAGCTGGATTGAACGAATTAAAAGCAACATTACTCCCACCCGCAAGGCGAGCATTCCTGAAGGTGTGTGGACTAAGTGTGATAGCTGCGGTCAGGTTTTATACCGCGCTGAACTGGAACGTAATCTTGAGGTCTGTCCGAAGTGTGACCATCACATGCGTATGTCGGCGCGTAACCGCCTGCATAGCTTGTTAGATGAAGGCAGCCTTGTGGAGCTGGGTAGCGAGCTTGAGCCGAAAGATGTGCTGAAGTTCCGTGACTCCAAAAAGTATAAAGACCGTCTGGCCTCTGCGCAGAAAGAAACCGGCGAAAAAGACGCGCTGGTGGTGATGAAAGGCACTCTGTATGGTATGCCGGTTGTCGCTGCGGCATTCGAATTCGCCTTTATGGGCGGTTCAATGGGTTCAGTGGTTGGCGCTCGTTTCGTGCGTGCCGTTGAGCAAGCGCTGGAAGATAACTGCCCGCTGATCTGCTTTTCCGCTTCTGGTGGCGCACGTATGCAGGAAGCGTTAATGTCGCTGATGCAGATGGCGAAAACCTCTGCGGCACTGGCGAAAATGCAGGAGCGCGGGTTACCGTACATTTCTGTACTGACCGACCCGACTATGGGCGGTGTTTCTGCAAGCTTCGCGATGCTGGGCGATCTCAATATTGCTGAACCGAAAGCGTTAATCGGCTTTGCCGGTCCGCGCGTTATCGAACAGACCGTTCGCGAAAAACTGCCGCCAGGATTCCAGCGCAGTGAATTCCTGATCGAGAAAGGCGCCATCGATATGATCGTCCGTCGACCGGAAATGCGTCTGAAACTGGCTAGCATTCTGGCGAAGCTGATGAATCTGCCAGCGCCTAATCCTGATGCGCCGCGTGAAGGCGAAGTGGTGCCACCGGTGCCGGATCAGGAACCAGAGGCCTGATAACTGATAAGGGCAGGGCCACTGGCTCTGCCCTTTTGCTATTTATTCTCCCCGTAACGAATCAGCGGATACCATGATTATCAAACGCACTCCTCAAGCCGCGTCGCCTCTGGCTTCGTGGCTTTCTTATCTGGAAAACCTGCACAGTAAAACTATCGATCTCGGCCTTGATCGCGTCAGCCAGGTTGCGGCGCGTCTTGGCGTCCTTAAACCTGCACCGTTTGTGTTTACCGTAGCGGGAACTAATGGCAAAGGCACGACCTGCCGTACGCTGGAGTCGATTCTGATGGCGGCAGGGTACAGGGTGGGGGTCTACAGTTCGCCGCATCTGGTGCGTTATACCGAGCGCGTTCGTATACAGGGCAAAGAACTGGCGGAGTCGGCCCATACGGCTTCTTTTGCCGAGATTGAGGCCGAGCGCGGCGATATTTCTCTGACTTATTTTGAATACGGTACGCTGTCGGCATTGTGGTTGTTCAAAGAGGCGCAACTCGATGTGGTGATTCTGGAAGTAGGTCTGGGCGGTCGTCTGGATGCGACTAACATTGTCGATGCTGATGTTGCCGTGGTGACCAGTATCGCGCTGGATCATACCGACTGGCTGGGGCCAGATCGTGAAAGCATTGGTCGTGAGAAAGCGGGGATCTTCCGCAGCGAAAAACCGGCAATCGTCGGTGAACCGGAAATGCCTTACACCATTGCCGATGTAGCACAGGAGAAAAGCGCACTGTTGCAACGTTGTGGCGTTGAGTGGAATTATTCCGTCACTGACCATGACTGGTCATTTACCGATGCTCACGGCACGCTGGCGGGATTACCGTTGCCACTTGTCCCGCAACCGAATGCCGCAACGGCGCTGGCGGCACTGCGTGCCAGCGGCCTGGAAGTCAGTGAAAAGGCAATTCGCGACGGTATCGCCAGCGCAATTTTGCCTGGACGTTTCCAGATTGTGAGCGAGACGCCACGCGTTATTTTTGATGTCGCCCATAATCCTCATGCGGCGGAATATCTTACCGGACGCATGAAAGCGTTACCGAAAAACGGGCGCGTGTTGGCGGTTATCGGTATGCTACATGATAAAGATATTGCCGGAACACTGGCCTGGTTGAAAAGCGTGGTTGATGACTGGTATTGTGCGCCACTGGAAGGGCCGCGTGGTGCCACGGCAGCACAACTGCTTGAGCATCTGGGGAACGGCAAACCATTCGATAGCGTTGCGCAGGCATGGGAAGCCGCAATGGCGGACGCTAAACCGGAAGATACCGTGCTGGTGTGTGGTTCGTTCCATACGGTCGCACATGTCATGGAAGTGATTGACGCGAGGAGAAGTGGTGGCGAGTAAGTTTCAGAATCGGTTAGTTGGCACTATTGTGCTGGTAGCTCTGGGAGTTATTGTGCTTCCAGGATTGCTTGATGGGCAGAAAAAACATTATCAGGATGAGTTTGCAGCGATCCCGCTGGTGCCGAAAGCGGGCGATCGTGACGAACCAGATATGATGCCAGCCGCCACTCAGGCGTTGCCGACACAGCCGCCAGAAGGCGCTGCAGAAGAGGTGCGGGCAGGTGATGCCGCAGCGCCTTCGCTCGATCCGACAACCATTGCGGCCAATAATACCGTGTTTGAACCGGAGCCTGCACCGGTCGCTCCACCGAAACCGAAACCGGTGGATCCGCCTAAGCCGAAGGTTGAAGTGCCGCCCCCGCCGAAGCCAGAACCGAAGCCGGTTGTTGAAGAAAAGGCAGCGCCGACGGGTAAAGCCTATGTTGTGCAACTGGGCGCGCTGAAAAATGCCGATAAAGTGAATGAGATTGTCGGTAAGCTGCGTGGTGCGGGATATCGGGTTTATACTTCGCCGTCAACGCCAGTGCAGGGTAAAATCACCCGTATTCTCGTGGGGCCAGATGCCTCAAAAGATAAGCTGAAAGGATCGCTTGGCGAACTGAAGCAGATCTCTGGTTTGAGCGGCGTGGTGATGGGTTACACGCCGAATTAATACGGTTTTGCCTGATGCGACGCCAGCATGTCTTATCAGGCCTGTGCTGGAGCAGAACTGTAGGTCGGATAAGGCGTTCACGCTGCACCCGGCAGCCGTTGCCTGATGCGACGCTGGCGCGTCTTATCAGGCCTACGCAGGGATAGACCCGTAGGTCGGATAAGGCGTTTACGCCGCATCCGACAGCCGTTGCCTGATGTGACGCTGGCGCGTCTTATCAGGCCTATGCAGGGGCAGAACCGTAGGTCGGATAAGGCGTTCACGCCGCATCCGACAGTCGTTGCCTGATGCGACGCTGGCGCGTCTTATCAGGCCTACGCAGGGGCAGAACCGTAGGTCGGATAAGGCGTTCACGCCGCATCCGACAGTCGTTGCCTGATGTGACGCTGGCGCGTCTTATCAGGCCTGTGCTGGAGCAGAACTGTAGGTCGGATAAGGCGTTTACGCCGCATCCGACACGCATTGCCCGATGCCGCAAAGGCATAAAAAGTCGATGGCGTTGAATATTTTTTCAGCGCCATTTTTATTGATGCGCGGGAAGGAAATCCCTACGCAAACGTTTTCTTTTTCTGTTAGAATGCGCCCCGAACAGGATGACAGGGCGTAAAATCGTGGGACACATATGGTCTGGATTGATTACGCCATAATCGCGGTGATTGCTTTTTCCTCTCTGGTTAGCCTGATCCGCGGCTTTGTTCGTGAAGCGTTATCGCTGGTGACATGGGGTTGTGCTTTCTTTGTTGCCAGTCATTACTACACTTACCTGTCAGTCTGGTTTACGGGCTTTGAAGACGAACTGGTTCGAAATGGGATTGCCATCGCGGTACTGTTTATCGCTACCCTGATCGTTGGTGCTATCGTGAACTTCGTGATAGGCCAGCTGGTGGAGAAAACGGGGTTGTCAGGCACCGATCGGGTGCTGGGCGTCTGTTTCGGTGCGTTGCGCGGTGTGTTGATTGTTGCTGCCATTCTCTTCTTTCTCGACTCCTTTACCGGGGTGTCGAAAAGCGAAGACTGGAGCAAATCACAGCTGATCCCGCAGTTCAGTTTTATCATCAGATGGTTTTTTGATTATCTGCAAAGCTCGTCAAGTTTCTTGCCCAGGGCGTAAGTGCTCTGAGATGTGGCTTAACGAGGAAAAAGACGTATGTGCGGTATTGTCGGTATCGCCGGTGTTATGCCGGTTAACCAGTCGATTTATGATGCCTTAACGGTGCTTCAGCATCGCGGTCAGGATGCCGCCGGCATCATCACCATAGATGCCAATAACTGCTTCCGTTTGCGTAAAGCGAACGGGCTGGTGAGCGATGTATTTGAAGCTCGCCATATGCAGCGTTTGCAGGGCAATATGGGCATTGGTCATGTGCGTTACCCTACGGCTGGCAGCTCCAGTGCCTCTGAAGCGCAGCCGTTTTACGTTAACTCTCCGTATGGTATTACGCTTGCCCACAACGGCAATCTGACCAACGCTCACGAGTTGCGTAAAAAACTGTTTGAAGAAAAACGCCGCCACATCAACACCACTTCTGACTCGGAAATTCTGCTTAATATCTTCGCCAGCGAGCTGGATAACTTCCGCCACTATCCGCTGGAAGCCGACAACATTTTCTCCGCCATTGCCGCGACTAACCGCCAAATTCGCGGCGCGTATGCCTGCGTGGCGATGATTATCGGCCACGGTATGGTCGCCTTCCGCGATCCTAACGGGATTCGTCCGCTGGTGTTGGGGAAACGTGATATCGACGAGAATCGCACAGAATATATGGTCGCTTCCGAAAGCGTTGCGCTCGATACGCTGGGCTTTGAGTTCCTGCGTGACGTCGCCCCAGGCGAAGCGATTTACATCACTGAAGAAGGGCAGTTGTTTACCCGTCAGTGTGCTGACAATCCGGTCAGCAATCCGTGCCTGTTTGAGTATGTTTACTTTGCCCGTCCTGACTCGTTCATCGACAAAATTTCCGTTTACAGTGCCCGTGTGAATATGGGGACGAAGCTGGGCGAGAAAATTGCCCGCGAATGGGAGGATCTTGATATCGATGTGGTGATCCCCATTCCGGAAACCTCGTGTGATATCGCGCTGGAAATCGCTCGTATTCTGGGCAAACCGTATCGTCAGGGCTTTGTGAAAAACCGCTACGTTGGCCGCACCTTCATCATGCCAGGCCAGCAGCTGCGTCGTAAGTCCGTGCGCCGTAAACTGAACGCTAACCGCGCCGAGTTCCGTGATAAAAACGTCCTGCTGGTCGACGACTCCATCGTGCGTGGCACCACTTCTGAGCAGATTATCGAGATGGCACGCGAAGCCGGAGCGAAGAAAGTGTACCTCGCCTCTGCGGCACCGGAAATTCGCTTCCCGAACGTTTATGGTATTGATATGCCGAGCGCCACGGAGCTTATCGCTCACGGGCGCGAAGTAGATGAAATTCGCCAGATCATCGGTGCCGACGGTTTGATTTTCCAGGATCTCAACGATCTGATCGAAGCCGTTCGCGCTGAAAACCCGGATATCCAGCAGTTTGAATGCTCGGTGTTCAACGGCGTCTACGTCACCAAAGATGTTGATCAGGGCTACCTCGATTTCCTCGATACTTTGCGTAATGACGACGCCAAAGCAGTGCAGCGCCAGAACGAAGTAGAAAATCTCGAAATGCATAACGAAGGATGACGCCTTCCCGCAGGGTGCCGGTCTGGCACCCTGACTTGCAACTCCTGCCGAAATCCTGCAAAGTCTGCCTGCAAGTCTGACAGGGCAACTATTTATGAAACGACTCATTGTGGGAATCAGCGGTGCCAGCGGTGCAATTTATGGCGTGCGTTTATTACAGGTTCTGCGCGATGTCGCAGATGTCGAAACGCATCTGGTGATGAGCCAGGCGGCGCGACAGACCTTATCCCTCGAAACGGATTTTTCCCTGCGCGAAGTGCAGGCATTAGCCGATGTGACGCACGATGCGCGCGATATTGCCGCCAGCATCTCTTCCGGTTCTTTCCAGACGCTGGGGATGGTGATTTTACCCTGTTCAATCAAAACTCTGTCCGGCATTGTCCATAGCTATACTGATGGCTTACTGACCCGTGCGGCAGATGTGGTGCTGAAAGAGCGCCGCCCGCTGGTGCTCTGCGTGCGTGAAACGCCACTGCATTTGGGCCATCTGCGTTTAATGACGCAGGCGGCGGAAATTGGTGCGGTAATTATGCCCCCCGTTCCTGCGTTTTATCATCGCCCGCAGTCGCTTGATGATGTGATAAATCAGACGGTTAACCGTGTTCTTGACCAGTTTGCGATAACCCTTCCCGAAGATCTCTTTGCCCGCTGGCAGGGCGCATAACTCTGCTGTTGCCCTGTTTCAGGGCAATTTTGCAACCGCGATCAAATCCTCGACATTTTGTTCCTTCCATTGAATCGAAACGCTGCGATTCAACCGCCATACCTGCTATCTTCAATTTCAGGACAATAATGCAACGTCTTATTAACATATTTTACGTTGAATGTTGCTGCTGTCGGCAAGATGGCATAAGACCTGCATGAATGAGCCTGCAAACACAATACACAATATAAAAAAGCCATTTCACTTGAGGGTTATGTATGAAGAAGTCGATTCTCGCTCTGTCTTTGTTAGTCGGTATCTCCGCAGCAGCTTCCAGCTACGCGGCGCTGCCGGAGACGGTACGTATCGGAACGGATACCACCTATGCACCGTTCTCATCGAAAGATGCCAAAGGTGACTTTGTTGGCTTTGATATCGATCTCGGTAACGAGATGTGCAAACGGATGCAGGTGAAATGTACCTGGGTTGCCAGTGACTTTGACGCGCTGATCCCCTCACTGAAAGCGAAAAAAATCGACGCCATTATTTCGTCGCTCTCCATTACCGATAAACGTCAGCAGGAGATTGCTTTCTCCGACAAGCTGTACGCCGCGGATTCCCGTCTGATTGCCGCTAAAGGTTCGCCGATTCAGCCAACGCTGGATTCACTGAAAGGTAAACATGTCGGAGTGCTGCAAGGCTCCACTCAGGAAGCCTACGCTAACGATACCTGGCGCAGTAAAGGTATTGATGTTGTGGCTTATGCCAACCAGGATTTAGTTTATTCCGATCTGGCTGCAGGACGTCTGGATGCCGCTCTGCAAGATGAAGTTGCTGCCAGTGAAGGATTCCTTAAGCAACCTGCCGGTAAAGAGTTCGCCTTTGCTGGCCCTTCAGTGAAAGACAAAAAATACTTCGGTGACGGCACCGGTGTCGGGCTACGTAAAGATGATGCTGAACTGACGGCTGCGTTTAATAAGGCGCTTGGCGAACTGCGCCAGGATGGTACTTACGACAAGATGGCGAAAAAGTACTTCGATTTTAATGTCTACGGTGACTGATACGTCGCAGGGAAGCTGCACCTGAGAGCGTCATTATCATGGTGCATTATAGGTTTGTTGCACTATCGTGGTGCATTGAAATGCATACTTAAGCAATTTTAATGAAAAATAATACGATTAACGGGCCGGGATATTTTGCCTTGTTGGTCAATTTTATGGCACGATAAGTGTAACAAACCTGTAAATATTCCCTATTAAAAGACTGTCAGTTGAGGACATTATGAAAAAACTGGTGCTATCGCTCTCCTTGGTTCTGGCCTTCTCCAGCGCGACTGCTGCTTTTGCTGCTATTCCGCAAAATATTCGCATCGGTACTGACCCGACTTATGCACCGTTTGAATCAAAAAATTCACAAGGTGAATTGGTTGGCTTTGATATCGACCTGGCGAAGGAACTGTGCAAACGCATCAATACGCAATGTACATTTGTAGAAAACCCGCTGGATGCGTTAATTCCGTCATTAAAAGCGAAGAAGATTGACGCCATCATGTCATCGCTTTCCATCACCGAAAAACGTCAGCAGGAAATAGCCTTCACCGACAAATTGTACGCCGCCGATTCTCGCCTGGTTGTGGCGAAAAATTCCGACATTCAGCCGACAGTAGAATCGCTGAAAGGCAAGCGGGTGGGCGTATTGCAGGGCACGACCCAGGAGACATTTGGTAACGAGCACTGGGCGCCAAAAGGCATTGAAATCGTCTCTTATCAGGGGCAGGACAACATTTATTCTGACCTGACCGCCGGGCGTATTGATGCCGCGTTCCAGGACGAAGTTGCCGCCAGCGAAGGTTTCCTCAAACAGCCCGTCGGTAAAGATTACAAATTCGGTGGCCCGTCTGTTAAAGATGAAAAACTGTTTGGCGTAGGCACCGGCATGGGCCTGCGTAAAGAAGATAACGAACTGCGCGAGGCACTGAACAAAGCCTTTGCCGAAATGCGCGCTGACGGTACTTACGAGAAATTAGCGAAAAAGTACTTCGATTTTGATGTTTATGGTGGTTAATCACCATCGGTGAAAGAAAGCCCGCTCCCTTTGGGTAACCGGAGGGAGACAAGAGGCAGGAAATTCACCACACACGACAGGACAGGCTGCATGTTGTATGGGTTTTCAGGTGTTATTTTACAGGGGGCGCTCGTCACGCTGGAGCTGGCTATCAGCTCTGTAGTGCTCGCTGTAATCATCGGTTTAATTGGCGCTGGCGGTAAGCTCTCGCAAAATCGGCTTTCGGGGCTGATTTTCGAAGGGTACACCACGCTGATTCGCGGCGTGCCGGACTTGGTGTTGATGCTGCTGATATTTTACGGTTTGCAGATTGCGCTAAACGCGGTGACGGAAGCGATGGGCGTCGGACAGATTGATATCGACCCGATGGTTGCCGGTATTATCACCCTGGGTTTTATTTACGGTGCTTACTTCACCGAAACGTTCCGTGGCGCGTTTATGGCGGTGCCGAAAGGACAAATAGAGGCGGCTACGGCGTTCGGTTTTACTCGCGGGCAAGTATTTCGGCGGATTATGTTTCCGGCGATGATGCGTTACGCTCTGCCGGGCATTGGCAACAACTGGCAGGTGATCCTCAAATCTACCGCTCTGGTTTCGTTACTCGGCCTGGAAGATGTGGTGAAAGCCACCCAATTGGCAGGCAAAAGTACATGGGAACCGTTCTATTTCGCCATCGTCTGTGGCGTGATTTATCTGGTTTTCACCACCGTTTCCAATGGTGTGCTGCTGTTCCTTGAGCGCCGCTACTCCGTGGGTGTGAAGAGGGCTGACCTGTGATCGAAATCTTACATGAATACTGGAAACCGCTGCTGTGGACCGACGGTTATCGCTTTACTGGTGTGGCGATCACTCTGTGGCTGCTTATTTTGTCGGTAGTGATAGGCGGAGTCCTGGCGCTGTTTCTGGCGATTGGTCGCGTCTCCAGTAATAAATACATCCAGTTTCCAATCTGGTTATTTACCTATATTTTTCGCGGTACGCCGCTGTATGTTCAGTTGCTGGTGTTCTATTCCGGCATGTACACGCTGGAGATTGTTAAGGGAACCGAGTTCCTTAACGCCTTTTTTCGCAGTGGCCTGAACTGTACCGTGCTGGCGCTGACGCTTAACACCTGCGCTTACACCACCGAGATTTTTGCCGGGGCAATCCGTTCAGTGCCGCATGGGGAAATTGAAGCCGCCAGAGCCTATGGCTTCTCGACCTTTAAAATGTATCGCTGCATTATTTTGCCTTCTGCGCTGCGTATTGCGTTACCGGCATACAGCAACGAAGTGATCCTGATGCTGCACTCTACTGCGCTGGCATTTACTGCCACGGTGCCGGATCTGCTGAAAATAGCCCGCGATATTAACGCCGCCACGTATCAACCTTTTACCGCCTTCGGCATTGCCGCGGTGCTCTATTTAATCATCTCTTATGTCCTGATCAGCCTCTTTCGCAGAGCGGAAAAACGCTGGTTGCAGCATGTGAAACCTTCTTCAACGCACTGAGAATACGATGTCCGAGAATAAATTAAACGTTATCGATTTGCACAAACGCTACGGCGAACATGAAGTGCTGAAAGGGGTGTCACTGCAAGCGAACGCCGGAGATGTGATCAGCATCATCGGATCGTCGGGATCGGGGAAAAGTACCTTTCTGCGTTGCATTAACTTCCTCGAAAAACCGAGTGAAGGCACGATCGTGGTTAACGGCCAGACTATCAATCTGGTGCGGGACAAAGACGGTCAACTGAAAGTCGCCGATAAAAATCAGCTGCGTTTACTGCGCACGCGCCTGACGATGGTGTTCCAGCACTTCAATCTCTGGAGCCACATGACGGTGCTGGAAAACGTCATGGAAGCGCCCATTCAGGTGCTGGGCCTGAGCAAGCATGAAGCGCGCGAGCGGGCGGTGAAATATCTGGCGAAAGTCGGCATAGACGAACGTGCGCAGGGGAAATATCCGGTGCATCTGTCCGGCGGTCAGCAACAGCGTGTTTCCATCGCAAGGGCGCTGGCAATGGAACCAGAAGTTCTGCTGTTTGATGAACCTACATCGGCCCTTGATCCGGAGCTGGTGGGCGAAGTGCTGCGCATTATGCAGCAGCTGGCGGAAGAGGGCAAAACGATGGTGGTGGTAACCCACGAAATGGAATTTGCTCGCCATGTCTCCACACATGTTATTTTCCTCCATCAGGGGAAAATCGAAGAAGAGGGTGCGCCAGAACAATTATTTGGCAACCCGCAAAGTCCTCGTTTGCAACAGTTCCTTAAGGGATCGCTGAAATAATTGCCTCTCCGGTGGCTAATGCTGTCGGAGTATTTTCAAGGCTAATTTGCGAGTTAGCTTCCGTTGAAATGTATATATTGCAGTCCACTTAAAATAGTTCTGAATTCGCTGTCCAGATATAAAAACTGCCTGCTGCCTTGCTTATAAAGGGTGGTTATTGTCTCGTCATCTTAAATTTGAGAGGTGACGGAACGCCATGACCATATCGACAACTTCCACACCGCATGATGCGGTATTTAAATCCTTTTTACGTCATCCGGACACCGCGCGGGACTTTATTGATATTCACCTTCCCGCGCAGCTACGTAAACTTTGTGATTTATCGACGTTAAAACTGGAACCCAACAGTTTTATTGATGAAAACCTGCGACAATATTACTCCGACATCTTGTGGTCAGTGAAAACTGAGGAGGGGATGGGATATATTTATGTCGTCATTGAACACCAAAGTAAGGCGGAAGAATTAATGGCTTTTCGCATGATGCGCTATTCTATTGCGGCAATGCAAAACCATCTTGATGCAGGCTATAAAGAACTGCCTTTGGTGATCCCGATGCTGTTTTATCATGGTTGCAGAAGTCCTTATCCTTATTCTCTCTGTTGGCTTGATGAATTTGCGGAGCCTGCTATTGCCCGCCAAATTTATTCATCGGCTTTTCCGCTGGTGGATATTACCGTAGTGCCGGATGACGAGATTATGCAACACCGCAAAATGGCGTTACTGGAGTTAATGCAGAAACATATTCGCCAGCGCGATCTGTTAGGATTAGTCGATCAAATTGTTTCGCTGCTAGTTACAGGGAACACTAATGACAGACAGCTAAAAGCCCTGTTTAATTATGTATTACAAACGGGAGATGCCCAGCGTTTCCGTGCATTTATTGGTGAGATAACAGAACGCGCACCACAAGAAAAGGAGAAACTGATGACCATTGCTGACAGATTACGTGAAGAAGGCGCAATGCAGGGCAAACACGAAGAAGCCCTGCGTATTGCTCAGGAGATGCTGGAGAGAGGTTTAGACCGAGAGTTAGTTTTGACACTGACCCGACTTTCGCCAGACGAGCTTTTGGCGAAAAGCCACTAATTCTGAATTACCAGGAACTAACTGGCGGATGTTCGCGGTAAAACACATCAGTGAATAACGTCTGCCAGCGCCTCGTCTAAATCGTACCAGCGAAAAGCGAATCCCGCTTCTTCCAGCCTTTTTGGCAGCGCACGTTGCCCGCCTAATACCAGAACTGAAGATTCGCCCATTAACAGCCGAATAGCGGTGGCGGGGACGCGCATAATTGCTGGGCGATGCAGTGCATGACCGAGCGCGTGGGCAAATTGTTCGTTGCGTACCGGATAGGGGGCAACCATATTAAACGGTCCGCGCAGATCGTTATCCAGCAGCCAGAGAATCCCGTTGACCATATCATCGATATGAATCCAGGCCAGATACTGCCGACCAGAGCCAATTGGGCCACCTAAACCGAGGCGAAACGGCGGCAGCATTTTGCCGAGAATTCCGCCATCTGGTGCCAGCACCACACCGGTACGCAGCAGGCACACACGCGTTTTGTCGCTTTGCGCCCGACAGGCAATTTCTTCCCAACGAGCGCAGAGTTTATGAGTAAATTCGTTATGCGGAGGCTCTTCTTCGGTAACCACTACTTCACCTAAATCACCGTAATATCCCGCCGCCGAACCAGAAATAAGGACCGACGGCGGCGTGTCGCTGGCGTTAATTAAATCCACCAGTTTTTGCGTAATATTCCAGCGACTTTGGCACAGTCGGTCTTTTTGCTCGCGAGTCCAGCGTTTGTCGGCAATCGGTTCGCCAGCCAGGTTGATTACCGCATCAACGCCGTTGAGGTTGCTTTGATCGGCAAGCCCTTGCCATAGTGTCACTTGAGGGCCGAGGATTGAACTGGCTTTCTGCGTGTTACGCGTCACCACAGTGACCTGATGGCCCAACTCCAGCAAACGCGGGATTAAATGGCGACCAATTAATCCAGTCCCTCCGGTGATCACTATATTCATGCAGCCTCCCGATATGGCGGTTAACGCTGCCAGCTCAAGGTCATTGATACCGAATCGGCGTAGCGCAGCGCGTGCAGTTTATCGATCTCCACTTCAGCATAGGTTACCCAGTGATGTTCACGTGCGATATCGAGCACATCCTGAGTTAATTTTTCCAGCAAAGAGAAACGGTTATTCTCCACGTGTTGAATGATGTTTTTGGTGACGGTGCGATAGTTCAGCGCGTCATTAATATCTTCACTGGTACGCGCTTTATCGGCGGGGTAGTGGATCGTGACATTGATAACGATATCCTGACGGTTGTTAATCTCTTCGTCCTTAATTCCGATAAATGTACGTAAACGAAGGTTCTTTATACGAATAATAGCGGCAGGTTGTGACATTGCAGGTTCCCTGTTGTTTTACTTAGACTGGAATAATACACGAGAACCTTTCTCAGTTAACTATCTGAGATCTCATCATTCAATTGAGCCTTTAATAGTGATTGCCCGGTGGCAGGGCGCGAACGGATCCGCTCATGCCAGTTCTTCGCTGCCGGGTACATAGCAAGGTCAATTCGCTGGCGAGCATATGCATTTACCCACGGCCAACAGGCAATATCCGCAATGCTGTAATCTTCGCCGCCAAGCCAGGGGGCGTTTTCCAGGCGCTTATTGAGTACCTGATACAGACGCTGGGTTTCAACCTGATAACGTTCAATAGCGTAAGGAATAGTCTGTGGCGCAGCATGATTAAAATGATGATTCTGTCCGAGCATTGGCCCCAGGCCGCCAACCTGCCAGAATAACCATTGTAAGGTGGTGGCGCGCTCACGCGGGTCGTGACTTAAAAATAGTCCCGTTTTCTCTGCCAGATACAACAAAATTGCACCTGACTCAAAGAGGTTTAACGGTTCGCCGCCATCAGTCGGTGAATGATCAACAATTGCCGGAATCTTATTGTTCGGCGATATGCGCAAAAACTCCGGGCGAAACTGACTGCCTTTCCCCAGGTCAACCTTGATTAAACGATATTCCAGACCAGCCTCTTCGAGAAACAGCGTAATTTTGTGGCCATTTGGGGTAGGGGCGTAATAGAGATCGATCATTGCAGCTCCGGTTGTCTAATAATCTGAACATCTCAAGTATAGAAACCCCGGAGACTCGCGTGAGTTTTCATCAAGTAACCGTGGCAAAAAGGCTCTATAGTTTGAGAGCAAGCCCCTTTATCGCCGAGGATATAATGAGTAAACCCGCTATCACGCTTTGGTCAGATGCCCATTTTTTCTCCCCCTACGTGTTATCTGCCTGGGTGGCGTTGCAGGAGAAAGGACTACCTTTTCATATAAAGACTATCGACCTTGACAGCGGTGAACATTTACAGCCGACGTGGCAAGGTTACGGGCAGACACGCCGCGTGCCTTTGTTACAGATTGATGATTTTGAGTTGAGTGAATCCTCTGCCATAGCAGAATATCTGGAAGACCGTTTTGCGCCGCCGACCTGGGAACGCATTTATCCATTGGATCTGCAAAACCGGGCGCGTGCACGGCAGATTCAGGCATGGCTGCGGAGCGACCTGATGCCTCTGCGTGAAGAGCGTTCGACGGATGTCGTTTTTGCTGGCGCAAAAAAAGCACCGCTAACGGCGGAGGGAAAAGCCAGCGCGCAGAAATTGTTCGCAATGGCAGAACATTTACTGACGCATAACCAGCCTAATTTGTTTGGCGAGTGGTGCATTGCCGACACTGATTTAGCGCTAATGATTAATCGTCTGGTGCTGCACGGCGATGAGGTGCCGGAGCGTATGGTGGATTATGCGGCATTCCAGTGGCAGCGGGCTTCAGTTCAGCGTTTTATTGCACTTTCAGCAAAGCAATCTGGCTGATAGCAGCGACAGAATCCAGTATCATAGCTTACGTTTTTTCGACGAGGAGTGAGTGATGAAACTGATGTTTGCATCGGACATTCATGGGTCGTTACCGGCGACGGAACGTGTACTGGAGTTGTTTGCCCAAAGCGGCGCGCAGTGGCTGGTGATTCTTGGCGACGTGTTGAATCACGGCCCACGCAATGCTTTACCGGAGGGCTATGCGCCGGCTAAGGTGGCGGAACGCTTGAATGAAGTGGCGCATAAAGTCATCGCTGTACGTGGCAACTGCGACAGTGAAGTGGACCAAATGCTGCTGCATTTCCCAATGACCGCGCCATGGCAACAGGTGTTGCTGGAAAAACAGCGCCTGTTTCTGACACATGGGCATCTGTTTGGCCCGGATAATCTGCCGGCGTTAAACCAGAACGACGTGCTGGTGTATGGTCATACCCATCTGCCGGTGGCGGAGCAGCGGGGGGAGATTTTCCACTTCAACCCCGGTTCGGTTAGCATTCCGAAAGGCGGCAATCTGGCGAGCTACGGCATGCTCGAAGATGACGTACTAAGCGTAATCGCACTCAATGATCAAAGTATCATTGCGCAGGTCGCGATTAATCCGTAATTTACCCAACAACTCAAAATGCGCCGTAAGAGCGCCAGAAAAAGAAGGTTTCCTGATAATGGAACAGCGTCGTTTGGCAAGTACTGAATGGGTGGATATTGTCAATGAAGATAACGAAGTCATTGCACAAGCCAGCCGGGAACAAATGCGGGCACAGTGTCTGCGTCATCGTGCAACTTACATCGTCGTGCATGATGGTATGGGCAAAATTCTGGTCCAGCGTCGTACCGAGACAAAAGACTTTTTACCCGGCATGTTAGATGCTACTGCTGGTGGTGTGGTCCAGGCTGATGAACAACTGCTGGAATCCGCACGTCGCGAAGCGGAAGAAGAGTTGGGCATTGCCGGTGTCCCCTTTGCCGAGCACGGGCAGTTCTATTTCGAAGATAAAAATTGCCGTGTCTGGGGCGCGTTGTTCAGCTGTGTTTCTCACGGCCCTTTCGCCCTTCAGGAAGATGAAGTCAGCGAGGTCTGCTGGCTGACGCCAGAAGAAATCACCGCGCGTTGCGATGAGTTCACACCAGACTCGCTAAAAGCTTTGGCGTTGTGGATGAAGCGCAATGCCAACAATGAAGCCGTAGAGACTGAAACGGCAGAATGAAAAAAGAGCCGCAGTTGCGGCTCTCAGGTTGTAGACAAAGTGCGCTTTGTTTATGCCGGATGCGGCGTAAATGCCTTATCCGGCCTACAAAATATTGCAAATTCAATATATTGCATGGGCCATGTAGGCATGATAAGCGTAGCGCATCAGGCAATTTTTCCGTTGTCATCAATCTAAGAGCCGCAATCGCGGCTCTTAACGTTTTTAATGGTAGCCCATCAACTGGGCGCCTATCACCACCACGCTGGACATAATAAACAGCAGCCCAAGCAGTGTTGCCCCCACTTTTATCCAGTTACGGAAGTCCACCCGGCAAACACCGAGCGTGGCCATTAACGAAGCCGAGGTCGGGTAAATGATATGACTGAAGCCATCGCCAAACTGGAAGGCCAGCACGGTAACCTGACGGTTAACGCCGACCAGATCGCCAAGCGGTGCCAGTAACGGCATGGTTAATGCGGCCTGGCCAGAACCGGATGTCACGAAGAAATTAAATACCGCCTGGAAGAGCAGCATAAACCACGCCGCGACCGCGTTATCAAGACCGCTAATGGCATTGGCAATGCTGTTGAGGATGGTATTCAGTACGCTGGCATCACCGGCTTCGCCGTTACCTACCAGCAGCAAAATCCCTTTGGCGAAACCAACCAGCAGGGCGGGGGCTATCATCATTCGCGCGCCTTCGGTAAATGATGAAGCCATGGTGTTTACCGTCATACCATTCAGACGGAAGACAACGCCGATGATGCCAATTACCAGACCCATAGCGAAGAACTGGCTGGCAATTTCAGGAATAAACCAGGCATTGACAATAACGCCCCAAATCACCCAGATCATGACGGCGGTTAAAACAATTAATACCAGCCAGTCACCAAAGGTAAATGGGCGCTGTTCGACATCCGCCTGTTTTTCGCGGAAGAAACGATCGGACTCATGAACGCGTGACAACAGAGGATTCTTTTTCACCCGTGAGGCGTACACCATGGTGAAGACCAGGCCAATCAGAGTAGAGATTACCCATACCACGATGCGCAAACCGGAGCCAGAAAGCACCGGAACACCAGCGATCCCCTGGGCGACGACCACGCAGAACGGGTTCATCCACGAGCTGGCAAAACCGATTTGCGTAGCGATATAGGTTACCAGGACGGTGGTGATACTGTCATAACCTAGCCGTACCATGAGTGGCGCGATGATGATGGCAAAGGCGACTGCCTCTTCTCCCATGCCAAATACCGCACCGCCGAGTGAAAAGAGAATAAATAACGCCGGAATGAAAAGAATTTCATTCCCTCGTGTGTGGCGGATAAGCGCCAGGATGCCGTTATCAATAGTTCCTGTACGCATCACGATGCCAAACGCGCCGCCAATCACCAGCATAAACATGATGATGCCAACGGCGGTCCCATATTTCGAACCAGAGGTTAGCCCTTCAAACGGGAAGTTCATCAGGCCGGGACGTTCATCGCCCGTCGAGAACAGTTGTACGCGGTGATACTCTGGTTCGCCCGCCTCGTTGGTCAGAATGCGAAATGAGTGAGGGTCTACAACCTTGCGTGTTTTTGTCTGACCATCAACCTGATATTGCACTTCCTGACTGTCAAACATTCCCACCGGAACAACCCAGGTGGCGAGACTGGTTAAAATAGCAACAAAAAAGATAATCACCAGAGTATCGGGCATTGCCCATCTTCTGGTTGGTTTGGATTCAGTGATTGCTGACATAGCGCAAATTTTCCCTTGCACAAGACAAAGTGGTAAGTATGCAAAGTGAGATGACGCAATTCATTGATGCAGCGCAGTTAAGCAAGATAATCAGAAAGGAGTAATGCAAATTAAGAGAATAAAAAACCGGAAATAGTGGCTATTTCCGGTTCTGATATCCGCAGCAGTAAGGCTGCGGATTATGACGAGATTACTGCTGCTGTGCAGACTGAATCGCAGTCAGCGCGATGGTGTAGACGATATCGTCAACCAGTGCGCCACGGGACAGGTCGTTAACCGGCTTGCGCATACCCTGCAGCATCGGCCCGATGGAGATCAGGTCGGCAGAACGCTGTACCGCTTTGTAGGTGGTGTTACCGGTGTTCAGATCCGGGAAGATGAACACGGTAGCGCGACCTGCAACCGGAGAGTTCGGCGCTTTAGATTTCGCAACGTCAGCCATTACCGCAGCGTCGTACTGCAGCGGGCCGTCGATCATCAGGTCAGGACGTTTTTCCTGCGCCAGACGAGTTGCTTCGCGAACTTTCTCTACGTCGCTACCTGCACCAGAAGTACCGGTGGAGTAGGAGAGCATAGCCACACGCGGTTCGATACCGAAGGCTGCGGCGGAATCCGCGGACTGGATGGCGATTTCAGCCAGCTGTTCTGCGGTCGGATCCGGGTTGATCGCACAGTCACCGTAAACGTAAACCTGTTCCGGCAGCAGCATGAAGAACACGGAAGATACCAGAGAGCTACCCGGTGCAGTTTTGATCAGCTGCAGCGGCGGACGGATGGTGTTTGCGGTGGTGTGAACAGCACCGGAAACCAGGCCATCAACTTCATCCTGTTCCAGCATCAGGGTACCGAGAACCACGTTGTCTTCCAGCTGTTCGCGGGCAACGGTTTCGGTCATGCCTTTGTTCTTACGCAGTTCGACCAGACGAGCAACATATTTTTCGCGAACCACTTCCGGATCAACGATTTCAATGCCTGCGCCCAGTTCTACGCCTTGAGACGCTGCAACTCGGTTGATCTCTGCCGGGTTACCCAACAGTACGCAAGTTGCGATACCACGTTCAGCACAGATGGCGGCTGCTTTAACGGTACGCGGTTCGTCGCCTTCCGGCAGAACGATACGTTTGCCCGCTTTGCGCGCCAGTTCGGTCAGCTGATAACGGAACGCAGGCGGAGACAGACGACGGCTGCGCTCGGAAGTGGCAGTCAGAGAGTCAATCCAGTCAGCGTTGATGTAGTTAGCAACGTATTCCTGAACTTTCTCAATGCGCTCGTGATCGTCAACCGGAACTTCCAGGTTGAAGCTCTGCAGGCTCAGAGAAGTCTGCCAGGTGTTGGTGTTCACCATGAATACCGGCAGGCCGGTGGCGAAAGCGCGTTCGCACAGTTTAGAAATGCGCGCGTCCATTTCATAGCCGCCAGTCAGCAGCAGGGCGCCGATTTCTACGCCGTTCATTGCAGCAAGGCAAGCGGCAACCAGTACGTCAGGACGGTCTGCGGAAGTTACCAGCAGAGAACCTGCACGGAAGTGCTCCAGCATGTGCGGAATGCTGCGTGCACAGAAAGTTACAGATTTCACGCGGCGAGTGTTGATGTCGCCTTCGTTGATGATGGTGGCATTCAGGTGGCGTGCCATATCGATAGCACGAGTCGCGATCAGATCAAAGCTCCACGGCACAGCGCCGAGAACCGGCAGCGGGCTGGATTCTTGCAGCTTCGCTGGATCAACATTGTTGATTTTAGCTTTGGAAGAGTCGTCGAAAATCTCGGACAGATCCGGGCGAGTACGGCCCTGTTCATCAACCGGTGCGTTCAGTTTGTTAACGATAACGCCAGTGATGTTGGTGTTTTTGGCACCACCGAAGCTGTTACGAGTCAGTTCGATACGCTCTTTCAGCTGTTCCGGGGTGTCAGTACCCTGAGACATAACGAAGACGATTTCCGCGTTCAGCGTTTTGGCGATTTCGTAGTTCAGAGACTGGGCAAACTGGTGTTTACGTGTCGGTACCAGACCTTCAACCAGAACCACTTCAGCGTCTTTGGTGTTAGCGTGGTAGTTCGCGACGATCTCTTCCATCAGCACATCTTTTTTATTGCTGGAAAGCAGACCTTCAACGTAGCTCATTTTCAGCGGTTCGGCGGCTGTCGTGGTGGAAGAGCTCGCACGCACTATAGTTGTTGTCTGATCGGGCGCATCGCCACCGGTACGCGGCTGAGCAATAGGTTTGAAAACGCTCAGACGAACGCCTTTGCGTTCCATTGCACGGATCACGCCGAGGCTGACGCTGGTCAGACCGACGCTGGTTCCGGTAGGGATCAGCATAATAATACGGGACACGGTTTATCCTCTTTCGTTACCGCCGGTTGGCGGGTTACAAAACAGCACCGCCAGCTGGGCTGGCGGTGTGAAATCAGGCAGTCAGGCGGCTCGCGTCTTGCGCGATAACCAGTTCTTCGTTGGTTGGGATAACCACCGCAGGACGGGTACCTTCTTTGTTGATGAAACCAGATTTGCCGAAACGTGCAGCCAGGTTGCGTTCGCGATCAACTTCAAAGCCCAGCACGCCCAGTTTGCCCAGAGACAGTTCACGAACCATCGCTGCGTTTTCACCGATACCACCGGTGAATACAACAGCGTCCAGACGACCATCCATCAGCGCGGTGTATGCACCGATGTATTTCGCCAGGCGGTGGCAGTAAACGTCCATTGCGCGCTTCGCGTCTTCTTTCGTCGCGTAGTTATCTTCAACATAGCGGCAGTCGCTGGTCACTTCGGTCAGACCCAGCAGGCCAGACTCTTTGGTCAGCAGTTTGTTGATGGCATCAACGCTCATGCCGAGGGTGTCGTGCAGGTGGAAAATGATCGCCGGATCGATGTCACCAGAACGAGTACCCATTACCAGGCCTTCCAGCGGAGTCAGACCCATAGAGGTATCAACGCATTTGCCGTTACGGATAGCAGAAACGGAACCACCGTTGCCCAGGTGACAGGTGATGATGTTCAGTTCTTCTACCGGTTTGTTCAGCATTTTTGCCGCTTCCTGAGTTACATAGAAGTGGCTGGTGCCGTGCGCGCCATAACGACGGATGCCGTGCTCTTTGTACAGGTTGTACGGCAGGGCGTAGAGGTAAGACTCTTCCGGCATAGTCTGGTGGAACGCCGTGTCAAATACAGCAACGTTTTTATCTTTCAACTGCGGGAAAGATTTCAGTGCTTCTTCGATACCGATCAGGTGAGCCGGGTTGTGCAGCGGTGCAAAAGAAGCTGCATCTTTGATACCCTGAATAACAGACTCGTCGATCACTACGGAGCTGGTATACTTCTCACCGCCGTGTACGATACGGTGACCGATAGCGGTCAGCTGCGCAGACAGTTCTGGTTTTTGTGCCAGAATAGTATTAACGATAAAGTTGAGCGCTTCGCTGTGAGCGGCGCCTGCACCTAAAGCCGCTTCTTGTTTATTGCCGTCCATTTTCCATTTGATACGTGCTTCGGGCAGGTGGAAACATTCGGCTAAACCAGAAAGGTACTCTTCACCATTCGCTGCATCGATGATTGCAAATTTCAGTGAAGAACTACCGCAGTTCAGAACCAGTACTAACTTACTCGACATGGAAGTACCTATAATTGATACGTGGCTAAAAAAACGTCAGGGAGCCATAGAGCGTAGCGCATGATGACACCGACATTTATGATTAACATCATGCACTGCAAATTTTTTTTGCATGATGGAAGAAATATCTTGAGTCTATGCCATTTTGCGTAATTTTCAGCCAATGGCATAATGTTTATGAATTTGACGACTCAATGAATATGTACTACTCGGCCATTTCAGGCTGCTAAAGGATACCTGATTGTGGGTATGGAAGACAAAATGTTTTGAACGTTGTCCCGCTGAGTTGTGAATTTGCACAAATTTTTGAATCTTTATATGTGAAGTTGAGGTGAAGCATGTCAACGCCGGATAATCGTTCTGTTAATTTTTTTAGCTTGTTTCGCCGGGGACAGCATTACTCAAAGACGTGGCCGCTGGAAAAACGCCTTGCCCCGGTCTTTGTTGAGAATCGAGTCATTAAGATGACGCGCTATGCGATCCGCTTTATGCCGCCGATCGCCGTGTTTACTCTCTGCTGGCAGATTGCGCTGGGCGGTCAGCTTGGTCCGGCAGTCGCCACTGCGTTGTTCGCCCTAAGCTTACCCATGCAGGGACTGTGGTGGCTGGGCAAGCGTTCTGTAACGCCATTACCACCTGCAATCCTCAACTGGTTTTATGAAGTTCGCGGTAAATTGCAGGAGTCTGGACAGGTGCTGGCACCTGTTGAAGGCAAGCCAGATTACCAGGCATTAGCTGACACGCTTAAGCGCGCCTTCAAACAACTGGATAAAACTTTCCTTGATGATTTGTAATTGACCCCTGATTACGCATATAAAAGAAGGCAGACATCGGCCTTCTTTTTTTTCACCGTAGTAGAGTGATACAGGAGTCAACAATGGAAATGACCAACGCGCAACGTCTTATTTTGTCTAACCAGTACAAAATGATGACTATGCTCGATCCGGCAAATGCTGAACGTTACCGTCGCCTGCAAACAATCATTGAGCGTGGTTATGGTTTACAAATGCGTGAACTGGATCGCGAGTTTGGCGAGCTGAAAGAAGAAACCTGCCGCACTATCATCGACATTATGGAGATGTATCACGCGCTGCATGTTTCCTGGTCTAATTTACAGGACCAGCAATCCATCGATGAACGTCGTGTCACCTTCCTCGGCTTTGACGCTGCTACCGAAGCACGTTATCTCGGTTATGTCCGCTTTATGGTTAACGTTGAAGGGCGTTACACCCATTTTGATGCCGGAACTCACGGTTTTAATGCCCAGACGCCAATGTGGGAGAAATATCTGCGCATGTTGAATGTCTGGCATGCCTGCCCGCGTCAGTATCACCTGAGCGCTAACGAAATTAACCAAATCATCAACGCCTGAGGAGGCCCGCGTGCGGTGTAAAGGTTTTCTGTTTGATCTGGATGGAACGCTGGTGGATTCTCTGCCCGCGGTAGAGCGGGCGTGGAGCAACTGGGCCAGACGTCATGGGCTAGCACCGGAAGATGTGCTGGCGTTTATTCATGGTAAACAGGCGATTACGTCTCTGCGCCATTTCATGATGGGCAAATCGGAGACGGAAATTGCCGCCGAGTTTACCCGTCTGGAACAAATCGAGGCCACGGAAACCGAAGGTATTACCGCACTCCCAGGGGCGATAGTTTTACTCAATCATTTGAATAAAGCGGGGATTCCGTGGGCCATTGTCACTTCTGGTTCCATGCCTGTTGCGCGAGCACGTCACAAAGTCGCCGGACTTCCCGCGCCGGAAGTGTTTGTTACCGCAGAGCGGGTTAAACGTGGAAAACCAGAGCCGGATGCATATCTGTTAGGTGCACAACTGTTGGGCCTTGCGCCGCAGGAATGCGTGGTGGTAGAGGATGCGCCCGCTGGTGTGCTTTCTGGCCTGGCGGCGGGTTGCAAGGTTATCGCAGTCAATGCGCCGACTGAGACGCCGCGTCTGAATGAGGTAGATTTGGTCCTCCATAGTCTGGAACAAATTACTGTGATCAAACAGCCAAATGGTGACGTTATTATTGCGTGAAACGCCAGATCATGATTTAGCCCCGTCCCGACGGGGCTTTTTTGTGGCAGAATCAGGCCATCCCCCTCAATTAACAAGGATACGTTGTGAACGGTGAATTGATCTGGGTTCTTTCATTACTGGCGGTTGCCATCGTCTTGTTTGCGACTGGCAGAGTGCGTATGGATGCGGTCGCTTTGTTTGTCATTGTTGCGTTTGCATTAAGCGGTACGCTGACCGTCCCTGAAGTGTTTTCCGGTTTTTCCGATCCTAACGTGGTACTGATCGCCGCCTTGTTTATTATTGGCGATGGTTTAGTCCGCACGGGTGTCGCCACTGTAATGGGGACATGGCTGGTTAAAGTGGCAGGCAACAGTGAAATCAAAATGTTGGTTTTGTTGATGCTGACCGTTGCGGGCCTTGGCGCGTTTATGAGTTCAACGGGCGTCGTCGCTATCTTTATCCCTGTGGTGTTAAGCGTCGCTATGCGCATGCAAACGTCGCCGTCGCGCCTGATGATGCCGTTGAGTTTTGCCGGGCTGATCAGCGGCATGATGACGCTGGTGGCAACGCCACCTAACCTGGTGATTAACAGTGAATTGCTGCGTGAAGGCTATCATGGTTTTAGTTTCTTTAGCGTAACCCCCATCGGCCTGGTCGTACTGGTGCTGGGCATCTTGTATATGTTAGTGATGCGTTTCATGCTGAAAGGGGATGCCCAGACCCCGCCGCGCGAAGGCTGGACGCGTCGTACCTTCCGCGATCTTATCCGTGAATACCGACTTACCGGGCGCGCGCGTCGCCTGGCCATTCGTCCCGGTTCGCCGATGATTGGCCAGCGACTGGACGATCTCAAATTACGTGAACGTTATGGCGCTAACGTCATCGGTGTTGAACGCTGGCGGCGTTTTCGTCGCGTTATTGTGAACGTGAACGGGGTTTCTGAATTCCGGGCGCGTGACGTTTTGCTTATTGATATGTCTGCGGCTGATGTCGATCTCCGACAATTTTGTAGTGAACAATTGCTGGAACCGATGGTGCTGCGCGGCGAGTATTTTTCCGATCAAGCCCTTGATGTTGGCATGGCGGAGATTTCATTAATTCCTGAGTCTGAGTTGATTGGTAAATCGGTGCGCGAAATTGGCTTTCGTACGCGCTACGGACTGAATGTGGTGGGCCTGAAACGCAACGGCGTGGCGCTGGAAGGTTCGCTGGCGGATGAGCCTCTGCTGCTGGGCGATATCATTCTGGTCGTCGGTAACTGGAAGCTTATCGGTATGTTGGCAAAACAGGGCCGCGACTTCGTGGCGCTGAACTTACCGGAAGAAGTGAGTGAAGCATCGCCTGCGCACAGTCAGGCACCCCATGCCATTTTCTGTCTGGTGTTGATGGTGGCGTTAATGCTGACTGATGAAATCCCTAATCCCATCGCGGCTATCATTGCCTGCCTGCTGATGGGGAAATTCCGCTGTATCGATGCTGAAAGCGCCTATAAATCCATTCACTGGCCGAGCATTATTTTGATCGTTGGGATGATGCCGTTCGCGGTAGCGCTACAGAAAACAGGCGGTGTCGCGCTGGCGGTGAAAGGGTTAATGGACATCGGCGGCGGTTACGGGCCGCATATAATGCTTGGCTGTTTGTTTGTCTTGTCGGCGGTGATTGGTTTGTTTATTTCGAATACGGCAACGGCTGTGTTGATGGCGCCGATTGCGCTGGCCGCGGCGAAAACAATGGGCGTCTCGCCGTATCCATTTGCCATGGTGGTGGCGATGGCAGCATCCGCCGCCTTTATGACGCCAGTTTCCTCGCCGGTTAACACGTTGGTTTTAGGGCCGGGAAATTACAGCTTTAGTGATTTTGTGAAGCTGGGAGTACCGTTCACCGTTATTGTGATGGCGGTTTGCGTGGTGATGATTCCGATGCTGTTTCCGTTTTAACGAGAGCCCGATGCGACGCTGGCGCGTCTTATCAGGCTGCGTCGGCTGGTATCTGTCTGCTTACAGCGGCGAATCCTGGCTAATCTCATCGAGCGATAGTTGGAAGCTGGGAACAAAGACTTCAATGAAGTAGTCCATCTCCTGGCTGCGGCGCGCTTCAAGCGTCGCTTCCAGCCGCGTTTTTGCCAGCAAAAATTCATTATTTCCGGCTGCGAGCTCTTCCAGACATTTCAGATAGGCACAAAGTGCATCAGCCTGTTTCACCAGCGACTTTTCTTCATCGCTATACGCATTTTCATCGATTAATGGCGCGAAAATATCCCGCAACTCCTCCGGAACCATATCGACCAGCTTTTGTTGGGCGATTTTTTCAATGGCTTTGTATTCCTGAGCGATTTGCGAGTTGAAATATTTCACTGGGGTAGGGAGATCGCCGGTGAGCACTTCAGAGGCATCGTGGTACATCGCCAGCAGAGCGATGCGTTCAGCGTTGACATTTCCGCCAAACTTACGGTTTTTAATGGCAGCCAGCGCATGGGCGACCATCGCCACCTGCAAACTGTGCTCAGACACATTTTCTGTCCGTACATTGCGCATTAACGGCCAGCGGTTAATGAGTTTCAGACGGGAGAGATGGGCAAAAAAATGGCTCTGCTTCATAACGACCTTGCGTGTGATGACTTCATGAGATCATTGTGGGGGGATAACACTGCCGGATGCAATCTCCGGCAGTGAATTTAAGATTACAGCTGATGATAGCCAGAAAGGAAACGAGCGAATTTACTTAATGACAGTTCGATATCATCAACGCGCGGCAGCGTAACTATGCGGAAGTGATCCGGCCACGGCCAGTTAAAAGCCGTTCCCTGAACCAGCAGAACTTTTTCCTGTAACAGGAAGTCCAGCACCATCTTCTGGTCGTCGTGAATATTAAAACGTTTGGCGTCGATTTTTGGGAACATGTACAGCGCGCCGCGTGGCTTCACGCAGGAAACGCCTGGAATGTCGTTAATCAATTCCCATGCGCGATTACGCTGCTCGTAAAGACGCCCGCCTGGTAAGATAAATTCACTGATACTCTGATAGCCACCCAATGCGGTCTGAATCGCGTGTTGTGCGGGAACGTTGGCGCAAAGTCGCATTGAGGCCAGCATCTCCAGACCTTCGATGTAGCCTTTGGCGTGTTTTTTCGGCCCGTTCAGCACCATCCAGCCCTGACGGAAGCCTGCCACGCGATACGTTTTCGACAGACCGTTAAAGGTAATGGTCAGCAGGTCAGGCGCCATCGCCGCGATCGAGTGATGCTCGGCGTCGTCGTAGAGAATTTTGTCGTAAATTTCATCGGCGAAGATAATGAGATTATGCTGACGCGCAATCTCCACAATTTCCATTAAAAGCTCTTTGGAATAAACCGCGCCGGTAGGGTTGTTCGGGTTGATAATAACGATACCGCGCGTACGAGGCGTAATTTTAGCGCGAATATCATCAAGGTCCGGAAACCAGTCAGAGGACTCGTCACAAAGGTAGTGCACCGCTTTACCGCTGGAGAGCGAAACCGCCGCGGTCCATAGTGGGTAATCAGGTGCAGGAACCAACATTTCATCCCCGCTGTTCAGCAAGGCCTGCATTGCCTGAACGATAAGCTCCGATACACCATTGCCGATGTAAATGTCTTCCACGGTAACATCACGCATGCCTCGCGCCTGATAGTGCTGCATGATGGCTTTACGCGCAGAGTAGAGGCCTTTTGAATCACAATAGCCCTGAGCGGTCGGGAGGTTGCGTATCACGTCAACCAGGATCTCATCAGGAGCGTCAAAACCGAACGGGGCTGGGTTGCCGATGTTCAGTTTCAATACCTTGTTACCTTCTTCTTCCAGGCGTTTTGCTTCTTTCAGCACCGGACCACGGATGTCATAACAGACATTCTCTAACTTGCTGGATTTTTCAATGGGTGACATGAATCTTGACCTTTTTTGCTGTTATCGCCACTCCCTGCCGTGGAAGTCAGCTTAGAACAATGTACTCCCCCGAGGCGGTGTTTTGAAGTTCTGCAGAACAAGATTTTGCGAGAGTAAAAGAAGGGAATGTGCTGTTAATAACTTAATAATCGTTAAATATTGAGATGCATATGCTTAATGATTTGTGTTTTGTAGTGATTTATTCTAAGTATTAATCTAATGCATAGTTTTTTGTCTGGTAGATAAATGTGCGAATTTCCTTTGATTTAAGAAATCACGAACATAACATATTCATGATATTTTCATTATAAGTGAAACATTAACAGAGTAGTGATTGCCGAAGTGTCGTATAGGTGATGACGTGCGAAACTATTGTTAAGCGTAATTAATGAATGCAGGGTGTGCTAATTAATTATTATTTAATATTCAAAAAGGTTTTGTTGTGCTTATTAATAATAGAAGATTACTTTGCCTAACATAACATAACTTTGCATCAGATAATTCGCAATGGCCCTTATAAATAAATGGGTTTTAGGGTAAAATGCTCGCTTAAATGACGGAACCCCCACTTTTGATGCAGACAAATCATCGCCGCTTATGCGTGTTCACGCTGGGTTGGCGCCGCTTTGCTAGTAGTGGAACAAGGATCAACATTTACATTTACACAAACACTCGCATGTCATAAATAGAAAAGAGTGAGTAACTTAATAGATATGCGATTCCTGAAGATATATTCTGTGAACTACTTCAGGCATTATAACGGAACAATGTGAGTCGTTCTTATTAGTGCAACTCATATGCATTTTAACTTTCATCCAGACTTCCGGATGAAACTGCCAGGGAGGCACATTACAAATGGAATTGCTTGTTTGTGTGTGCACAGCATTAACCAGCTCAGTATGAGCCGCCAGTAAGTGATAATATATGATAAGTGCAAATCGTCCGATAATTAACCTCGACCTCGATCTGCTGAGAACATTTGTTGCTGTTGCCGATCTGAACACTTTTGCTGCCGCAGCTGCCGCCGTGTGTCGTACTCAGTCCGCTGTTAGTCAGCAAATGCAACGTCTTGAACAACTCGTTGGGAAAGAACTGTTCGCTCGGCATGGTCGTAACAAACTGTTAACTGAACATGGCATTCAGCTTCTTGGCTATGCCAGGAAGATCCTGCGTTTTAATGATGAAGCTTGCTCATCATTGATGTTCAGTAATCTTCAGGGCGTGTTAACAATCGGCGCTTCAGATGAATCTGCTGATACGATCTTACCTTTCCTGCTTAATCGCGTGAGTTCGGTTTATCCGAAACTTGCGCTGGATGTCCGCGTTAAGCGTAATGCTTATATGGCAGATATGCTGAAGTCCCAGGAAGTGGATTTAATGGTTACCACAAATCGTCCTGATACCTTTAAGGCGTTGAACCTGAGAACTTCTCCAACGCACTGGTATTGCGCTGCGGAATACGTATTGCAAAAAGGCGAGCCGATCCCTCTGGTGTTGCTGGATGATCCTAGTCCGTTCCGCGATATGGTTCTGGCAACACTCAATAAAGCAGATATTCCATGGCGTCTGGCTTATGTCGCCTCCACGTTGCCGGCGGTCCGTGCTGCCGTGAAAGCGGGTTTGGGTGTAACGGCCAGGCCGGTTGAAATGATGAGTCCGGACCTGCGCGTCTTGAGTGCTGTGGACGGTTTACCACCACTGCCAGATACCGAATATTTGCTCTGCTATGATCCGTCCAGCGGTAATGAACTGGCCCAGGTGATATATCAGGCTATGGAGAGTTATCAGAATCCATGGCAGTTCAGCGCGACAGGAGCCCATGAAGGGGATGATTCTCTGTTAATTGAAGGCGATTACGAATAATTGCCTGGTACCAGGTAACCACATTTGTAAAAACAAGCCACTGATGTTTTTTTGAACGTCAGTGGCTTTTTTTTACAATAAATGATGACGACTTTTCCTGATTTTGAACAAATGTGTTCATTTTTCAATCGCCCTCCATTCTCTATACGCGCGAACAAAAAATCGCCTGATAAAAATCTCCTGCTACAATAATGTTAAAAAATACGTGAACTTGTTGCTGTGTTTTTGTTATGGATTAACAGAAGCGTGTCACAGATCAAGAAAATACTCTCTTTTAGGGGGAGGAATCGACACAAATTCCTGTCAAAATAGGCCCGTATTTTTTCCATTGCTTCACAACGGACACGATTCAACAACATCTAATTTTCCTGGAGTCGTCAATGATCTGGGATGAAGAGCATTAAATGCAAGGGTTGTTGGTATTATGTAAATTAATGTGAAGAAACTTTTGTTAAAGTTGACAAAAGGTTATAGAAAGGGGTAAAAGACCACATCAATTCACTGTATAAAATTGTTATTACAGTAGTTGTAAGGTTTTTTTTATTCCTCCCCATGAATCGATGTGGCGTCCATCTGCCGTGAAGAGCAGTGAATCTGGCGCTACTTTTGATGAGTAAGCAATGAGTATGTCAACATCCACTGAAGTCATCGCTCATCACTGGGCATTCGCTATCTTTCTTATCGTTGCCATTGGCCTGTGTTGCCTGATGCTGGTAGGCGGTTGGTTTTTAGGCGGTCGCGCACGCGCGAGGTCGAAAAACGTGCCGTTTGAATCCGGTATCGACTCGGTCGGCTCCGCCCGCTTACGCCTGTCCGCCAAGTTTTATCTGGTGGCCATGTTCTTCGTTATCTTCGACGTTGAAGCGCTGTATCTGTTCGCATGGTCAACCTCTATTCGCGAAAGCGGCTGGGTAGGCTTTGTGGAAGCTGCAATTTTTATTTTTGTGTTACTGGCAGGTCTGGTTTATCTGGTGCGTATTGGCGCGCTGGACTGGACGCCCGCGCGTTCACGCCGCGAGCGTATGAACCCGGAAACGAACAGTATCGCTAATCGTCAACGCTAACCGCGAGGCATTAAGATGGATTATACGCTCACCCGCATAGATCCCAACGGTGAGAACGACCGTTACCCCCTGCAAAAGCAGGAGATCGTAACCGACCCTCTGGAGCAAGAAGTTAACAAAAACGTGTTTATGGGCAAGCTCAATGACATGGTTAACTGGGGTCGTAAAAACTCAATTTGGCCGTATAACTTCGGTCTTTCCTGCTGTTACGTTGAGATGGTGACTTCGTTTACCGCGGTGCATGACGTGGCGCGTTTTGGCGCAGAAGTATTGCGTGCTTCGCCGCGTCAGGCTGACCTGATGGTGGTGGCAGGAACCTGCTTTACAAAAATGGCACCGGTTATTCAGCGTCTTTATGACCAGATGCTGGAACCAAAATGGGTTATCTCAATGGGTGCCTGTGCCAACTCCGGCGGTATGTACGATATTTATTCCGTTGTGCAGGGCGTCGATAAATTCATCCCGGTTGATGTGTATATCCCGGGCTGCCCGCCGCGTCCTGAAGCGTACATGCAGGCACTGATGCTGTTGCAGGAATCTATCGGTAAAGAACGTCGTCCGCTCTCCTGGGTGGTTGGCGATCAGGGCGTTTATCGCGCCAATATGCAATCAGAGCGCGAACGCAAGCGCGGTGAACGCATTGCCGTAACCAACCTGCGTACACCTGACGAGATTTAATTTGCGCCTGTCGGCAAAGGGATTTTTCTTCGCTTATTCCTAAATCTATTTCGCGAAGCTTACTGCGCCGACAGTCACCACGGACCATTTGCAATGGTGAACAATATGACCGACTTAACCGCGCAAGAACCCGCCTGGCAGACCCGCGATCATCTTGATGATCCGGTGATTGGCGAACTGCGCAACCGTTTTGGGCCGGATGCCTTTACTGTTCAGGCGACTCGCACCGGGGTTCCCGTTGTGTGGATCAAGCGTGAACAATTACTGGAAGTGGGCGATTTCTTAAAGAAACTGCCGAAACCTTACGTCATGCTGTTTGACTTACACGGCATGGACGAACGTCTGCGCACACACCGCGAAGGGTTACCTGCCGCGGATTTTTCCGTTTTCTACCATCTGATTTCTATCGATCGTAACCGCGACATCATGCTGAAGGTGGCGCTGGCAGAAAACGACCTGCACGTACCGACCTTTACCAAACTGTTCCCGAACGCTAACTGGTATGAGCGTGAAACCTGGGATCTGTTTGGCATTACGTTCGACGGTCACCCGAACCTGCGCCGCATCATGATGCCGCAAACCTGGAAAGGTCACCCGCTGCGTAAAGATTACCCGGCGCGCGCTACCGAATTCTCGCCGTTTGAGCTGACCAAAGCCAAACAGGATCTGGAGATGGAAGCCCTGACCTTCAAACCAGAAGAGTGGGGGATGAAGCGCGGCACCGAAAACGAGGACTTCATGTTCCTCAACCTCGGTCCGAACCACCCGTCGGCGCACGGGGCTTTCCGTATCGTTTTGCAACTCGATGGCGAAGAGATTGTCGACTGCGTACCCGACATCGGCTACCACCACCGTGGTGCTGAGAAAATGGGCGAACGCCAGTCCTGGCACAGCTACATTCCGTATACCGACCGTATCGAATATCTCGGCGGCTGCGTTAACGAAATGCCTTACGTGCTGGCGGTAGAGAAACTGGCCGGGATCACCGTGCCGGATCGCGTTAACGTCATTCGCGTAATGCTCTCCGAACTGTTCCGCATCAACAGTCACCTGCTCTATATCTCGACCTTTATTCAGGACGTCGGCGCAATGACGCCAGTGTTCTTTGCCTTTACCGATCGGCAGAAAATTTACGATCTGGTGGAAGCAATCACTGGTTTCCGTATGCACCCGGCGTGGTTCCGTATTGGCGGCGTAGCGCACGACCTGCCGCGTGGCTGGGATCGTCTGCTGCGTGAGTTCCTCGACTGGATGCCGAAACGTCTGGCGTCTTACGAGAAAGCGGCGCTGCAAAACACCATTCTGAAAGGTCGTTCCCAGGGCGTTGCCGCCTATGGCGCGAAAGAGGCGCTGGAGTGGGGCACCACTGGCGCGGGCCTGCGTGCTACCGGGATCGACTTCGACGTGCGTAAGGCGCGTCCTTATTCTGGCTATGAAAACTTCGACTTTGAAATCCCGGTGGGTGGTGGTGTTTCTGACTGCTACACCCGCGTAATGCTTAAAGTGGAAGAGCTGCGCCAGAGTCTGCGCATTCTTGAGCAGTGCCTCAACAACATGCCGGAAGGCCCGTTCAAAGCGGATCACCCGCTGACCACACCGCCGCCGAAAGAGCGCACGCTGCAACATATCGAAACCCTGATCACCCACTTCCTGCAAGTGTCGTGGGGTCCGGTGATGCCTGCCAATGAATCTTTCCAGATGATTGAGGCGACTAAAGGGATCAATAGTTACTACCTGACCAGCGACGGTAGCACCATGAGTTATCGCACCCGTATCCGTACGCCAAGTTATGCGCATTTGCAGCAAATTCCGGCGGCGATCCGCGGCAGCCTGGTGTCTGACCTGATTGTTTATCTGGGCAGTATCGATTTTGTTATGTCAGATGTGGACCGCTAATTATGCACGAGAATCAACAACCACAAACCGAGGCTTTTGAGCTGAGTGCGGCAGAGCGTGAAGCGATTGAGCACGAGATGCACCACTACGAAGACCCGCGTGCGGCGTCCATTGAAGCGCTGAAAATCGTTCAGAAGCAGCGTGGCTGGGTGCCGGATGGCGCGATCCACGCGATCGCCGATGTGCTGGGTATTCCTGCTAGCGACGTCGAAGGCGTGGCAACGTTTTATAGCCAGATCTTCCGTCAGCCAGTAGGCCGCCATGTGATCCGTTATTGCGACAGCGTGGTCTGTCATATCAACGGTTACCAGGGCATTCAGGCGGCGCTGGAGAAAAAACTGAACATCAAACCAGGGCAAACGACATTTGATGGCCGCTTTACGCTGCTGCCAACTTGCTGCCTGGGGAACTGTGATAAAGGGCCAAACATGATGATCGATGAGGACACTCACGCGCATCTGACCCCGGAAGCGATCCCTGAACTGCTGGAGCGGTATAAATGAAAAACATTATCCGTACTCCCGAAACGCATCCGCTAACCTGGCGTCTGCGTGATGACAAACAGCCAGTATGGCTGGACGAATACCGCAGCAAAAACGGTTACGAAGGCGCGCGTAAGGCGCTGACCGGGCTGTCTCCGGACGAGATCGTTAATCAGGTTAAAGACTCTGGTCTGAAAGGGCGCGGCGGTGCAGGCTTTTCAACTGGCCTGAAGTGGAGCCTGATGCCGAAAGACGAATCCATGAACATCCGTTACCTGCTATGTAACGCCGATGAAATGGAGCCTGGCACTTATAAAGACCGTCTGCTGATGGAGCAACTGCCGCATCTGCTGGTGGAAGGCATGCTTATTTCCGCGTTTGCGCTGAAAGCCTACCGTGGCTACATCTTCCTGCGTGGCGAATATATTGAAGCAGCCGTGAATCTGCGCCGTGCCATTGCCGAAGCGACCGAAGCGGGTCTGCTCGGTAAAAATATTATGGGAACAGGTTTTGATTTTGAACTGTTCGTCCATACCGGGGCAGGGCGCTATATCTGCGGTGAAGAAACGGCGTTAATCAACTCCCTGGAAGGGCGTCGCGCTAACCCACGCTCGAAACCTCCCTTCCCGGCAACCTCCGGCGCATGGGGTAAACCGACCTGCGTCAACAACGTCGAAACTCTGTGTAACGTTCCGGCAATCCTCGCAAACGGCGTGGAGTGGTATCAGAACATCTCGAAAAGTAAAGATGCTGGCACCAAGCTGATGGGCTTCTCCGGTCGGGTGAAAAATCCGGGCCTGTGGGAACTGCCGTTCGGCACCACCGCGCGCGAGATCCTCGAAGATTACGCCGGTGGTATGCGTGACGGTCTGAAATTCAAAGCCTGGCAGCCAGGCGGCGCGGGCACCGACTTCCTGACCGAAGCGCACCTTGACCTGCCGATGGAATTCGAAAGTATCGGTAAAGCGGGAAGCCGTCTGGGTACGGCGCTGGCGATGGCGGTTGACCATGAGATCAACATGGTGTCGCTGGTGCGTAACCTGGAAGAGTTTTTCGCCCGTGAGTCCTGCGGCTGGTGTACTCCGTGCCGCGACGGTCTGCCGTGGAGCGTGAAAATTCTGCGTGCGCTGGAGCGTGGCGAAGGTCAGCCGGGCGATATCGAAACACTTGAGCAACTGTGTCGATTCTTAGGCCCGGGTAAAACTTTCTGTGCCCACGCACCTGGTGCAGTGGAGCCGTTACAGAGCGCCATCAAATATTTCCGCGAAGAATTTGAGGCGGGAATCAAACAGCCGTTCAGCAATACCCATTTGATTAATGGGATTCAGCCGAACCTGCTGAAAGAGCGCTGGTAACCGAATTTCGATTAACGCTCGGTCCCTGACCGAGAAAACTGGAAGCATGCTAATGGCTACAATTCATGTAGACGGCAAAGAATACGAGGTCAACGGAGCGGACAACCTGCTGGAAGCTTGTCTGTCTCTGGGCCTTGATATTCCTTACTTTTGCTGGCATCCGGCGCTGGGAAGCGTCGGTGCTTGCCGCCAGTGTGCGGTGAAGCAATACCAAAACGCGGAAGACACGCGTGGTCGCCTGGTGATGTCCTGTATGACACCGGCTTCCGATGGCACCTTTATTTCCATTGACGACGAAGAAGCGAAACAGTTCCGTGAAAGTGTGGTCGAGTGGTTGATGACTAACCATCCGCACGACTGTCCGGTATGTGAAGAAGGCGGTAACTGCCATCTTCAGGATATGACCGTGATGACCGGGCATACCTTCCGTCGCTACCGTTTCACCAAACGTACCCACCGCAATCAGGACCTGGGGCCGTTCATCTCTCACGAAATGAACCGCTGCATCGCCTGCTACCGCTGCGTGCGTTACTACAAAGATTACGCTGACGGTACAGATCTGGGCGTTTATGGCGCGCATGACAACGTCTACTTCGGTCGCCCGGAAGACGGCACGCTGGAAAGCGAATTTTCCGGTAACCTGGTCGAAATTTGCCCGACCGGCGTATTTACCGACAAAACGCACTCCGAGCGTTACAACCGTAAATGGGATATGCAGTTTGCGCCGAGCATCTGCCAGCAATGTTCCATCGGCTGTAACATCAGCCCCGGCGAGCGTTATGGCGAACTGCGTCGTATCGAAAACCGTTACAACGGTACGGTAAACCACTACTTCCTCTGCGACCGTGGTCGTTTCGGTTACGGCTACGTCAACCTGAAAGATCGTCCGCGTCAGCCAGTACAGCGTCGTGGCGATGATTTCATTACCCTCAACGCCGAACAGGCAATGCAGGGCGCGGCAGATATTCTGCGTCAGTCGAAGAAAGTGATCGGCATCGGTTCTCCGCGCGCCAGCGTGGAAAGCAACTTTGCGCTGCGTGAGCTGGTGGGCGAAGAAAACTTCTATACCGGTATCGCTCACGGTGAGCAGGAACGTCTGCAACTGGCACTAAAAGTGCTGCGTGAAGGCGGCATTTATACTCCGGCACTGCGCGAAATCGAATCTTATGATGCGGTACTGGTGCTGGGCGAAGACGTTACCCAGACCGGCGCGCGCGTCGCGCTGGCAGTGCGTCAGGCGGTGAAAGGTAAAGCGCGCGAAATGGCGGCAGCACAGAAAGTGGCTGACTGGCAGATTGCGGCAATCCTCAACATCGGTCAGCGTGCGAAGCATCCGCTGTTTGTTACCAACGTTGATGACACCCGTCTGGATGATATCGCGGCGTGGACTTACCGCGCACCGGTTGAAGATCAGGCGCGTTTAGGTTTTGCCATCGCCCATGCGCTGGATAACTCTGCACCAGCGGTTGACGGTATCGAACCTGAGCTGCAAAGCAAAATCGACGTCATCGTGCAGGCACTGGCGGGTGCGAAGAAACCGTTGATTATCTCCGGGACGAACGCCGGTAGCGCTGAAGTAATTCAGGCTGCGGCTAACGTCGCGAAAGCCCTGAAAGGTCGCGGCGCTGACGTCGGTATCACCATGATTGCCCGTTCTGTAAACAGCATGGGGCTGGGCATTATGGGTGGTGGTTCGCTGGAAGAAGCGTTAACCGAACTGGAAACCGGACGCGCCGACGCGGTGGTGGTGCTGGAAAACGATCTGCATCGTCACGCTTCCGCTACCCGCGTGAATGCTGCGCTGGCTAAAGCGCCGCTGGTGATGGTGGTTGACCATCAACGCACAGCTATCATGGAAAACGCCCATCTGGTGCTTTCCGCCGCCAGCTTTGCTGAAAGCGACGGTACGGTAATTAATAATGAAGGCCGCGCCCAACGTTTCTTCCAGGTTTACGACCCGTCCTATTACGACAGCAAAACTGTCATGCTGGAAAGCTGGCGCTGGCTGCACTCGTTGCACAGCACCCTGCTGAGCCGAGAAGTGGACTGGACGCAGCTCGACCACGTGATTGACGCCGTTGTGGCGAAAATCCCGGAACTGGCGGGTATCAAAGATGCCGCACCGGATGCGACATTCCGCATTCGTGGGCAGAAACTGGCCCGTGAGCCGCACCGTTACAGCGGTCGTACTGCCATGCGCGCCAACATCAGCGTTCATGAGCCGCGTCAGCCGCAGGACATTGACACCATGTTCACCTTCTCGATGGAAGGTAACAACCAGCCGACGGCGCACCGTTCGCAAGTGCCGTTTGCCTGGGCGCCAGGCTGGAACTCCCCGCAGGCGTGGAACAAATTCCAGGACGAAGTGGGCGGCAAACTGCGCTTTGGCGATCCGGGCGTGCGTCTGTTTGAAACCAGCGAAAACGGTCTGGATTACTTCACCAGCGTACCGGCACGCTTCCAGCCGCAGGACGGGAAATGGCGTATCGCGCCGTACTACCACCTGTTTGGCAGCGATGAATTGTCACAGCGTGCTCCGGTCTTCCAGAGCCGTATGCCGCAGCCGTACATCAAACTCAACCCGGCAGATGCCGCGAAGTTGGGCGTGAATGCGGGGACACGCGTCTCCTTTAGTTACGATGGCAACACGGTCACGCTGCCGGTTGAAATCGCCGAAGGGCTGACGGCAGGACAGGTTGGCTTGCCGATGGGTATGTCCGGCATTGCTCCGGTGCTGGCCGGCGCGCATCTTGAGGATCTCAAGGAGGCACAACAATGAGTTGGATATCACCGGAACTGATTGAGATCCTGCTGACCATCCTCAAAGCGGTGGTGATCCTGCTGGTGGTTGTCACCTGTGGGGCATTCATGAGCTTTGGCGAACGTCGCCTGCTGGGTCTGTTCCAGAACCGTTACGGACCTAACCGTGTTGGCTGGGGCGGTTCGCTCCAGCTGGTTGCGGACATGATCAAAATGTTCTTTAAAGAAGACTGGATCCCGAAATTCTCGGATCACGTCATCTTTACCCTGGCACCGATGATTGCTTTTACCTCGCTGCTGCTGGCCTTTGCGATTGTGCCGGTCAGCCCAGGTTGGGTGGTTGCCGACCTGAACATCGGGATTTTGTTCTTCCTGATGATGGCCGGTCTGGCGGTTTACGCGGTGCTGTTTGCGGGCTGGTCAAGTAACAACAAATACTCGCTGCTGGGTGCGATGCGTGCTTCTGCGCAGACCCTGAGCTACGAAGTGTTCCTCGGGCTTTCCCTGATGGGCGTGGTGGCGCAGGCCGGTTCATTCAACATGACCGACATCGTCAACAGCCAGGCGCATGTGTGGAACGTCATCCCGCAATTCTTTGGTTTTATTACCTTTGCCATCGCGGGCGTGGCGGTGTGTCACCGTCACCCATTTGACCAGCCGGAAGCCGAGCAGGAACTGGCGGATGGTTACCACATTGAATATTCCGGCATGAAGTTCGGTCTGTTTTTCGTGGGTGAATACATCGGGATTGTGACCATCTCTGCACTGATGGTGACGCTGTTCTTCGGTGGCTGGCAAGGCCCGTTGTTACCGCCATTCATCTGGTTCGCGCTGAAAACCGCGTTCTTTATGATGATGTTCATTTTGATTCGTGCGTCGTTACCGCGTCCGCGTTATGACCAGGTAATGTCCTTCGGCTGGAAAATCTGCCTGCCGCTGACGCTGATCAACTTGCTGGTAACGGCGGCTGTCATTCTCTGGCAGGCGCAATAAGGGGCAATAAGACCATGACCTTAAAAGAATTGTTAGTAGGTTTCGGCACCCAGGTTCGTAGTATCTGGATGATCGGCCTGCACGCGTTCGCCAAACGCGAAACGCGAATGTACCCGGAAGAGCCGGTCTATCTGCCGCCCCGTTATCGTGGTCGTATCGTTCTGACCCGCGACCCGGACGGCGAAGAGCGTTGCGTAGCTTGTAACCTCTGCGCGGTAGCCTGCCCGGTCGGCTGTATCTCGCTGCAAAAAGCAGAAACCAAAGACGGTCGCTGGTATCCGGAATTTTTCCGCATCAACTTCTCACGCTGCATTTTCTGTGGTTTGTGCGAAGAAGCCTGTCCGACCACGGCGATTCAGTTAACCCCGGATTTCGAAATGGGGGAATACAAGCGCCAGGACCTGGTTTACGAGAAAGAGGATCTGCTGATCTCCGGTCCGGGCAAATACCCGGAATATAACTTCTACCGGATGGCAGGTATGGCAATCGACGGCAAAGATAAGGGCGAAGCAGAGAACGAAGCCAAGCCTATCGACGTCAAGAGCCTGTTACCGTAAGGAGAGGGGCAATGGAGTTCGCTTTTTATATCTGTGGCCTGATAGCCATACTTGCGACCTTGCGAGTGATCACCCATACCAATCCGGTACACGCACTGCTGTACCTGATTATTTCGCTGCTGGCGATTTCCGGGGTGTTCTTCTCACTGGGCGCTTACTTCGCCGGTGCGCTGGAAATTATCGTCTACGCGGGTGCCATTATGGTGCTGTTCGTGTTCGTGGTGATGATGCTCAACCTGGGCGGTTCAGAAATCGAACAGGAACGCCAGTGGCTGAAACCGCAGGTGTGGATTGGTCCGGCAATTTTGTCGGCCATCATGCTGGTGGTGATTGTTTACGCCATTCTCGGTGTTAACGATCAGGGTATCGACGGTACGCCAATCAGTGCTAAAGCAGTGGGTATTACGCTGTTCGGGCCTTATGTACTGGCGGTAGAACTGGCTTCTATGCTGCTGCTCGCGGGTCTGGTTGTGGCCTTCCACGTCGGTCGTGAAGAGCGTGCGGGTGAAGTGCTGAGCAATCGTAAAGACGACAGCGCGAAAAGAAAAACGGAGGAGCACGCATGATCCCCTTACAACATGGACTGATCCTCGCGGCAATCTTATTCGTTCTTGGCTTAACCGGTCTGGTTATCCGTCGCAATCTGCTGTTTATGCTGATTGGTCTGGAAATCATGATTAACGCCTCCGCGCTGGCCTTTGTGGTCGCCGGAAGCTACTGGGGCCAGACCGACGGTCAGGTGATGTACATTCTCGCCATCAGCCTCGCGGCGGCAGAAGCGAGTATCGGCCTTGCGCTGCTGCTGCAACTTCACCGTCGTCGCCAGAACCTGAACATCGATTCAGTAAGTGAGATGCGCGGATGAACATGCTTGCCTTAACCATTATTTTGCCATTGATTGGCTTCGTCCTGCTGGCGTTCTCCCGTGGGCGCTGGTCTGAAAACGTCTCGGCGATCGTCGGCGTTGGCTCTGTGGGCCTGGCGGCGCTGGTAACTGCCTTTATCGGCGTTGACTTCTTCGCTAACGGTGAGCAGGCATACAGCCAGCCGCTGTGGACGTGGATGTCGGTAGGCGACTTTAACATCGGTTTCAATCTGGTGCTGGACGGCCTGTCGCTGACCATGCTCTCGGTGGTTACCGGTGTGGGTTTCCTGATCCACATGTACGCCTCCTGGTACATGCGCGGTGAAGAGGGCTACTCTCGCTTCTTCGCCTACACCAACCTGTTCATCGCCAGCATGGTGGTTCTGGTGCTCGCCGATAACCTGCTGCTGATGTACCTCGGCTGGGAAGGCGTGGGCCTGTGCTCCTATCTGCTGATCGGTTTCTATTACACCGATCCGAAGAATGGCGCAGCGGCAATGAAAGCGTTCGTCGTGACCCGTGTGGGTGACGTGTTCCTCGCTTTCGCGCTGTTCATTCTCTACAACGAGTTGGGTACGCTGAACTTCCGTGAAATGGTGGAACTGGCGCCTGCGCACTTTGCTGACGGCAATAACATGCTGATGTGGGCGACGCTGATGCTGCTGGGCGGTGCGGTTGGTAAATCTGCGCAGCTGCCGTTGCAGACATGGCTTGCTGACGCGATGGCGGGCCCGACGCCTGTCTCCGCGCTGATCCACGCCGCAACGATGGTAACCGCAGGTGTCTACCTGATCGCCCGTACCCACGGCCTGTTCCTGATGACGCCGGAAGTTCTGCATCTGGTGGGTATTGTTGGGGCGGTTACGCTGCTGCTGGCCGGTTTTGCCGCGCTGGTACAGACCGACATCAAACGTGTTCTCGCTTACTCTACCATGAGCCAGATTGGCTACATGTTCCTCGCGCTTGGCGTGCAGGCATGGGATGCGGCGATTTTCCACTTGATGACCCACGCGTTCTTTAAAGCGCTGCTGTTCCTGGCATCCGGTTCCGTCATTCTGGCCTGCCATCACGAACAGAACATCTTCAAGATGGGCGGTCTGCGTAAATCTATTCCGCTGGTTTATCTCTGCTTCCTGGTGGGCGGCGCAGCACTGTCGGCACTGCCGCTGGTCACTGCGGGCTTCTTCAGTAAGGATGAGATCCTCGCGGGTGCGATGGCGAATGGTCATATCAATCTGATGGTGGCAGGTCTGGTCGGTGCGTTTATGACCTCGCTCTACACCTTCCGTATGATTTTCATCGTCTTCCACGGAAAAGAACAAATTCACGCTCACGCCGTGAAAGGGGTAACTCACAGCCTGCCGCTGATTGTGCTGCTGATCCTTTCCACCTTCGTTGGCGCACTGATTGTACCGCCGCTGCAGGGCGTGCTTCCGCAAACGACGGAACTGGCGCACGGCAGCATGTTGACCCTGGAAATTACCTCTGGCGTGGTCGCGGTTGTCGGCATTCTGCTGGCAGCCTGGCTGTGGCTGGGTAAACGTACTCTGGTGACCTCCATCGCCAACAGTGCGCCGGGCCGCCTGCTGGGCACCTGGTGGTACAACGCCTGGGGCTTCGACTGGCTGTATGACAAAGTATTCGTCAAGCCGTTCCTGGGGATTGCCTGGTTGCTGAAACGCGATCCGCTGAACTCAATGATGAACATCCCGGCGGTTCTTTCCCGCTTTGCAGGTAAAGGTCTGCTGTTAAGCGAGAACGGCTACCTGCGCTGGTATGTGGCATCCATGAGCATCGGTGCGGTCGTGGTGCTGGCACTGTTGATGGTACTGCGTTGAGTTGTTGGCTGAGTGAATATACCCGGCGCTGCGCCGGGTCTGTGAACTAAGAATAAATTTTAGGTAACTGTTCCTGAAGTACAGGCGTCATCGGCGAAGTCAGACCGGATACCGCCAGCGCACAGCAACCGGAACGTACTTAAGTACGTGAGGATTGCGAGCACTGCCGGGATTCGGGCTGGCGAGTGAGATAGCCTGAGCAGGAGTAAATATAAGGGACATACTTAGCTATGTTATTACCCTGGTTAATACTAATCCCCTTTATCGGCGGCTTCCTGTGCTGGCAGACCGAACGCTTTGGCGTAAAGGTGCCGCGCTGGGTAGCGCTGATCACCATGGGATTGACGCTGGCGCTGTCGCTGCAACTGTGGTTGCAGGGCGGTTATTCACTGACGCAATCCGCCGGAATTCCGCAGTGGCAGTCTGAATTCGACATGCCGTGGATCCCGCGTTTTGGTATCTCTATCCATCTCGCCATTGACGGTCTGTCGCTGCTGATGGTCGTGCTGACCGGTCTGCTCGGCGTGCTGGCGGTACTCTGTTCGTGGAACGAGATCGAAAAATATCAGGGCTTCTTCCACCTAAACCTGATGTGGATCCTGGGCGGCGTTATCGGCGTGTTCCTTGCCATCGACATGTTCCTGTTCTTCTTCTTCTGGGAAATGATGTTGGTGCCGATGTACTTCCTGATCGCACTGTGGGGGCATAAAGCTTCTGACGGTAAAACGCGTATCACGGCGGCAACCAAGTTCTTCATTTATACCCAGGCGAGTGGTCTGGTGATGTTGATCGCCATCCTGGCGCTGGTCTTTGTTCACTACAACGCGACCGGCGTCTGGACCTTCAACTATGAAGAGCTGCTGAATACGCCGATGTCTAACGGCGTGGAATACCTGTTGATGCTGGGCTTCTTCATCGCCTTCGCGGTGAAAATGCCGGTGGTTCCGCTGCATGGCTGGCTGCCGGATGCGCACTCCCAGGCTCCGACCGCCGGTTCCGTTGACCTCGCGGGGATCTTGCTGAAAACCGCCGCTTACGGTCTGCTGCGTTTCTCCCTGCCGCTGTTCCCGAACGCGTCGGCAGAGTTTGCACCAATCGCTATGTGGCTGGGTGTTATCGGCATCTTCTACGGTGCGTGGATGGCCTTCGCCCAGACCGATATCAAACGTCTGATCGCCTACACCTCGGTTTCCCACATGGGCTTCGTGCTGATTGCCATCTACACCGGCAGCCAGTTGGCCTACCAGGGCGCGGTAATTCAGATGATTGCGCACGGCTTGTCAGCGGCGGGTCTGTTTATTCTCTGCGGTCAGCTCTATGAACGTATCCATACCCGCGACATGCGCATGATGGGCGGTCTGTGGAGCAAGATGAAATGGCTGCCAGCACTGTCGCTGTTCTTTGCGGTGGCAACGCTTGGGATGCCAGGCACCGGTAACTTCGTCGGCGAATTTATGATTCTGTTCGGCAGCTTCCAGGTTGTCCCGGTGATTACCGTTATCTCTACCTTTGGGCTGGTCTTTGCATCTGTTTATTCGCTGGCAATGTTACATCGCGCTTACTTCGGTAAAGCGAAAAGCGAGATTGCCAGCAAAGAACTGCCAGGGATGTCGCTGCGCGAGCTGTTTATGATCCTGTTGCTGGTGGTGCTGCTGGTACTGCTGGGCTTCTATCCGCAGCCGATTCTGGATACCTCGCACTCCGCGATTGGCAATATCCAGCAGTGGTTTGTTAATTCCGTTACTACTACAAGGCCGTAAATCGCCATGACAATAACTCCACAAAACCTGATCGCACTGCTACCGTTGCTGATCGTCGGCTTGACGGTGGTGGTTGTGATGCTCTCCATTGCGTGGCGACGCAATCATTTCCTCAACGCTACGCTCTCGGTTATTGGGCTTAACGCGGCGCTGGTTTCGCTCTGGTTTGTCGGCCAGGCGGGCGCTATGGACGTTACGCCACTGATGCGTGTTGATGGTTTCGCCATGCTTTACACCGGGCTGGTATTGTTGGCGAGCCTCGCCACCTGTACTTTCGCCTACCCGTGGCTTGAAGGCTATAACGACAACAAGGACGAGTTCTACCTGTTGGTGTTAATTGCCGCACTGGGCGGGATCCTGCTGGCGAATGCCAACCATCTGGCGTCTTTGTTCCTCGGTATCGAACTGATCTCTTTGCCGCTGTTTGGTCTGGTCGGTTACGCTTTCCGCCAGAAACGTTCGCTGGAAGCCAGTATCAAATACACCATTCTTTCTGCCGCAGCGTCTTCTTTCCTGCTGTTTGGTATGGCGCTGGTGTATGCGCAGTCTGGGGATCTGTCGTTCGTTGCACTGGGTAAAAACCTCGGCGACGGTATGCTCAACGAGCCGCTGTTGCTGGCAGGTTTCGGCCTGATGATTGTTGGCCTCGGCTTCAAACTCTCTCTGGTGCCGTTCCACCTGTGGACGCCAGACGTATACCAGGGCGCGCCTGCGCCGGTTTCCACTTTCCTGGCGACGGCGAGCAAAATCGCTATCTTCGGTGTGGTGATGCGTCTGTTCCTTTACGCACCAGTGGGTGACAGCGAAGCGATTCGCGTGGTGCTGGCGATTATCGCCTTTGCCTCCATCATCTTCGGTAACCTGATGGCGCTGAGCCAGACCAATATCAAACGTCTGCTCGGTTACTCATCTATCTCTCACCTCGGCTATCTGCTGGTGGCGCTGATTGCGCTGCAAACTGGCGAGATGTCGATGGAAGCGGTAGGGGTTTACCTGGCCGGTTATCTGTTCAGCAGCCTCGGGGCGTTTGGCGTGGTCAGCCTGATGTCCAGCCCGTATCGTGGCCCGGATGCTGATTCCCTGTTCTCTTACCGCGGTCTGTTTTGGCATCGTCCGATCCTCGCGGCAGTGATGACGGTGATGATGCTGTCTCTGGCCGGTATCCCGATGACGCTGGGCTTTATCGGTAAGTTCTACGTGCTGGCAGTCGGTGTCCAGGCGCACTTGTGGTGGCTGGTGGGGGCCGTGGTTGTCGGTTCGGCAATCGGCCTTTACTACTACCTGCGCGTGGCGGTGAGCTTATACCTGCACGCCCCGGAACAACCGGGTCGCGATGCACCGTCAAATTGGCAGTACAGCGCGGGCGGTATCGTGGTGCTGATCTCTGCACTGTTGGTACTGGTGCTGGGTGTATGGCCGCAACCGCTGATTAGCATTGTGCGGTTAGCCATGCCGCTAATGTAAGGTTGAATATTGATGTTAAAAAACCGCCGATTTCGGCGGTTTTTTTATGGTGTTATGATTTGATTGGGTTTGTGCAGGTTTTATTTTGGAAACGTTTATTGTATTTATAATTATAGTCTGAAGAGACAATAGTATTATAGTTTATGGTTGACGCACTTGCATAACACGCCACATCAACGTTTAAATCGTTAATGATGAAGTCGATCATGTCTTCTGTACCATTCATTATAATAAACTTTACTAATGTTATATTTTCACCAAAATCACCATATTCTTGACCAATCACGGAAGGTAGGTATTCTTTGTTCTTTATTTTTGATATTACGGACTGGTTATCACCTAAAACAACATTCATAGCGATAATGTCATTTTCATTTTCAGGTTGAACAAATTTTGAAAAATAAGAAGCACTAAGCTTATTTGAGTTTAAAATAGAATTATGCAAGTCTACCGGTTTGATAAATAAATGCTTTTGCCATTTTGGAACGAGCTTTAGTAGAAAATCGAGCATTTGGATTTTTTGTGCACTGCACTTTTCGTCTCTTAAACATCGCTTTAAATCAATTAATCTAGTGTCTATAATACCTTTATCATTCTGAATCTCTTTCTTTTTATTATCATCTATTTTTCTATATAGAAATTTTAAGAAATTAATGCTTGTTACGTTAGCAAAAGAATAGTTGACAGCATAATCGCTGGTAAAGTCGTCTTTAAATTCACTACACTGGATAACTTTCTCGAATGAAGTGATTGGGTAGTCAAAGTTATATGTTCTGTTATAGTTAAATTTCATATTGAACAAAAGTGAATTGATACCCTCCGGGCATGTTTTCCAAAGTTTATCCAATGCAGTACCATCCCCTTGTCTTAGTGCCGTATTCACAGCAGTGTCATAATCTGATTCGTTTTTCATGGGGAATAAATAGAATGTATGTAAAACAAATATAATGGCAAAGGCGCGCCAGCCTGTAAATAAAATCTTGCGTGGGCTGCAATATATGCTTTTCCTTAGAAAACACACATACCATAAAATTAATGTATAGGGTATGAGGTTGAAAATATATTCAAAGAAAGAATCGAAATACTTATTGAAATAAAATAAATAGGCTAATGCGGTAGTGCCGATTGGCAATTCCAGATAGATTAAAGAAATGAAACCGGTGTTATCCCTTTTATCTTTATCCCATCGAAGAAGAAACGGTACGATAAAGAGTATTGGTATGATAAAGGCTAATGCATAACACGCAAAAATGATAATTACAGCACCCGTTGAAAATGACAATATACATCCTCCATGAAGTATTTTAAAAATTTTTCGTAATGAGCAATATGTTTTAATCCCACCAACAATTAACCGGATGCATACCCGCAGGGACTTCAACCCATCCATGATCTGTATCTTCTTCCCATCCTTCCCGGCACTCATCAGGGGCAATTTCTTCTGCAAACCAATTCTGAACTTCTTCGGGTGAGGCAGAAGTGATAACTGAAATTCTTTCGCTAAAGGGCCAGTTAGGGTCATCGAACATCGTAATTTCTACCAAAACATCACTGACATCGTTACGCTCACGAATTTTCAGCAAATGGTGGTAGATAGCTTGCGGAGATTGTTCTGGAGTCACATTGCAACATATTGAACCGAGGATATTATTGCCGATAAAAAAATCCCCAAGAGATAACAATGGACGGGGGGTAGCAGGCTCGTTAACATCACCATTGATATTAACAAGTTGGGTAATGCGTTCTAAAGGTGTCATAATTATTCCCTGAAATAATGTATTCATCAAATGAATGGCATTGTTTGAATTCATTAGCGGATAAATAGTGACAATGCCACACGTCTTATTAGTTTCAGGCGCATCATAACATGGATGTTAAGCAGGAAAAGGTGAAATATTCAGTCAGGCTGGGTCGTGATCCAGACGTTGTTATATATAGCATCATAAATATTTAAAGGGGTTTGACATGGAATGGTTAAGTGAAATTCGCAAACTTCGGGAGCACGTACCTGTCGGTATCCAGTCTGCCAGACGTTTGCTAGAGAGGACTGGCGGTAATGTTGATGAGGCCATTAAATTCTTTCATATTGATCAAATCAATATATTGACTGCAAAAGTAGACGTCACACATCAGGAAGCAGAGAATGTTTTGTTGGCTACAAACTATGATATTGCAGAAGCTCTTCGGCGTATTGATGAACAACGCTATACACTGACGGAATTGATTTTGCGTAAAAATAAGGATGCCGGAGATGCCTTAAACAAAATAGCATTGGCGATTGAATATGAGTGGGATCTCAAGCGTAAGTTTTGGTTTAGTTTTGCAGATATCCAATTATTACAGCCAGTTTTACAAACTTTTATGCTGGTTTATGAATGGCATGAATATGTTGGTTGGGAAGGAATGGATTGTGGGATCTTTTTTGAAAGTGATCATATTCACCAACAATTGCAAGCGTTGGGATTGTCAGAACTTGCCAAAAAAATGGTTACTGCAAGAATCAGATATGGGGAATTAAAAGAGAAAGTTAATACTTTTAATGAAATTGCAAATGATGAAATATTCAAAATGCTGATAATGCAATGTGACCAACTTGCAAAAGATGTTGATTCTGTATTACTGCAATTTGTGAAAGATAACATTGATGCTTTTCCTTGTCGCCATAACCAACACGATCTATAAAAAATCATCGCAAAATTGAACAGGCTTTTTGCTCGCCTGATTATTTTCAGATAACGAATGGTTAAACACTGTTTTCATCTAACAGGCCAGATCGTTGCCAGCACTAGTGGTATCGCTGTTATATACTGAATAAACGGGTTTAACTTAAGAATGCGATAAAGCAAGCATATAGCAGTGTTTATACAAGGGGATCAAAACCGGGTCTTGGTTAAAGATTTATTTAAGATGATCTTTGCATAAATCTAAACTGATAGGTCTTTCTCCCCCAGACATCAAGCTATGTCACCCAACAATAACCGTCAGCGCATGATTCCCTTGTCGCAGCATACGTCGATACGCGCTAATCAGCTTTTCCATATCAAGCATGATCGAAGCAAAGAGTTGCCCCTCTAACTCTTCTGAAAAGGTCACTCCCGGATAAATCTCCATTTCATTGAGTCGCTGAATGGAAAACTGTTTACGCAGCTCACTTCGATCCAGAGCTTCCAGTCGGTCGATTGTCGCGGCTAACTCCTGATTCCAGGTCAATCCCAGGAAACCATCTATGCCATCTTCGAGGCTGTGTTCACCAAGCACGGCACGACTCAGCGGATCATTCTTCGCTGGATCAAAAGCAGAGGTACCCGTTAGGCCAAAATGTAAAAAATCCCAGCGTTTATCAATATCCAGTCGCCGTAAACCTGAAAGCGTGTCATGAATATTGTCCATTAAGGGTTTTTCAGTAGACTCAAGCAGTCGGTTAATTCTTTCTGAGTCAATTTCTGCAAAATAGCCAATCATTCCCATTTGTTTTTCCTCCGTTGAATTTAATTTTTCGCATCTTAAAACAGACGAGGGAAAATAAAATGCGCATGTTGCTTTTTCTGGATCTTCCTCGAGAAATTTTTATTATTTACTGTTTTGCAACAAGGTTATAACGCCATCCACCACCTGAGCCATTTTCTGATAATTGAGTCTGTCTGCGGTATCGCCAGGTAAGTGATATTGTTTATTACGATAAAAAGCGGTGTCAGTAATCATTACGGCGGGAATATCGTGTTGCCAATAATTAAGGTGGTCGGAGAAATCGATACCGGGAATAAAACCAGGTGCATTAATAGAATAAACAGGCAACTCTTTTGCTGATAACAACGCAGATTTTACCTGACGCACAGCGCTGATACCCTGCACTCTGCCGACGACAGCAATAAAATCACCATGGTCGGGATAAAGCCAGGACATGACAGAGTAAGGGTAATCCTGACTCCCAGGTGCGGAGTCGTAATAACCTATCATCTCCAGTGCTATCATTAATTTCACCGGACGCTCAAGCGAAGCGGCGTGTACCGCGCTCCCCATTTCATTGCTACGAAAGAAGGGCGGTTCTTCCGACGCATAGGCGACCAGTTGCACACCTATTTTCGGCGCTTGCTGCTGTAACAAACGTGCCAGTTCGAGTAATCCTGCCACGCCGCTGGCGTTATCATCCGCACCCGGCGTATAGGTTAATTGATCGTTTTCGTAACTGCTGGCAGAGTCATAGTGCGTACCAATAATAATCTGCGGTCCATCGGTAGGACCATAATCAGCAACAATGTTTTTGTAGGGGCTACCAGTAATGGGGACATCCTGCCCGGTAACTCTGGCGCCGCTACTGACAAAGACCTCTTTTATATACTCTGCGGACCTATTCTGATTATCAATATTGTCGGCACTACGTGGATGCACAGTTTGTGTAAGATAACGAACTGTTTTTTCTAATTGCTCGGGACTTGCGTGCTGGGGCGTTGGCGGTAATGCATTGACCCAGGGTTGGTAAAAAACAATCAGAGGAAGTGAAAACAGGAATAATATAAAAAAGGAAAAGGTTATTTTTTTCATATATAAATTGTTGATAGGTTTCGTTGTTGAATCATTATTTGTTATAGGTTTCGAGATCGTATTTTATTAAGATTGGCCGGATTATACAAAGAGTCTATTTTATGTCTGGTGGTTGAGTTTATTTAAAAGGATTTTATATGCGAAATAAAAATATAATCATGTTGCTTATTAGTAGTTTGATTTTGTCAGGATGTAGGCCGGAATCTGATGATAAGGAAAGTCAGCAACAACAATCTACTACACCCACAGACCAGCAAGTACTTGCCGCGCAACAAGCGGCAACAAAAGTGGCGGAGCAAAGAGCCGCCGCCGCTAAAGCAAAAACCTTAGCCCAGCATGAAGCGCAACAATCCTCAGACAAACAGGCTTTGCAGGGGCGATTACAGGAAGCGCCAACATTTGAAAGAGCGGCTAAAGCAAAAGCTACACGTATCGCAAATCCAGGAACCGCTCGCTATCAGCAGTTCGATGATAATCCGGTTAAGCAGGTAGCGCAAAACCCGTTGGCGACGTTTAGCCTTGACGTCGACACCGGCAGCTAACTCTGAATGGGCAAAAAGCATCAATTGATAAGTTACGCTATGCCCCGGATAACAAATCAGCGAAATCAGATAAAGCGAAAGAACTGGCCTGGTTAAAGATTCGTTGGAAATACCCGCAGGGAAAAGAAAGTCAGTTAGTTGAATTCCCGTTGGCACCCACAATAAACGCACCGTCAGAAGATATGCGTTTTCGCGCAGCAGTCTCTGCGTATGGGCTAAAATTGCGCGGTTCTGAATACCTGAATAATACATCTTGGCAGCAGATCGAACAGTGGGCGCGGCAAGCAAAAGGACCGGATCAACAAGGCTACAGAGCGGAATTTATTCGTCTGATTGGGCTGGCGGAAGATCTGGACAATTCACAAAACTATAAATGATAAATCTGTTTGCCGGATATCGACATCAAGCGTATTCGGCAAACAGATGAAAAATAAATGCGTTGGCATCATTAAATTAATCTGCCAACTAACCACCGCTTTCGACTTAAATGCTAAACACCGCGAAATCGCTCGCCAGTTCAGTTGCCGGGAAAATCGTCCGGCACTCGTGTAACAAGTGCTGACAGCCTTTATCATCATAGCGCGAACTAACATGGGTAATGATTAGCTTATCGACACCAGCTTCACGGGCCAGTGCCGCCGCCTGGCGTGTGGAGCTGTGGCCGCGACTGTTGGCTTTGGCCTCCATCGCCAAATCCAGAGTCGCTTCGTGAACCATTACGTCGACACCTTTGGCCAGCGCCAGCGCGGCATCGCAAGGACCAGTATCGCCGAAAATGGCGATCGCTTTTCCTGGTGTAGGCGCGACTAAGTAATCAGCGCCGTTAATCTGCCGACCGTCTTCCAGTGTGACAGTTTTTCCGGCTTTCAAATCCTGAAACAATGGGCCTGGCGGTACGCCTGCAGCCTTTAATGCCCGGGCATTCAGCGCACCAGGCTTATCATGTTCTTCTACGCGATAGCCGTAACATTCCAGCGGATGTTCCATCGGATAAGCTGTCACTTTACGCAAGCCATCATCAAGAATTTCGCCTGCGCTAATTTCAATAATCTCCAGTGGATAATCGGTCCACGAGCCACTAATGCGTAACGCTGTCTCAACAAATTCACGGATACCTTTCGGACCATAAATGGTTAAGGGTTGCACAATACCTGACATGGAACGACTGCACAGCAAACCGGGCAGGCCGAAAAGATGATCGCCATGAAGATGGCTAATAAAAATCCTGTCCAGTTTGCCGGGATTAAACACCGTGTGCAGCATTTGGTGTTGAGTGCCTTCGCCACAGTCAAATAACCAAAGTCCGGCCTGGGTCGGATGTTGCAGATTGAGCAATATCGCCGTGACATTACGCGCCCGGGTCGGAACTCCCGCCGAAGTACCTAAGAAAATTAATTCCATAAGACCATCACATTTCTAAAAATAATCCGGCTAGTATAAGGCATACAACCAAAAGGAGCGCATCATGATCGACTGGCAGGATCTTCATCACTCTGAATTATCGGTTTCTCAGCTTTATACCTTATTACAACTGCGTTGTGCGGTATTCGTTGTCGAACAAAACTGTCCTTATCAGGATGTCGATGGTGACGATCTGGTAGGGGAAAATCGTCATATTCTCGGCTGGCAAAACGGGAAACTGGTAGCGTATGCGAGGATTCTGAAAAGTGATGATGATCTCGAACCGGTGGTGATTGGTCGGGTGATTGTCAGCGAAGCGTTGCGGGGCGAAAAAGTGGGGCAGCAACTGATGAGTAAGGTGCTGGAATCATGTACGCGCCACTGGCCGGACAAGGCGATTTATCTGGGAGCGCAGGCGCACTTACAAAACTTTTACCGCAGTTTTGGCTTTATCCCCGTAACGGATATCTACGAGGAAGATGGTATTCCCCACATTGGGATGGCGCGCGAAGTCATTCAGGCGTAATTGATAACCGTTGTCTATAGTTAGTGGCAGGTTTTAAGCAAATGGAGAACGAGAATGTCTAATCAATTTGGTGATACACGCATCGATGACGACCTGACGTTGCTGAGTGAAACACTGGAAGAAGTGCTGCGCTCCTCTGGCGATCCCGCCGATCAGAAATATGTTGAGCTGAAGGCGCGAGCAGAGAAGGCGCTGGATGATGTGAAAAAAAGAGTCAGTCAGGCTTCAGACAGCTATTACTATCGGGCGAAGCAAGCGGTTTATCGCGCCGACGACTACGTTCATGAAAAACCGTGGCAGGGGATTGGCGTTGGCGCTGCGGTTGGTTTGGTATTAGGACTGTTGCTGGCACGCCGTTAAAACCTCCCTACACTGGGGTACTGCATTTTTTTTGCAGTACCCCGTATAATGTGAGGCTTTTAACAGGGAGAGGTCCGCGTGCAATCACTCACTACGGCGCTGGAAAATCTATTGCGCCATCTGTCGCAAGAGTTTCCAGCGACGCCCGGCATTCGGGTTTTTGATGTTCCTTTCCCATTAAATGACGCCTTTGATGCCTTAAGCTGGCTGGCCAGCCAGAAAATGTATCCGCAATTTTACTGGCAACAACGCAATGGTGATGAAGAGGCTGCCGTGCTGGGTACAATAGCCAGCTTTTCGTCGCTGGCGCAGGCGCAGCGTTTTCTCCGACAACACCCGGATCACACCGACTTGCGTATCTGGGGACTGAATGCGTTTGACCCTTCCCAGGGCAATTTACTCCTCCCGCGGTTGGAATGGCGACGCTGTGCAGGCAAAGCGACCCTTCGACTGACCCTTTTCAGCGAAAACTCCCTTCAGCAAGACGCACATCAGGCAAAGGAATACATTGCTGCTCTGGCAAACATTAAACCGTTGCCAGCTCTGCATTTAACCATCATCCAAGAAAATCACTGGCCGGACAAACCAGCCTGGACGGGGTTAATTAAACTGGCGACTGACACCATTGCTGAAGGTGAACTGGATAAAGTGGTGTTGGCGCGGGCGACCGACCTGCATTTCTCCGATTCAGTTAACGCGGCGGCAATGATGGCTGCCAGTCGTCGGTTGAACCTGAACTGCTACCATTTCTACATGGCCTTTGATGGCGAAAGCGCGTTCCTGGGTTCATCTCCTGAGCGGCTTTGGCGGCGGCGTGACAAAGCGTTGCGTACTGAAGCACTGGCGGGAACGGTGGCGAATCATCCTGATGATAAACAGGCGCAGCAACTGGGCGAGTGGCTGATGGCGGATGATAAAAACCAGCGCGAGAATATGCTGGTGGTGGAAGATATCTGCCAGCGATTACAGAGCGACACCCAGGCGCTGGATGTTTTACCGCCGCAGGTGCTTCGTCTGCGTAAAGTGCAGCATCTGCGTCGCTGTATCTGGACCTCGCTTAATACGGCAGATGATGTGGTTTGTCTGCATCAGTTGCAGCCAACGGCAGCGGTGGCAGGTTTACCGCGCGATTTGGCACGGCAGTTCATCGCCCGGCACGAACCGTTTACCCGTGAATGGTATGCGGGTTCTGCGGGCTATCTCTCATTACAACAAAGCGAATTCTGCGTTTCCCTGCGCTCGGCGAAAATCAGTGGCAATGTCGTGCGATTGTATGCCGGAGCGGGTATTGTCCGAGGCTCAGACCCCGAACTGGAGTGGCAGGAAATCGACAACAAAGCGGCAGGACTGCGCACTTTATTACAATTGGAATAGTAATGAGTCGCATCATTACCGATTCATATCAATAATCTCTTTTTGTAGCTCCTTATACTTAGCCGCAATATTGATACCGGACAAACTCATGTCAGTAAGCGCATTTAACCGACGCTGGGCGGCGGTCATTCTGGAAGCATTAACACGTCACGGCGTCAGACACGTCTGCATCGCCCCTGGCTCTCGTTCTACGCCATTAACTCTGGCGGCGGCGGAAAATTCCGCTTTCATTCATCACACTCATTTTGATGAGCGTGGGCTGGGGCATTTGGCGCTGGGGCTGGCGAAAGTCAGCAAGCAGCCGGTGGCGGTGATAGTGACTTCCGGCACGGCGGTAGCGAATCTCTATCCGGCACTGATTGAAGCTGGGTTAACCGGAGAAAAACTGATCCTGTTAACCGCCGATCGTCCTCCGGAATTGATTGACTGCGGCGCAAATCAGGCAATTCGTCAGCCGGGCATGTTCGCCTCTCATCCTACGCATAGCATTTCACTGCCGCGCCCGACGCAGGATATTCCTGCCCGTTGGCTGGTTTCTACTATCGACCATGCTTTAGGCACGCTGCATGCGGGTGGAGTCCATATCAACTGCCCGTTTGCCGAACCGCTTTATGGCGAGATGGACGATACCGGACTTAGCTGGCAACAACGTCTTGGCGACTGGTGGCAGGGCGACAAACCGTGGCTGCGTGAAGCGCCTCGTCTTGAGAGCGAAAAACAGCGCGACTGGTTCTTCTGGCGGCAAAAGCGCGGCGTGGTGGTTGCCGGGCGCATGAGTGCGGAAGAGGGCAAAAAAGTTGCCCTGTGGGCGCAAACACTTGGCTGGCCGCTGATTGGCGACGTGCTGTCGCAAACCGGGCAGCCGCTGCCGTGTGCCGATCTCTGGTTAGGCAATGCCAAAGCGACCAGCGAACTGCAACAGGCGCAGATTGTCGTGCAACTGGGGAGCAGCCTGACCGGTAAACGGTTACTGCAATGGCAGGCAAGCTGTGAACCAGAAGAGTACTGGATTGTTGATAACATCGAAGGGCAGCTTGACCCGGCACACCACCGTGGACGTCGCCTGGTCGCCAATATTGCCGACTGGCTGGAGCTGCATCCGGCTGAAAAACGCCAGCCCTGGTGCGTGGAGATCCCGCGTCTGGCTGAACAGGCAATGCAGGCAGTTGTTGCCCGTCGTGATGCGTTTGGCGAAGCGCAACTGGCGCATCGCATCAGCGACTATTTGCCTGAACAGGGGCAACTGTTTGTCGGTAATAGCCTGGTGGTACGTCTGATTGATGCGCTTTCGCAACTTCCGGCAGGTTACCCGGTATATAGCAACCGTGGGGCCAGCGGAATAGATGGGCTGATTTCTACCGCCGCAGGCGTTCAGAGGGCTAGTGGTAAACCGACGCTGGCGATTGTGGGCGATCTCTCTGCTCTTTACGATCTCAACGCGCTGGCACTATTGCGTCAGGTTTCCGCGCCGCTGGTATTAATTGTGGTGAACAACAACGGCGGACAAATTTTCTCGCTGTTGCCGACGCCGAAAAGCGAGCGCGAGCGTTTCTATCTGATGCCGCAAAACGTCCATTTTGAGCACGCTGCCGCGATGTTTGAGCTGAAATATCATCGTCCGCAAAACTGGCAGGAACTTGAAACGGCACTTGCCGACGCCTGGCGCACTCCGACCACCACGGTGATTGAGATGGTGGTTAACGACACCGACGGCGCGCAAACCCTCCAGCAACTGCTGGCGCAGGTAAGCCATTTATGATCCTGCACGCACAGGCAAAACACGGCAAGCCAGGTTTACCCTGGCTGGTGTTTTTGCATGGTTTCTCCGGCGATTGCCTCGAATGGCAGGAAGTCGGCGAGGCGTTTGCAGACTACTCGCGGTTGTATGTTGATCTTCCAGGTCACGGCGGTTCGGCGGTAATTAGTGTCGATGGATTTGATGATGTCACCGACTTACTGCGTAAAACCTTTGTTAGTTACAACATCCTTAACTTCTGGCTGGTGGGGTACTCGCTCGGTGGACGGGTGGCGATGATGGCGGCTTGTCAGGGGATGGCGGGGCTTTGTGGCGTGATTGTCGAAGGTGGGCATCCCGGGCTGCAAAATGCTGAACAACGCACGGAACGTCAGCTTTCCGATCATCGCTGGGCGCAGCGTTTTCGCACAGAACCGTTAACGGCGGTATTTGCCGACTGGTATCAACAGCCTGTTTTTGCCTCGCTCAATGACGATCAACGCCGGGAGCTGGTGGCGCTGCGCAGCAACAATAACGGCGCAACCCTTGCCGCGATGCTGGAGGCCACTTCTCTCGCCGTCCAGCCTGATTTACGTGCTAACCTTAGCGCCCGCACATTTGCGTTTTATTATTTATGTGGTGAACGTGACAGCAAATTCCGCGCTCTGGCGGCGGAACTGGCTGCCGACTGCCATGTCATTCCTCGCGCCGGACATAACGCGCATCGGGAAAATCCCGCTGGCGTAATCGCAAGTCTGGCGCAGATCTTGCGTTTCTGACTAAAGGACACAATATGATTTATCCTGATGAAGCAATGCTTTACGCACCGGTTGAATGGCACGACTGCTCCGAAGGTTTCGAGGACATTCGTTATGAAAAATCCACCGACGGTATAGCAAAAATCACCATTAATCGTCCGCAGGTGCGCAATGCCTTCCGTCCTCTGACGGTAAAAGAGATGATCCAGGCGCTGGCGGATGCCCGTTATGACGACAACATCGGCGTGATCATTCTGACTGGCGCGGGCGATAAAGCGTTCTGCTCCGGCGGTGACCAGAAAGTACGTGGCGACTACGGCGGTTATAAAGATGATTCCGGCGTACATCACCTCAACGTGCTGGACTTCCAGCGTCAGATCCGTACCTGTCCGAAACCGGTTGTCGCGATGGTGGCTGGCTACTCCATCGGCGGCGGTCATGTTCTGCACATGATGTGCGACCTGACTATCGCGGCAGATAATGCCATCTTCGGTCAGACTGGCCCGAAAGTCGGTTCCTTCGACGGCGGCTGGGGCGCTTCCTACATGGCTCGCATCGTCGGGCAGAAAAAAGCGCGTGAAATCTGGTTCCTGTGCCGTCAGTATGATGCAAAACAGGCGCTGGATATGGGCCTTGTGAACACCGTGGTGCCGCTGGCCGATCTGGAAAAAGAGACTGTCCGCTGGTGCCGCGAAATGCTGCAAAACAGCCCGATGGCGCTGCGTTGCCTGAAAGCTGCACTGAACGCCGACTGTGACGGTCAGGCGGGTCTGCAGGAACTGGCGGGTAACGCCACCATGCTGTTCTACATGACGGAAGAAGGTCAGGAAGGTCGCAACGCTTTCAACCAGAAACGTCAGCCTGATTTCAGCAAATTTAAACGGAATCCGTAATGCGTAGCGCGCAGGTATACCGCTGGCAGATCCCCATGGACGCGGGGGTGGTTCTGCGCGACAGGCGGTTAAAAACCCGCGACGGGCTATACGTTTGCCTGCGTGAGGGCGAGCGCGAAGGGTGGGGGGAGATCTCCCCACTGCCGGGCTTCAGTCAGGAAACCTGGGAAGAGGCGCAAAGTGTGCTGCTTGCCTGGGTACATAACTGGCTGGCAGGCGATTGCGAGCTACCACAGATGCCTTCCGTCGCCTTTGGCGTAAGCTGCGCGCTGGCTGAACTGGCAGATACGCTCCCGCAGGCGGCCAATTACCGTGCTGCGCCGCTGTGTAATGGCGATCCGGACGATCTGATCCTCAAACTTGCCGATATGCCTGGCGAGAAAGTGGCGAAGGTCAAAGTGGGATTGTACGAAGCCGTGCGCGACGGCATGGTGGTCAATCTTTTGCTGGAGGCAATTCCGGATCTGCATTTGCGTCTTGACGCGAACCGCGCCTGGACGCCGCTGAAAGGCCAGCAGTTTGCCAAATACGTTAACCCGGACTATCGCCACCGCATCGCGTTTCTCGAAGAGCCGTGCAAAACCCGCGATGATTCGCGTGCGTTTGCCCGTGAAACCGGCATTGCCATTGCCTGGGATGAAAGCCTGCGCGAGCCGGATTTTGCCTTTGTGGCGGAAGAGGGCGTGCGTGCGGTGGTGATCAAACCCACGCTCACGGGCAGCCTGGAGAAAGTCCGCGAGCAGGTGCAGGCGGCGCACGCGCTGGGGCTGACGGCGGTGATCAGTTCTTCCATTGAGTCGAGCTTAGGCTTAACGCAACTGGCACGGATTGCTGCCTGGTTAACGCCAGACACCATTCCGGGTCTGGACACGCTGGATCTGATGCAGGCGCAGCAGGTTCGTTGCTGGCCGGGTAGCCCGCTGCCATTAGTGGAAGTTGATGCACTGGAGCGGCTGTTATGATCTTCTCTGACTGGCCGTGGCGTCACTGGCGGCAGGTGCGGGGAGAAGCCATCGCCTTACGTCTTAATGACGAGCAACTCAACTGGCGCAAGCTTTGTGCTCGCGTCGATGAATTAGCCTCCGGCTTTGCGGCGCAGGGTGTGGTTGAGGGCAGCGGCGTAATGTTGCGGGCGTGGAATACGCCGCAAACGCTGCTGGCCTGGCTGGCGTTACTGCAATGTGGGGCGCGGGTGCTGCCCGTGAATCCACAACTGCCGCAACCGTTGCTTGAGGAATTGCTGCCAAATCTCACTCTGCAATTTGCGCTGGTGCCGGAAGGGGAAAACACGTTTCCGGCGTTAACGTCGCTGCACATTCAGCTGGTTGAAGGCGCACATGCCGCTGCGTGGCAGCCGACGCGCCTGTGCTCAATGACGTTAACCTCTGGCTCCACTGGCTTGCCGAAAGCCGCAGTTCATACTTATCAGGCCCATCTTGCCAGTGCCGAAGGGGTGTTATCGCTGATTCCGTTTGGCGATCACGATGACTGGTTGCTCTCTTTGCCGTTGTTTCACGTCTCTGGTCAGGGAATTATGTGGCGCTGGTTATACGCTGGTGCGCGGATGACGGTACGTGATAAACAGCCATTGGAGCAAATGCTGGCAGGCTGTACTCACGCTTCACTGGTGCCAACACAGCTCTGGCGTTTGCTGGTTAACCGCAGTTCAGTTTCCCTGAAAGCGGTGTTACTTGGCGGCGCGGCAATTCCGGTTGAGTTGACGGAGCAGGCGCGCGAGCAGGGCATTCGTTGCTTTTGCGGCTATGGTCTGACGGAGTTCGCTTCCACGGTTTGCGCGAAAGAAGCGGACGGCCTGGCTGACGTCGGTTCGCCTCTGCCGGGGCGGCAAGTAAAAATCGTTAACGATGAAGTGTGGCTGCGGGCTGCCAGTATGGCAGAAGGTTACTGGCGTAACGGGAAACTGGTGCCGCTGGTTAATGACGAAGGCTGGTACGCCACGCGCGATCGCGGTGAGATGCATAATGGCAAGCTGACCATTGTCGGACGTTTAGACAATCTGTTCTTCAGTGGTGGCGAAGGCATTCAGCCAGAAGAAGTCGAACGTGTGATTGCCGCGCATCCTGCGGTTTTGCAGGTGTTTATCGTCCCCGTTACTGACAAGGAGTTTGGTCATCGACCGGTAGCGGTGGTGGAGTATGACCACGAAACCGTTGATCTTAGCGAATGGGTGAAAGACAAGTTGGCCCGTTTTCAACACCCGGTGCGTTGGCTGACGCTTCCGCCGGAGCTGAAAAACGGCGGCATTAAAATTTCACGTCAGGCATTAAAAGAGTGGGTGCAACGCCAGTATTAATAAATCATTAGTTTCATCTCTCATTTCCGCTATTCCATTGCCATTGATAATGAGTTTATCTGTTAATCTGTAAATTAATGTGACAATTCTTATCAGACAGGATAGTGCAATGGAATGGCTGGTTAAAAAATCATGCAGCGATAAACAAGACAACAGACATGTACTGAAGCTTTGTGATACTGGCGGCACGATAAAAATGATTGCCGAAGTGCAAACTGACTTTAGCGTTAAATCAGGTGACCTGCTTTCTCCGCTACAGGATGCGCTTTATTGCATCAACCGGGAAAAACAGCGCACGGTGAAAGTCATTTCGGCGAGCAGTTATAGTGTTGAAGAATGGGGGCGACAATGTCAGTCTGGCTGCAAAAGTTAGCAGCGTTGTTTTGCTGCTGGTAGAAAAATCAGCGTTAATCCACCCATAATACAGGCTACGCCCAGCATAGCCTTCAACGAGAAGGTCCCTTCCCAGCCGGGAAGTACCATTGATGCAATCCATACCAGTACATAACTCATACTCAGTAAGGCATAGGCTTTGCTGAGTGCCAGCCGATGCAACGCCTTATACCAGCAAAAAACGGAGATCAGATAGCCAACCAGGCCGACGACCAGCATCCGGGCACCGAAATCAAAAGTAAAAAGCGCCGCGATAAAATTCCATAATTGCGTCATCGGCGGTAGATGATTCGCCGCAAAACCGAGGCTTAATTGCGCAGCAGAAGCAATAATGACGCTGAATAATCCCCACATCAGGCCCATTACACCGTACTCCCGAGAATCACAATGCCGCCAATAATGAAGGCCACCCCACACCAGTGACGAAAAGACACTGGTTCGTGCCACAGTTTTACTGCTGCCAGCGTCACCCAGACAAAATTCAGGCTCAACATTGGATAGGCAATGCCTACCGGCACGTTCTGTAATACCAGCAGCCAGAGCACCATTGCCAGCCCCAGACACATCAATGCCAGCGCCAGCCACAGTGCAATATGTTTGCGCCGTTTACTTATTGCCACAAAGCGAGTTGCCTGTTTCTGGCAGAGCTGCCCGGCTACGCTAAGCAGGCTGGCAAAGACTAAAATCAGCCAGATCATTTGGGCCGATACTGAATGAGCACCAGACGCCCCTGATGATCGATAGCATCTGCAGGTGGAATGGCAAGGCTGTTGATATCCTCATCGCGGTCTACCGAAAGCACGAGAGTAATAATCCCCTCCTGGCGATGTTGAGTAAGCCAGCTGGCGAAATCATCACCGCTGACAAATCTGCCTTTCGCATCCGGATAATTGAGGCCATATTTCAACTCCCCCGTCTGGCGATACATGATGATGTCATCGCGTTGCAGACTCCATGCCAGACCTGCGGCAACACCGACGCTATCCGTAAGAATATAGCGGCTCGGCTGGAGTGATTCTTGCGTCATCTCGACAAAAAATTGCGGATGTTTGCCTTCCATGACTCTATCGGGGATCGCAATACCCACGAGCAACGCCAGCCCCAACGGACAAAGCGCCGCAAAGGGCCAGTTTTTTTCCACGTTCGTTAACGTATACCAGCCGAAAAATGCCCACAGCGAAAAAATCGACCATGCGCAAAAGACCTTATAGATTTCGAAAGCCTGCCAGACGGGTGTGCCCATGGGGCCCCAGGGCGAAACGATAAACGTGGCAATAATGCCAGTGACGCCAAATGCGATATTGATCCAGCCATTAATCCGCAACGCCAGAGGATTATTTTTTGCTGCCTGCAACGCGTAATACGCCACCAGTATTGCCAGAGGCGCAAAGCAGGAAAGAATATAGGTCGGCAGCTTGCCTTTAGCGACGGAGAAAAACAGCAGTGGCATCACCGTCCAGCTCAAGAGATAGACGGTTGCGGAATGGTTGCGGTTTTTCCAGCCAGAACGCAGCGCACCGGGGAGTAATCCCAGCCATGGCAGGCTACCGGCAATGATGATAGGCAAGTAGTACCAGAACGGGGCTTTATGTTGGGCATCATCCATCGCAAAGCGTTGAATATGCTCAATCCAGAAAAAATAGTGCCAGAAGTCAGGCTCCCGTTGCGCTATTGCTAACCCCCAGGGGAGAACCGTCAGTACACAACTGATGATTGCCAGCCAGCCGTAAATAAAGAAATCTTTCCAGCGTTTTTGCGTCGCCACCCATGGCAGCACGCTTAATACCGGCACGGCGAGGGCGAGAAAACCTTTGGTCATTACCCCCATACCGCAGGTGATTCCCAGCAGTAAAAATCCCGCGCTTTTGCCTTTCCACGTTTGCGCATCCATTGCCAACCAGAAGCTACACATTCCCGCCACCAGCCAGAATGCAATAAACGGATCGAGCACGGCGTAAGTGCCGATGGCGTAGACAATAAGCAGCGAGAGATAAATCACAGCGGCGAGTAGTGCCAGACGTTTATCGCGCCATAAGCGCAGAGTAAACCAGGTCACCAGCGCGGCGGTTAACAGAGTCGCAAAGATAACACCTGCTCGCACACCAAAGTTATTCGCGCCAAACAGCCATTGCCCAATACTGTTAATCCAGTATCCGGCAATCGGTTTTTCGAAATAACGTAGCCCTAACAGATGGGGCACAATCCAGTCGCCGGAAGCCAGCATTTCCCGACTGATTTCCGCATACCGCGTTTCATCAGGTTGCCAGAGCAGGCGATAATTAATCGGTAAGAGATAATAGACGGTAATAAACGCAAATAATGCGGCGTAATAGCGAATGGATTTCATGGACGAGTTCCCGCAACTTGTTGGCAACCCAGCCAGCCTTCACGTCCAGCGATTCTTCCACGCACCACATGTCCGAGCGGCAACGTCTCCGGCAGCAGCTCGCCTAATGGACAAAAAGTAATGCCTTCACGGGCGGCACGCTTCAGGAGATCAACAAAATCAGGATGATAAGCACAACCTTCAACTTCAGCATGGATGGTATAAACCGGCGTCCCTTTATCTCGCAGGATGCGGTTGAGTAGCCAGCCGTTAAAATCTTGCGCTTTCACATCCCGGCCAATCACTTCATCCCAGGTAGGTAATGTCACTGGAATTTGTGCAGTGCCAGGTTTTCCTGATTCGAGCAAGGGACGAAACGGCATCGCCCCACGACAATCGCTGTTGTAGCGCAAATGGAACGCTTCTTTTGCTTCGATCACCTGTTGGTCGGCACGCCAGCCAGCGGCAGCGGAGCAGGTTATCGGTTGGCCGATAATCTCTTCCAGGGTGCGAAGGCCGCGGGCAATATCATCGACCATTGTTTGCCGATCCCAGTTGCCGCTATGGGCTTGCCAGGCGTGGTGATCCCAGGCGTGCAGGCCGACTTCGTGGTATTTAGCCGCTTCACGAATGATATCGGCATTGGCATGACCAATCTCTTTTCCTGGCCATGCCGTACCTGCCAGTAAAATATCCCAGCCATAAAGCGATGCCGCGTTTGAGCGCAGCATCTTCCACAAAAACTGGGGCTTCACCAGTCGCCAGAGATGGCGGCCCATATTGTCCGGGCCGACGCTGAAAAAAATGCTGGCCTGAATATTATGCTTACTTAAGGTTTCCAGCAGACGTGGCACCCCTTCGCGGGTGCCACGAAAAGTATCGACATCAATACGTAAACCTACTTTGGTCATGATGACTTATCCGTAAGATCGACAGTGCGCAGGAAGAAATCCAGCGTCTCATCGATGGTTTCCTGCATATCAATTTTCGGTTCCCAGCCGAGGCAACGGCGGGCATTGCGGATGCTCGGTTTACGATGCTCTACGTCCTGATATCCTTTGCCGTAGTAGCTGCTACTTTCTACCACGCGAAAGCCCGCAAACGGTGGGAAGTGATGGCGCAGCGGATGTTTTTCGAAGCTCGCCAGCAGCATCTCGCCGAGCTCTTCAATACTCGCTTCGTTATCAGGATTGCCAATGTTGATAATTTCGCCGTCGCAGCGATTTCCCGCATTTTCGATAATGCGGTATAACGCTTCGATTCCATCGCGAATATCAGTAAAGCAGCGTTTTTGTTTTCCGCCATCAATCAGCTTAATCGGTGAACCTTCCACCAGATTGAGAATGAGTTGCGTAATAGCGCGTGAGCTACCAATTCGCGCCGCATTAAGGTTATCCAGTCGTGGCCCCATCCAGTTAAACGGGCGGAAGAGGGTGAACTGCAACCCCTCTTTTTCGCCATAGGCCCAGATCACCCGATCAAGTAATTGTTTTGATACTGAATAAATCCAGCGTGGTTTATTCACCGGGCCGACGATTAAATTAGAATGGTCCTCATCGAAGTATTTATCGCTACACATCCCATAAACTTCTGAAGTCGACGGGAAGATGATTCGCTTACGGTACTTCACGCAATAACGGATAATGCGCAGATTCTCTTCAAAATCGAGTTCAAATACGCGTAGCGGGTTGCGGGTATATTCAATCGGCGTAGCTATCGCCACCAGCGGCAACACGACATCACATTTTTTGACGTGATACTCAATCCATTCGGAATGAATGCTGATATCGCCTTCAACAAAATGAAAATGCGGATGATTCAGAAAACGGCTTATCGCGTCGCTGCCAATATCCAGACCGTAAACTTCATAGTGATCTTCGCGCAGCAGGCGTTCTGTCAAATGGTTACCGATAAAGCCATTCACCCCGAGGATGAGTACCCGGGTACGGCGTCGGGCGGCACAGGCAGGCTGGCTATTCAAGCGTGAACCTTGCACCAGGCCCAGTGTCTGCGCTAATTGTGAGCCCTGCATAGTAATGCCGTCGCCCGCTTGTCCGGTGACGATTTCCAGCGCGCCATCGCCACAGGCAATCAGCAACGGCGCAACAGAATTCACGCTTCCCGGCTGCGCTGCGGATGTATGAGGATGTACGCGTGACGACCAGACGGTAAATTTTTGATTACCAACATAGCTGAAGGCACCCGGCCACGGATCGGCGACGGCGCGGACCATGTTATGCAATACGGCTGCCGGTTTGTGCCACTCGAGGAAGCTGTCTTCTGGTGTTCTGCGACCAAAACAGGTGGCTTCGTTCTCGCGTTGGGCTATTTCCAGAATCTTACCGTGTTTAATGGCGGGTAACGTCTGTTCCAGCAACTGACGCGCGGCATGGCACAATTTATGATGCAGCGTAATGGCGATATCATCTGGCGCAATGGCAACGCGCAGTTGGGCAACAATGGCCCCGGCATCGGCACGTTTAACCATTCGGTGCAATGTAACGCCCGTTTCCGTTTCACCGTTCACCAGCACCCAGTTCAGCGGCGCGCGACCACGATATTTTGGTAACAGCGAACCATGCAGATTAAATGCACCTGCGGGAGCGAGCTGCAAAATCTCATCGCTAATGAGATGGCGATAATAAAAAGAGAAAATCACCTCTGGTGACAGTTGGGCAATGCGTTCCACCCACAGCGGATGATTAATGTTATCCGGCGCGTAAACCGGAATGCCTCTTTCCGCCGCCAGGCGAGCGACCGAACCATAAAAGGCTTTTTCGCCAGGATTATCAGTATGGGTAAAAATGGCGCTAATTTCGTAACCGGCAGCCAGCAGGGCTTCAATACCGAGGCATCCCATATCGTGGTAGGCAAAAACGACGGTTTTCATTATTCATTTTCCTTGCTGGATGGACGGATAACTTGCTGAACAAAATAGCGGGGGCGGGCGCGGACATCGGTGTAGATCCTGCCAATATATTCACCGAGCAATCCCATGCCGATAAACTGAGCGCCAATAAAAGTAAACAGCACGGCAAATAGCATAAAGACGCCTTCCGCGGCCCATTGTGGTCCGAAGGTCAGGCGTAAAATCACCAGCAGTACCGCAATGCTGAAACCCCCAATCGCAATCACGCTGCCGAGAAGACTCAGCATACGTAGCGGTGTGGTCGTGAGGCAGGTCACCAGGTCGTACATCAAATTAATCAGGCGCATAAAGCTGTATTTAGATTCGCCATACTCACGCTCGGCATGATGCACCGGAATTTCAATGGCGCGGCGAGCGAAGATATTCGCCAGAATCGGGATAAAGGTGCTGCGTTCATGGCAGTGCAACATGGCATCGATAATATGACGGCGATAGGCGCGTAACATACAGCCATAGTCGCCCATCGCTTTGCCGGTGGTGCGCTGAATAAGTCGATTAATCATCTTCGATGCCGTTTTACGAAACCAGGTATCCTGGCGATTCTGGCGCACAGTACCCACTACGTCGTAACCTTCATCGGCTTTTTCTACCAGACGGGGGATCTCCTCTGGCGGATTCTGGAGATCGGCATCGAGGGTAATAATTAAGTCGCCGGTAACGTGGCTGAAACCTGCCATGATCGCTGAATGCTGTCCGTAATTACGATTAAGCAAAATAGACACGATGTGGCTGCCCTCTGCTTGTGAGGCATCGACGAGCATTTGTGCGGAATTATCGCTACTGCCGTCATCAATCAGCAGGATCTCATACTCTTTCCCCAGCGATTCACAGGCTGCGGTGGTGCGCCTGATTAATTCCGGTAAGCTTTCCTGCTCGTTATAGACGGGAATAACCACCGAGACTTTCTTAACAGGGTGGATTTCAAACATGGCTTATTGTCCTGCGAGTTGCTGAAGGGCAGCGATGACGCGGTCGGCATCGGCGGTGGTCATATCTGGAAAAAGCGGCAACGAACAGATGCGTTCGCTGTTCCATTCGGTATTCGGTAACGACAGTGTGGGAAAACGCTCGCGATAATATTTTTGCGTGTGAGCGGCGCGGAAATGTAACCCGGTGCCTATGCCTTTTTCTTTTAACGCTTCCATCAACGCATCGCGGCTGATACCACAACGTTGTTCATCAACACGAATAATAAACAGATGCCAGGCGTGAATGTGCGGCCATGCGGGAAGGCTTAAAGGCTGGAACGGGAGAGCTGCCAGTGCTTGCTGATATTGCAGGGCAATTTCCCGACGACGGGTGTTGAGTTGCTCTAATTTGGCTAACTGTGTCAGGGCAATCGCGGCGTTAATATCGGTCAGATTGTACTTATAGCCTGGCGTTAATACTTCTGCCTGCGGTGCACGGCCCCAGGTTTGTCTGTCATATGCATCGACGCCCAGACCATGAAATTTCAGCATCCGTAGCTGGCGGGCGAGGTTTTCATCATCAGTAACAATCAGGCCGCCTTCTGCACAGGTAATATTTTTGATGGCGTGAAACGAAAAAATAGCAGTACCTTTCGCACCAATATGTCGGCCTTTGTAATACGTACCGACGGCATGGGCGGCATCTTCAATAACCGCGATACCGTAACGTTCGCCAATGGCGCGAATGGCGTCAATATCTGCTGGCGCACCGGCATAATGCACTGGAATGATGGCTTTGGTACGCGGCGTAATGGCTGCTTCGATCGCTTCAGGCGTGACCATCAGCATATCGCGATCGACATCTACCATTACCGGCGTAGCGCCCAACAAAGAAATCATATTAAGAGTTGATACCCAGGTCAGAGAAGGCGTGATCACTTCATCGCCAGCACCTATCTCCAGCGCCATCAGCGTAATATGCATTCCGGCTGTGGCTGAACTGACCGCGATGGCATGTTGGTTTCCCGTCAACTGGCAAAAGGCTTGTTCAAGCGCCTGATTCTTCGGACCTGTGGTGATCCATCCAGATTCGAGAACATCTTTAACCGCAGCGAGTTCTTCCACACCCATTGCCGGACGTGAAAAGGGCAAAAAATCTGACATTATTATTCCTTCGGCCATTGAATACTTTTCCCATCTATTCACTAATATTGGTTATAGGGAGCGTTATATGTATTTTGCCATTTGGCGTAAAATTCTAAGGGTAGAATATTAATTTAACCTTAAGGAACTAATATAGTACTTAAATATTAGTTTTTTTCGTTTTTTTATCTTTTTCAGGCTTTTCATTTGACAAGATTTAAGGCATTTTGCGTGCATCGTAATGTTTTAATACTATCCCCAGCCCCTATTTTCCGGTGAAAATGTTATTTTTTTTCACGGTCATTTAGCTGGCTACGCGTGTCTATAGGTGGAGCTTAAGTGTTAGCTTTTTGTCGGACTTCGATGAAGTCTAAAAAATATATCTTCATTTTACTGGTGCTTGCTGTAATTGCCGGGTTGGGTAGTCATGCAGCCTGGAGTAGCAATGGGTTACCACGAATCGACAATAAAACGTTGGCCAGGCTGGCGCAGCAGCATCCGGTGGTGGTTCTGTTTCGCCATGGAGAACGCTGCGATCGTTCCTCCAATCAATGCTTGTCAGACAAAACAGGTATTACGGTAAATGGCTCTCAGGATGCGCGTGAACTGGGCAAAGCCTTCAGCGCAGATATCCCTGATTTCGATCTTTATTCCAGTAATACCGTTCGGACTATTCAGTCGGCAACCTGGTTTTCTGCGGGCAAAAAACTGACGGTAGATAAACGACTGCTACAATGTAGTAATGAGATTTATAGCGCAATTAAAGACTTACAAAGTAAAGCGCCTGATAAAAATATTGTTATCTTCACCCACAATCACTGTCTGACGTATATCGCGAAAGATAAACGTAACGTGACATTTAAACCAGATTATCTGGATGGACTGGTGATGCATGTGGAAAACGGTAAAGTTTTACTGGATGGGGAATTTGTCAATCACTGATCTTTGAATCTGACAGCCAGTAATGGCTGTCATCACTATCACAGAAGACCCTTCAAACGTAATGTTTTCTTGGTCGCAACATTCAAATCGTATTGCGCCAGATCTTCAGGTTTTACCCACGCGTATTCCTGAAACTCTTCGTTTATTTTCACTTCACGGTTGGCAGAAACACAATCAAAGATCAGGTAAATCATATAAATCTCTTCCTTACGACCATCTGCATATGTCTTAGTGCGAATGTCATCGCTGAAAGTCCACGGAGTGATGTCGGTAAGAATCAGTTGCTCGCCTAACTCTTCTCTGATTTCACGGCGTAATGCTTCTTCAATACGTTCGCCAGGTTCCACGCCACCACCCGAAAGCGCCCATTGACCCGGGAAAACGCCGCGATCGTCAGCCATTTTGCATAGCAGATAAGCACCATCATTTTGAATCAAAGGGCAAACAATAGTCCGTTGTCGCACAGGGATGTTCCTTATAATCGAAAATAAACCAAGAGAATACGGCAACTCAGAAATATGCGAAAGTGACATTAGTCTCTTTTGCGATGATAACTGCGCTGATTATTATTTTGGTTTATAACGTAAATCATGTTTATTTTTTCGGCGTTAAATTATTAAAGACGTATTTAGTTACAATAAGTTAGCAGATCGCTTTTTTCACGCATTGAATCCTCTGCGTCAGGCAGTACAATCCCGCAGCTTTGGGGAATGTTGATTATCTTCTTGCGGAAAAAGGTAAAAATGAAAAAATTTGCGCTACCAGTTCTGGCTGGAATGCTGTTGGTTTCTGCATCGGCAAATGCGATAAGCATCAGCGGCCAGGCAGGTAAGGAATACACCAATATTGGCGTCGGTTTCGGGACCGAGTCTACGGGACTGGCGTTAAGCGGTAACTGGACACATAACGACGACGACGGTGATGTCGCGGGCGTGGGGTTGGGCCTGAATCTTCCTCTGGGGCCGTTAATGGCAACTGTAGGTGGGAAAGGTGTTTATACCAACCCGAATTACGGCGATGAAGGCTACGCGGCAGCAGTCGGTGGTGGTTTGCAGTGGCAAATTGGCGACAGCTTCCGTCTGTTTGGCGAGTATTATTACTCTCCGGATTCGCTCTCCAGCGGTATTCAAAGTTATGAAGAAGCGAATGCTGGCGCGCGTTATACCGTTATGCGTCCAGTCAGTATTGAGGCAGGCTACCGTTATCTGAACCTGTCGGGGAAAGACGGCAATCGCGATAATGCCGTGGCTGACGGCCCTTATGTCGGGGTTAACGCCAGCTTCTGATACCTTCCGGCGCGGCGTTCTGTCGCGCCATTCAGTTTCTTACTACGCCTTATCTCCCTTTGCGTTATAGTGATTCGATAACAAAAGCAGGAGATAACCATGTTAAAAGTGGAAATGCTATCCACCGGGGATGAGGTGTTACACGGGCAAATCGTTGACACGAATGCAGCCTGGCTGGCCGACTTTTTCTTTCATCAGGGCTTGCCGCTATCTCGCCGTAATACGGTAGGCGATAACCTTGAAGATTTAGTCACCATTCTTCGAGAGCGCAGTCAGCACGCCGATGTGCTGATCGTCAACGGCGGACTGGGGCCAACCAGCGATGATTTAAGCGCGCTCGCTGCTGCGACAGCAAAAGGTGAAGGTCTGGTGCTACATGAAGCCTGGCTTAAAGAGATGGAACGTTATTTCCGCGAACGTGGTCGCGTGATGGCGCCGAGCAACCGTAAACAGGCAGAATTGCCAGCGAGTGCCGAGTTCATCAATAACCCCGTAGGCACCGCCTGTGGTTTTGCCGTGCAGCTTAATCGTTGCCTGATGTTCTTTACCCCCGGCGTACCGTCAGAATTTAAGGTGATGGTCGAGCACGAAATCCTGCCGCGCCTGCGCGAGCGTTTTTCTTTACCGCAGCCGCCGGTTTGTCTGCGTTTGACTACCTTTGGTCGTTCGGAAAGCGATCTGGCACAAAGCCTGGACACTCTACAACTGCCGCCGGGCGTAACAATGGGCTATCGCTCCTCGATGCCGATAATTGAACTGAAGCTGACCGGACCGGCAAGCGAGCAACAGGCGATGGAAAAACTGTGGCTGGACGTTAAACGTGTTGCCGGACAGAGCGTGATTTACGAAGGCACCGAAGGACTGCCCGCGCAGATCAGTCGCGAATTGCAAAACCGCCAGTTCAGCCTGACGTTGAGTGAGCAATTCACCGGTGGTTTATTGGCTTTGCAACTTTCTCGCGCAGGTGCGCCATTGCTGGCGTGTGAAGTGGTTCCTTCACAGGAAGAGACTCTGGCACAAACCGCGCACTGGATTACAGAACGGCGGGCCAACCATTTTGCCGGGCTGGCACTGGCTGTTTCGGGGTTCGAGAACGAATATCTCAACTTTGCGCTAGCCACGCCGGACGGCACTTATGCTCTGCGCGTACATTTCAGCATTACGCGCTACAGTCTGGCTATTCGTCAGGAAGTGTGTGCAATGATGGCGTTGAATATGCTGCGCCGTTGGCTGAACAGTCAGGACATCGCCAGCGAGCACGGCTGGATTGAGGTTGTTGAGTCCATGACCTTATCCGTCTGATCAGTCATTCTGTGCCGGTTTACTGCACCGGCACATTCCCCTCCCGCAAATTTGTCCAACCTGTTGTACTCAATAAGAAAAAATCCGTGCGCTGATTCACAAATTTGTGCGTAATTTCTCCAGTCCGCTGGACGAGAAACGGGATTTGATGCGCTTCACAATTTTACTCACCCTGAGCGACGAGACTGATTCCAGTATCTAAGACTGGAGTCCAGTATGTTGGAATCAAGCAAAGTACCCGCCCTGACACGGGCTATTGATATTCTCAATCTGATTGCCCGCATTGGCCCTTGTAGTGCTGCAACGATCATTGACACATTGGGGATCCCGAAAAGCACGGCCTATCTGCTGCTTAACGAACTTAAGCATTCATCGGATCCGCGCTGCGGGTAAAGCGGCTGGTTTTCTGGCTGTGGCTCCTGATATGGCGCAGCAATGTTTGGCGTGGGGAGCGAACTTTGTCGCTGTTGGCGTTGACACGATGCTCTATAGCGATGCCCTGGATCAACGACTGGCGATATTTAAATCAGGCAAAAATGGGCCACGCATAACAGGAAGTTATTAATATCAACGGCCCATAGGGATTACCTGTGGGCCGGTATGTTAGTTAGTGGTTTTTCACTGTCAGATCGGCTTCGTTTAGCTGGGTGGTTGCGAGTACCAGGTCACGATCGATGCCCTGTTCCAGCATTCGCAAGGCAATTTTAATGGCTTGTTCATGCATGCCTTCCTGCAAACCTTCTAATTTACCTTGCTGCCAGCCAATTTGGTGCCCTTCCTGCCGTAGCCGTTCAGCAATAGTCATCAATCTCTCCTTTTAATGACAGTTCGGAATATCAGCATCAGTGAGTTGGGTTGTCGCCAGCACAATCTCACGTTCAAAGCCCTGTTCCAGCATGCGCAAAGCAATTTTAATGGCTTGTTCATGCATGCCCTCCTGCCAGCCAATTTGGTGTCCTTCCTGCCGCAGCCGTTCAGCAATAGTCATCAATCTCTCCTTTTGTAGTGGTGAACGTTCGGCAATCTCCTGAATAAAGCGGGTGAAACGGGAGGTATCGCCGCATTGCAGTAGATAATTAAACAGCGTTTGCACCTGGCTGTCATTAGTGAAGCCCCTAACCAAAAGCGTGGTGATCCTGTCGACCAGACCGATTAAATCGCGCTCGCGAATATGCTTTTGAATCAGTTCCAGCAGAGCTATACGCCGATGTTGCATGATCTCATCGTCAGGTACGATGGTGATATCCACCAACGGAAAAGCTTCGGTGTACAACTGCCGGGCAAGCTGCGGGTCGTCAAATTCATCCAGCCAGTTAAGTGAATATGGGTAGGGTGAGGTTTCGCCGTGATAAAACAGCATTGGCACTACCAGAGGGACTCTGTCATAGCCTTTGTCCAGATGGCGCTGCATGACGGCAGTGGCATAACGCATCAGTCGAAAGGCCATGTTTTTTTCCGCAGTACTCTGATGCTCAATCACGCAGTAGATATAACCTTCGCCGTCGGTGGTTTCTACCGACCACAAAACATCCGAGTAGTAAGCGCGTAAACTTTTTTCAATAAAACTGGTGGGCTCCAGCCTTAAAGTTTGCAGATTGCAAAGTTTTCTCAGCGGTTCCGGCAGATGTATTTCCAGAAAATCCCGCGCAGTTTCGGGTGAGAACATAAAGGTTTTAAACACCGCATCATGCGGGGAGGAGGTTGTTGATTCGGTCATGGTTGTCCGTCACCTGATTTTTATGATGACGGGACATTACGGGGATCGCAGGCCGATGGCATCTGCCAGTTTTAGCCTTTGCGAGACGTTTTCAGAAGTATTTTTACTGCGATGCAACGCATACATTGGGTCCGGAACCGTGCACGCAAAAATGCCCGATAAGCCATGAACTCATCGGGCATCAGAAGGGCGCTTAAGCCAGCGCTTTTGCCAACAGTGTGATCGGATGTTCGCAGCGAAGGCTTGTGGACATCTCAATCTGCCATTTGCAGGTTTCGCAGTCGGTAACGACCAGATCTGCGCCGCTCTCTTCTATCTGGCGGAACAGTGGTGCGCCGATGGCTTGTGAGGTGGGATAGTTCTCTTTTTTGAAACCGTAAGTACCCGCAATACCGCAGCACTGGGAATCCAGCACTGTCAGCTCAAGCCCTGGGATCTTACGCAACAGTTCCAGGGTGTAGAGCGTCCAGCCCATTTTTTCCATATGGCACGGAGTGTGATAAACCACTTTCAGCGGCAGCGGTTTCAGCGGTAACGTTTTGCCTTCGTCCAGCTTGCGCCACAGCCAGCGGGTCGCCAGTTCAATATGATCGCGCAAGCCTTTGTTGTCGACATTCAGCACTTCCGGGTATTCGTCGCGCAGGGCAAATGTACAGGTTGAGGAGGTGGCAATCACCGGAATGCCTTTTACTCCCACAGCTTCGCGGATCGACTCTACATTCGTAATTGCCTGTTTACGTGCTTTATCGGTAAAGCCGTTGGCGATCAGTGGTACACCGCAGCATTTTTCTTTGCTGAGTAATTGCACTCCCGTTCCCATCGCGTTGAGCACTTTAATTAAATCTTTACCCAGTTGCGGATGGTTGTAGTTGACGAAGCAGCCGTGGAAAAAGGCGACCTGGTCTTTATACTGCGCTTGCTGGGCCGCTACGCTGCGATACCAGCGACGGAACGTGCCGAAGGAGTATTTCGGTAGCGTGCGGCGATGATCGATTTTTAACGCCGCATCAAGCAGTTGCCGCACCGGTTTCAGTGAAGTTGCGGTGTTGACGATTGGCGCGAACGGCGTGGAAACGCTGCCCATCAGATCGGTATGACTTAAAACGAAGTTACGCAGCGAGGGACGCGTGGTGTCATATTTCGCTCGTGCGCGCTGGATGATATCGCCAATCTTCACATCGGACGGGCAGGCGACTTCGCAACGTTTGCAGTTGATGCAATATTTCAGCGCCTCGTCATACAGTGCGCCATCTTTCAGACGCAGACGCTCGCCATCCGGCCCGGCTTGTTTTGGCCCTGGATAGCCGGGATTCACCCGGCTCACCGGGCAGGCGGTGGTGCAGACGGTGCACTTAATGCAATTTTCGAAGCTGGTATCGTTCATTATTGGCCTCCTGCGCGTTGGGCAATCTGTTGAGCGGCATGTAAAGCACTGACGGCACAGACACCGCCGCCGCATCCCTGGGCGATGGGATCAAATCCGCCCAGCACCGAACCGATGGCAAACAAGTTCTCTACTGTTTGACCAGCCTGTGACGGGCGTAGCGCCTCGTCAGTGGTTACGCCGAACTGTTGCCACGGTTGCGCAGCAAAAAAGTCACTTCTATACCACTCACCCCGCGTGGGGGTTTGCAGTACATCAAGGCCGAGAATCGGCTCACGAATGCCGTCGCGTTCTGCCACCAGCCCGCCGCTAAAGAAACTGCCGCTGGCGAGAACCGCGAAACGTGGACGCAGCGGGATGTCGGCGTGATTGCGGGTCCAGATTTCACTCACCACGCCGTTTTTACAGGTGACTTTTTTCACTTCATCGCCCGGCATCCACACGCCGCCCTGGCGTACAAACTGGCGCTGTAACTGGTTTTGCAGACGAATACCCAGCACGGAAGGCGGCAGCGTTGGCAAAAGCATCAGTGAGCAAGGTAGTTTTTCATTCAGCCAGCGCCACAGTTTGTCATCGGCCAGGCCGAAGCAGGCGGGCATCAGGATCATTTCACAGGTATTGGCGACAGGGATTAGTGCATCAATTAACAGCGGCCAGTTTTCTTCGTTATCAAGGAAACGGGCGATATTCACCGCGCGAAACTCGGTGGCGTTATTGCGTAACACATCCAGTTCCGGCAGTTCAATTTCAGCAGTTTCAACCGAAAGATCCAGTTCGCGCAACGAAGCCGCCGCAAGATGTGCCTGAAAATCCATCAGACCGCTTATCCCCACTACACATATCTTCTTCGCGGGTAGCGGCCAGACGGGAACTTCTGGCGAACTTAACCAGGTCGAACGCAAAGTGCCGAGCGGGGTAACGCGCTGATGGGCCAGTTCCACGCTGCCCTGCAATTGCGCGCCGCTTTCCGCAATTAATGTCTGCGCCTGACAAGCGAGATCCAGTACGCGTTGTGGGCCGAGAAGACTGTAAGGGTGGACAGGTGCCTGATGGCACAAGGACTCCAGCCCTGCATGAATGTCTGCCACCGGCTGACCGTCTGGCAGGTGGCTCAGTAAGTCCAGCGATCCGGATGAGAAATGCAGAGCGCTCTGTCCACGGGTGACAATGGCACAGCGCAGACCGTGTTTTTGCAATCGCAGGCCGCAGAGTAATCCGGCAAGACCGCCGCCCATAATGACAGTATCAAATCGCATCTTTCTGCTCCTTCTCCAGACCACACAGTCCCTGATAAACCCAGCGGGTAAATTCGCTTTCGCGCAATGCGTCTCCCCATGCAATGGGCTGCACACCTTTCCAGCGTTCGTTAAGGAAAGTGGAAAGTTGTTCGATAGATTGTGCGGAGGTGGTGACGTTAAAGCGTTGCAGCAGCCCGGCGGCGCGGCAGGCGCAGAGCTCGCCCTGGCAGGTGCCCATCCCCACACGGGTGCGACGGCGTAAATCTAACAGGCTATTCACGTTTAGATTTTCTACCGCGTACTGTACTTCGCCAGCGGTAACGGCTTCACACTCACAAACCAGGCTGCGGCGCAAACGGCCTTCGCTTAACCATGCTGGCGTGCGATCGCCATGACGGTAAACCGCAGAGCCGCGTAGTGGGGCAGGAAGGGAAATGACTTTACGTAAGGTGACTTCAGCAGGTTCCTGTGAACCAGGAAGTGCCAGATCGGCGGTCGTACAGGGGCGCGTGTTGCCCAGCTTGCGGCAGACGGCATCCGTAGCCCATTCCGCCATCAGACGATAGGTCATCAGTTTGCCGCCGGTGATGGTGATAAATCCGTCCAGACCATCGCGTTCGGCATGGTCGAGCAGCACGATGCCACGACTGACGTTACGGCCGCTCGGGTCGTCATCGCTGGCAACCAACGGGCGCACGCCAGAGTAGGCCCGCAAAATGCGCGTTTTCGCCATAACGGGGGCCAGTTTTTCCCCTTCACGCAGCAGAATATCCACTTCTTCTGCCGTCACTCGGTTGTCGTCTATCTCATCGTAATTAATGCGTAAAGAGGTGGTGCCAATCAGCGAAATGGTATCGCCAGGCACCAGAATATCGGCGTCGGAAGGTTTACGGCAGCGGTTGATCACATGCTGATTAATGCGGTGGTCCATGATCAGCAGCGATCCTTTCGCTGGGAACATGCGAATGCGTAGATCGGCATATTCGGCAATATGTTGCCCCCAGATCCCAGCAGCGTTAACCACCACTGGCGCATGGAGTGCCTGAGTTTCGCCGGTGAGATGATTACGTACACGAACACCGCACACCGTCGCGCCTTCACGAATTAGTCCCGTGACTTCATGAGCGGTAAGGATAACGGCACCATGTTCTTTTGCATCGAGCATGTTCGCTGCGGTCAGCCGGAATGGGTCAACGGTGCCATCCGGAACTTTTACCGCGCCAATCAGTGCCGGGTTAACGGAAGGTTCGATAATGCGTGCTTGCTGCGGATCAATGGCTTCAGCACTGATTCCAGCCTCTTCGCAAGCACGAATAAAAGTCGCCTGGAAGGAGAGATCATCTTCCGGCAGGGTGATAAACAGGCCGTTGGTTGGTTCGACACAGTGACGCGCAATGCGTTTTAAAATCTGGTTTTCACTAATACATTCGCGGGCCGATTCCGCATCGGTAACCGCATAGCGTGCGCCGCTGTGCAGCAGACCGTGGTTACGCCCGGTGGCTCCCGTTGCGATGTCGTGGCGTTCAACCAAAATCACTTTCAGCCCGCGCAGGGCACAGTCGCGGGCAATCCCGGCTCCCGTTGCGCCGCCGCCAATGATAATCACGTCACTTGTTTGCGAATCGCGAGTTTTCATTGTTATCCCTCAAAAGTTCGTTTTGTCTCATTTAGCCACAGAAAAAACATAGATTGTTTGATTTCGCGCATAATCGCTCATAATTCGAAAGTGAAACGTGATTTCATGCGTCATTTTGAACATTTTGTAAATCTTATTTAATAATGTGTGCGGTAATTCACATTCATTGAATGAATGATTAATTAACATCGCGGCAACTCAAGAAACGGCAGGTTCTTCCATTGAATCAGGCTGTTAATCATAAATAAGACCACGGCCACGGAGGCTATAAATGTTGAGTATTTTTAAACCAGCGCCACACAAGGCGCGCTTACCTGCTGCGGAGATCGACCCGACTTACCGTCGATTACGCTGGCAAATTTTCCTGGGGATATTCTTTGGTTATGCCGCTTACTATTTGGTTCGTAAGAACTTTGCTCTCGCGATGCCCTACCTGGTGGAGCAGGGGTTCTCACGTGGTGATTTAGGTTTTGCCCTTTCAGGGATCTCAATTGCCTACGGATTTTCCAAATTCATCATGGGGTCAGTGTCGGACCGCTCGAATCCGCGCGTTTTCCTGCCGGCAGGTCTGATTCTTGCTGCGGCAGTTATGCTTTTTATGGGCTTTGTACCGTGGGCGACATCGAGCATTGCGGTGATGTTTGTGCTGCTGTTCCTCTGCGGTTGGTTCCAGGGGATGGGATGGCCGCCGTGCGGTCGTACTATGGTGCACTGGTGGTCGCAGAAAGAACGTGGCGGCATTGTGTCGGTGTGGAACTGTGCGCATAACGTCGGTGGTGGTATTCCGCCGCTGCTGTTCCTGCTGGGGATGGCCTGGTTTAATGACTGGCACGCGGCGCTTTATATGCCGGCTTTCTGTGCCATTCTGGTGGCTCTGTTCGCCTTTGCGATGATGCGCGATACCCCACAATCCTGTGGCCTGCCGCCGATCGAAGAGTACAAAAATGATTACCCGGACGACTATAACGAAAAAGCGGAACAGGAACTGACCGCGAAACAGATCTTCATGCAGTACGTGCTGCCGAATAAACTGCTGTGGTACATCGCCATCGCCAACGTGTTCGTCTATCTGCTGCGCTACGGTATCCTCGACTGGTCACCGACTTACCTGAAAGAGGTGAAACACTTCGCGCTGGATAAATCCTCCTGGGCCTACTTCTTCTATGAGTATGCGGGCATTCCAGGCACTCTGCTGTGCGGCTGGATGTCGGACAAAGTCTTCCGCGGTAACCGTGGGGCAACCGGCATCTTCTTTATGACTCTGGTGACTATCGCCACCATCGTTTACTGGATGAACCCGGCAGGCAACCCAACTGTCGATATGATTTGTATGATTGTTATCGGCTTCCTGATCTACGGCCCAGTCATGCTGATTGGTCTGCACGCGCTGGAACTGGCGCCGAAGAAAGCGGCAGGTACGGCGGCGGGCTTTACCGGACTGTTTGGTTACCTTGGTGGCTCCGTAGCGGCAAGCGCGATTGTCGGCTACACCGTTGACTACTTTGGCTGGGATGGCGGCTTCATGGTGATGATTGGTGGCAGCATCCTGGCGGTTATCTTGTTAATTGTCGTGATGATTGGCGAAAAACGTCGCCATCAGGAATTACAGCAAAAACGCAACGGAGGCTAATGGCATGAAATTGACGCTGAAAAAACTTAGCATGGCTATCATGATGAGTGGAATGATCATGGGAAGCAGTGCAATGGCGGCGGATAACAGTGAGAAAATAGTGATTGCCCATCGCGGCGCCAGTGGTTATTTGCCGGAGCATACGCTGCCTGCAAAGGCGATGGCGTATGCGCAGGGGGCCGATTATCTGGAACAGGATTTGGTGATGACGAAGGACGACCATCTGGTCGTTCTGCATGACCACTATCTTGACCGGGTAACCGATGTTGCCGATCGTTTCCCGGATCGGGCGCGTAAAGATGGCCGTTACTACGCGATAGATTTTACACTGGATGAAATTAAGTCTTTAAAATTCACTGAAGGCTTCGATATTGAAAACGGTAAAAAAGTGCAGACTTTTCCCGGGCGTTTCCCGATGGGTAAATCTGACTTCCGGGTGCACACTTTCGAAGAGGAAATTGAATTTGTTCAGGGGCTAAACCATTCGACCGGGAAAAATATTGGTATCTATCCAGAGATTAAAGCGCCGTGGTTCCATCATCAGGAAGGGAAGGATATTGCGGCAAAAACCCTGGAAGTGCTGAAGAAATATGGCTACACCGGTAAGGATGATAAGGTTTATCTGCAATGCTTTGATGCTGATGAACTGAAGCGTATTAAGAATGAGCTGGAACCTAAAATGGGTATGGACCTCAACCTGGTACAGCTGATTGCATACACCGACTGGAACGAAACTCAGCAGAAACAACCGGACGGAAGCTGGGTTAATTACAGCTATGACTGGATGTTCAAGCCGGGTGCCATGAAACAGGTAGCGGAATATGCTGATGGTATTGGCCCGGATTACCATATGGTGATTGATGAGACATCGCAGCCGGGTAATATCAAGCTTACCGGAATGGTAAAAGATGCACAGCAGAATAAGCTGGTGGTGCATCCTTATACCGTGCGGGCCGACAAGCTACCGGCCTACACAACGAATGTGAATCAGCTTTATGACATTTTGTATAACAAAGCTGGAGTGAACGGTTTGTTCACTGACTTCCCGGATAAAGCGGTTACCTTCCTGCAACAACAGAAATAATCTCACCTTCGGCATTCCGGTCTGCCCGGAATGCCGCTTTGCTTCTGTAACAAGTCCATTTTTGTACACAAAAATCTTAAGGATTTCTTAAGGCAACACTTTATATTTCCATCCTGATAATTAACGTGCACATAGTGACGGATAGTAAGTAATGATCTCAGGAACGGAAGACGAACAATTTGAACGTTGGTGGGCGACCACAGGAGACTGGGTCGAAGAACCCAATTATCGACGCAATGGTATGAGTGGTGTGCAGTGTGTAGAGCGCGATGGTAAAAAGCTTTATGTGAAGCGTATGACTCAGCATCTCTTTCATTCGCTGCGCTATCCCTTTGGACGCCCGACGATTGTGCGGGAGATTGAGGTGATAAACGATTTGGAGCGCGCGGGCGTTATCGTGCCGAAAATCGTATTTGGTGAAGCAATCAAACGAGAAGGGGAATGGCGGGCGCTACTGGTTACCGAGGATATGACCGGTTTCATCAGTATTGCAGACTGGTATACACAACATGCTATTACCCCTTACCCAGACGATGTGCGTGAAGCAATGCTACACGCGGTGGCACAAGCGTTTAAAAAAATGCATAGCGTCAAGCGTCAGCATGGCTGTTGCTACGTTCGTCATATTTATGTGAAAACGGAGGGTGTGGCGGAAGCGGGGTTTCTTGATCTGGAAAAAAGTCGCCGCCGATTGCGTCGTCAAAAAGCAGCTCAGCATGATTTCGCCCAACTGGAGAAGTATTTATCTCCCATTCCTCCCGACGACTGGGAGCAGGTGAAAGCGTATTACTACGCCATGTAATCGTTGTAGGCCAGATAAGACACATAAGCGTCGCATCTGGCACTAGTACCCGATCACAACTCTATTTCAATATCGCCTTTTGCCCGGCAACAACAGGGCAAAATCTCCCCTGGCTGAATAAAGGCTAACGGTTCGGCAATCCAGTCAACCTGACCTGCAACCAGGCGAGTGCGACAGGAGCCGCAGTAGCCTTCGCGACACTGGTACTCAACCGCCACATTATGGGATTCCAGCGCCGCCAGAAGGGAAGGGTGTTCATCCTGGCACAGCAGTTGTGTGCCAGTGATGCGCAAGGTAACGCGGGTCATCAGAGCTGGAAGTTACTCAAATCGTCGGTGTCCACTTCCGAGTCAATTTGACCGACCAGATAAGAACTCACCTCAACTTCCTGTGGGGCAACCTGCACGTTATCCGACACCAGCCAGGTATTGATCCACGGGATCGGGTTGGAACGTGTCTGGAACGGCAGATCCAAACCGACAGCTTGCATGCGGATGTTGGTGATGTACTCGACGTACTGGCAGAGAATGTCCTTGTTCAGACCAATCATCGAACCGTCACGGAACAGATAATCCGCCCAGTCTTTCTCCTGCTGTGCCGCCTGAACAAACAGCTCATAGCACTCTTGCTTACACTCTTCGGCTATTTCCGCCATTTCCGGATCATCCGCGCCGCTGCGCAGTAGATTCAGCATATGCTGAGTACCGGTCAGGTGCAGGGCTTCGTCACGGGCAATCAGGCGAATAATCTTGGCGTTACCTTCCATCAGTTCGCGTTCTGCAAAGGCAAAGGAACAAGCAAAGCTGACGTAGAAACGAATGGCTTCCAGCGCGTTAACGCTCATCAGGCAGAGATAAAGTTTTTTCTTCAGCTCGCGCAGGCTAACGGTCACGGTTTTACCGTTGACGGTGTGGGTGCCTTCGCCCAGCAAATGCCAGTAACTGGTCATCTCGATCAGTTCATCGTAATAGCGGGAAATGCCTTCCGCGCGTTTCTGGATCTGTTCGTTGGTGACGATATCGTCGAATACAACAGACGGATCGTTAACGATATTACGAATGATATGGGTATAAGAACGAGAGTGAATCGTTTCTGAAAATGCCCACGTTTCTACCCAGGTTTCCAGTTCCGGAATAGAAATTAGCGGCAGCAGTGCCACGTTCGGACTACGACCCTGAATGGAATCGAGCAACGTCTGGTACTTCAGGTTGCTGATAAAAATGTGCTTTTCGTGTTCAGGCAGTGCCTGATAATCGATACGGTCGCGAGAGACGTCAACTTCTTCCGGACGCCAGAAGAAAGAGAGCTGCTTTTCGATCAGCTTTTCGAAGATTTCATATTTTTGCTGATCGTAGCGGGCCACGTTGACCGGCTGACCAAAGAACATCGGTTCTTTGAGCTGATCATTCTTCGTCTGTGAAAATGTGGTATATGCCATGAATATGTCCTGTTGGGAGTTTAATGCCGGATAAGGCATTTTACGCCGCATCCGGCATCCAGAGCCTGATGCGACGCTGGCGCGTTTTATCAGGCCTACAAAATTCGAGACGTAGGCCGGATAAGACATTTTACGCCACATCCGGCATCTCAATATCAGATCTTACATGCGCCGCTTTCGCAGCCATCGTCCTGGATTGACGGCACCAGATCGTCCTGCGCATCTTCTGCGCCGTCACGGGTGTTCTGATAATACAGCGTTTTGACCCCGAATTTGTAGGCGGTGAGCAGGTCTTTCAGCAACTGCTGCATCGGCACTTTTCCTGACGGGAAGCGTGACGGATCGTAGTTAGTATTCGCAGAGATCGACTGATCGATAAATTTCTGCATGATACCAACCAGTTGCAGATAACCATCGTTACCCGGCATTTCCCACAGCAGTTCATAGGCATCGTGCAGGTGTTCGTAGTCTGGAACGACCTGGCGCAGAATACCGTCTTTCGACGCTTTAATGCTGACATAACCGCGCGGCGGTTCAATGCCGTTAGTAGCATTAGAGATCTGCGAAGAGGTCTCGGAAGGCATCAGCGCTGACAGTGTAGAGTTACGCAGGCCGTAAGTTTTGATCGACTCACGCAATGCTTCCCAGTCGTAATGCAACGGCTCATTAGCGATGGCATCCAGATCTTTCTTATAGGTATCGATCGGCAGGATCCCTTTCGCATAGGTGGTTTCGTTAAACCACGGGCACGCGCCTTGCTCTTTCGCCAGCTCATTAGACGCTTTCAGCAGGTAATACTGAATGGCTTCGAAGGTTTTATGTGTCAGGTTGTTGGCGCTGCCGTCGGAGTAGCGTTTACCGTGCTTCGCCAGATAGTAAGCGAAGTTGATCACACCAATACCCAGTGTACGACGACCCATCGCTCCACGTTTAGCTGCCGGGATCGGGTAATCCTGATAATCCAGCAGCGCGTCGAGTGCGCGTACCGCCAGAACGGCCAGCTCTTCCAGTTCATCCAGGCTGTTAATTGCCCCCAGGTTGAAAGCAGAAAGCGTACACAGCGCGATTTCACCGTTTTCGTCGTTAACGTCATTCAGCGGTTTGGTCGGCAGAGCGATTTCCAGGCACAGGTTAGACTGGCGCACTGGCGCGATGGCCGGATCAAACGGGCTATGGGTATTGCAGTGGTCAACGTTCTGAATATAGATACGACCGGTAGACGCACGTTCCTGCATCATCAGCGAGAACAGCTCAACGGCTTTCACACGCTGCTTGCGGATGCTGTCGTCTTTCTCATATTTGGTGTACAGGCGTTCAAACTCTTCCTGATCGGCGAAGAACGCGTCGTACAGCCCCGGTACGTCGGACGGGCTGAACAGGGTGATATCTTCACCTTTCAGCAGACGGGTATACATCAGTTTGTTGATTTGTACCCCGTAGTCCATATGACGCACGCGGTTGCCTTCAACCCCACGGTTGTTTTTCAACACCAGCAGGCTTTCCACTTCCAGATGCCAGATTGGGTAGAACAGCGTTGCCGCACCGCCGCGCACGCCGCCCTGGGAGCAGGATTTCACCGCCGTCTGGAAATGTTTGTAGAACGGAATGCATCCGGTATGGAACGCTTCGCCGCCACGAATCGGGCTACCCAGTGCACGAATACGCCCGGCGTTGATGCCGATCCCCGCACGCTGGGAAACGTATTTCACAATCGCGCTGGAGGTCGCGTTAATGGAATCCAGGCTGTCGCCGCACTCGATCAGCACGCAGGAGCTGAACTGGCGAGTCGGGGTACGCACGCCGGACATGATTGGCGTCGGCAGCGAAATTTTAAATGTGGAAACCGCGTCGTAAAAACGCTTCACGTATTGCAGACGCGTTTCGCGCGGGTAGTTCGAGAACAGGCATGCAGCAACCAGAATATAGAGGAACTGTGCGCTCTCGTAGATTTCGCCGGTCACGCGGTTCTGTACCAGATATTTGCCTTCCAGTTGCTTAACGGCAGCATAAGAGAAGGTCATATCACGGTCGTGAACGATAAACGTGTCCATCTGCTTGAACTCTTCTTCCGTGTAGTCTTCCAGCAGATGATTATCGTATTTGCCCATCTCGACCATTTTCACCACGTGGTCGTACAGCGCAGGCGGCTCAAACTGGCCGTAGGCTTTTTTACGCAGGTGGAAAATTGCCAGGCGCGCGGCGAGATACTGATAGTCCGGTGCATCACGGGAGATCAGGTCAGCGGCAGCCTTGATAATAGTTTCGTGGATGTCGGAGGTCTTGATTCCGTCATAAAACTGAATATGGGAGCGCAGCTCGACCTGGGAAATCGAAACGTTATGCAGTCCTTCTGCCGCCCAGTCCAGAACGCGATGGATTTTGTCGAGATTGATGCGCTCTGTGCTACCGTCGCGCTTTGTCACCAGCAGATTCTGATTCATGTATGTCGTACCTGTTTTTGGAATTCTTTCCGCAATAGTTTCACGGCAACTACCTGTAGTAAGGAAAGCTGCAACGAACACTATATATAGGGGGTATGTTTGGGATTCACTGCAAGATAGTGTGAAAACGGCCCTCTTGCAAGTGCATAACTTTGTGGATAACTCAGGAAGGAAAAAGCGACTTCCGCGTACCTTAGGTCAGACAAGGTGTCCGGGAAAGTCAATGGGAAGAGAAAAATTTGTTAAAAATAACCGTTCGGTGATTTCTTGAACGCTCAATTTAAGATAATTATTGATCCAGGTTATTTGTTGTGCTTTTGTCAGGTGTGGTGAAAATTGATGCCATCACAAATTCATATAACGTCGGCACTTAATGTTATGTTTATGATGTGAGCGAATGTAAATGGCTGCGGTTCACGGAACAGGTATTTTTTAATCAACAGATGTGAAATAAAAGTTTGTTATGTTGATTATTCCAGGTAAACAAGAAACGAATTAATCAGTTTAATGTGTTTTAATTATTGTTATTTCATAATTTGGTCAGTATCAAAAGGAATAATTTATTTCTTTTAGAAGATATTATTTTAGTATATATGTTTTAAATGTTTCTTATTTACAATTAATCATTATCTACAATCACAATATGTCTTTTAATGATGGCGTGTTATTTCTCACAGGCTGTCAGATTATGAATAAAAAACGGATTGTTTTTATCAGGAAAGGATATCTATTAATTATTCCAGCCGTCGTTGCTTGCGTGTTTACGCGTGCAAATGCAACGTCGCAGGTTCTGGCTTCATGTCAGGGTGTTAACGTGACTGCCAGTTGTCGGGCCAGCTATCAAAGTCTTTCAGGTAGTACACAGACCTGGAATGTTGCTGACGGGCAATGGCTTGTTTTTTCCTCTATGGCAAATGATGCCAGTGGAGGCGCGGTATTTTTACAACAAGGTGCTGATTTCACATTATCAGCACAAGGCGGAACAGGGATGACTCTGTTTGAAAATAATGCCGTGAGCGGTGAATATAATAATGGCGGAGCTATCTTTGCAAAAGAAAACTCAACGCTGAACCTTACTCAGGTTATTTTTGACAATAACATCGCTGGAGGGTATGGAGGGGCGATCTACTCTGCGGGAACAAATGACGCTGGTGATATTGATCTTAGCATTACCAATGCTGTATTTACGGATAATGTTGCTAATGATGGTAAAGGTGGCGCAATTTATTCAATTAATAATAATGTCTACTTAAATAACACTGTTTTTGATAATAATCAGGCATATACATCAACAAGTTACAGTGATGGTGATGGTGGAGCCATCGATATTACTGATAATAATAGCGATAAAACACACCCATCAGGATTTACCATTATTAACAATACTTCGTTCATAAATAACACTGCTGAAGGTTATGGTGGCGCAATTTATACCAGTAGCACGACTTCTCCTTATCTTATTGATATCGCTGTTGATGACAGCTACAGCCAGAACGGGGGCGTATTAGTAGATGTGAATAACAGCGCATCCGCTTATGGTGAAGACGCTTCGGCAGCAGCTGGAGGCTTTCTGTATACAGGGGCAAGTGAAATCCGTTTTGATGTTGCGGCTGATAAAACCTTGATCATTGGCAGTACAAAAAATGATGGGGCTATCGACTCCATTGCGGGGACGGGCGTTATTACCAAAGCCGGAGCGGGCGAACTGGTGCTTAACGCTGATAACAATTATTTTACTGGCGAGATGAGAATTAAAAACGGTGAAGTCACGCTAGGGCGGAATAATTCGCTGATGAATGTCGGTGACAGTCAGTGCCAAAGTAATCCACAAAATTGCTATGGCTTGAGCGTTGGTAGTATCGGACAAACAGATAATCAGGCAGAGCTTAACGTCGGTTCGACTCAGCAAACATTTGTACATTCGTTAACGGGTTTTCAGAATGGCACTTTAAATATTGACGCTGGCGGCAATGTTACCGTCAACCAGGGCGGTTTTGCCGGAACTATTCAGGGGGAAGGGCAACTGACTATTGCTGAAAACGGGAGTTATGTACTGGCGGGTGCGCAGTCGATGGCGCTGACCGGCGATATTGTGGTGGAAGATGGCGCAATCCTCTCGCTTTCGGGTAACGCCACGGATCTTGCGGAGATGCAAGACGATCCGCAGTCCATCGTGTTAAATGGCGGCGTATTGGATCTCTCCGATTTTACTACCTGGCAGAGCGGTACGTCAGAGAACGATGGTCTGGAAATCAGTGGCAGCGACGGTACGGTGATTGGTCAGCAGGATGTTGTCGATCTTTACGGTGGCGACGATCTGCATATTGGCGATGACGGGAATAATGGTGTTTATGTGGTGGTGGATGCAGGTGACGGGCAGGTCAGCCTGGCAAATGACAATCAATACCTCGGCACAACACAAATCGCTTCCGGTACGCTGGTGGTGAGCGACAACTCTCAGCTTGGTGATACCCACTATAACCGCCAGGTTATCTTTGCTGATAATCAACAAGATAGCACGATGGAGATTAACTCCAACGTTGACACGCGTTCAGATGCGGCAGGCCACGGACGTGATATCGAAATGCGCGCCGATGGTGAAGTGATGGTGGATGCGGGTGTAGACACGCAGTGGGGCGCACTGATGGCTGACAGCAGCGGGCAGCAGCAGGACGTGGGAACCACACTGACGAAAACCGGTGCAGGAACGTTGGAACTGACTGCCAGTGGCACGGCGCAGTCGGCGGTGCGAGTGGAAGAAGGCACGTTGAAAGGCGATGCTGTGGATATCTTTCCTTATGCATCATCGCTGTGGGTCGGTGATGGGGCGACGTTCGAGACTGGTGCGGATCAGGATATTCAGTCTATTGATGCTACTTCCAGCGGCACTATCGACATCAGCGATGGTACGGTTTTGCGCCTGACCGGGCAGGATACTTCCGCCGCACTGGATGCCTCGCTGTTTAACGGCGACGGTACGTTGGTGAATGCCACCGATGGTGTGATGTTGACAGGTGAGCTTAATACCAACCTGGAAACTGACAGTCTGACTTATCTTTCAGACGTGACGGTTAATGGTGATCTGACCAATACGTCCGGTGCGGTTAGCCTGCAAAATGGCGTCGCTGGCGATACGCTGACGGTAAACGGTGATTATACCGGCGGCGGTACGCTACTGCTCGATAGCGAATTAAACGGCGATGACTCAGCAAGCGACCAACTGGTGTTGAACGGTAATACTGCTGGCAACACGACCGTGGTGGTTAACCCCATTACCGGGATTGGTGAGCCGACATCTACAGGCATTAAAGTGATTGATTTCACAGCCGATCCCACGCAATTTCAAAACAATGCGCAGTTTAGTCTGGCGGGCAGCGGCTACGTCAATATGGGCGCTTACGACTATACGTTGGTGGAAGATGATAATGACTGGTATCTGCGCTCGCAAAAAGTCACTCCGACGCCACCGCCCGATCCGGATCCGACTCCCGATCCCACGCCGGAGCCCGACCCAACACCCGCTTATCAGCCTGTGCTGAATGCCAAAGTTGGTGGATATTTTAATAACCTTCGGGCGGCAAATCGGGCGTTTATGATGGAGCGACACGATCACGCTGGTGGCGATGGTCAGACGCTGAATTTACGCGTTATCGGCGGAGATTATCATTACACAGCAGCAGGGCAGTTGGCCCAGCATGAAGACATTTCTACGGTACAGCTTAGCGGCAACCTGTTAAGCGGAGACTGGGGCGATGATGGCCAGTGGATGCTAGGGGCCGTAGGTGGCTACAGTGATAATCAGGGGGACAGTCGCTCGAATATGACCGGAACTCGCGCCGATAACCAGAACCACGGTTATGCTGTTGGGCTGACCTCAAGCTGGTTTCAGCACGGTAGCCAAAAACAAGGGGCATGGCTGGATAGCTGGCTGCAATATGCCTGGTTTAGCAATGATGTTTCTGAACAAGGTGATGGTGCGGATCATTACCATTCGTCGGGGATCGTTGCTTCGCTGGAAGCCGGCTATCAGTGGTTACCGGGGCGTGGTGTGTTAATTGAACCGCAGGCGCAGGTGATTTATCAGGGCGTGCAGCAGGATGATTTTACCGCCGCTAACCATGCGCGGGTGTCACAATCGCAGGGCGATGATATTCAGACGCGGCTGGGATTACACAGCGAATGGCATACTGCGCTTCATATCACGCCAACGTTGGATTTGAATTATTATCACGATCCCCATTCGACGGAAATTGAAGAAGATGGTAGCCAAATCAGCGACGATGCGGCGAAGCAGCGTGGTGAAATAAAAGTGGGAGTAACGGGCAATATCAGTCAGCGAGTTTCCCTGCGTGGCAGCGTGGCGTGGCAGAAAGGAAGCGATGATTTTGCCCAGACGGCAGGGTTTTTGTCGATGACGGTGAAATGGTAATCGCTGTCCGCCCGGCATCGTTGCCGGATGCGGCGTAAACGCCTTATCCGGCCTACGGGAGTATTTGTAGGCCTGATAAGACGTGGCAAGCGTCGCATCAGGCATTGGCGCGGTTGCCGGATGAATCCAAACAACAACCTTACTTATTCTGCGTGTGCAGCATATAGTTCACATCAACGCCGGGGCCGAGCTTAAAAGTATTAGTGATCGGGTTATAATGCAGCCCGATCATATGGCGCTCTTTTAGACTGGTTTGATCCACCCAGCCCAGCAATTCTGCCGGTTTAATAAACTTCTTCACGTCGTGCGTGCCTTTAGGCACCATGCGCAAAATATATTCAGCGCCGACCACCGCCATTAGCCACGACTTGCCATTACGATTAAGCGTGGAGAAAAAGACATCGCCACCCGGTTTTACCAGTTGTGCACAGGCTCTGACCACTGACTGCGGATCGGGAACGTGTTCCAGCATCTCCATGCAGGTCACCACATCATACTGCCCGGCATGTTTTGCCGCGTGTTCTTCCACGGTTTCCTGTACGTACTCTACCTGAATACCGCTTTCCAGCGCGTGCAGCTTTGCCACCTGCAATGGCTCAAAGCCCATATCCAGACCGGTCACCGTCGCGCCTTCGCGCGCCATACTCTCGGCCAGAATGCCGCCGCCACAACCGACATCGAGCACCTTTTTGCCAAATAAACCGCCAGCACGCTCGGCAATATAGCCCAGACGCAGCGGGTTAATGCGGTGCAGTGGTTTGAACTCGCCTTCCAGATCCCACCAGCGGGAGGCGACGGCTTCAAATTTAGCGATCTCTTCGTGGTCTACGTTATGGTTTACCGGCGATTTTTCGGCATTCATTGGCACTTCTACTCCGTAATTGGCAAGACAATCGAGTATATCAGGCATTGGATGTGAATAAAGCGTATTGGTTTACCTCAATCTGCGCGGCTGTGTTATAATTTGCGACCTTTGAATCCGGGATACAGTAGAGGGATAGCGGTTAGATGAGCGACCTTGCGAGAGAAATTACACCGGTCAACATTGAGGAAGAGCTGAAGAGCTCCTATCTGGATTATGCGATGTCGGTCATTGTTGGCCGTGCGCTGCCAGATGTCCGAGATGGCCTGAAGCCGGTACACCGTCGCGTACTTTACGCCATGAACGTACTAGGCAATGACTGGAACAAAGCCTATAAAAAATCTGCCCGTGTCGTTGGTGACGTAATCGGTAAATACCATCCCCATGGTGACTCGGCGGTCTATGACACGATCGTCCGCATGGCGCAGCCATTCTCGCTGCGTTATATGCTGGTAGACGGTCAGGGTAACTTCGGTTCTATCGACGGCGACTCTGCGGCGGCAATGCGTTATACGGAAATCCGTCTGGCGAAAATTGCCCATGAACTGATGGCCGATCTCGAAAAAGAGACGGTCGATTTCGTTGATAACTATGACGGCACGGAAAAAATTCCTGACGTCATGCCGACCAAAATTCCTAACCTGCTGGTGAACGGTTCTTCCGGTATCGCCGTAGGTATGGCAACCAACATCCCGCCGCACAACCTGACGGAAGTCATCAATGGTTGTCTGGCGTATATCGATGATGAAGACATCAGCATTGAAGGGCTGATGGAACACATCCCGGGCCCGGACTTCCCGACGGCGGCAATCATTAACGGTCGCCGCGGTATTGAAGAAGCTTACCGTACCGGTCGCGGCAAGGTGTATATCCGCGCTCGCGCAGAAGTGGAAGTTGACGCCAAAACCGGGCGTGAAACCATTATCGTCCACGAAATTCCGTATCAGGTGAACAAAGCGCGCCTGATCGAGAAGATTGCGGAACTGGTAAAAGAAAAACGTGTGGAAGGCATCAGCGCGCTGCGTGACGAGTCTGACAAAGACGGCATGCGCATCGTGATTGAAGTGAAACGCGATGCGGTCGGTGAAGTGGTGCTCAACAACCTCTACTCCCAGACCCAGTTGCAGGTTTCTTTCGGTATCAACATGGTGGCATTGCACCATGGTCAGCCGAAGATCATGAACCTGAAAGACATCATCGCGGCGTTTGTTCGTCACCGCCGCGAAGTGGTGACCCGTCGTACCATTTTCGAACTGCGTAAAGCTCGCGACCGTGCGCATATCCTTGAAGCATTGGCCGTGGCGCTGGCAAACATCGACCCGATCATCGAACTGATCCGTCATGCGCCGACGCCTGCAGAAGCGAAAACCGCGCTGGTTGCTAATCCGTGGCAGCTGGGCAACGTTGCCGCGATGCTGGAACGTGCTGGCGACGATGCTGCGCGTCCGGAATGGCTGGAGCCAGAGTTCGGCGTGCGCGATGGTCTGTACTATCTGACCGAACAGCAAGCCCAGGCGATTCTGGATCTGCGTTTGCAGAAACTGACTGGCCTTGAGCACGAAAAACTGCTCGACGAATACAAAGAACTGCTGGATCAGATCGCGGAACTGCTGCGTATTCTTGGCAGCGCCGATCGTCTGATGGAAGTGATCCGCGAAGAGCTGGAGCTGGTTCGTGAACAGTTCGGCGACAAACGTCGTACTGAAATCACCGCCAACAGCGCAGACATCAACCTGGAAGATCTGATCACCCAGGAAGATGTCGTCGTCACGCTCTCTCACCAGGGCTACGTGAAGTATCAGCCGCTTTCTGAATACGAAGCGCAGCGTCGTGGCGGGAAAGGTAAATCTGCCGCACGTATTAAAGAAGAAGACTTTATCGACCGACTGCTGGTGGCGAACACTCACGATCATATCCTGTGCTTCTCCAGCCGTGGTCGTGTCTATTCGATGAAAGTTTATCAGTTGCCGGAAGCCTCTCGTGGTGCACGCGGTCGTCCGATCGTCAACCTGCTGCCGCTGGAGCAGGACGAACGTATCACCGCGATCCTGCCGGTGACCGAGTTTGAAGAAGGCGTGAAAGTCTTCATGGCGACCGCTAACGGTACTGTGAAGAAAACCGTCCTCACCGAGTTCAACCGTCTGCGTACCGCCGGTAAAGTGGCGATCAAACTGGTTGAAGGCGATGAGCTGATCGGCGTTGACCTGACCAGTGGCGAAGATGAAGTAATGTTGTTCTCCGCCGAAGGTAAAGTGGTGCGCTTTAAAGAGTCTTCTGTCCGTGCGATGGGCTGCAACACCACCGGTGTTCGCGGTATTCGCTTAGGCGAAGGCGATAAAGTCGTCTCTCTGATCGTGCCGCGTGGCGATGGCGCCATCCTCACCGCAACGCAGAACGGTTATGGTAAACGTACCGCAGTGGCGGAATACCCAACCAAGTCGCGTGCGACGAAAGGGGTTATCTCCATCAAGGTTACCGAACGTAACGGTTTAGTGGTTGGCGCGGTGCAGGTAGATGATTGCGACCAGATCATGATGATCACCGATGCCGGTACGCTGGTACGTACTCGCGTTTCGGAAATCAGCATCGTTGGCCGTAACACCCAGGGCGTGATCCTCATCCGTACTGCGGAAGATGAAAACGTAGTGGGTCTGCAGCGTGTTGCTGAACCGGTTGACGAAGAAGATCTGGATACCATCGACGGCAGTGCCGCGGAAGGGGACGATGAAATCGCTCCGGAAGTGGACGTTGACGACGAACCGGAAGAAGAATAATTTCATCGCTTCATGACTGAAGGGAGTAAACATCCCTTCTTCGAAATGAAAAGTCCAGGCTGCAAAGTCTGGGCTTTTGTCGTATTAGGGCGCGCTAAAGGGCGAGTTCGTTCGTCAAAAATGACGGTTATACACAAGGAATGTGGCAATGAGCGGTGAAAAAAAGGCGAAAGGCTGGCAGTTTTATGGCCTTGTAGGTGTCGGTGTTGTTGCGCTCCTTTCCGCGGGCGTCTGGGCATTGCAATACACTGGCAGCGGTCCAGAAAAAACGTTGTCGCCGCTGGTAGTGCATAATAATTTGCAAATCGATCTCAATGAGCCTGACCTCTTTCTCGATAGCGACTCTCTAAGCCAGCTTCCCAAAGATCTCCTTACTATTCCTTATCTCCACGATGTCCTGAGTGAAGATTTCGTTTTCTATTATCAGAATCATGCCGATCGTCTGGGCATTGAAGGCAGTATTCGCCGCATTGTCTATGAACACGATCTCACGCTGAAAGATAAGCTCTTTTCGTCGCTCTTAGACCAGCCCGCGCAGGCGGCACTGTGGCACGATAAACAAGGCCATCTTTCACATTATATGGTGCTTATCCAGCGTAGTGGCTTGAGCAAGTTGCTGGAGCCATTGCTGTTTGCTGCTACCAGCGACAGCCAGTTAAGTAAGACGGAAATCAGTAGTATTAAGCTAAATAGTGAAACCATCCCTGTTTATCAGTTGCGCTATAACGGCAATAATGCCCTGATGTTCGCGACATATCAGGACAAGATGCTGGTGTTTTCCAGCACGGATATGTTGTTTAAAGATGACCAGCAGGATACCGAAGCCACGGCGATCGCAAGTGATTTGTTGAGCGGCAAAAAACGCTGGCAAGCCAGCTTCGGTCTGGAAGAGCGTGCTGCCGGAAAAACACCAGTACGCCAGCGCATCGTGGTCAGTGCAAATTTGCTGGGTTTTGGCTACCAGCGATTAATGCCTTCTTTTGCTGGCGTACGCTTCGAAATGAGCAACGACGGCTGGCATAGCTTTCTGGCGTTAAATGATGCATCCGCTAGCGTGGATGCCAGTTTCGATTTTACGCCGGTATGGAGCAGTATGCCTGCCGGGGCAAGCTTCTGCGTGGCGGTGCCTTACTCGCACGGTATTGCTGAAGAGATGCTCTCACAAATCGCTCAGGAAAACGACAAGTTGAATGGGGCATTAGATGGTGCCGCCGGGCTGTGCTGGTATGAGGATTCAAAACTGCAAACCCCGCTGTTTGTTGGTCAGTTTGATGGCACTGACGAACAGGCGCCATTGCCAGGGAAACTGTTTACCCAAAATATTGGTGCTCGTGAAAGCAAAGCGCCAGAAGGCGTATTACCGGTAACTCAAACTCAGCAGGGCGAAGCGCAAATCTGGCGTCGCGAAGTGAGTTCCCGATACGGTCAGTATCCGAAAGCACAGTCAGCGCAACCAGATCAATTAATGTCGGATTATTTTTTCCGCGTGTCGCTGGCGATGCAAAACAAAACGCTGCTTTTCTCCCTCGATGACACGCTGGTTAATAATGCGCTGCAAACACTGAATAAAACCCGCCCGGCAATGGTGGATGTGATACCCACTGATGGCGTCGTTCCGGTATATATCAATCCACAAGGAATGGCGAAACTGCTGCGTAACGAAACGCTGACCAGTCTGCCGAAGAATCTCGAACCGGTTTTTTATAACGCCGCACAAACTTTATTAATGCCGAAACTGGACGCTTTATCGCAACAGCCTCGTTATGTCATGAAGCTGGACCAGATGAAACCGGGCGCCGCCTGGCAATGGTTACCAATCAACTGGCAGCCATTATGAGGCGTGGACTGCTGGCACTGATTTGCTGGCTGTGTTGTTTTGTTGCTCATAGCGAAATGCTGAATGTCGAACAATCGGGGCTATTTCGTGCCTGGTTTGTGCGCATTGCGCAGGAACAGCTACGCCAGGGGCCAAGCCCACGTTGGTATCAGCAGGATTGCGCAGGTCTGGTGCGCTTTGCAGCGAACGAGTCGCTGAAAGTTCACGATAGCAAATGGCTAAAAAGTAACGGTCTGTCAAACCAGTATCTACCGCCAGAAATGACGCTAACACCTGAGCAACGACAACTGGCACAAAACTGGAACCAAGGGAGCGGGAAAACCGGACCCTATGTGACCGCGATTAATTTGATTCAGTACAACAGCCAGTTTATTGGCCAGGATATAAACCAGGCACTGCCTGGCGATATGATTTTTTTCGATCAGGGCGATGCCCAGCACTTAATGGTCTGGATGGGGCGTTACGTCATCTACCACACCGGAAGCGCCACGAAAACTGACAACGGAATGCGCGCAGTCAGTCTGCAACAACTTATGACATGGAAGGACACCCGATGGATACCCAACGATTCCAATCCCAATTTCATTGGCATTTATCGTTTAAATTTTCTGGCGCAATAGCGGCCTGCCTGTGCCTGTCTCTTGTGGGGGCGGGGCTTGTTAATGCTGACGATTCGCTTCCTTCCAGCAACTATGCGCCGCCAGCCGGGGGAACGTTCTTTTTGCTCGCTGACAGCAGTTTTAGCAGCAGCGAAGAGGCGAAAGTACGTCTGGAAGCGCCGGGGCGCGATTATCAACGTTATCAGATGGAAGAGTACGGCGGCGTGGATGTTCGCCTGTATCGTATTCCTGATCCGATGGCATTTCTGCGTCAGCAGAAAAACCTGCACCGCATTGTAGTACAACCGCAGTATCTGGGTGACGGTCTGAACAATACGCTAACCTGGCTGTGGGATAACTGGTACGGCAAATCTCGCCGTGTCATGCAGCGTTCTTTCTCTTATCAGTCACGGCAGAATGTGACCCAGGCATTACCGGAATTGCAGCTCGGCAATGCCATCATCAAACCTTCCCGTTATGTACAAAACAGCCAGTTTTCACCGCTGAAGAAATATCCACTGGTGGAACAGTTCCGTTATCCACTATGGCAGGCAAAACCGGTTGAACCGCAGCAAGGGGTAAAACTGGAAGGCGCATCCAGTAACTTCATCTCGCCGCAGCCGGGCAACATCTATATTCCTCTCGGCAAACAAGAGCCGGGGCTGTATCTCGTCGAAGCGATGGTGGGTGGTTATCGGGCAACAACGGTGGTGTTTGTCTCCAATACCGTGGCGTTGAGTAAAGTGTCGGGTAACGAGCTTCTGGTGTGGACCGCTGGCAAAAAGCAGGGGGACGCGAAGCCTGGATCAGAAATCCTGTGGACTGACGGTCTTGGCGTGATGACCCGAGGCGTCACCAATGACAGCGGCACCTTGCAGTTACAACATATATCGCCTGAACGTTCATATATTCTGGGTAAAGATGCTGAAGGCGGCGTTTTTGTCTCCGAGAACTTCTTCTACGAAAGCGAAATCTACAATACCCGCTTGTTTATCTTTACCGATCGCCCGCTGTATCGCGCAGGCGATCGTGTCGATGTTAAAGTGATGGGCCGCGAGTTTCACGATCCGTTGCATTCATCCCCTATCGTCAGCGCACCGGCGAAGCTTTCAGTGCTGGACGCCAACGGCAGCCTGTTGCAAACCGTCGATGTCACACTTGATGCGCGTAATGGCGGGCAGGGGAGTTTCCGCCTGCCAGAAAATGCCGTTGCCGGAGGTTATGAGTTACGCCTGGCTTACCGCAAGCAGGTCTATAGCAGCAGTTTTCGCGTGGCAAACTACATCAAACCACATTTCGAAATTGGTTTAGCTCTCGACAAAAAAGATTTCAAAACTGGCGAAGCGGTCAGCGGCAAACTGCAACTGCTCTACCCGGATGGCGAGCCGGTAAAAAATGCCCGCGTGCAGTTAAGTTTGCGCGCCCAACAACTTTCGATGGTCGGTAACGATTTGCGTTATGCCGGGCGCTTCCCTGTGTCGCTTGAAGGCAGTGAAACAGTTTCAGACGCCAGCGGTCATGTGGCGTTAAATCTTCCCGCAGCAGATAAACCGAGCCGCTATTTACTGACCGTCTCCGCCAGCGACGGCGCGGCATATCGTGTTACCACAACCAAAGAGATCCTCATTGAACGCGGTCTGGCGCATTACTCTCTAAGCACCGCCGCACAATACAGTAATAGCGGCGAGTCGGTTGTGTTCCGTTATACCGCGCTGGAATCTTCAAAACAGGTTCCTGTTACGTATGAATGGTTGCGTCTCGAAGACCGCACGAGCCATAGCGGAGAGCTACCGTCAGGCGGTAAATCCTTCACCGTTAATTTCGAAAAACCTGGCAACTACAATCTGACGTTGCGCGATAAAGACGGCTTAATTCTCGCTGGGTTAAGTCATGCAGTCAGCGGTAAGGGCAGCACGGCGCATACTGGTACGGTAGATATCGTGGCGGATAAAACGCTGTACCAGCCAGGCGAAACCGCGAAGATGCTGATTACCTTCCCGGAGCCAATTGATGAAGCGTTATTGACGCTGGAACGCGATCGCGTGGAACAGCAGTCGCTGCTATCGCAACCGGCAAACTGGCTGACGCTACAACGCTTAAACGATACCCAGTATGAAGCCCGCGTTCCGGTGAGCAATTCCTTTGCGCCTAACATCACTTTTTCGGTGCTGTATACCCGTAACGGTCAGTACAGTTTTCAGAATGCTGGGATCAAAGTTGCCGTTCCTCAGCTGGATATCCGGGTGAAAACGGACAAAACCCATTACCAGCCAGGTGAACTGGTCAATGTCGAATTAACCTCGTCGCTGAAAGGTAAACCTGTTTCTGCGCAGCTAACGGTTGGCGTGGTCGATGAAATGATCTACGCGCTGCAACCGGAAATCGCGCCGAGTATCGGCAAATTTTTCTATCCGCTGGGACGTAACAATGTACGCACCAGTTCCAGTCTGTCATTTATCAGCTACGACCAGGCGCTCTCCAGCGAGCCGGTTGCGCCTGGCGCGACTAACCGCAGCGAGCGGCGAGTAAAAATGCTTGAACGTCCACGGCGTGAAGAGGTGGATACCGCGGCATGGATACCGTCGCTAACCACGGATAAACAAGGCAAAGCGTACTTTACATTCCTGATGCCGGATTCGTTAACGCGCTGGCGCATTACCGCTCGAGGGATGAACGGCGACGGACTGGTCGGGCAGGGGCGTGCTTATCTGCGTTCGGAAAAAAATCTCTACATGAAGTGGAGTATGCCGCTGGTCTATCGCCTTGGCGACAAACCAGCGGCAGGGCTGTTTATCTTCAGTCAGCAGGATAACGAACCGGTAGAGCTGGTGAGTAAATTTGCGGGCGACGAGATGCGCCAGACGCTGACACTGCATAAGGGGGCGAACTATATTTCGCTGGCGCAGAACATTCAGCAATCTGGCTTGTTAAGCGCAGAACTGCAACAAAATGGGCAAGTGCAGGACAGCATTAGCACAAAACTGTCTTTTGTTGATAACAGCTGGCCCGTTGAACAGCAGAAAAACGTCATGCTCGGCGGTGGCGATAACGCGCTGATGTTGCCCGAGCAGGCGAGTAATATCCGGCTGCAAAGTAGCGAAACACCGCAGGAGATTTTCCGCAACAATCTTGATGCGTTAATAGAGGAACCCTGGGGGGGCGTGATCAACACCGGTAGCCGTCTGATCCCGCTCAGTCTTGCCTGGCGTTCGCTTGCCGATCATCAAAGTGCCGCCGCTAACGACATTCGTCAGATGATTCAGGATAACCGTCTGCGGCTGATGCAACTGGCGGGGCCAGGAGCGCGCTTTACCTGGTGGGGTGAAGATGGCAATGGCGATGCATTCCTCACGGCATGGGCATGGTACGCCGACTGGCAGGCCAGCCAGGCGCTCGGCGTAACGCAACAACCGGAATACTGGCAACATATGCTCGACAGCTACGCGGAGCAGGCGGATAACATGCCGTTATTGCATCGGGCGCTGGTGCTGGCGTGGGCGCAGGAGATGAATCTGCCGTGCAAAACGTTGTTGAAAGGGTTGGATGAAGCTATCGCCCGGCGCGGAACTAAAACAGAAGATTTCTCTGAGGAAGACACCAGCGATATCAATGACAGTTTGATCCTCGATACACCGGAATCTCCGCTGGCAGATGCGGTGGCAAACGTCTTAACCATGACGTTGCTGAAAAAAGCGCAGTTGAAGTCCACTGTGATGCCACAGGTTCAGCAATATGCGTGGGATAAAGCGGCAAACAGCAATCAGCCGCTGGCGCACACGGTTGTGCTGCTCAATAGCGGTGGCGACACCACCCAGGCGGCCGCTATTTTAAGTGGTTTGACCGCTGAGCAATCCACTATTGAGCGCGCGCTGGCCATGAACTGGCTGGCGAAATATATGGCGACGATGCCCCCGGTTGTATTACCTGTGCCTGCGGGTGCATGGGCCAAACATAAGTTAACCGGAGGGGGCGAATACTGGCGTTGGGTTGGTCAGGGCGTGCCGGAAATTCTCTCTTTTGGTGACGAATTACCGCCGCAAAACGTGCAGGTCCGCTGGCGTGAACCGGCAAAAACGGCTCAACAAAGTAATTTTCCGGTGACCGTTGAACGCCAGTTGTATCGGCTTATCCCCGGTGATGAAGAAATGAGTTTTACGTTGCAGCCGGTGACCAGCAATGAGATTAACAGCGATGCGCTGTATCTCGATGAAATCACGCTTACCAGCGAGCAGGATGCAGTTCTGCGCTACGGTCAGGTGGAAGTCCCACTGCCGCCGGGAGCCGATGTTGAACGGACAACGTGGGGCATTTCGGTCAATAAACCCAACGCCGCGAAACAGCAGGGGCAATCGCTGGAAAAAGCGCGTAATGAAATGGGCGAACTGGCCTATATGGTGCCGGTGAAAGAACTGACGGGAACGGTCACTTTCCGCCATCTGCTGCGCTTCTCACAAAAAGGGCAATTCGTTCTGCCGCCTGCTCGCTATGTGCGTTCCTATGCACCTGCGCAGCAAAGCGTTGCGGCAGGTAGCGAATGGACCGGAATGCAGGTGAAATAAGTGAACTGGCGCAGAGTCGTTTGGCTATTAACGCTGGTTACCCTGCCGACGTTTGCACAGGAGACGCCGTTACAACTGGCGCTGCGGGGCGCGCAGCATGACCAACTGTATCAGTTATCGTCGTCAGGCGTGACAAATGTCTCGACGTTACCTGAAACGCTCACCACGCCGTTAGGGAGTTTGTGGAAACTGTATGTTTACGCCTGGCTGGAGGATACCCATCAACCGGAGCAGCCATACCAGTGTCGCGGCAACTCCCCGGAAGAAGTTTATTGTTGCCAGGCAGGGGAGAGCATAACGCGCGATACCGCGCTGGTACGCTCCTGCGGACTCTATTTTGCACCGCAGCGGTTGCACATTAGCGCGGATGTATGGGGGCAATACTGGCAACAGCGTCAGGCTCCGGCGTGGTTAGCATCTCTTTCTACGCTGAAACCAGAAACGTCGGTAACCGTTACATCGCTGCTTGATTCATTAGCGACGTTACCCGCGCAAAACAAAGCTCAGGAAGTCTTACTGGATGTTGTGCTGGACGAGGCGAAAATCGGTGTTGCGTCTATGCTCGGTAGTCGTGTGCGGGTGAAAACCTGGAGCTGGTTTGCCGATGATAAACAGGAAATCCGCCAGGGTGGTTTTGCCGGATGGTTAACTGATGGCACGCCGCTGTGGGTTGCAGGTGGTGGCACCAGCAAGACAGTACTGACCCGTTATGCGACGGTACTTAATCAGGTTTTGCCTGTGCCGACGCAAGTTGCCAGCGGGCAATGTGTACTGGTGGATCTGTTTGCTCGCTATCCGTTGAAGAAAGTCACTGAGGAAAAGAGCACGACGGCAGTAAAACCTGGTGTGCTCAATGGGCGCTATCGTGTGACGTTCGCCAATGGTAACCACATTACGTTTGTTAGCCGTGGTGAGACGACGTTACTGACGGAGAAGGGCAAACTGAAATTACAGTCGCATCTCGATCGTGAAGAGTACGTTGCCAGAGTTCTGGATCGCGAGGCGAAAAGTACGCCCCCTGAGGCAGCGAAAGCCATGACCGTGGCGATTCGCACTTTTTTACAGCAAAACGCCAATCGGGAAGGCGATTGCCTGACCATTCCCGACAGCAGCGCCACGCAGCGTGTTTCTGCTTCGCCAGCCACCACGGGGGCGCGAACGATGACCGCCTGGACGCAGGATCTCATCTATGCGGGCGATCCGGTTCATTATCATGGCAGTCGCGCTACCGAAGGCACGCTTTCCTGGCGGCAAGCCACGGCCCAGGCGGGGCAGGGAGAGCGTTACGACCAGATACTCGCGTTTGCTTATCCCGACAACAGCCTTAGCCGCTGGGGAGCGCCACGCTCAACCTGCCAGTTATTACCCAAAGCGAAAGCCTGGCTGGCGAAAAAAATGCCGCAGTGGCGGCGTATATTACAAGGCGAGACGGGGTACAACGAACCAGACGTGTTTGCGGTCTGTCGTTTAGTCTCAGGTTTCCCCTATACCGATCGGCAGCAGAAACGGCTGTTTATTCGTAACTTCTTTACGCTTCAGGATCGGCTGGATTTAACCCATGAGTATCTGCACCTGGCCTTTGATGGTTATCCCACCGGGCTTGATGAGAACTATATCGAAACGCTGACCCGACAATTATTAATGGACTAATGCTATGCGAAAGATTTTTCTTCCGTTGTTACTGGTGGCGCTTTCGCCTGTCGCTCACAGTGAAGGTGTGCAGGAAGTCGAGATTGATGCACCGCTCTCTGGCTGGCATCCGGCAGAGGGCGAAGATGCCAGTTTTTCACAATCGATCAATTACCCGGCGTCGTCCGTCAACATGGCAGATGATCAAAATATCTCAGCTCAGATCCGCGGCAAAATAAAGAATTATGCTGCGGCGGGCAAAGTCCAGCAGGGGCGACTGGTGGTCAACGGTGCCAGTATGCCGCAGAGAATTGAGTCAGATGGTTCTTTTGCGCGCCCTTATATTTTCACGGAAGGCAGTAACAGCGTGCAGGTCATCAGCCCAGATGGGCAAAGCCGACAAAAAATGCAGTTTTACTCAACGCCGGGCGCTGGAGTGATCCGCGCGCGTTTACGGCTGGTTCTCTCGTGGGATACGGATAATACCGACCTCGATCTTCATGTCGTTACGCCTGACGGTGAACATGCCTGGTACGGTAACACGGTGCTGAAAAACAGTGGTGCACTGGATATGGATGTCACGACGGGGTACGGACCAGAGATTTTCGCCATGCCAGCGCCGATTCACGGGCGCTATCAGGTGTATATCAACTACTACGGCGGGCGCAGTGAAACGGAATTAACTACCGCCCAACTGACACTGATCACCGATGAAGGATCGGTCAATGAGAAACAGGAAACTTTTATTGTACCGATGCGTAATGCTGGCGAGCTGACGCTGGTGAAAAGTTTTGACTGGTGATTAATGGGGTTACCTTCGCTGCCGATGTTCAAGAAAACGCCCGATAACTTTCGCTATCGGGCGTTTTTGTTCGTTAATTCAACCGTTCAATCACCATTGCAATTCCCTGGCCGCCACCAATGCACAGTGTTGCCAGCCCCAGCGTTTTATCGCGTGCCTGCATTGCATGTAATAGTGTGACCAGAATACGAGCACCACTGGCACCGATAGGATGCCCGAGCGCGATGGCACCACCGTTGACATTCACTTTCTCAGGATCAAAGCCCAGTGTTTTCCCTACAGCAAGAAACTGTGCAGCAAACGCTTCATTAGCCTCAATGAGATCAATATCCGCCAGTTGTAGCTCCGCCAGTTGTAACGCTTTTTGCGTGGCGGGAACGGGGCCCATTCCCATCAACGCGGGGGCCACGCCGCCGCTGGCATAACTTTTAATGCGTGCCAGTGGTTTAAGGCCAGCCTCCAGTGCTGCAGATTCTTCCATAATCACCAGAGCGGCAGCACCGTCGTTAATACCAGATGCGTTCCCGGCGGTGACTGTTCCTGCTTTATCGAAGGCCGGGCGTAATGCGCCTAACGCTTCAGTCGTAGAATCCGCTTTCGGGAATTCGTCTTGACTGAAGACGAGGGTTTTCTTCCGAGTGACAACATTTACCGGGACGATTTCGGCTGTAAAAGCACCGGACTCAATGGCGGCTGCCGCTTTACGCTGTGAATGTAGCGCCAATTCATCCTGCATTTCACGGGTAATTCCATACTCTTTGGCAACGTTCTCGGCGGTAATCCCCATGTGATAACCGTGGGTGGCGCACATCAGGCCATCGCGCAGGATTACGTCATAAATCTGTCCGTCTCCCAGTCGATAACCAGAGCGTGCTTTTGCATCGAGCAAGTAGGGCGCTAAACTCATGTTCTCCATTCCACCCGCCACGATGCTCTGCGCCTGACCTGCCTGAATCGCTTGTGCGGCAAGCGCCACGCTTTTCAGACCTGAACCACACACTTTGTTGACCGTGAATCCGCACACCGTTTCAGCTAGTCCACTTTTTAGCAGCGCCTGACGCGCCGGGTTTTGCCCCAGCCCGGCTTGCAACACGTTCCCCATAATCACTTCATCGATATGTTGTGAATCGATTCTCGCGCGTTTAATGGCGGCTTGAATCACCGTTGCCCCCAAATCGATGGCACTGGTGGAGGCGAGAGAACCGTTAAAGCTACCGATGGCAGTACGTACCGCACTGACGATGACACAATTTTTCATTTTTCTTCCTTTTATGAGTTGCCGTCAGAACAGCGTTAAACCAATGACGAAAATGACGCCGGAAAAGAGCAGGGCGGTGATGCAATAGCCCATGATGTCTCGGACACCGAGCCCGGCTATTGCCAGTGCAGGTAGCGCCCAGAACGGTTGTGCCATGTTCATCCACTGTTCACCGTAAGCAATCGCCATGACTGATTTACCCAGATCGGCCCCTAACGCCTGCGCGGCAGGAAGGACGAATGGCCCCTGAATAACCCAGTGTCCACCGCCAGAAGGCACGGCGAAGTTAATTAGCGCAGAGCTAAAAAAGGTCATCAGCGGGAAGGTATCTTTGTTGGCGACATTGATGAAAAATTCGGTGATCAGGCCACCGAGGCCGGAGTGTTCCATCATTAACTGGATCCCAGCATAGAAGGGGAATTGCACCAGAATCCCGGCGGTACTGCGCGCAGCCGCACTTACCGCCCGCATATAGGCCATCGGCGTTTTATGCAACAACAGACCGGCAATCATAAACATCAGGTTGACGGTGTTGATGGTGATGTTGAATCCCTTCTCGGAGAAGTACAGCACCAGATAAGCAATGCCCAGAGCACCAATAATCAACGCCAGGATGCGACTTTCTTCCAGTTTCTCTGAAGGTGGGGCGTCTGCAGGGAGCTTCTTCTGGAAATCCGCTTCTTCCAACAACAGCTTCGGATCGATACTCACCACGTCGGAAGGCTTAGGCGTCATCATGCGGGTGATAAACGGCATCACCACAATCAGGGCCAGGGTGATAAAGATGTTGTAGCCAGTAAACAGGGTATCGCTGACCGGAATTAACCCGGCGACATGCTCAACGGGATTCCCCGGTGTTGCTGCCAGTAGCGGCATTGAGCCGGAAAAACCACCGCCCCAGGTGAGAAAGCCGATGTAGGCGCAAGCGATCAACAACGGATAGTCGGAGCCTGGTACCCGACGTGCAACTTCGCGAGCAAACATTGCGCCAACCACCAGACCGAATCCCCAGTTGATTACGCAGGCGACGGAACCAAAAAAGGTGACCAGCATGACCCCTTGGGTAGGCGTTTTGGCTGCTGACGCCGCAGTACGTAACAAACTTTTCACCGGACCAGAACTGGCGAGTGCATGTCCGGTCACGATGATGAGCGCCATCTGCATCCCGAATGCCAGCAGATTCCAGAAGCCGTCGCCCCAGAGCTTCACCATGCTGACTGGAGTTTGTGGCGTTAGCCAGAGTGCTACTGCAAAGGTGATTAATGTCAGTAGCATGGCGAAGATCAGGGGATCGGGAAGCCAGCGACTGACAAAGCGCGTCATAAAACGCGAGATGCGACCGATCATAGCGCCCCCTGTGGGAGCAAAAGATCATCAGCGACGGCGAACTGCGCTTCAGTTTTGGCACGCACAGTTTCTAAATCACAACCTTCGGCAATTTCAGTGAGCCACATCTTGCCATCGATAAAGCGGAACACCGCCAGTTCTGTCACCAGTATATGAACTGCGTGAAGGGCGGTTAGCGGCATGGTGCATTGACGTAAAATTTTTGCTGAACCATCTTTGGCGCAATGTTCCATGGCAATGATCACTTTGCGCGATCCGGTCACCAGATCCATCGCACCACCCATACCAGGTACCATTTTTCCTGGCACGACCCAGTTGGCGAGATTGCCTTGTTCATCGACCTGTAAGCCACCGAGTACACAGGCATCAATATGACCACCACGAATCAGCGCAAATGACATCGCGCTGTCGAACATCGCTGCGCCGGGTAAAACGCCACACGGTTGTCCGCCTGCGTTAACCAGATCTGGATGCGCTGTTGTGACTGGGCCTAAACCGAGGAAGCCGTTTTCCGATTGCAGAGTAATATGAATACCCTCCGGCAAATAGTTGGCGACCATTGTGGGTAAACCGATCCCTAAGTTAACGATGTCACCATCACAAAGTTCCTGCGCCACGCGGCGCGCAATACGTTGTTTTGCGTCCATTATTTGCTCTCCTGCGGAATGATGATGTGGTCGATAACGGCACCGGGGGTGACAATGTGGTCAGGTTGCAATTCGCCGGTGTCGACCAGTTCGTCGGGTTCCACCAGCGTGATGTCTGCTGCGAGAGCAATCAGGGGGTTAAAGTTGCGGGCGCTGAGTTGGTAGGTGAGGTTTCCGAGTGCGTCGCAACGGTGGGCGCGGATCAACGCCAGGTCTGCCCGCAATGGACGTTCAAGCAACCAGGTTTTGCCATCGAGGGTGAGCGTTTGTTTGCCTTCTTCGACGACGGTGCCGACACCGGTTGGGGTGAGAAAACCACCAAGTCCAGCACCGCCACAGCGAATTTGCTCAATCAACGTACCTTGCGGTACGAGAACGACCTCCATTTCGCCAGAAATCATACGCCGTCCGGTTTCCGGGTTGGTGCCGATATGTGAAGCGATGACTTTGCTGACCCGACCGTTGACGATCAGCGGGCCAGTACCAGTATCAATAAATGCCGTGTCATTGGCGATTAATGTCAGATCCCTGACACCGGACTCCAGTAATGCCTCAACGAGGCGGGGAGGCGTGCCAATTCCCATAAAACCACCAACCATAATGGTCATGCCATCGCGAAAGAAGCTGGCGGCGTCCTCTATGCTCATCAATTTTGTTTTCATTTTTTATCCCTCTTGAATACACCGTTGTGGGTACACAGAAGGCATAGCAAGGGGAGTGCCAGAATGAAGTTATTCGATGTCGATTTCTAATGTATTGAAAAAAAGGGAATTAAAAAAATAAGGAGGGTAGGAGGTAATACACTGCTATGCAGAAATTTGCGCACTGTGCAAATTTCTGCATAGCAGTTTTTGTCTTACGTACCAGCTGGATCAATACCGTATTCTTGCAGTTTGTACATTAACGCGCGGCGACTGATACCGAGCATCAGTGCGGTGCGGGTACGGTTTCCCTCCTGTTGCTCCAGCACTTCAATAATGATCCGTTTCTCTTCACGCTTAATCTCTTCTTTGAGATTGCGTTCGCCAACTGGAGTGCTCTTCGCATCGCTATTCAGGCTTACAGACTGGCGAAATTGTGGTGGTAGATCTTCTGCAAAAATCACCGGTCCTGAGTTCATTACCACGGCGCGTTCAATGACGTTGGAAAGCTCTCGGATATTGCCTGGCCACGACCAGCTGGCGAGCAACGACATCGCGCTGGGGTCTATTTCGATAATATCGCGCTGGTTTTCGCTACTGAATTTTTGCAGAAAATGGTTGGCTAACAGGGAAATGTCTTCACGTCTCTCGCGAAGCGGCGGCAATATTAAATGAATTACGTTAAGGCGATAAAAGAGATCTTCACGGAAAGTCCCTTCTTTTACCATTGCGTCCAGGTCACGATTGGTAGCGGCAATAATGCGAATATCGACTTTGATGGTTTGATGACCACCAATCCGTTCAAATTCCCTTTCCTGTAAAATACGCAATAATTTGGCCTGCAATACCAATGGCATTTCACCTATTTCATCCAGGAATAACGTTCCGCTGTCGGCACGCTCAAAAAGCCCCTGACGTAGCGCTTGTGCACCAGTAAATGCGCCCTTTTCATGACCAAAAAGTTCGCTTTCAAGCAGGGATTCTGGTAGCGCGGCACAATTAATTTTAATAAATGGCCCATTGGCGCGTCGGGAGTTGTAATGGATCGCCCGGGCGATCAGCTCTTTACCCGTACCACTTTCGCCGCTGACTAATACGCTGGCCTGGGAGAGGGCGATTTTTGCCGTATCCTTGCAGATTTCCTTCATGGCCGGGCTGTTGGTTAATATGTGGCCCCACTGCCAACTGGCGCTTAGCGCTTGATGTAGCTGGCGAATCTCTTTCTTCATTGACTGCAGCTGTAATGCGCGCTGCACGACCAGGTTCAGTTCATCCAGATCAAACGGTTTGATTACGTAATCAAACGCACCGCTGCGTAAGGCTTCCACCGCCGTTTCGACCTCCGCATACGCGGTCATCAGGACAACGGGCGTACGAGGGTTGTGACCACGCATCGCTTTTAACGCGCTGATGCCATCCATTTCCGGCATCCGGATATCCATCAGCACTACGTCCGGCTGCACACGGGTGAACAGAGGCAAGGCTTCTTGTCCATTACTGGCGCAGTGAGTGTCATAACCCTGCAAAGAAAATGCGGTGGACAACATACGACGCACATTCTCTTCGTCGTCGACAATCAGGATTCGGTAAACAGCATTCATAAGGGCAAATTTTCCTGCGGATCAATCGGTAAGATAAGGGTAAATGTGGCACCACAGCCGGGGAGGCTGGCGACGCGTATATCGCCCTGATGCGCATTAATAATTCGTTGGCTTAGGGCGAGGCCAAGTCCCGTACCGGACGCTTTGGTGGTAAAGAAGGGATCAAAGATTTTTCTCTGTAGTGACAGGTCGATGCCGCAGCCGTTGTCTTCAATCGTGATCGCCTGCTGGTTAGCCATATACATCCACGTGCGAATGCGGATTTCCCCGCGCGCGGTGATAGCTTGCACGGCATTGATCAACATATTCAGGATTACCTGCTTGAGTAGTTCTCGATCTGCCACGATCGCAGTGAGTGAAGGATCAAGCTCTGTAATAAAGTCGATTCGTGCCTGTACGCCGGAGGTTTGGGCAAGAATCAGCGTCTCTTCGATCAAGGCATTGAGATACACTTGTTGCCACTGGCTTTTACGCGGACGGGAAAAATCCAAAAGCTGCTGAATAACTTTATTAATGGAATCAATCTCATTCAGCACAATTGAGAGATATTCCTTGTGCTCTGACTGGGGAGTCTGTTGGCGAATGATTTGCACGTAACCCCGGATGGCGGTGAGAGGATTGCGCACTTCATGGGCTACGCCCGCCATCAGTTCCCCCAGGGTGGCGAGTCTTTCCGTCTGCGCCAGTCGCCGCTGGCCCTCTTTACGCGCCGTCAGATCGGAAAAAATCACTAAAGCGCCAATCATTTGGCCATGTCCGTCATGGATTCGGCTGGTGGTGGCGCTGATTTCAATGGTTCGGTCGCGTCCGGGATAGCTGATTTCCAGTGCCATATGTTCAATGCCGTGCGCCAGCGTATCGAGGACAGGGCTATAAAAATGGGTGTTGGCAAATAGCGTGGCGTAAGGCTGGCCTACCAGCTCGTGACGTTTGTATCCGGTAATGGCTTCCGCTGCGGGATTCATGGTGATCACATCGCCTTGTCGGTCAATGGCAATCACGGCATCGGCGGCATTTTCAATAATCAGGTCATTGAGTGTTTTCGATTCACGAAGCGCATCGGCAAGGTTATTCACACAACGGCTGATTTGCCCTAGTTCGCCAGGTAGCGGTGGCAATTGTGTAGGATTATTCTGCGCTAGCGTCGACAGACCCGCGGTGATGATATCGATGTTGGCGCTTAAACGACGGGAAAAAAGCACAATCAACAGCAGACTAATCAGCAGCCCGGCAGAAAGGACAATGATTATCCGCACGTCCATTTTCCATGCCTGACGACGAATATCCTCCGTTAATTCATTCGCCCATATATAACCAAGCACGATGCCCTGGCGTTCTATTGGGATCATGGAATTCATAATATCGCCGCGGACTTGCCTGCCGGAAAAGAGTTGTGGCGTGTTGGTTTGCATAACGATATTGCCGGGATGATCCGGGGTGATGCTAATACCTACATTGCTTTGATAGAGTGCCGACGGGGCATAAGTGATAATTGCATCCAGTCCTTTGTGGTAATAGCCAGCCCCGACACCGGGAAATGCTCGGGTAATACGTTCAGTGATGGGAGCCAACTCATGATTCAGTGCCTGGATGCGTGCCTCACGAGGCAGATGTTGGTAAAGCGCAAAGCGTTCTTCCAGTGCGGCGTTCAGCAACTGCACAACTGCCGCTAATTTTTTCTCTTTTTCAGATAAGACCGCTGACCGACCCTCAGTTTCTACGATATAACCAATAGATAGCGTCGGAATGATGACCATCAGGATTGCCATCATAATGAGCTGGTTGCGCAGACGACGTGGGTACAACCACTTCAGAGAGTGCATGCTGGGTATCCGGGTTGGTTTTTCAGGCAAACGACGATTATCAGGGGTTAAGGTAATGATTTCTCGGCGGTGTATCATATTCCAGAGAAGACAGAACATTGCGGTGGCACGCTTTTACCGCTACCTTAACCACACTCCATCGGTCACCTGAGGCGGAGCTTCGCCCCTTTGAAATACCTTGCTTCTTTTCGCACAACCCTGAAAGTCTCGCGCTACATGTTTAGAGCGCTGGCGTTATTGATCTGGCTGTTGATTGCTTTTTCATCAGTGTTTTACATCGTCAACGCTTTACATCAACGAGAATCTGAGATTCGTCAGGAATTTAATCTGAGCTCCGATCAGGCCCAGCGGTTTATTCAGCGCACCTCTGATGTCATGAAAGAGCTGAAGTACATTGCTGAAAATCGCTTATCCGTGGAAAACGGCGTGCTTTCTCCGCGTGGGCGTGAAACGCAAGCAGATGTGCCGGTTTTCGAACCGCTGTTTGCTGATTCCGATTGTTCCGCAATGAGCAATACCTGGCGAGGCTCCCTGGAGTCACTGGCGTGGTTTATGCGCTACTGGCGCGATAACTTCTCTGCGGCTTACGATCTCAACCGCGTGTTTTTAATCGGCAGCGATAACCTCTGTATGGCTAACTTTGGCCTGCGTGATATGCCCGTCGAACGTGACACCGCTCTGAAAGCCCTGCATGAACGCATTAACAAATATCGTAACGCGCCACAGGATGACAGTGGCAGTAACCTTTTCTGGATCAGTGAAGGGCCGCGTCCTGGGGTGGGATATTTCTACGCGCTGACGCCGGTTTATCTGGCAAACCGTTTGCAAGCGCTTTTAGGCGTAGAACAGACAATTCGGATGGAGAACTTCTTCCTGCCGGGGACGTTGCCGATGGGTGTCACCATTCTTGATGAAAATGGCCATACCCTGATTTCGCTGACCGGACCGGAAAGTAAGATTAAAGCCGAACCGCGTTGGATGCAGGAGCGATCCTGGTTTGGCTATACGCCAGGTTTCCGTGAGCTGGTGCTGAAAAAAAATCTACCGCCGTCTTCGCTAAGTATTGTCTATTCCGTGCCTGTTGATCAGGTGCTGGAACGTATTCGCATGTTGATACTTAACGCGATTTTGCTGAACGTGATTGCGGGTGCTGCATTGTTTACCCTCGCACGGATGTATGAGCGACGTATTTTTATTCCGGCGGAAAGTGACGCCCAGCGACTGGAAGAGCATGAGCAGTTTAACCGCAAGATAGTCGCCTCAGCGCCTGTGGGGATCTGCATTTTGCGAACTGTCGATGGCGTTAATATTTTGAGTAACGAACTGGCGCATACCTATCTCAACATGCTTACGCATGAGGATCGCCAACGGCTGACGCAAATTATTTGTGGCCAGCAGGTCAATTTTGTCGATGTCCTTACCAGTAACAATACCAACCTGCAAATCAGCTTTGTTCATTCGCGCTATCGTAATGAAAACGTGGCAATTTGCGTACTGGTAGATGTGTCTTCACGTGTGAAGATGGAAGAGTCGCTGCAAGAAATGGCGCAGGCAGCAGAACAGGCGAGCCAGTCAAAATCGATGTTCCTTGCTACCGTCAGTCACGAACTGCGAACGCCGCTGTATGGCATTATCGGCAACCTGGATCTATTACAAACCAAAGAGTTACCAAAAGGTGTCGACCGTCTGGTGACGGCAATGAATAACTCTTCCAGCCTGTTATTGAAAATTATTAGCGACATTCTCGATTTCTCGAAGATTGAATCGGAACAGTTGAAAATCGAACCTCGCGAGTTTTCACCGCGCGAAGTCATGAACCACATCACCGCCAACTATTTGCCGCTGGTGGTACGCAAGCAACTTGGTTTGTACTGTTTTATTGAGCCAGATGTACCGATGGCGCTCAATGGCGACCCAATGCGCTTGCAGCAGGTGATCTCCAACCTGTTGAGTAATGCTATTAAATTTACCGATACCGGCTGCATTGTTCTGCATGTTCGCGTTGATGGTGATTATCTTTCTATTCGCGTTCGCGATACCGGGGTGGGCATTCCAGCTAAAGAAGTGGTGCGGTTATTTGATCCATTCTTCCAGGTAGGGACGGGCGTACAGCGTAACTTCCAGGGTACTGGTCTGGGGCTGGCGATTTGTGAAAAACTGATCAGCATGATGGACGGTGACATCTCGGTGGATTCTGAACCGGGAATGGGCAGCCAGTTTGCGGTGCGTATTCCACTGTATGGCGCTCAGTATCCGCAGAAAAAAGGTGTCGAAGGATTAACGGGTAAACGTTGCTGGCTGGCGGTACGCAATGCGTCGCTCTGTCAGTTCCTTGAAACCAGTTTGCAGCGTAGCGGCATAGTCGTTGCTACATACGAAGGGCAGGAGCCGACTTCCGAAGATGTGTTGATCACCGATGATGTGATGAGTAAAAAATGGCAGGGCAGGGCGGTTGTGACTTTCTGTCGTCGCCATATCGGTATCCCTCTTGAGAAAGCGCCTGGTGAATGGGTACACAGTGTGGCAGCTCCGCACGAGCTACCGACATTGCTGGCGCGCATCTATCTGATAGAAATGGAGAGCGACGATCCTGCTAACTCTCTGCCGTCGACCGACAAAGTGGTCAGCAATAACGACGATATGATGATTCTGGTCGTGGACGATCATCCAATTAACCGTCGTCTGTTGGCCGATCAGCTTGGATCGTTAGGCTATCAGTGTAAGACGGCGAATGATGGTGTTGATGCGCTTAATGTTCTTAGTAAGAATCACATTGATATCGTGTTAAGTGATGTCAACATGCCGAATATGGATGGCTATCGGTTAACGCAACGTATCCGCCAGCTGGGACTGACGTTGCCGGTAATAGGGGTAACGGCCAATGCGTTGGCTGAAGAGAAACAGCGGTGTCTGGAGTCTGGTATGGATAGCTGTCTGTCTAAGCCAGTGACGTTGGATGTTATAAAACAGACGCTGACGATGTATGCCGAGAGGGTCAGGAAAGCGCGAGAATCGTAAGCCGGATAAGCCGTTTACGCCGCATCCGGTAATCGGTGCAAATGCCAGATGCGACGCTGACGCGTCTTATCTGGCCTACATTATCGAAATCCATTGAAATAATGGAATTTGTAGGCCGGATAAGGCGTTTACGCCGCATCCGGCAATCGGAGCAAATGCCAGATGCGGCGCTGGCGCGTCTTATCTGGTCTACATTATCGTAATCCATTGAAATAATGGAATTCGTAGGTCGGATAAGGCGTTTACGCTGCATCCGGCAATCGGAGCAAATGCCAGATGCGACGCTGACGCGTCTTATCTGGCCTACATTATCGAAATCCATTGAAATAATGGAATTTGTAGGCCGGATAAGGCGTTTACGCCGCATCCGGCAATCGGAGCAAATGCCAGATGCGACGCTGGCGCGTCTTATCTGGCCTACATTATCGTAATCCATTGAAATAATGGAATTCGTAGGCCGGATAAGGCGTTTACGCCGCATCCGGCAATCGGAGCAAATGCCAGATGCGGCGCTGGCGCGTCTTATCTGGCCTACATTATCGTAATCCATTGAAATAATGGGATTTGTAGGCCGGATAAGGTGTTTACGCTGCATCCGGTAATCGGAGTTTATCGGGAATGCGGGAAATTACTCTTTATCCGCCGGACTTAACGTCACAGAAGAGAGATAATTCAACAGAGCGATATCGTTCTCGACACCCAGCTTCATCATTGCGGATTTTTTCTGGCTACTGATGGTTTTAATGCTTCGGTTCAGCTTTTTAGCAATCTCGGTAACCAGGAAGCCTTCGGCAAACAGGCGCAGAACTTCACTCTCTTTTGGTGAGAGGCGCTTGTCACCGTAACCGCCAGCACTGATTTTCTCTAACAGCCGAGAAACGCTTTCCGGAGTAAATTTCTTACCTTTCTGTAGCGCGGCGAGCGCTTTCGGCAGGTCGGTCGGCGCACCTTGTTTCAGAACGATCCCTTCGATATCCAGGTCCAGTACCGCGCTAAGAATAGCCGGGTTGTTGTTCATGGTCAGAACAATAATCGACAGACTTGGGAAGTGGCGCTTGATGTACTTGATTAAGGTAATGCCATCGCCGTATTTATCGCCAGGCATGGAGAGATCGGTAATCAAAACATGCGCATCCAGCTTCGGCAGGTTATTGATCAGTGCTGTAGAGTCCTCAAATTCGCCGACAACATTCACCCACTCGATTTGCTCAAGTGATTTGCGAATACCGAACAAGACTATCGGATGGTCATCAGCAATAATTACGTTCATATTGTTCATGTAATAGGCTACCTTGCTACAGCAAGCTCTTGACATAGCTGTCAATGTCGCTGATGTATTTTTCTATTCCTGGGACATCCTTCTCGCGAATAAGATGTTCCAGCGTTTCACATAACTGCTTGCCGGGTACCAGATTAAGCATGGCAAACACGCCTTTCAGACGATGAGCCGTTTGGGCTAACGCAGCAAAGTCACTGGTTGCTGCCTCAGTATATAGCCTCTTAACATCATCCGGTACTGTGTCTACAAAGAGCGCATAATAGCCGCTGGCATGGAGTTGTGCATTTTCATCTCCGCCCAGAGGCGATTCAGTCACCTCTTCCTGCGCTAGTTGCACTTCGATCAATTGTAAGACCGCTTCCTGCATAGCGTTGCTCATATTGAAGTTGACGCACAATTGACCAGGTCCAATTTCCCGTACGCCAGACTCATCATCGCTTAAAAGCAAGCCAGAGGCAGTAAGATTAGACGGATTATCCGTTAAAAAGATATCATAATCTTGACTAATTAATCTTTCATCCGGTGTGATGCAGGTTGCCCCCCAATTTTCTAACTGGCGAGTGACAATATTCCGAATTTCTGCGGAAGTTATGTCCATCATCACGCTAACATCATCCAGTAAACGCTCTTCTTCCTCTTCTACTTCCGGTTCCGCAGTGGGCATTTTGATATGCACGGAATAACGTGTACCAAGCTCGTCGCGCGTTTTGATGTTTAAATGACCGCCTAGCTTGCGCGCCAGTTGATCGCTCAACCAGAATGCTAACGGATCCGCCTTGCCGTAACGATCGCTTTGGGTCTGGTTGATGAACGGGAAGTGCAAATTATCCATTTCATGAATACTTATGCCATCTCCGGTGTCCAGAATGCGGAAAGTCAGACGTTCTTCGGAAGATTCGTCCTGGTCAACCTCAAGGGTAATTTTCCCCATTTGCGTTGAGGTGACAGCATATTGCATCAGTAACAGCAAAATACGGCGTAGGGCATCGCGATCGCCGCAGCGCATATCGTGTGCTTTTAGATGATTGTTAATCAATAGCTGCAAACCTTTACGCTTGATGGCTGGCAACACGGAAGGCACGACTTCATCAATTAAATCCTGCACGGAGAAAAGCTCGCTCTCGCTTTTCCAGCTATCGTCGGCAAGCATATTTGCTAACTGGATTTCATCGACCAGGCGCACCAGCACATCAGCCTGATTCGCCAGTTGTTTGCTTTCCGGTGTGTTGAGTTTGGCTGCGCTTGCCGCCAGGGAGCGAGCAGGTTCTTTTAGTGCATCGCCAATATTTTTCATAAAGGCCATCCGGCCTTGCTGATTTTTCTCGTACAGACGCTGCGCCTGCTTGAGTTTCTTGTTCACCAGTACTTCTCGATCTTGATCGCGAATAATGAAGATTTGTGTACGCGGCGCGACCTGGCTGCGGAACATACGGATCTCATACAGTTCGTTATTGATCGTCGCCTGAATGATGCCCTGATGCTGCTCTGCCATAGTGGTGATGTTTTGCAGATTCAAATGCGGCAGCAGGTGATCGGCAATTTTGTTACTTATTACTGTGCGATTTGATTCCTGATCGTGAACCAGCAGGCCGAGCGGCAGCAGTGACACGATCTCTTCATTGATGGCCCGCAAAACGCGCAGTTCATTGTTCACTGCCGTGCTGGGTACGCTTTCGGTGGTGCGGCCAGAGAAATGGCGGAAGGTGGTATAGCCAAACAGCGCCAGCGCCAGCAAACCGATGTTCAGCAGCAGCGGCAGGAGAATGTTTTGCAACGTATCCAGCAGCAATGTGCCATAAGGAACCTGCCAGACCAGACGCATATCCGTGGAGTTTAGCGCCGAAGAGATTTCAATCTTCGAACTATTAAAGTGGATACTGACGCTATCCGTCGCTTCTTTCTCATTATTATTGGTTCCCGCAGCTGTCGCGTCTGGCTCCAGACGGAAACTATCCAGCGGCATCCCCGGCGGGATCAAATCATTAATAGGCAGATCAAAAGCGACTACCGTCGCCAGATGCCCCGGCTGGTTAAAGGTGGTGCGCAGGGTAAAATAATGTCCGTTCTGCCAGGCCAGGCGGCGCAGGTTAGAAAAACTTTCGCGTTCATCCAGGGCGTTGGCCTGTTGCAACATCTCTGCGCGACGAGAATCAACAATGTCACTGACGGTCGACTCTTTAAATCCCGAGGTGAGATCTTTGAGCGGTAGGGTGGAGATCAAAACCAGGCTGTTATCCTGACCGTTCAGATAGTACATCGACCAGGGAACATTCTCTGCGCCCCATAATGTGTCCAGATAAGTGGACATTCTTTGGGTCATTTCAAGCGTTGAGTTGTCGTGAGAACCAAAGATCAGGGCTTCTGTTTTGCGGCGCGGTTTTTCCAGATAATAGACATCCTGTTTCAGGCGCGTCTCCTGCAACCCTTCGCTGGAGGAGGTAGAGGCCGTCGCGGCAATGTTGTCGTAGATTTGCCAGGTCACATAACGCCATGTATCGACGCGCTTTTGTATGGCATGGGTAATATCAACGATCTGGTAGCTTTTATCTTTCAGCCAGGCGTTAACGGCGCTTTGTACCATTACACCCATCGTCACCAGTAACACGATGATCAGCAGTAAAAAGAAGCGGGTAATGCTCCCCGGTAGGAGTGAAAAGCGGGTCGTGGCCGTTGTCTCTTTCTGACGCATTCGTGTTTATGACCTGTTAAAACTTCGCAAAGTGATAGGGCAGTATAAAGGGTACAGTGTGAAATTCCAGACTCTTACCTGATTGATGTTAAGGCATTAGCCGACGATATTTCACATTTTGCGCTGCGGTAAATAAATGTACAAATGCGTTGTTAATGTACAAATAACCCACAGGCATGAAGAAAATTATCAGGAAAATAGTGCAGATAGATTTTGTCGGTAATTGTTGTCGTTTTTTACGAAATAGTTAACGATTGTTATAATTTTGCTATGGTAGCACAGGAAAATAAAAGATGTGTAAAGAAGGGTAAAAAAAACCGGATGCGATGCATCCGGCCGAAATAGGGGTAAACAGACATTCAGAAATGAATGACGGTAATAAATAAAGTTAATGATGATAGCGAGAGATATTTTAGTTGCGAGTGAAGAATTTGTTTTAACATTCAGTGCGGTCAAAGACTTAAGATTAAGTTATTGTTTTAAAGGTCGAAATAATCTTACTTGATGTTTAGTGCGTTATTTGCTCAACCATTAGAATTTGAAAAAGTTCCATCATATTTACATTTTGAAATACCTATGTGGATATTTGAAACATCTTAAAAGTTTTAGTATCATATTCGTGTTGGATTATTCTGCATTTTTGGGGAGAATGGACCTGCCGACTGATTAATGAGGGTTAATCAGTATGCAGTGGCATAAAAAAGCAAATAAAGGCATATAACAGAGGGTTAATAACATGAAAGTTAAAGTACTGTCCCTCCTGGTCCCAGCTCTGCTGGTAGCAGGCGCAGCAAATGCTGCTGAAGTTTACAACAAAGACGGCAACAAATTAGATCTGTACGGTAAAGTAGACGGCCTGCACTATTTCTCTGACAACAAGTCAGAAGACGGCGACCAGACCTATGTACGTCTTGGTTTCAAAGGCGAAACTCAGGTTACTGACCAGCTGACTGGTTACGGCCAGTGGGAATATCAGATCCAGGGCAATACCTCTGAAGACAACAAAGAAAACTCCTGGACCCGTGTGGCATTCGCTGGTCTGAAATTCCAGGACGTTGGTTCTTTCGACTACGGTCGTAACTACGGCGTTGTTTACGACGTAACTTCCTGGACCGACGTACTGCCAGAATTCGGTGGCGACACCTACGGTTCTGACAACTTCATGCAGCAGCGTGGTAACGGCTTCGCGACCTACCGTAACACCGACTTCTTCGGTCTGGTTGACGGCCTGAACTTTGCAGTTCAGTACCAGGGCAAAAACGGTAGCGTAAGCGGCGAAGGCATGACCAACAACGGTCGTGGCGCTCTGCGTCAGAACGGCGACGGTGTCGGCGGTTCTATCACTTATGATTACGAAGGCTTCGGTATCGGTGCTGCAGTTTCCAGCTCCAAACGTACTGATGCTCAGAACTTCGGTCTGAACGGTTATGGTGAGCGTTATTTGGGTAACGGCGACCGTGCTGAAACCTACACTGGTGGTCTGAAATACGACGCTAACAACATCTACCTGGCTGCTCAGTACACCCAGACCTACAACGCAACTCGCGTAGGTTCCTTGGGTTGGGCGAACAAAGCACAGAACTTCGAAGCTGTTGCTCAGTACCAGTTCGACTTCGGTCTGCGTCCGTCTGTAGCATACCTGCAGTCTAAAGGTAAAAACCTGGGTGTCATCAATGGTCGTAACTACGACGACGAAGATATCCTGAAATATGTTGATGTTGGTGCTACCTACTACTTCAACAAAAACATGTCCACCTACGTTGACTACAAAATCAACCTGCTGGACGACAACCAGTTCACCCGCGCTGCTGGCATCAACACTGATGACATCGTAGCTCTGGGTCTGGTTTACCAGTTCTAATTTCGATTTCTATCGACAAAGGGCCTTCGGGCCCTTTTTTCATTGTTTTCAGCGTACAAACGCGTTTTTTTGGTGTACTCTTGCGACCGTTCGCATGAGGATAATCACATATGGAAATAAACTTTACCCGCGTGGCATTGCTGGCTGCCACGCTCTTCTTTGTCGGTTGCGATCAAAAACCACAACCCGCCAACACCCACGCTACTGAAGTGACTGTTCTTGAAGGCAAAACCATGGGAACCTTCTGGCGTGCCAGCATCCCGGGCATTGACGCCAAACGTAGTGCCGAGCTCAAAGAGAAGATTCAGACCCAGCTGGACGCTGACGATCAGCTGCTTTCGACCTATAAAAAAGACTCCGCTCTGATGCGCTTTAACGACTCGCAAAGCCTGACTCCGTGGCCGGTAAATGAAGCGATGGCGGATATCGTCACTACCTCGCAGCGTATTGGCGCAAAGACCGATGGCGCGATGGATATTACTGTCGGGCCACTGGTGAATCTGTGGGGCTTTGGTCCGGAACAACAACCGGTACAAATTCCGAGCCAGGGACAAATTGATGCAATGAAAGCCAAAACCGGCTTACAGCACCTGACGGTCATCAATCAGTATCATCAGCAGTACCTGCAAAAAGATCTTCCGGATTTATATGTCGATCTTTCGACCGTCGGCGAAGGCTATGCGGCCGATCATTTGGCACGCTTGATGGAGCAGGAAGGGATTTCTCGCTACCTGGTGTCGGTGGGCGGGGCGCTGAACAGCCGCGGTATGAACGGCGAGGGCCAGCCGTGGCGAGTGGCGATTCAAAAACCAACCGATAAAGAAAACGCGGTTCAGGCGGTAGTGGATATCAACGGTCACGGTATCAGTACCTCCGGCAGCTATCGCAATTATTACGAACTGGACGGCAAACGCCTTTCCCATGTTATCGATCCGCAAACCGGACGACCTATCGAACATAATCTGGTGTCCGTGACGGTGATTGCTCCGACGGCACTGGAAGCTGACGCCTGGGATACAGGTTTGATGGTGCTCGGGCCAGAGAAAGCCAAAGAAGTCGTTCGCCGGGAAGGGCTGGCGGTTTATATGATCACCAAAGAAGGTGATAGTTTTAAAACCTGGATGTCGCCGCAGTTTAAAAGCTTCCTTATCAGCGAAAAAAATTAAAGCGCAAGATTGTTGGTTTTTGCGTGATGGTGACCGGGCAGACTAAAGGCTATCCTTAACCAGGGAGCTGATTATGAAAAACGCCACACGCTTAACTGACGATCAACGCTGGCAATCGGTCTTAGCCCGCGACCCGAATGCCGACGGCGAATTCGTTTTCGCCGTGCGCACCACGGGTATCTTTTGCCGTCCGTCTTGCCGCGCGAGACATGCCTTGCGGGAAAACGTCTCCTTCTACGCAAATGCCAGCGAGGCACTCGTCGCCGGATTTCGCCCCTGCAAACGCTGCCAACCTGATAAAGCCAATGCCCAGCAACACCGGTTGGATAAAATCACCCACGCGTGTCAACTACTGGAACAGGAAACGCCTGTAACGCTGGAAGCCTTGGCCGACCAGGTGGCGATGAGTCCATTCCATCTGCATCGTTTATTTAAAGCCACCACCGGAATGACGCCAAAAGCCTGGCAACAGGCCTGGCGTGCTCGTCGCTTGCGCGAATCGCTGGCGAAAGGGGAGAGCGTCACCCAGGCGATTCTGAACGCTGGATTCCCCGACGGCAGCAGTTACTACCGCAAAGCTGACGAAACGTTGGGCATGACGGCTAAACAGTTTCGTCACGGTGGCGAAAACCTGGCTGTGCGTTATGCGCTGGCCGATTGTGAACTGGGGCGCTGCCTGGTGGCAGAAAGCGAGCGGGGGATTTGCGCGATTCTGCTGGGCGACGATGACGGGACGTTGATTAGCGAACTCCGTCAGATGTTTCCTGCCGCTGACAACGCGCCAGCTGACCTGACGTTTCAGCAACATATACGTGAGGTTATCGCCAGCCTCAATAACCGCGATACGCCGCTGACGTTACCGCTGGATATTCGCGGCACCGCTTTTCAGCAACAAGTCTGGCAGGCGCTTCGCACTATACCTTGTGGTGAAACGGTGAGTTACCAGCAACTGGCGAACGCGATTGGCAAACCAAAAGCCGTTCGCGCCGTAGCCAGTGCCTGCGCCGCCAATAGATTAGCTATTATTATCCCTTGTCATCGGGTAGTACGCGGTGATGGCACACTTTCTGGTTACCGCTGGGGCGTGTCGCGCAAAGCGCACTTGCTGCGCCGCGAAGCTGAACATGAGGAGAGGTAATGTTGGATCTGTTTGCTGATGCTGAACCGTGGCACGAATCGCTGGCTTCCGGCGCGGTGATTTTGCGCCGTTTTGCTTTTAACGTAGCGGAACAACTGATGCACGATATCAGTGGCATTGCCAGCCAGTCGCCGTTTCGCCAGATGGTCACTCCTGGCGGATATACCATGTCGGTGGCGATGACCAACTGCGGGCATCTGGGCTGGACGACCAATCGGCAAGGTTATCTCTATTCGCCCATTGATCCGCAAACAAATCAACCGTGGCCTGCCATGCCGCAAAGTTTTTATGATTTATGTCGGCGCGCGGCCACGGCAGCGGGCTATCCAGATTTCCAGCCTGACGCTTGCCTTGTCAACCGCTACGCCCCGGGCGCGAAACTGTCGCTGCATCAGGATAAAGACGAACCGGATCTGCGCGTGCCGATTGTTTCTGTTTCTCTGGGCTTACCCGCGATTTTTCAATTTGGCGGCCTGAAACGAAATGATCCTCTCAAACGTTTGTTGCTGGAACATGGCGATGTGGTGGTGTGGGGCGGTGAATCACGGCTGTTTTATCACGGCATTCAACCGCTCAAAGCGGGGTTTCATCCACTCACCGCCGACTGCCGCTACAACCTGACATTCCGTCAGGCAGGTAAAAAAGAATAAAAATAAGAATTATTATTGCTGTGTGCGCGGAGATGTTTAAACTGCGGGCTGTAATTCATTGTCCGGGTTTTCTGCATGGAACTTCTTGTACTTGTCTGGCGGCAGTATCGCTGGCCATTTATCAGTGTGATGGCGCTAAGCCTCGCCAGTGCGGCATTAGGCATTGGCTTAATTGCTTTTATCAATCAGCGCCTTATCGAAACGGCGGATACCAGTCTGCTGGTGTTGCCGGAGTTTCTGGGTTTATTGCTGCTGTTAATGGCGGTAACACTGGGATCGCAACTGGCACTTACTACGCTGGGGCATCATTTCGTTTACCGACTGCGTAGCGAATTTATCAAGCGGATTCTGGATACTCACGTCGAGCGTATCGAACAACTCGGTAGCGCCTCGTTGCTGGCGGGGTTAACCAGCGATGTACGCAATATCACCATTGCTTTTGTGCGTCTGCCGGAACTGGTGCAGGGGATCATTCTCACTATCGGTTCAGCGGCGTATTTGTGGATGTTATCGGGCAAAATGTTGCTGGTAACGGCTATCTGGATGGCAGTCACCATCTGGGGCGGTTTTGTACTGGTGGCGCGGGTGTACAAGCATATGGCGACTCTGCGTGAAACCGAAGACAAACTGTACTCGGATTTTCAAACTGTACTCGAAGGGCGCAAAGAGCTGACTCTGAACCGTGAGCGCGCCGAGTATGTGTTTAACAACCTCTACATTCCTGATGCGCAAGAGTATCGCCATCATATTATCCGCGCAGACACCTTCCATCTAAGTGCCGTGAACTGGTCGAACATTATGATGCTGGGTGCTATCGGCCTGGTATTCTGGATGGCAAATAGCCTGGGTTGGGCTGATACCAACGTTGCCGCGACCTATTCGTTGACGCTGTTATTCCTGCGTACGCCACTGCTTTCGGCGGTTGGCGCATTGCCGACGCTGCTGACGGCGCAGGTGGCGTTTAATAAGCTGAACAAATTCGCGCTCGCACCTTTCAAAGCGGAGTTTCCGCGCCCGCAGGCGTTTCCCAACTGGCAAACGCTGGAGCTGCGTAATGTTACGTTTGCTTATCAGGATAACGCGTTTTCCGTTGGGCCGATTAATCTCACCATCAAACGTGGCGAGCTGCTGTTTCTGATTGGTGGCAACGGTAGTGGAAAATCGACGCTGGCGATGTTGCTGACTGGGTTGTATCAGCCACAAAGCGGCGAAATCTTGCTGGATGGCAAACCTGTCAGCGGTGAAAAACCGGAAGATTATCGCAAACTGTTTTCGGCGGTGTTTACCGATGTCTGGTTATTTGATCAACTGCTGGGGCCGGAAGGTAAACCTGCTAACCCGCAACTGGTTGAGAAGTGGCTGGCGCAGCTGAAAATGGGTCATAAGCTTGAGTTAAGTAACGGGCGTATTGTTAACCTGAAGTTATCGAAAGGGCAGAAAAAACGCGTGGCGCTGTTGCTGGCTTTGGCAGAAGAACGCGATATTATTCTGCTGGATGAATGGGCGGCGGATCAGGATCCACATTTCCGCCGTGAGTTTTATCAGGTGCTGCTGCCGCTGATGCAGGAGATGGGTAAAACTATTTTCGCCATCAGTCATGATGATCATTACTTTATCCACGCCGACCGTCTGCTGGAAATGCGCAACGGGCAACTTAGCGAGCTGATGGGCGCAGAGCGCGATGCTGCTTCTCGTGATGCCGTTGCCCGGACGGCATAATATTTCGACGCTGACCTGGCGGACTGCTGCCGCCAGGTCAATATTCTAAAAATCCCTTCGTTTCTAATAACCCTATAATTAATCAACGAAATTATAATGTTTATAAAATTAGAAGATAATTTATAAACATTATTTAAATGTTGTTACTTAAGTGTTACCGTTGATGCCGCGCAAATCTCACCTGCAATAAAGCGACTAAAAGTAAGGCATTAACAAGATGAAAAAAGTGACTGCCATGCTCTTCTCGATGGCCGTGGGGCTTAATGCCGTTTCGATGGCGGCAAAAGCGAAAGCGTCCGAGGAGCAGGAAACTGATGTACTGTTGATTGGCGGCGGCATTATGAGCGCCACGTTGGGGACCTATTTACGGGAGCTGGAGCCTGAATGGTCGATGACCATGGTGGAGCGCCTGGAGGGTGTAGCGCAGGAGAGTTCGAACGGCTGGAACAACGCCGGAACCGGGCATTCTGCACTGATGGAACTGAACTACACCCCGCAAAACGCCGATGGCAGCATCAGTATCGAAAAAGCAGTCGCCATTAACGAAGCATTTCAGATTTCCCGCCAGTTCTGGGCGCACCAGGTCGAGCGCGGCGTGCTGCGTACCCCGCGCTCATTTATTAACACCGTTCCGCACATGAGCTTTGTCTGGGGCGAGGATAACGTCAATTTCCTGCGCGCCCGTTACGCCGCGTTGCAACAAAGCTCGCTGTTTCGCGGTATGCGTTACTCTGAAGATCACGCGCAGATCAAAGAGTGGGCACCGTTAGTGATGGAAGGGCGCGATCCGCAGCAGAAAGTGGCTGCAACACGTACAGAAATCGGCACCGATGTGAACTATGGTGAAATCACTCGCCAGTTAATTGCTTCCTTGCAGAAAAAATCTAACTTCTCGCTGCAACTCAGTAGCGAAGTCCGCGGCCTCAAACGTAATGACGACAACACCTGGACCGTCACCATTGCCGATCTGAAAAATGGCACAGTACAGAACATTCGCGCGAAATTTGTCTTTATCGGTGCGGGCGGTGCGGCGCTGAAGCTTTTGCAAGAATCCGGTATCCCGGAAGCGAAAGAGTACGCTGGTTTCCCGGTGGGCGGTCAGTTCCTCGTCTCGGAAAACCCTGACGTGGTTAATCACCATCTGGCGAAGGTTTACGGTAAAGCATCTGTCGGTGCGCCGCCGATGTCGGTTCCGCATATTGATACCCGTGTTCTGGACGGTAAACGCGTAGTGCTGTTTGGACCATTTGCCACCTTCTCAACCAAATTCCTCAAAAACGGTTCGTTGTGGGATCTGATGAGTTCCACCACCACCTCTAATGTGATGCCGATGATGCACGTCGGGCTGGATAATTTCGATCTGGTGAAATACCTGATTAGTCAGGTGATGTTGAGTGAAGAGGATCGTTTTGCAGCGCTGAAAGAGTACTATCCACAGGCGAAAAAAGAGGACTGGCGTTTATGGCAAGCGGGGCAGCGCGTACAGATTATCAAGCGTGATGCCGCGAAAGGTGGCGTACTGCGCCTGGGAACAGAAGTGGTCAGTGACCAGCAAGGAACCATTGCTGCGCTGCTGGGGGCATCGCCGGGGGCGTCAACCGCCGCACCGATTATGTTGAATCTGCTGGAAAAAGTGTTTGGTGATCGTGTTTCCAGCCCGCAATGGCAGGCCACGCTGAAAGCGATCGTTCCGTCTTATGGACGTAAGCTGAATGGTGATGTGGCAGCAACGGAACGTGAGTTGCAGTACACCAGCGAAGTGCTGGGGCTGAAATACGACAAACCGCAGGCGGCAGACAGTACGCCGAAACCGCAGTTGAAACCGCAACCCGTTCAAAAAGAAGTCGCGGATATTGCGTTGTAATGATGTGCCACATTCGGCATGGTATGCCGGATGTGGCGTATGCTGATAAGACGCGCCAGCGTCGCATCAGGCAACCGGCTCGGGCGTTAGATGTCGGATGCGGCGTAACCGCCTTATCCGACCTGGCGGTTGCAGCACTTAACCGCGGCGTAGGCCTGATAAGACGCGCCAGCGTCGCATCAGGCAACCGGCTCGGGCGTTGCATGTCGGTGCGGTGTAACCGCCTTATCCGACCGACGGGCGTTACGCTGTGTTTAGCGAACTACTGCGTTGTCAATCTTCTCTTCCGCCTTCCAGATGCGGTATTTCACATCCACATTGTCTGGCGTATACACCACGATCGGCAGCTTGCTGTTGTAACGCAGCATTCCGGTATCGCCCAGATACGCGGTGACAAATTTCTTCTCTTTCTTGCCATCCGGGCAGGCCATCATCGTAGAAACCGGGGAGCTAACTTTATCAAAGACATAATAATCATAGCCCCAGCCTTCCAGCGTTTTGCTTTCCAGTTTCCCGCCGAGACGATGCAGATTGCAGTCAACTTCCAGCGTCTGACCGATTAACAGTTCTACTTTCAGGGTAGATTCATCTTCTTGCGGGGTTAACTGAATCACCTGACGCTTCATCCCTTTTTCAGCTTGCGGATAAGGGGCGATTTTTTCCAGTGGCTGAACGCTTTCTGCCGCCCAGGCTGAAGTTGTGGCGAAAGCGGCAAACAATACTGCAGGTAGAATGGTCTTCATTTTTGCTTTCCTTCTTCATTTATAGGTTTTCACCGATGATGTCGCTGAAGGTTAACATATTCATCAGATTTATTAATTTGCTTTATGAATAATGCATAGAATATTCAGACAACTTTACCTTCTCTTTTGGAGTTATATGCTGATGGGTGGCGAAGCCTGGAAGAATATCTTTGGTGAATTTATCGCTATGTAAAATTGTTTATAACCGGTTGAAATGTGAATAAAAGCCCATTTTTGCCAGCCTTCCCGCCACTCTTTTGATCCTGCTACAGGTTTTACCCCGATCGGGGTATGCATCTTTGACACATCCTTTAATATCTTAGCGCCTATAAAAATGGCTTATTAATTACGCGGTTTCTTTGGTCGCTCTCAATTTTCAGAGCGCGTTAATGATGGAAGGTCAATGTGAAGATTGATGCATCCCGTCGGGGCATACTCACTGGTCGCTGGCGCAAAGCCAGTAACGGTATCCGTCCGCCCTGGTCCGGTGATGAATCTCATTTTCTGGCCCATTGCACCCGCTGCGATGCCTGTATTAATGCTTGTGAAAACAACATTCTGCAACGCGGCGCGGGTGGCTATCCGAGCGTTAATTTCAAAAATAACGAGTGCAGCTTCTGTTACGCCTGCGCGCAGGCTTGCCCCGAATCGCTATTTTCTCCGCGCCACACCAGGGCCTGGGATTTGCAGTTCACCATTGGGGACGCGTGCCTGGCGTATCAGTCAGTTGAATGTCGCCGCTGTCAGGATAGCTGTGAGCCAATGGCAATTATCTTTCGCCCGACGCTCTCCGGGATCTACCAGCCGCAACTTAATAGCCAACTTTGCAACGGATGTGGAGCATGTGCAGCCAGTTGTCCGGTATCAGCCATAACTGCGGAGTATCTCCATGCACACTAACTGGCAAGTTTGCAGCCTGGTCGTGCAGGCCAAAAGCGAACGAATTTCAGACATCAGCACCCAACTGAACGCCTTTCCCGGCTGTGAAGTTGCTGTCAGCGACGCGCCGAGCGGTCAGTTGATTGTGGTGGTGGAAGCAGAAGACAGCGAAACGCTGATCCAAACCATTGAGTCAGTACGCAACGTAGAGGGCGTGCTGGCGGTGTCGCTGGTTTATCACCAGCAGGAAGAGCAAGGTGAGGAAACACCATGAAACTCAGTCGTCGTAGCTTTATGAAAGCTAACGCCGTTGCGGCCGCTGCGGCGGCTGCCGGTCTCAGCGTGCCGGGCGTTGCCCGCGCCGTTGTTGGTCAGCAGGAAGCCATTAAATGGGATAAAGCGCCGTGCCGTTTCTGCGGTACTGGTTGCGGCGTTCTGGTCGGAACGCAGCAGGGGCGTGTGGTGGCCTGTCAGGGCGACCCGGACGCACCGGTTAACCGTGGTCTGAACTGCATTAAGGGCTATTTCCTGCCCAAAATCATGTACGGTAAAGACCGTTTGACGCAGCCGCTTCTGCGTATGAAAAACGGTAAATATGACAAAGAAGGCGAATTTACCCCAATCACCTGGGATCAAGCCTTCGATGTGATGGAAGAGAAATTCAAAACCGCCCTGAAAGAAAAAGGGCCGGAATCGATCGGTATGTTCGGTTCTGGCCAGTGGACTATCTGGGAAGGTTATGCCGCGTCCAAGCTGTTCAAAGCGGGCTTCCGCTCGAACAACATCGACCCGAACGCGCGTCACTGTATGGCGTCGGCGGTGGTTGGCTTTATGCGTACCTTTGGTATGGATGAGCCGATGGGCTGCTATGACGACATCGAGCAGGCTGACGCGTTTGTGCTGTGGGGCGCTAACATGGCGGAGATGCACCCAATCCTCTGGTCACGCATCACTAACCGTCGTCTCTCTAACCAGGACGTCACCGTGGCGGTGCTTTCTACCTACCAGCATCGTAGCTTCGAGCTGGCGGATAACGGCATCATCTTTACGCCACAGTCTGACCTGGTGATCCTGAACTACATCGCCAACTATATCATTCAAAACAATGCGATAAATCAGGACTTCTTTAGCAAACACGTTAACCTGCGCAAAGGGGCGACGGACATCGGCTACGGTTTACGTCCGACCCATCCGCTGGAAAAAGCAGCGAAGAATCCAGGTTCTGACGCCTCCGAACCGATGAGCTTTGAAGATTACAAAGCCTTCGTTGCCGAGTATACGCTGGAAAAAACCGCCGAAATGACTGGCGTACCAAAAGATCAGCTGGAACAGCTGGCGCAGCTGTATGCCGATCCGAACAAGAAAGTCATCTCCTACTGGACGATGGGCTTCAACCAGCATACCCGCGGTGTGTGGGCCAACAACCTGGTCTACAACCTGCACCTGCTGACCGGCAAAATTTCCCAGCCGGGTTGCGGTCCGTTCTCCCTGACCGGGCAGCCTTCCGCGTGTGGTACTGCGCGTGAAGTGGGCACCTTTGCTCACCGTCTGCCTGCGGACATGGTGGTGACTAACGAGAAACACCGTGATATCTGCGAGAAGAAGTGGAATATCCCGAGCGGCACCATTCCGGCGAAAATCGGTCTGCACGCGGTGGCACAAGACCGTGCGCTGAAAGACGGCAAGCTGAATGTTTACTGGACCATGTGTACCAACAACATGCAGGCCGGGCCGAATATTAATGAAGAGCGTATGCCGGGCTGGCGCGATCCGCGCAACTTTATCATCGTCTCCGATCCGTATCCGACAGTCAGTGCGCTGGCAGCGGACTTGATCCTGCCGACAGCAATGTGGGTAGAGAAAGAGGGCGCTTACGGTAACGCCGAACGCCGTACTCAATTCTGGCGTCAGCAGGTACAGGCTCCGGGCGAAGCGAAATCGGATCTCTGGCAGTTAGTTCAGTTCTCCCGCCGCTTCAAAACTGAAGAAGTATGGCCGGAAGAGCTGCTGGCGAAGAAACCGGAACTGCGTGGCAAAACGCTGTACGAAGTTCTGTATGCCACTCCGGAAGTGAGCAAATTCCCGGTATCCGAACTGGCAGAAGATCAGCTGAACGATGAATCCCGCGAGCTGGGCTTCTATCTGCAAAAAGGGCTGTTCGAAGAGTACGCATGGTTTGGTCGCGGTCACGGTCACGATCTGGCACCGTTCGATGACTACCACAAAGCACGCGGTCTGCGCTGGCCGGTAGTGAACGGTAAAGAAACGCAGTGGCGTTACAGCGAAGGTAACGACCCGTACGTGAAAGCGGGCGAAGGCTATAAGTTCTACGGTAAACCGGATGGCAAAGCGGTGATCTTCGCGCTGCCGTTCGAACCGGCGGCGGAAGCACCGGATGAAGAGTACGACCTGTGGCTCTCTACCGGACGCGTTCTGGAGCACTGGCATACCGGCAGTATGACTCGCCGTGTACCGGAACTGCACCGTGCCTTCCCGGAAGCGGTCCTGTTTATTCACCCGCTGGATGCGAAAGCGCGCGATCTGCGTCGTGGCGACAAAGTGAAAGTGGTTTCTCGCCGTGGCGAAGTGATCTCGATTGTCGAAACGCGCGGTCGTAACCGTCCGCCGCAGGGCCTGGTGTACATGCCGTTCTTCGACGCCGCACAGCTGGTTAACAAACTGACGCTGGACGCGACCGATCCGCTCTCGAAAGAGACGGACTTCAAGAAGTGCGCGGTCAAACTGGAGAAGGTGTAAGCCATTATGTCCCGGTCAGCGAAACCTCAAAATGGTCGCCGCCGCTTTCTGCGCGATGTTGTTCGCACAGCAGGCGGGCTGGCAGCCGTGGGTGTGGCGCTGGGGTTACAACAGCAAACCGCACGCGCATCTGGCGTGCGGTTGCGCCCGCCCGGAGCCATAAATGAGAACGCCTTTGCCAGTGCCTGTGTGCGTTGCGGTCAGTGTGTTCAGGCTTGCCCTTACGACACCTTAAAACTGGCGACGCTGGCCTCTGGCCTGTCGGCGGGTACGCCATATTTTGTCGCACGGGATATTCCTTGCGAAATGTGTGAGGACATTCCGTGCGCCAAAGTGTGCCCAAGCGGTGCGCTGGATCGTGAGATCGAATCGATCGACGACGCGCGGATGGGGCTGGCGGTGCTGGTGGACCAGGAAAACTGTCTCAACTTTCAGGGGCTGCGCTGTGATGTTTGTTATCGCGAATGCCCGAAAATTGATGAGGCAATCACCCTGGAGCTGGAGCGCAACACGCGTACCGGTAAGCACGCCCGTTTTCTGCCGACGGTTCACAGCGACGCCTGTACCGGCTGCGGTAAGTGCGAAAAGGTGTGTGTGCTGGAACAACCGGCAATCAAGGTGTTACCGCTGTCACTGGCGAAAGGGGAGTTAGGTCACCATTACCGCTTCGGCTGGCTGGAGGGGAAAAATGGCAAATCGTAAACGTGACGCCGGGCGCGAAGCGCTGGAGAAAAAAGGCTGGTGGCGCAGTCACCGTTGGCTGGTGTTGCGTCGCCTTTGTCAGTTCTTCGTGCTGGGGATGTTTTTGAGCGGCCCGTGGTTTGGTGTGTGGATCTTGCATGGCAACTACAGCAGTAGCCTGTTATTCGACACCGTTCCGCTGACCGATCCGCTGATGACACTGCAAAGCCTTGCCAGCGGTCATCTGCCTGCCTCGGTGGCGCTGATCGGTGCGGTGATTATCACCGTGCTCTACGCCCTGGCAGGAAAGCGATTATTTTGCAGCTGGGTCTGCCCGCTGAACCCAATTACCGATTTAGCAAACTGGTTACGCAGACGATTTGATCTCAATCAGTCTGCGACGATCCCTCGCCACATTCGCTACGTGCTGTTGGTGGTCATTCTGGTGGGATCCGCCTTAACTGGCACGCTCATCTGGGAATGGATCAACCCCGTTTCTCTGATGGGGCGTAGCCTGGTAATGGGATTCGGCAGCGGCGCGCTGCTTATTCTCGCGCTGTTTTTATTTGATCTACTGGTCGTTGAACACGGCTGGTGCGGCCATATTTGTCCGGTCGGCGCGCTGTATGGCGTGCTGGGTAGCAAAGGTGTGATTACCGTTGCGGCCACCGATCGGCAGAAATGTAACCGCTGTATGGATTGTTTTCATGTTTGCCCGGAACCGCATGTGCTACGTGCCCCGGTGCTGGATGAACAAAGCCCGGTGCAGGTCACCAGCCGCGATTGCATGACGTGCGGTCGCTGCGTGGATGTCTGTTCTGAGGATGTATTTACAATAACTACACGATGGAGTTCGGGAGCGAAATCATGAAAAGCCATGACCTGAAGAAAGCGCTGTGTCAATGGACGGCGATGCTGGCCCTGGTGGTGAGCGGCGCGGTTTGGGCGGCAAATGGCGTCGATTTTAGCCAGTCGCCGGAAGTATCCGGGACGCAGGAAGGGGCCATTCGGATGCCAAAAGAGCAGGATCGGATGCCGCTGAACTATGTGAATCAGCCGCCAATGATCCCGCATAGTGTTGAAGGTTATCAGGTAACGACCAATACCAACCGCTGCTTACAGTGCCACGGTGTTGAAAGCTATCGCACCACTGGCGCACCGCGCATCAGTCCTACTCACTTTATGGACAGCGACGGCAAAGTGGGCGCAGAAGTGGCTCCGCGTCGTTATTTCTGTCTGCAATGCCACGTGCCGCAGGCCGATACCGCGCCAATCGTGGGGAATACCTTTACCCCATCAAAAGGTTACGGGAAATAAGAGGTTATTATGGGAAATTCTGACCGTAAGCCTGGTCTGATTAAGCGCCTGTGGAAATGGTGGCGTACCCCCAGCCGTCTGGCGCTGGGGACGCTGCTGTTGATCGGCTTTGTTGGCGGCATCGTCTTCTGGGGCGGCTTTAACACCGGGATGGAAAAAGCTAACACTGAAGAGTTTTGCATTAGCTGCCACGAAATGCGCAACACGGTGTATCAGGAATACATGGATTCCGTGCATTACAACAACCGTAGCGGCGTCCGTGCGACCTGTCCGGATTGTCACGTTCCGCACGAGTTTGTGCCGAAAATGATACGCAAGCTCAAAGCAAGTAAAGAGCTGTATGGTAAAATTCTGGGCGTTATTGACACGCCGCAGAAATTCGAAGCTCATCGCCTGACTATGGCACAGAATGAGTGGCGGCGAATGAAGGACAACAACTCGCAGGAGTGCCGTAACTGTCACAACTTCGAGTTTATGGATTTAACCGCCCAGAAAGGTGTTGCCGCGAAGATGCACGATCAAGCGGTGAAAGATGGGCAAACCTGTATTGACTGCCATAAAGGGATCGCGCACAAGCTACCCGATATGCGCGAAGTTGAACCAGGTTTTTAACAGGATGTCATTGCGTGGGGATGCTTGAAGCCAGAGAATTGCTCTGCGAGCGGGATGAACGAACCTTGTTTAGTGGTTTGTCATTTACGCTGAACGCAGGAGAGTGGGTACAAATCACCGGCAGCAACGGTGCGGGGAAGACAACGCTTCTTCGTCTGCTGACTGGGTTGTCTCGCCCTGACGCCGGTGAGGTTCTCTGGCAAGGGCAGCCCTTGCATCAGGTACGCGACAGCTACCATCAAAACCTGTTATGGATAGGCCATCAGCCGGGGATTAAAACCCGGCTGACGGCGTTAGAAAATCTGCACTTTTATCACCGTGACGGCGATACCGCACAATGTCTGGAAGCTCTGGCACAGGCCGGGCTTGCCGGATTCGAAGATATTCCCGTAAACCAGCTCTCTGCCGGGCAACAACGCCGCGTCGCGCTGGCGCGATTATGGCTGACCCGCGCTACGTTGTGGATCCTCGACGAACCTTTTACCGCGATTGACGTCAACGGCGTCGATCGTCTGACCCAGCGCATGGCGCAGCATACGGAGCAGGGGGGGATTGTGATTCTGACCACCCACCAGCCGCTCAACGTTGCTGAAAGTAAAATCCGCCGCATTTCTCTGACGCATACAAGGGGCGCATGATGTTCTGGCGCATTTTCCGTCTTGAGCTGCGCGTGGCGTTTCGCCATAGCGCCGAAATCGCTAACCCGCTGTGGTTCTTCCTGATTGTTATTACCCTTTTTCCACTTAGTATCGGTCCGGAGCCGCAATTGCTGGCGAGGATTGCACCGGGCATTATCTGGGTGGCGGCGCTGCTTTCCTCTTTGCTGGCGCTGGAGCGACTGTTTCGTGACGATTTGCAGGACGGCAGTCTTGAACAACTGATGTTGTTGCCATTACCCTTGCCCGCCGTTGTGCTGGCGAAGGTGATGGCGCACTGGATGGTGACAGGTTTGCCTCTGCTCATTCTCTCACCACTGGTGGCATTGCTACTGGGAATGGACGTGTACGGTTGGCAAGTGATGGCGCTTACGCTGTTGTTGGGAACCCCCACGCTTGGCTTTCTTGGTGCGCCAGGCGTGGCGCTGACGGTCGGACTTAAGCGCGGTGGAGTGCTACTCAGCATTCTCGTGTTACCACTCACCATCCCCTTGCTCATCTTTGCCACCGCTGCGATGGACGCGGCTTCGATGCATTTGCCCGTGGACGGGTATCTGGCAATTTTAGGCGCGTTGCTGGCTGGCACCGCGACATTAAGTCCTTTTGCGACGGCGGCAGCGTTACGAATCAGCATTCAATAACGCTGGATTACTGATTTTTGTTCGAGTCTGGTATCGAAATTATGTGGAAAACACTACATCAACTGGCGATCCCTCCACGGTTATATCAAATCTGTGGCTGGTTTATACCGTGGCTGGCAATCGCCAGTGTGGTCGTGCTCACCGTCGGCTGGATCTGGGGATTCGGCTTTGCTCCGGCGGATTATCAGCAAGGAAATAGCTATCGCATTATTTATCTACATGTGCCTGCGGCAATCTGGTCGATGGGTATTTATGCCTCGATGGCGGTAGCGGCGTTCATCGGCCTTGTCTGGCAGATGAAAATGGCTAACCTGGCGGTCGCGGCGATGGCACCTATCGGCGCGGTATTTACTTTTATTGCCCTGGTTACTGGCTCCGCATGGGGAAAACCGATGTGGGGTACCTGGTGGGTATGGGACGCGCGTCTGACTTCCGAACTGGTGCTGCTGTTTTTGTATGTTGGTGTGATTGCCCTGTGGCACGCTTTCGACGACCGCCGTCTGGCGGGCCGTGCGGCAGGTATTCTGGTGCTAATTGGCGTGGTGAACCTGCCGATTATTCATTATTCCGTGGAGTGGTGGAACACCCTACATCAGGGATCAACGCGGATGCAGCAAAGTATCGATCCGGCAATGCGCTCGCCGCTGCGCTGGTCGATTTTTGGCTTCCTGCTGCTGTCTGCCACGCTGACGCTAATGCGGATGCGCAATTTGATTTTGCTGATGGAAAAACGCCGTCCGTGGGTGAGTGAACTGATACTGAAAAGAGGCCGTAAATGACCCCTGCATTTGCTTCCTGGAATGAATTTTTCGCAATGGGCGGTTACGCCTTTTTTGTCTGGCTGGCGGTAGTGATGACCGTTATTCCGCTGGTGGCTTTGGTCGTGCACTCGGTGATGCGGCATCGCGCAATTTTGCGTGGTGTGGCGCAACAGCGGGCGCGTGAGGCGCGGTTACGTGCCATGCAACAGCAGGAGGCTGCATGAATATTCGCCGTAAAAATCGTTTGTGGATTGCCTGCGCCGTGTTGGCAGGTTTGGCGCTGACCATCGGTCTGGTGCTGTATGCGCTGCGCTCTAATATCGATCTTTTCTATACACCGGGAGAAATTCTCTACGGTAAGCGTGAAACGCAGCAGATGCCGGAAGTCGGTCAGCGTCTGCGCGTTGGCGGGATGGTGATGCCGGGTAGCGTGCAGCGCGATCCTGACTCACTGAAAGTAACGTTTACCATTTACGATGCTGAAGGTTCAGTAGATGTCTCTTACGAAGGCATTTTGCCGGACCTGTTCCGTGAAGGGCAGGGCGTTGTGGTTCAGGGCGAACTGGAAAAAGGCAATCATATCCTCGCTAAAGAAGTACTGGCGAAACACGACGAAAACTACACGCCGCCAGAAGTTGAAAAGGCGATGGATGCTAACCATCGTCGCCCGGCAAGTGCTTATAAGGATCCCGCATCATGATGCCAGAAATTGGTAACGGACTGCTGTGCCTGGCGTTAGGGATTGCACTTTTGCTGTCTGTTTATCCGCTATGGGGTGTGGCGCGTGGTGATGCGCGGATGATGGCCTCCTCCCGGCTGTTTGCCTGGCTGCTGTTTATGTGCGTGGCTGGCGCGTTTCTGGTGCTGGTTAACGCCTTCGTGGTAAACGACTTCACCGTCACCTATGTCGCCAGTAACTCCAATACCCAGCTTCCGGTGTGGTATCGCGTGGCGGCTACCTGGGGCGCGCATGAAGGTTCGCTGCTGCTATGGGTGCTGCTAATGAGCGGCTGGACGTTTGCGGTGGCGATTTTTAGCCAGCGTATTCCGCTGGATATTGTGGCGCGCGTACTGGCGGTAATGGGCATGGTCAGCGTCGGCTTTTTGCTGTTCATTCTCTTTACCTCTAACCCGTTCTCTCGCACATTGCCGAACTTCCCGATTGAAGGGCGCGATCTTAACCCGTTGTTGCAGGATCCGGGGCTGATCTTCCATCCGCCTCTGCTCTACATGGGGTACGTGGGTTTCTCGGTGGCGTTTGCTTTTGCCATTGCTTCTTTGCTGAGTGGGCGTCTGGACAGCACTTATGCACGTTTTACTCGTCCGTGGACGCTGGCAGCGTGGATCTTCCTGACGCTCGGCATCGTACTCGGTTCCGCGTGGGCCTATTACGAACTCGGCTGGGGCGGCTGGTGGTTCTGGGATCCGGTAGAAAATGCCTCGTTTATGCCATGGCTGGTGGGTACTGCGCTGATGCACTCGCTGGCGGTCACTGAACAACGCGCCAGTTTCAAAGCGTGGACATTATTGCTGGCAATCAGTGCTTTCTCGCTGTGTCTGCTGGGGACTTTCCTGGTGCGCTCCGGCGTGCTGGTATCGGTACACGCGTTTGCCTCGGATCCGGCGCGCGGCATGTTCATTCTCGCCTTTATGGTACTGGTGATTGGCGGCTCGCTGCTGCTGTTTGCTGCCCGTGGACACAAAGTCCGTTCACGGGTGAACAATGCGCTGTGGTCGCGGGAATCTCTGCTGTTAGCGAACAACGTTTTGCTGGTCGCCGCGATGCTGGTGGTGCTTCTTGGGACGTTGTTACCACTGGTACATAAACAACTGGGATTAGGCAGTATTTCTATTGGCGAACCGTTCTTCAACAGCATGTTTACCTGGCTGATGGTGCCATTTGCACTGGTGCTGGGTATTGGTCCTCTGGTGCGCTGGGGACGCGATCGCCCACGTAAAATCCGCAATTTATTGATTATCGCCTTCATCTCTACGCTGGTGCTGTCTCTGCTGTTGCCGTGGCTGTTTGAAAGCAAAGTTGTGGCGATGACGGTGCTCGGCCTGGCAATGGCCTGCTGGATTGCCGTGCTGGCAATAGCGGAAGCTGCGCTGCGTATTTCACGCGGCACGAAAACTACCTTCAGTTATTGGGGCATGGTGGCGGCTCACCTGGGGCTGGCGGTAACAATTGTTGGTATTGCCTTCAGCCAGAACTACAGCGTTGAGCGTGATGTGCGCATGAAGCCCGGCGATAGCGTCGATATTCATGAATATCGCTTCACTTTCCGTGATGTCAAAGAGGTGACTGGCCCGAACTGGCGCGGCGGTGTGGCGACTATCGGCGTAACGCGAGATGGCAAGCCGGAAACGGTGCTGTATGCGGAAAAACGTTATTACAACACTGCCGGGTCGATGATGACCGAAGCGGCGATTGACGGCGGCATCACTCGTGATCTGTACGCCGCGCTCGGTGAAGAGCTGGAAAACGGCGCGTGGGCTGTGCGTCTTTACTACAAACCGTTTGTTCGCTGGATTTGGGCGGGCGGGCTGATGATGGCGTTGGGCGGGCTGCTGTGCCTGTTTGATCCTCGCTATCGTAAGCGCGTAAGTCCGCAAAAAACTGCGCCGGAGGCTGTATGAAGCGCAAAGTATTGTTACTTCCTTTGATTATCTTCCTGGCGATTGCCGCGGCGCTGCTGTGGCAGCTGGCGCGTAATGCCGAAGGGGATGATCCGACCAATCTGGAATCGGCGCTGATTGGCAAGCCTGTGCCGAAATTTCGCCTCGAATCACTGGACAATCCGGGGCAGTTTTATCAGGCAGATGTGCTGACTCAGGGCAAACCGGTGCTGCTTAATGTCTGGGCGACCTGGTGTCCGACCTGCCGTGCGGAACATCAATATCTGAATCAGCTTTCTGCGCAGGGTATCCGCGTGGTCGGCATGAACTATAAAGACGATCGCCAGAAAGCGATTAGCTGGCTGAAAGAGCTGGGCAATCCTTACGCGCTAAGCCTGTTTGATGGCGACGGCATGTTAGGGCTGGATCTCGGTGTCTATGGCGCGCCAGAAACGTTCCTTATTGACGGCAACGGCATCATTCGCTATCGCCATGCGGGCGATCTCAATCCTCGCGTCTGGGAAGAAGAGATCAAGCCGCTGTGGGAGAAATACAGTAAGGAGGCCGCACAATGAGGTTTTTATTGGGTGTGCTGATGCTGATGATCTCCGGCTCTGCGCTGGCAACCATTGACGTGTTGCAGTTTAAGGATGAAGCACAGGAACAACAGTTCCGTCAGCTCACTGAAGAACTGCGCTGCCCGAAATGCCAGAACAACAGCATTGCCGATTCTAACTCGATGATTGCCACCGACCTGCGCCAGAAAGTGTACGAACTGATGCAGGAAGGTAAAAGCAAGCAGGAGATTGTCGATTATATGGTGGCGCGTTACGGCAACTTCGTTACTTACGATCCGCCGTTAACGCCGCTGACCGTGCTGCTGTGGGTGCTGCCAGTGGTGGCTATTGGTATCGGCGGTTGGGTTATTTATGCCCGCTCGCGGCGGCGTGTACGGCTGGCAGTGGAGGAGTTTCCTGAACAAAGCGTGCCGGAAGGTAAGCGCGCCGGATTTGCTGTTTACCTGCCGGGTATTGTTGTGGCGTTGATTGTGGCAGGCGTCGGCTACTACCAGACTGGCAATTATCAGCAGGTAAAAATCTGGCAGCAGGCCACTGCGCAGGCTCCGGCATTGCTGGACAGGGCGCTGGATCCTAAAGCCGATCCGCTCAATGAAGAAGAGATGTCGCGCCTTGCACTTGGAATGCGTACTCAACTGCAAAAAAATCCGGGAGATATAGAAGGCTGGATTATGTTGGGCCGCGTTGGGATGGCGCTGGGTAACGCCAGTATCGCGACCGATGCATACGCTACTGCGTATCGCCTCGATCCGAAAAACAGCGATGCCGCACTGGGTTACGCGGAAGCGTTGACACGTTCATCTGATCCCAACGACAACCGCCTCGGCGGCGAACTGCTACGCCAGTTGGTGAGAACGGACCACAGCAATATTCGTGTGTTAAGTATGTATGCGTTTAATGCCTTTGAGCAGCAGCGATTTGGCGAAGCCGTTGCCGCGTGGGAGATGATGTTAAAAATGCTGCCTGCTAACGATACACGCCGTGCGGTTATTGAACGCAGTATCGCGCAGGCGATGCAGCATTTATCACCACACGAAAGTAAATAAGAAGAAGCCCGATGGTGATGCCATCGGGGCCAGACTGATGACAAAGTGCGCTTTGTTTATTCCGGATGCGGGGTAAACGCCTTATCCAGTCTACAAAATCGTGCGAATTCAATACATTGCTCGATCCGTGTAGGCCTGATAAGCGTAGCGCATCAGGCAGTGTTGCGTTTGTCATCAATATCAGCCTGATGGTAAAACCATCGGGCTATTTTTTTATTGCGCCCCGCGTTGTTGCAGGAACAGAATGGTGGCCGCCACGCGTGAGCGGACGTTGAGTTTACGCAGCAGATTGCGGATATGGACTTTTACCGTCTGCTCAGAAATATTCAGTACCGAAGCGATCTGCTTATTGGACAGTCCTTGTGCCAGTTCGTGCAGAACATCTAATTCACGCTCCGTTAGCACGCTGAAGGGGTCTTCTTCAGCGCCAAACATTTCACGCTCGCGTAAGTACTGACTGACGCGTTCACTAAAGACTTTGCTACCTTTTGCTCCGGCGCGAATCGCTTCCAGCAACACTTCCGGATCGCTATCTTTCAACAGATAACCGTCAGCGCCTGCGTCTATCAATGCAAAGATATCGCTGGAGGCATCTGAAACGGTCAGGATAATAATTTGCGCGGTAACGCCATCCCTGCGCAAGGCATTGAGGGTATCCAGGCCACTCATACCTTTCATATTGAGATCCAGCAAGATCACGTCGATATCCAGTCTATTCGCCAGATCGATAGCACTAGCGCCGTCGCCTGCTTCGGCGACCACTTCAAAGCCAGGGTCAAGCTCCAGTAACTGACGAACACCGCGTCGCATAAGTGGATGATCATCCACAATCAGCACCTGAAAAGGCGTTGCTTCAGGCATAGTAGTCTCCTGAGGTTTTATTAGAATCATTATGTTTGAGCGTAGCGTTGGTAACGCTACCAGGCGCGTGAATGTTACCCTATTTTATGTATGGGCATGTAGTGAAAACTGTAAGTGTGGGTAGAGGGGGATTGACGTAGATATAAAAAAACCAACCTTTGTGGTTGGTTTTCTTGGGATTTTTGGTCGGCACGAGAGGATTTGAACCTCCGACCCCCGACACCCCATGACGGTGCGCTACCAGGCTGCGCTACGTGCCGACTCGTGGCTGCTTATACTACCGTTTTCCACACCGATTGCAAGTAAGATATTTTGCTAACTGATTTATAATTAATCAGTTAGCGATAAAACGCTTCTCGTCTGTCAGCACCTGCAATAACAAACTCAACTGTGGTTTTTCGTCTCTCACTCTTTCACCACGTAAGTTGTAAGTGCGGTATTTACCGTTATTGTTCAGTACTAGCGTCATTTTCGGTGTGGTAATTGCCAGCGTATCGTTATCTGCGGCTGTTACCCAGTAATGACGGCGCTCAGGGTTGAACAAGTCCTGACCTTGTGAGTATTCGCTGGCAGGCGTGCTGACGTGTAGCAGGCGTTGCATTAGCGTGGTCATAAGATCAGTATGATCGGTCAGGGCATTAATACGCTGTGCCGGTGTGCCAGGCCAGTGAATGACTAATGGCACCTGAAGATGGCCACGTGACCAGTCAAAGGTTTCTTCATCTTCGCTCAGCGGAATGCCGCGACCAGCAGTGATAATCACCACCGTGTTGTCCAGTTTCCCGGATTCACGTAACGCATTCAGGACGCGATTGATCTGGTCATCGACATTACCAGCTGCGCGGCTATATTTCCGGGCAAATGCTTGCTGATTGCTGTCGTCAATATTGGTGCCATTGAAAGATACCCACGAGAACCAGCGGTTATCTTCTTGCGCGTAACGGCCAAGCCAGTTGATCCACTGCGTGGCGGTCTGCTCATCGGATTGTGTATGTACGCTCGGCATCGAGAAGTCTGACAACAATGCCTGGCGATACAGTGGACTGGTAAAGCCATCTGACGAGAATAAGCCCAACTGATAGCCTTGCTGGTTGAGCGCGGTAATTAACGCCGCAGGCGTACGGGTCGACAGAATACCGTCCATATAGCTTGGCGAGATGCCATAGAACAAGCCAAAGATACCGTTGTCGGTGGCGTTGCCTGAACTCATATGGCGCGTGAACGAAATATTTTGTTCGGCAAAACCCGCCAGTGCAGGCATCTGCTTCTCGTAGCGTGAGTAGTTCAGGCCATCGACAGTAATCAGCAGCACATTCTGCCCGGTGCCCATATCGCGGTAGCGCAATTCGCTTAACGGATACTGTACGGAAACAGCGTCTGGATTGCCTTGCTCGATCAGACGGCGTTGATACTCCTGCGCATCAAGCAGACCATGCTTCTCAAGAAAACGTCGCGCCGTCATCGGGTACGAAAGCGGCAGGTTAGCGCGCTGCATGGTGATAGGGCGATAGAAGTTAGCATCGGCCCAGATATACACCATGTGTGAGGCGATAAAGGCGATAAATAAGAATGCGGCCAGCGGACGGGCGAAGCGCCGACGACGCGTCAGACTGCGCAGCTTTTGCCAGCTCCACGTCGCAAACACCAGTTCAATCAATAAAATAACTGGCACGCTGATAAACATTAGCTGCCAGTCGCGCGCCATCTCATTCTCGTCCGGATTGATAACCAACTGCCAGACGATGGGATTAAGATGGAGATGGAAACGGGTAAAGACTTCGCTGTCGATCAGTAACAGCGTCATTCCCACAGTGGCCAGAATGACGGACAAAAACCTCATTAGCCTCTGTGAGCCGACGATAAAGGTCAGCGGGAAGAGGATCAGCAAGTAGGTGGCGAACACCAGAAAGCTGAAGTGGCCGATAATGCTTACATAGGAATAAATACGACCCGCAAGCGTTGTCGGCCAGTCGGCGATAAACAGGTAACGACTGCCAATGACAAGTGAGAGCAGAATGTTGAACAGTGCAAACCAGTGCCCCCAGCTGACCATCTGGGAGACTTTTTCACGGTAGCGCTGACGATGAGTTACCATAACCTGTTATCTGTTTCCCTTAGTGCGCTTTGTCTTCGTTGATCGAGGACTGCAAAGCGCGGGCAAAAGAGTTGGCAATTGCCTGGCGTTGAGCCGGGGCAATGCTGGTATTGATAAGGTTAGTGACCATGTTGCCTAACACCATCAGGGAAAGGTCGGTCGGAGCCTTATGTTTTTCCAGTACGTTGAGCAGCTCTGCGAGCAATTGTTCAACCTGTTCATCACTGTAGCGGGAAATTTGTGGCATAAATCGAAATCAGTTAGTTGATGAAAGGGCAACATATTACCGTAGCAACGGTTTTTTTTCTGCTTTTTTATGCTTTCAATCATTCTCCTTACGCAGCCTTCTGTAAAATGACCGCCAACTTTTATTGCGTCGCTTTACCGGTGGTGGTTGAATACCGCCCGGTCTTAAAGGAGAGTTTATCATGAGTCTGGATATCAACCAGATTGCTCTGCACCAGCTTATCAAGCGTGATGAGCAGAACCTTGAGCTGGTGTTGCGCGATTCATTGCTGGAACCGACGGAAACCGTCGTTGAGATGGTGGCAGAGTTGCATCGGGTCTATAGCGCCAAGAACAAAGCCTACGGATTGTTCAGCGAAGAGAGTGAACTGGCGCAGACGCTGCGCTTGCAACGTCAGGGCGAAGAGGACTTTCTGGCATTTAGCCGCGCGGCAACCGGTCGCCTGCGTGACGAATTGGCAAAATATCCATTTGCTGATGGCGGTTTCGTCCTGTTTTGCCACTATCGTTATCTGGCAGTTGAGTATTTGCTGATTTGCGTGCTGAGCAATCTAAGCAGTATGCGCGTCAACGAAAATCTCGACATCAACCCGACCCATTATCTTGATATCAATCATGCGGATATTGTGGCGCGTATTGATTTAACTGAGTGGGAAACCAATCCGGAATCGACCCGCTATCTGACTTTCCTGAAAGGGCGAGTCGGACGCAAAGTCGCCGATTTCTTTATGGATTTCCTCGGTGCCAGCGAAGGGTTGAACGCCAAAGCGCAAAACCGCGGTCTGTTGCAAGCGGTCGACGACTTCACCGCAGAAGCGCAACTGGATAAAGCAGAACGGCAGAACGTTCGCCAGCAAGTTTATAGCTATTGTAATGAGCAATTGCAGGCGGGCGAGGAGATTGAACTGGAGTCGCTGTCAAAAGAGTTGGCGGGCGTCAGCGAAGTGAGCTTCACGGAATTTGCTGCTGAAAAAGGGTATGAACTGGAAGAGAGCTTCCCGGCAGACCGCAGCACGCTGCGTCAATTGACGAAGTTTGCCGGTAGCGGCGGTGGCTTGACCATTAACTTTGATGCGATGCTGTTAGGTGAACGCATCTTCTGGGATCCAGCGACCGATACGCTGACCATTAAAGGTACGCCGCCAAACCTGCGCGATCAATTGCAGCGTCGGACCTCTGGCGGCAATTAATCGGAGTTGTGTTATGTATGTCAGATGCGGCGTGAACGCCTTATCTGGCCTACCCAAAATAGCAATGCCGTAATCAGGCATTGCAAAGAAGCTAATCTGCAGATACAAAAAACCCCGCCGGAGCGGGGTTTTTTACAACTTATTCAGCGATTAAGCGCGAACGAAGTCGATGTGCTGCAGCTTCGGTTTGTACGGATGACGCTGTACGTCCTGAGCTTTAACTTTGATTTCTTTACCGTCAACAACGATGGTCAGAACTTCGCTGTAGAATTCAGCTTTAGCTTGCATGTTCATGACTTTGTCGTGATCCAGCTCGATAGCCAGCGGCGCTTCTTTGCCACCGTAGATGATTGCCGGGAACTTGTTAGCGGCACGCAGGCGGCGGCTCGCACCCTTACCCTGCTCTTTACGTACTTCTGCGTTGATAGTAAACATTTCTTTCTCTCTTAAATGATTCCTGCTACAGGCGACCCAGCAACAGGTAAGTGATCTGCTTTGCGTATGCAAAAGCGGGCGAGATTCTATACTCAATCGCCTTATACATCAATCAAAACTACCATTAACCGCGTAATTCGTGCGCCCGCCGAAAACGACCTTCGTAATCGAATATTTTTTCACGCACCTGCCAGTACTGGCCTTTCATTCGTGCGACGACAAAATCCGGATGGCGCAATAAGGCTTGTTGGGCGAGGATATCGGCAGCGGTGATCCAGCGCAAAGGGATGCCCGGTGTACGCGTATGTGGGCGGATAAAAAGCTGCTCGAAGGCAGTACGCTGGGCGGGCGTTTGCAGACGGAAACGCTCACTCACATCAGCGCCGTCTTCATCGTAATAGGTGATTTTCAACCATTCGCCTTTCTCGTCGTGCCCATGCTGCAAAGACATGCCGCTACAGCGTAATACCAGCGCGTCTTTCAGTCGTAGCGCCGCTTTTAACATATCATCCGGGTCAACCAGAATGGTGTCACATTCGCGGCAACGGCGGGCGGCAATATCGTTTTCCGCGTTACATTGCGGACAATTTTTAAAACGGAAACGGAAGTCACACTGTTCGCGATGGCCGTCGCCATCTTCAAACCATCCCTGACAGCGGCGACCAAAGTGTTCAATCAATGTCCCATCGGCGGTAGTTTTGCCCCAAAAGGTGTTGGCAAAGCCACAGGCAGGGCAGAAAACCTGCACCGGGACGTTGTCACTTTTGCCTTTCGGTGTACCAACTTCCGGTGCGTAGAGGTCATGAGGATTGCCCGCATAATCGAGAATTAAGCAATCTGTTTTACCCGGCGCCAGACGCAGGCCGCGCCCGACAATTTGTTGGTAAAGACTCACTGATTCGGTAGGGCGCAGAATGGCGATAAGATCGACGTGCGGGGCGTCAAATCCGGTGGTCAGCACCGCAACATTGACCAGATAGCGAAAACGCTGGGCTTTAAAATCTTCAATTAATACATCGCGTTCAGCGCCGGGCGTGTCGCCAGTAATCAGTGCAGCATCTTCTGCGGGTAGCAAACCGACAATCTCTTTTGCGTGTTCAACCGTCGCGGCGAAAATCATCACCCCTTTACGCTTTTCGGCGAACTCCATAATCTGGCTGATGATGTGCGGTGTAATGCGTTGCTGTTTTTTCAGCTCGCGGTTGAGATCAGCTTCGCTGAACAGCCCGTTACTCTGTGCCTGCAAGCGGCTGAAATCGTATTGCACTACCGGCATATCCAGCCGTTCTGGTGGCGTCAGATAGCCGTGTTTAATCATATAACGCAGCGGTAGCTCATAAATGCAGTCACGGAAAAGGGCTTTCTCATCGCCGCGTACCATGCCGTGATAATGAAACTGGTAAATCCAGCCTTTGCCCAGCCGAAAGGGCGTGGCAGTCAGCCCCAGCAGGCGTAAGTGGGGATTCACTTTTGTCAGGTGAGTGAGGATTTGCTGATACTGGCTCTCTTCGTCGTCACCAATACGGTGGCATTCATCGACAATCAACAGCGAAAATTCACCCTGAAAGGCATCAAGATTACGGGCGACCGATTGCACGCTGCCAAATACCACTTTACCGTGGCTCTCCTTGCGTTTTAGCCCGGCGGCAAAAATATCGGCTTCCAGCCCCAACGCCTGGTATTTAGCATGGTTCTGCGCCACCAGTTCTTTGACGTGTGCCAGCACCAGAACTCGACCACGCGCCAGCCGTGCCAGTTCGGCAATCACCAGGCTTTTACCTGCTCCGGTAGGCAGCACGATAACGGCAGGGGTTTTATGACGACGAAAATGGTTGAGCGTGGCATCCACGGCTTCTTGCTGGTATGGACGAAGTGTAAAAATCATGGTTTAGCGTAGGTAGATTAATCTGCTAATAGTATGCCACGGATCTTTTTCCCTTGAGGGAAGTTATTAGACCGCTATACTGGGCAGACAACAGTTCTGATTTTCGGGTCTATGCCCGACCTCCGTTTTTTACAGGCAAAATCACACACATGCGACTTGATAAATTTATCGCACAGCAACTCGGTGTTAGCCGTGCTATTGCCGGGCGTGAAATCCGCGGCAATCGTGTCACCGTCGATGGCGAAATCGTCCGTAATGCAGCGTTCAAACTGCTCCCTGAACATGATGTCGCTTACGATGGCAACCCGCTGGCGCAGCAACACGGCCCGCGTTATTTCATGCTCAACAAGCCCCAGGGCTATGTTTGCTCAACTGATGACCCGGATCACCCAACGGTGCTCTATTTTCTGGATGAACCTGTGGCGTGGAAACTGCACGCGGCGGGGCGGTTGGATATTGATACCACCGGTCTGGTGCTGATGACTGACGACGGTCAGTGGTCGCATCGCATTACTTCTCCGCGTCATCATTGCGAGAAGACCTATCTGGTGACGCTTGAATCACCCGTAGCTGACGATACGGCAGAGCAATTTGCTAAAGGCGTACAGCTGCATAACGAAAAAGATCTCACTAAGCCAGCGGTGCTGGAAGTGATTACCCCTACGCAGGTCCGTCTGACCATCAGTGAAGGGCGTTATCATCAGGTGAAACGCATGTTCGCCGCCGTGGGTAACCACGTGGTTGAGCTGCATCGTGAACGCATTGGCGGTATTACTCTGGATGAAGATTTAGCCCCAGGTGAATATCGTCCATTAACTGCAGAAGAAATTGCCAGCGTCGGTTAACACTTTCATTTTATTCAGGAGCCCGTTGTGACCACTCGACAGCATTCGTCGTTTGCTATTGTCTTTATCCTTGGCCTTTTGGCCATGTTGATGCCGCTGTCGATTGATATGTATCTGCCCGCGCTGCCAGTGATTTCAGCGCAGTTTGGTGTGCCAGCGGGCAGCACGCAGATGACCCTGAGTACTTATATTCTGGGTTTTGCGTTGGGGCAGTTAATCTACGGGCCGATGGCGGATAGCTTCGGGCGCAAGCCGGTTGTCCTCGGTGGTACGCTGGTGTTTGCCGCGGCGGCGGTGGCGTGTGCGCTGGCGCAAACCATCGATCAGCTGATTGTGATGCGTTTCTTCCACGGTCTGGCGGCGGCTGCGGCCAGCGTGGTTATCAACGCTTTGATGCGCGATATCTACCCGAAAGAAGAGTTCTCGCGGATGATGTCGTTTGTCATGCTGGTGACCACCATTGCACCGTTGATGGCACCGATTGTTGGCGGTTGGGTGCTGGTGTGGTTGAGCTGGCATTACATCTTCTGGATCCTCGCTGTGGCGGCAATTCTGGCTTCGGCAATGATTTTCTTCCTGATCAAAGAAACGTTACCGCCGGAGCGTCGCCAACCGTTCCACATTCGTACCACTATCGGTAACTTTGCTGCGCTGTTCCGCCATAAGCGTGTCCTGAGTTATATGCTGGCCAGTGGTTTCAGCTTTGCCGGGATGTTCTCGTTCTTAAGCGCCGGACCGTTTGTTTACATTGAAATCAACCACGTTGCGCCGGAAAACTTTGGTTATTACTTTGCGCTAAACATTGTTTTCCTGTTCGTGATGACCATCTTTAACAGCCGCTTCGTTCGCCGTATTGGTGCGTTAAATATGTTCCGCTCGGGGTTGTGGATACAATTTATTATGGCGGCGTGGATGGTTATCAGCGCGCTACTGGGGCTGGGATTCTGGTCGCTGGTGGTTGGCGTTGCGGCGTTTGTGGGCTGCGTATCGATGGTGTCTTCTAACGCGATGGCGGTGATTCTGGACGAATTCCCCCATATGGCGGGAACCGCGTCGTCGCTGGCAGGAACCTTCCGTTTTGGTATTGGCGCCATTGTTGGCGCACTGCTTTCGCTGGCGACGTTTAACTCTGCATGGCCAATGATCTGGTCCATTGCTTTCTGTGCGACCAGTTCCATTCTCTTCTGTCTTTACGCCAGTCGACCGAAAAAACGGTGATCTATTGCACAACGGGGAAGCTAAAAGGCTTCCTTTGTTGATGCATGTCAACCGCAAATCTATCATTCCCCCGATATATGTTTATTTTATGTAAACTCAATTTATGTAAAAAGTCACATCATTGTAGTTAAAAAGGTTGAGTTAGATCGCAGAAACGGGTACATATAGCCCCGCAAACGTGACCACGCCCGCAGATATCATTTAAATCAGAACAATAGCGGCTACGCAGGCGAGGCATCAATCTTTACGATCTGTTGAAGGACAGATTGTTGATGGTGTGTTAAAATTAATGTAAATAAATTGTGAAGTAAATGTGCTTCCGGGGAAAATAAGTGACTTCATTACAACTCTCAATCGTCCATCGACTGCCGCAGAACTATCGTTGGTCTGCAGGTTTCGCAGGTTCGAAAGTTGAACCGATTCCGCAAAATGGACAGTGCGGCGACAACAGCCTGGTGGCGCTTAAATTACTTAGCCCTGATGGCGATAACGCATGGTCGGTGATGTACAAACTCAGCCAGGCATTAAGCGATATTGAAGTTCCGTGCTCTGTTCTCGAGTGCGAAGGTGAGCCATGTCTGTTTGTGAATCGTCAGGACGAGTTTGCGGCGACGTGTCGACTGAAAAATTTTGGTGTGGCCATTGCCGAACCTTTCTCAAACTACAATCCATTTTAAGCGTCAGCTCAACGCCAGTAGCTGACGCGTATACTCCTGCTGCGGTGCGGCAAACACGCGCGCGCACGGTCCTTGTTCCACCACTTCTCCCTGTCGCAGCACGATAACCTGATGACACAACGCGCGGACAACGTGCAAATCATGGCTGATAAACAAATAGGCCAGTTGATGCTTTTGTTGCAATGATTTCAATAGCGTCAATATTTGCGCTTGTACCGTTTTGTCGAGCGATGATGTCGGTTCATCAAGAATGATCAGCGAAGGCTTAAGAATCAATGCCCTGGCAATCGCAATACGTTGCCGCTGACCACCCGAGAATTCCGCCGGATAACGGTGGCGCGTTTCAGGATCTAACCCCACTTCATGCATCACGGCTATCACTTGTTCTTCGCGTTGCACGGCAGAGAGCGTCGGTTGGTGAACCCGTAACCCTTCCTCAATAATCTGCAACACGTTGAGTCGTGGGTTGAGCGAGGAGTTTGGATCCTGAAATACCACCTGAATGCGATGGCGAATGGGCAATAGCTGGCGACGAGTTAAATTTTGTAATGGCTGACCGTCAAAAACGATGTTGCCCTGAGAGTTAATCAACCGCAGTAGCGCCAGCCCCGTTGTGCTTTTACCGGAACCAGACTCGCCTACTAAGCCCAGCGTTTCACCCGCCCGCAGCGTAAAACTGATGTTTTTGACGACCACGTTATGATCGACGACACGTTTCAGTAGCCCTTTGCGAATGGGGAAGGCAACCTGAAGCTGTTCAACATCAAGCAACGTTGAGGCAGGTTCTGGCAACGGCACCGGGTCGCCTGACGGTTCACTGTTGAGTAGTTTTTGCGTGTAAGGATGTTCAGGGGAGGCAAAGAGCGTAACGGCGTTATTTTGCTCCACACAGCGACCATTTTGCATTACCGCCACGCGGTGAGCCAGTTTTCTGACAATACTGAGGTTATGAGTAATAAACAGCATACCCATATTCAGTTCATGTTGCAGTTCGCGCAACAGCTGCAAAATCTGCGCCTGGACAGAGACGTCCAGTGCGGTGGTTGGTTCATCGGCAATTAATAATTCCGGTCGCGTTAACAGCGCCATCGCAATCATCACCCGCTGGCGTTCACCGCCGGAGAGCTGATGCGGGTAATCTGTCAGCCGCTTTGCCGCTTGGCGGATACCGACGCGATCAAGGCAGTTAAGAATTTCGCTACGCGCCGCTTCCTGACGCATTCCGCGGTGGAGTGAAAGCACTTCATAAAGCTGTTTTTCCAGTGTATGCAATGGGTTTAATGACACCATCGGCTCCTGGAAAATCATGGCAATCTTATTACCGCGTACGCCACGCAATGTTTGCTCGCTGGCATGAAGCAGCGATTCTCCATGAAAACGGATATCGCCAGAGAGATATTCAACCGGCGGGGAAGGGAGCAGACGTAAAATTGACAGCGCGGTAACGCTTTTGCCAGAACCTGACTCACCCACCAGCGCCAGCGTTTCGCCAGCCTCAATCTGTAGTGAAACATCATTCACTACGGTACGAACAGTTTGCTGATGGCGAAAACCCACCGACAAATTATCAATCGCTAACAGAGTTTGCGTCATGCTACACCGCCTTATTAGGATCAAATGCGTCGCGGACGGCTTCACCAATAAAGATCAGCAAAGACAACAATATCGCCACCGACAAGAAGGCAGTGATCCCAAGCCACGGAGCCTGAAGGTTATTTTTCCCTTGTAGCAGCAGTTCGCCGAGTGATGGTGAACCGAGCGGCAGACCGAAGCCGAGGAAATCGAGCGAGGTCAGGGTGGTTATCGAACTACATAAAATAAACGGTAAAAAGGTGAGAGTAGCGACCATGGCATTCGGCAACATATGACGCAGGATGATACTGCGATCGCTGACGCCAAGCGCCTGCGCTGCGCGGATGTAGTCGAAATTACGGGTACGTAAAAACTCAGCCCGTACCACGCCGACCAGACTCATCCAGCCAAATAAGACAGTAATTGCCAGCAGCCACCAGAAGTTAGGCTGTACGACGCTGGAAAGTAAAATAATCAAAAACAGCGTCGGCATCCCCGACCATACTTCAATAAAGCGTTGCCCCCAGAGATCCACTTTCCCACCGTAATAGCCTTGCAGCGCCCCCGCCAGCACGCCCATTACACTGGAGCAGAGTGTCAACATCAGACCAAACAGAACCGAGATCCGCGTGCCATACAGAATGCGCGCCAGCACATCGCCGCCGTTGGCATCCGTTCCCAGCCAGTTTTGCCGGGAAGGTGGGGAGGGGAAGGGCTTGTCGGTGGAAAAGTTGATACTGGTAGCGCCAAAGCGAATCGGCGCCCACAATACCCAGCCTTTATCTTCCAGCCGTTGTTTCAGCCACGGGTCCTGATAATCAGCCTGACTTGCCAGCGGGCCGCCAAAATCACTCTCACTGTAGTTTTTCAGCAACGGGAAATACCAGCTGCCGTCATAACGTACCAGCAATGGCTTATCGTTGGCGATCAGTTCAGAACACAAACTCAAACCAAACAAGATGAGGAAAATCCATAACGACCAGTAGCCGCGGCGATTATGACGAAAACGCGCCCAACGGGCCTGATTGACGGGGCTGAGTCGCGACATTAGCGTCCCTCAAAATCAATACGAGGATCGACCAGCGTATAGCTGATATCACTGACAATATTCAGCAGCAGGCCAATCAGGGTGAAAATGTACAGGGTGCCAAACATCACCGGATAATCGCGCGAGACGGTCGCTTCGTAGCCCAGTAAACCGAGGCCATTGAGCGAAAACATCACTTCAATTAACAGAGAGCCGGTGAAAAACATGCTGATAAACGTCGCCGGAAAACCGGCAATCACCAGCAGCATGGCGTTGCGGAACACATGTTTCCAGAGAATATTTTTTTCGCTTACCCCTTTCGCACGCGCGGTCACCACGTATTGCTTACGCACTTCATCAAGGAATGAGTTTTTTGTCAGCATGGTCAGCGCCGCAAAGCCGCCAATCACCGTAGCCAGCACCGGCAGCGTGATATGCCACAGATAATCCGTGATTTTCTGATACCACGGCAGCGAATCAAAGTTAGCGGAAACCAGGCCGCGTAGAGGGAACAGGTCGAAATAGCTGCCGCCCGCGAAGAAGACAATCAGCAGGATGGCGAACAAAAAGGCTGGAATGGCGTAGCCGATGATGATAAATGCGCTGCTCCAGACATCAAAGCGGCTGCCGTTATAAACGGCTTTGCGAATACCCAGTGGAATCGACACCAGATAGATAATCAGCGTGCTCCACAATCCGAGGGTGATGGAAACAGGCAGACTGTCTTTAATCAGCGTCAGCACCGAGGCGCTGCGAAACAGGCTGTCGCCAAAATCAAAGCGAATGTAGTCCCAAAGCATTTTGAAGTAACGTTCGTGGATCGGCTTATCGAAACCGTAGCGATGCGTGATCTCAGCGATCACTTCGGGATCTAACCCGCGTCCGCCACGGTAATTACTGTCGCTGATATTGCCGACGCCCGTTTGCGCATGGCTGGCACGAACGCCTTCGCCGCCTGCGCCGGGTAATACTCCGGCATTACCAAACTCAATGGCGGCGATGGCCTGGTCGACGGGGCCGCCAGGCGCAATTTGCACGATGAAAAAGTTGATGGTGATAATCGCCCATAATGTTGGGATCACCAGCAACAGACGGCGAATCAGGTAAGCGCCCATCTACTCTCCCTGTTTGCTGGCGGACGGCAGTTTGGCCGCTTTATTGACGTCATACCACCAGGTATCGATACCGAGGCTATAGATGGGGCGCACGGCCGGCTGGGAGAATTTATCCCACCAGGCGAGACGGTCTTCCGCCATGTACCACATCGGCAACATGTAATAATTCCACGTTAATACGCGATCCAGGGCGCGCCCCAGAGGCAGTAATTTTTCTTTATTTCCCTGGGCGGCAATAATTTGGTTAATTAGCGAGTCGATAACCGGGCTTTGCACGCCGGGGGCATTATAAGTGGAGTTGATATATTCCGATGACCAGGAAATCTGTAAATCGGAACTGGGCCACGGCATCGCCCGCCACACGCGCGGCATCATGTCATAGTCGCGGCTGCGCATTCGGTTGGTGATTTGCGAGTTATCCACCTTGCGAATGTCCATGTTGATACCCAGCCGTTGCAGGCTATGTTGGAACGGCAATACCCACTGACTATTGCTGCTTGCAGGAAGCAATAATTCAAAGCTGAGTGGCTGGCCTGTGGTGGCATTAACGCGTTGCTGACCTTTCAGCACCCAGCCTGCATCGTTGAGAAGTTTGTCGGCTTTTAACAGGTTGTCACGGTCGTAGCCATCGCCTTTGGACACTGGTGGCTGGTAGATTTGCGTGAACACTTCTGGCGGTAGATCTTTTTTCATTGGCGCCAGAAGCACCAGCTCAGCGGCGTCGGGGTAATTTCTGGCCGCGTATTCGGTATTCTGAAAATAACTGTTCGTGCGACTCCAGGCATTGTAAAACAACGCCTTATTCATCCATTCAAAGTCAAAGGCGAGGGTGATGGCTTCCCGGACCCGGCGATCGCTGAATACCGGTCGTTGAATATTAAACGCCAGCCAGCGCGTATCCTGGGCTGATTCGTTCTTTTGCTCATCTTTGATAATGTATTTTTTATCGAAATTCTTACCGGTATAGCGCGTAGCCCAGTTTTTGGCGTCGTTTTCCATACGCAAATCAAAGGCACCGGCTTTAAACGCTTCAAAGGCGACATTATCATCGAGGTAATAATCATAGCGAATGGTATCGAAATTCCAGCGACCACGATTTACCGGTAAATCGGCCGCCCAGTAATCTTTAACGCGAGAATAAACAATATTCTGGCCCATTTTCCAGGATGTAATGCGGTACGGACCACTGGCAAGCGGAGGCGTAGAGAGCGGGTCGCTAAGTTTATGATCCTTCCAGTACTTTTCTGGAAATACCGGCAGCGAAAACAGACTCAGCATATCTTCTTTGCCTGGTTTGGCTAATTCAATACGCACGGTTAATGGCGCTATGGCTTTGACCGTTGTGCCTTTGTATACCAGGCGAAACTGCGGCACGCCCTCGGTCATAAATTTTTGAAAAGTAAACTCAACGTCGCGCGCGGTAATCGGCGAACCATCATGAAAACGGGCGCGCGGATTGATAGCGACTTCTACCCAGGAATAATCGTCAGCATAGCGTGCGCTTTCGGCAATCAGCGGGTAATAACTGCCGGGTTCGTCATCGGAAGTGGTAAATAGCGTGTCGTACAGTTGCTCGGTGCGTGCGCCGGGGTTTCCGCGTAGTGCATAGCGGTTAAAATTATCGAAGGTACCAATGGAGGATAACGTTATTTGCCCGCCCTTCGGCGCAGCGGGATTCACATAATCAAAATGGTTGAAATTAAAAGCATACCGGGGTTCTCCCAGCACCGCAAAGGCATAGCTTTCCTTGATAGCTTGCGCCTGCGCACCGAAGGTGAACAGGGTGATAAACAGCAGCAGTATGCGCACAATCATCTGCAACGGATTTCCTTTTACTCATCATTAGCCGCAATCCGGCATGCTTCAACTATGAATAATAAGGGACACAAGCACACCTTACCACTGCGGCGTATGCGGTTTCTCCAGCCAGCGGACAAAATCATCTATCGGTAAGGGACGGCTAATCCAATAGCCTTGCAGGAAATTAACACCGCGCTCACGTAGCCAGCGCGCCTGTTCCGGTGTTTCGACACCTTCAGCAACCGTCAGCATATTGAGACGTTTCGCCAGCGTGAGCACCGCGTCAAGCACCGGAGATGTGACCGTTTCCGTACCTATAGCATTGATAAATCCACGGTCAATTTTCAGATACTCGAGCGTGAAGCGTTCCAGATAGATAAGCGCACTGTGTCCGGTGCCGAAGTCATCAATAGCAATTTCCACGCCGACAGAGTGCAGCCAGGCGAACAGTTTTGTGGCCTCATGCTCTTTCAGCATATCGCGCTCGGTTATCTCCAGTACAATCTGGAAATGGTGCGCGGGTAGGGAGGCGAGCAGCCGATGTATATCCGCTTTAAAGCTCTCGCTGTGCAGATGTTCCGGTGCGATATTAATGCCAAACTTTATGCCCACCGGCAGTACGTTTTGTAATTCAGCCGCATCACGGGCTATAAGCTCAAACAGATGCTGGGTCAGCGGCACGATCATCTTTTGCGATTCGGCATATTGAATGAAGGCATCCGGCGGGATTTCACCTGCAACAGGGTGACGCCAGCGTAGCAGCACTTCCAGGCCCGTGACCCGCAGCGTTGGTGTATCAACCACCGGCTGATACACCAGGTAAAATTGCTCACGTTTGATGGCAGCCATAATTTCTCTGCCAGGGCGCATGCGCACACTCATCAGGTAATAGCAGAGCAGGCCAACGACCGTTCCACTCATACCGCCCAGTAAAAACGCATACCACACATCGTTCCATGTCCAGTCATCAGCATAAAGACGCACAGTCAGCGGAATGCCTGTTATTTTGGTTTCGCGTACGGGTTTGCCGGATAACTCACGGACGTTCATCAAATGCGACGAAAATGTCGAAAGCACGGTATCGCCAATAATGAGTGCGATTCCGTCGAAATCTTGCTGACGAGAGCTATAGAGAAGATATGGCGTCAGGTGCAGGTTTAATGCTGCAAAAACGCCGCTATTTTTCAATAAAGGGTTGCGATACCAGATGACGATAGCGGGTTTGTTGGGCACCATTGGCGTGCCAGGCAACATCGCCATATCGACGTCTTTGTTAATATCGAGCGCCGGGATCAACTCATTGAGCGGTATATCCATCTCCCCCGTTGCTGATGAACAAAAGCTCTTTTTATCCTTCACCAGCACAAATGTGCGAACATTCATGCTAAACGCCGCGCGGGCAGTTAGTTCAGGGTTAGCCTGCTGACAGGTATCTAAGGTGAGCGGCTGTAGGCGGTCAGTGGTTAATTTCAGGTCGGCGAAGTAGGTATCGAGATACTTTTGTACGTCGGTAATCAGTGTGTCGTATTTGACTTCGTGTTTATGCCAGGCAACCAAAAACTGAAGACAGCTGACCAGTATTGCAATCATCACGCCCGCAATAATGCAGGTAAGCAGGATCTTACGTCCGGAAGAGGGAGCGCGTATGAACATGGTTCCGTTAATATTCCCGAGATTACGACAACGCTGAAGTGGAAGAGAATGACGGGACTATAGCCTGGTTCAAGGCACGGAAACATCATTTTCTATGATGAATGAAAACAAAAAAGCACTGCTTAAGCAGTGCCTTCAGTTAACTCGTCAGGATAGCCAAGGGATTGCATCCAAACGGTTTATTAGCTGCGGCTAAGAACCCGACGTGCTTCGTTGTAACGCTTTTTCCAGTACGGCTCATTCATGCTGGAAATAATAACCCCACTGCTGGTGGAAGCATGAACGAACTGATTGTTGCCGATATAAATACCGACATGGCGTCCAGTTGAACCAGCACGGAACAGAACTAAGTCACCTGTACGCAAATTACTGCGGGAAACTGACTTGCCCATTTCCTGCTGTTCATAAGTTGAACGAGGAAGTTCTAAGCCAAATTGTTCGCGGAATGTACGCTGTACGAAACCAGAACAATCGATACCTTTTTTAGTGCTGCCACCCAGACGATAACGTACGCCTTTCCAGTCAGCATACTGATCCATAATTCGCGATTTTACGTCGACATTACGAACCAGATTTTCAAATTCATCCTGAGAAGCTTGCAGTGATGATGTTTCACTACCCACTGCACGTGTCTCAGGATGCATATTCTTTGCGGTGTTATTTGCACTACATGCAGAAAGCAGAACCGCTACTGCAATCGCGGGAATCCCGCGCAAGATATATCTCAAAATCGGTTGAGATTTGACCATGTTGTTTGTTTTCCCTTGAAGTCCTTAACGACAAATATCGTTATAAAAAAATGCCAAGCGACACGAGACTAATTACCTGGGCACGTTGAAACAATTCCTTAAGGCCAAATCTGTGGACTAACGCACAAAATTATATGCTGTGAGGATAATCTACCGCCGAGGCAAAACGTGTTCGAGATTACCCGATTGACGCGGTCTTGGCGAGCGGTTTTACATGATTTTTTATAAGAAAAAGTGATACAGAAAGTTAATAAACGGGATTGGTCAATTAAAGCACTGTTGTCTAAAAGATGCGCAATCCATTCATTTGCTTAGAGAATGATCATTTCACTTAATGAACGAGAGCAAAGTCGCACATCATCAGGATTATCCCTACTATGAAAATAAACCTGATGATGTTAATTACTGTGAGTTATTTGTTTTATGAATGTTTATTTTTTCCAGGCAGTGATTTGTCAAAAAAGGCGATTAATTGATCACTTAAAGGTGTCATTAGCCACCAGGGCAACCCAATCAATATCACCGTCATGGAACCGACAATGATATCGGTAAACCAATGTGCGCCAATCATCACTCTGGGAAATGCAAAAACCACAAATATAATAAGGGCGATTACTCCTGCGACTTTTCCGAAATATCGCCACATAAAAGCGGAAAAAATAAGCAGCATCATGCCATGATCGCCGGGAAAACTATCTCGTGAGGCATCTTTCGTTGGAACAGATAGCAGTTCGCTGACGCGGTTAATATCTGTAAAGGTCAATGTCGGACTGGCCCGTTTTACCGGAATAAATGCCTGGCCCAACTGGTTTAATACCACTGCGGTTAACAGCATGACCAGACCAATAATCACAATACGCCGTCTGCCGGGTGCGTTTTCTTTCAGCCAGAAACTCAGCATCAGTATTCCCATCGCCAGCAGTGAACAACCGTCGAAGGCGCGATTATTAGTCAACGCAACCAGCCATAAAAGAGTCTTGCTTTCGACCAGTTTCTGATTAAAAAAATAAAAAATATCCGCGTCAATTGGCAACCAGAATCCATGATTGACGGGAATGTACCAGGAAAGAAACAGCGCGAGGCCGACAATATTTAACAGCACTATTTGCGGCAAATTTTTGATCATATTTTCTCTAATTATCTTACTGAAAAACGCAGGCAACCTTACGCGTTGGTCGCTAAACGAAGCTTCAACAGCGCGCTCTGTAAGGCGTTCCAGTCAGTTTCGCTGCTGGAAATCAGCTCAATGCGGCTATCTGGTGGTGCAACGTTTTGCGTTTCAATGTGTAGGTCATCGCCCTGACGGTTGATGCGCACAAGACCTTCTGGTATCCGCATCACGCCTTTTACGCGTCCGACCGGCGCAAGCCGCGCCCATTCCAGAATGCCAATGGTGTCGAACACGGTATCAGCGTCGAATATCCAACCGCAGGCCTGGTGTCCTTGTCCGCTATTCAGACTGCGACGCCAGCGTTGATGCTCTGGCAGGCTTAATGCCGCTAATCCTTTTTTCTCGTTATGTTGATGCGAATGGGCAGCGCTGGCGGGTAACTCAGTTAAATTTCGACGAGGTAAATCCAGAAGATGACCTTCAATTTGCCCATGATCGCTGTGAATTAATTGCCGTTCGCCACCGTTTTGTTGCCACCAGTGTTGTAACGCTTGCTCGCTTTCTGGCGTAGCACGGTCGGATTTATTGGCGACAATGATGTCTGCGGCAGCCAGTTGATCACGGAAGTTTTCATTACCGACGCTTTTTTCGTCCAGCAGCAGGCGCGGATCGAGAATGCACAACGTGGCGCGCAGATCGATCCACGGTTCATAGACCGGCGCGGTTAACAGATCGAGGATCTGTTTCGGATGACCCAGTCCGGTCGGCTCTATCAGCAAGCGGTCTGGTTTTCCCTGGCGCAGTAAGGTATTCAACCCTACCTGCATGGGTAAACCATTAACGCAGCACATGCAGCCGCCGGGGATCTCTTTCAGCAATGCGCCGCTATCAGCGAGCAAAGCACCATCAATTCCGACTTCCCCAAATTCATTAACCAGAACCGCCCATTTTTCATTGGGATCTTTGTGGGCTAGCAGATGAAGAATAGAGGTTGTTTTCCCGCTGCCGAGAAAACCGGTGATGAGGTTGGTCCTGGTCACAACGGCTCCGCAATAATCAGATGAGTTAACTGTGCGTTAATCCTGGCTAAAAAAGGCGGAAAAGAGAAGAGAGAGGGCGGACGAAGCGATGCTCCATCCGCTTTAACCGCAGAAATCGTTAAATTTTGAGGGTGTTTAATAGCGCCTGATGCGCGCCGAACTGCGCGATTTGTTGCCAGGCTTGTTCGATGGTCTGCACAAAATGCGGGTTATCTGGTAGGTCATCACCGAATACTTCATGCAAAGAAAGCAGGGCGGTGACGCGTTGTTCACTGCTACTGCCCGCAACGAGGTTGTGAATTTTATCGTAAAGCGGATCGCGGACATCGATAGCTTTTCCGGCATCATCTACGCCGCTCACATAGCGCATCCAACCTGCGACGCCTAATGCCAGTAACGGCCAGTTTGTTTCGCGAGCCAGATGGATGCTAATCCCTGCCAACATGCGTTGCGGTAATTTTTGACTGCCATCCATCGCGATTTGCCAGGTCTTATGTTTCAGCGCTGGATTGGCAAAACGTTCAATTAACGTATCCGCATAGTATGTTAAATCGACATCTTTAATCCGTAGCGTTGGCGCTTGCTCCTCCAGCATTAATGTTCTGGCGGCATGGCGAAATGCGCGGTCCTGCATGCAATCACTAATATGGGCGAATCCAGCCAGGTAGCCCAGATAAGCGAGAAAAGAGTGGCTGCCATTAAGCATGCGCAGTTTCATCTCTTCCCACGGCAGGACATCATCCACCATTTGTACACCTGCGATTTCCCAGGCTGGGCGCCCTGCGACGAAGTTATCTTCTACCACCCATTGGATAAACGGCTCGCAGCTAATTGCACAGGGATCATTCACGCCCAGATATTGGCTAATTTCTGCCAGTGATTCTTCCGTTGCTGCCGGGACAATGCGGTCGACCATGGTTCCCGGAAAGCTGACGTGTTCTTTTATCCACTCGGCAAGTTCTGGAGAGCGTTTTTCAGCCATCCCCAGCACCGCATTTTTCACCACATGACCATTGTCGGGAATATTATCGCAGGAAAGTACGGTAAACGGCGCAAGGCCACGTTCACGACGGCGTTTCAGCGCTTCGACAAGAATGCCTGGCGCGGAGTGAGGTTCTTCCGGGCTTTGTAAGTCATGAATAATCCGCGAATTATTGGTATCAAGCGCACCGGTGGCCGGGTCGATACAATAACCTTTTTCGGTAATGGTCAGGGACACAATTGCCACCTGCGGTTCGCAAAACTTCTCAATAATCGCCGCTAAGGAATCCAGTTTTGCATTCAGGCATTCATGAACGGCCCCGACAATAATCGCCTGATTGCCGTCTGCGCCTTTCTCCAACACGGTATATAAATGATCCTGTTCGCGAAGTTGGCTCATTAGCCGATCGCCGCTGAACAAACTGATTTCACAGATCCCCCAATCGCTGCTCTGGGCATTCAGCACACGGTCGGTCAGTAACGCCTGATGTGCGCGGTGAAAGGCTCCAAAGCCAAAATGAACGATACGGGATTTCAATTGCTGGCGATCGTAACGTGGAGTGTGAATGTGAGGCGGGAACGTAGTGGAGGCAATTGTGTTCATAGAAGTCACGTCTTAGTAACGATTGATTAACAACGCTAGTGTAAAGTTATATGACAGCAATTGAAATTGGTCTGGATTGTTAATGCGATGAAGTGTGAGGACGATCAATTTACAAGTGAATATTGCAGGCGAAAGGTGTTCAGGAGGCGCAAAATGAAGGATTGGTATAATAAATTAAAAAGGGACAGTCTGAGCTGTCCCTGTTCTGAATGTGGCTGAAGTTAGTCAGCACGCCCCATATAACGGCGTTCTTCGATATGGATACGAATTTTTTCGCCCGGGCTTAAGTATTCTGGTACCTGAATCACCAGGCCGGTGCTCAAGGTCGCCGGTTTGTTACGGGCACTGGCAGAAGCGCCTTTGATGCCAGGAGCGGTTTCAACGATTTCCAGATCAACGGTCTGCGGCAGTTCAAGCGCCAGCAGTTGACCGTCCCAGGTCAGAACCTGCATGTCTGGCATGCCGCCTTCCGGCATAAACAGCAGTTCTTCTTCAATCTGATCTTTGGTGAAGGTATACGGGGTATAGTCTTCTTTATCCATAAAGACATATTCGTTGCCATCGACGTAGGAGAAGTCAACGTAGCGGCGGGTCAGCGTCACGGTATCAACGATATCATCGCCTTTAAAGCGTTCTTCCACTTTCAGCCCGGTACGGACGTCTGAAAAACGCATTTTGTACAGCGTAGCGGCACCGCGGGCGGTAGGCGACTGAATATCAATGTCCTTAACCAGCAGCAGTTTGCCGTTGTAATTCAGTACCATACCTTTTTTAATTTCGTTCGCTCTTGGCATCGAAAAATTCCTGTTGTCGAAAATGTCAAAAATATCGCGACAAACTACTCGCGACGGGCCTTTCAGGCAAGTGGTATTCGCACTTTTGCTGGTGCCAAAAAGGTGGTAATGTGCGCGCTCCTCAATCCGGTGGTTAACCTTAAGAGAACAACGTATGGAATGCCGTCCGGGTTGCGGGGCGTGTTGCACCGCCCCCTCAATCTCCAGTCCTATTCCCGGTATGCCAGATGGCAAGCCCGCCAATACGCCCTGCATTCAGCTTGATGAACAGCAACGCTGTAAAATTTTCACATCTCCACTGCGGCCGAAAGTTTGCGCAGGCTTGCAGGCCAGTGCTGAAATGTGCGGTAACACGCGTCAGCAGGCCATGACCTGGCTTATCGATCTGGAAATGTTGACCGCGCCTTAAACATCTTTAATCCGCAGCAAGCAAAACAGGGTGGCGATAACCATCACCATCGCAAACCAGAACACCGCGTGATAATTCCAGATCTCGGCGACGATGCCCGCCACTGAACCAGCGATGATCCAGCCCACGCGCGACGTATTGGTATAGAGCGTGGTGGCTGAACCTGCCTGACCGGGCATCAGGTCCTGGAAATAGAGCATCCCGATACCGCCCAGAATGCCGATAAAAATAGCATTCAGCAGCTGTAAGCCCAACAGAATGACAGGTGAATGTGCCATCAGCATACCTGCGTAAAAACAGATGCCACCTACGGCGGCAACGCGCATTAAGAAGCGCTTACCCAGACGTTTGGCAAAATATCCGGCAATCAACATGGTCGGAATTTCCAGCCCGGCTGCGGTCCCCATCATCACGCCCGCCAGTTTCTCAGGAAGATGCAGTTCGTTGATAATAAACAGTGGCATGTTGATGATATACAGACTGTTCGAGCCCCACATCAATGTACAAATCACAAACAACAGCAGTGTATCGCGACGATTACGGCGAGGCGCTTCAACCGTGTCAGTTGCTTGCGGTACCTCTTTTTGCATCGACGGTAAAAACAACCACACCATCACGCCGCAGACAATAAACGCCACCGCCGCGCTGAGATACATTACCGTAAAGCTGAATCCCATCGCTAAGGCATACGCCAGCGGCGGGCCAATGACCCACGCTAACGATACCTGGGCGCGTAAAAAAGAGCTGAACATCACCGCTTCACGCCCGGTTTTGTCGGCATGTTCACGAGCAAGAGCAAACATTTGCGGGTTGGCGGTAGAACCAAAGCTGCTTAAAAAAACGCCGACGAATAACAAAACAAAGTAGTTGCGATTCCAGGCAAAAAGGGTACAGGCCAGCATGCCTAACAGGCAGCAAAAGACAATCAGCGATTTACGATCGCCGCGTTTATCAGAGCGTCCGGCGAGAAACTGACTGACCAGAATTCCGATAACGGCGCTGCCGGTAAAGAAGAATCCCACCATCGCCGGGCGCGCGTGCACTTCATCAGTGAGGAAAATACTTAGCGTCGGGGTTTGCAGGGCACCTGCAATACCGGTGAGAAAGGCAACAATTAAAAACGCCGCTGACGTCAGGTCAAACGATTTCGCGCTGGAAACTGCGGGGGAGTTATGCATGCTGGTCGATCAGTGAAAGATGAAGACGCGGAGTTTACGCTGCCTGTCAGAAAATAAACAGTCAGTGAAATCAAACTCGCTACGAATAATCAAAATGGCATTTCACTCTTGCTGATCCTCAGCTGACGCCGCCGAAATGCTAATGCTGATGGCTAATTTCACTGTCAGCATTTCAGATTTTTGGCAAAAAAATGTGCAGCACATCAAACTTTTGGACATAATTTAGCGGCTTCCCTTGCGTGCTGAAGAAGAAGTATTATTCTTAATTGAAACGTTTCAGCGCGATCTTGTCTTTAATCCTTAGCCAGGTTGGCGCTTTTTTTCTCATAGAAGCTGAATCGTTTCAATTCAGCAAAAGAGGAGAACTATGTTCCAGTTATCCGTACAGGACATCCATCCGGGCGAGAAGGCCGGAGACAAAGAAGAGGCTATTCGCAAGGTCGCCGCGGCGCTGGTGCAAGCCGGTAATGTAGCGGAAGGCTACGTCAATGGCATGCTGGCACGCGAACAGCAAACCTCAACCTTTCTCGGCAACGGGATTGCTATTCCACACGGTACTACCGACACCCGCGATCAGGTCCTGAAAACCGGCGTTCAGGTATTTCAGTTCCCGGAAGGTGTGACATGGGGTGAAGGTCAAGTCGCGTATGTTGCTATCGGTATTGCCGCCAGCTCCGATGAACATCTGGGCTTGCTGCGCCAACTAACCCATGTACTGAGCGATGACTCCGTTGCTGAACAACTGAAGTCAGCAATAACAGCAGAAGAACTTCGCGCATTGCTGATGGGCGAAAAGCAGAGTGAGCAGCTGAAGCTCGATAACGAAATGCTGACGCTGGATATCGTTGCCAGTGATTTGCTGACCCTGCAAGCGTTAAACGCTGCTCGTCTGAAAGAAGCGGGCGCAGTTGACGCTACCTTCGTCACCAAAGCCATCAACGAGCAGCCATTAAATCTCGGGCAAGGCATCTGGCTGAGCGATAGCGCCGAAGGTAATCTGCGTAGCGCGATTGCGGTAAGCCGTGCGGCAAATGCTTTTGATGTGGACGGCGAAACGGCTGCCATGCTGGTGAGTGTGGCGATGAATGACGATCAGCCCGTCGCGGTTCTTAAGCGTCTCGCCGATTTGCTGCTCGACAATAAAGCTGACCGCTTGCTGAAAGCAGATGCGGCAACGCTGCTGGCACTGCTGACCAGCGATGATGCGCCGACCGACGACGTGTTAAGCGCGGAGTTTGTGGTGCGCAATGAACACGGCCTGCATGCCCGTCCAGGCACCATGTTGGTCAATACCATTAAACAATTTAACAGTGATATTACCGTGACAAACCTTGATGGCACCGGCAAACCGGCAAACGGACGTAGTCTGATGAAAGTTGTAGCACTTGGCGTTAAGAAAGGTCATCGCCTACGCTTTACCGCCCAGGGACCAGATGCTGAACAGGCGCTGAACGCCATTGGCGACGCCATCGCCGCAGGTCTTGGGGAGGGCGCGTAATGAGCAGACGTGTTGCTACGATCACCCTTAATCCGGCTTATGACCTTGTTGGTTTCTGCCCGGAAATTGAACGCGGCGAAGTGAACCTGGTAAAAACCACCGGTCTGCATGCGGCGGGTAAAGGTATCAACGTTGCCAAAGTTCTGAAAGATCTGGGTATTGATGTCACTGTTGGCGGCTTCCTCGGTAAAGATAACCAGGATGGGTTTCAGCAATTGTTCAGCGAGCTGGGCATTGCCAACCGTTTCCAGGTTGTACAGGGGCGCACCCGTATTAATGTCAAGTTGACGGAAAAAGACGGCGAAGTGACTGACCTCAACTTCTCTGGTTTTGAAGTCACTCCAGCCGACTGGGAACGCTTTGTGACGGATTCTCTGAGCTGGCTTGGTCAGTTCGATATGGTCTGTGTCAGCGGCAGTTTACCATCAGGCGTCAGCCCGGAAGCCTTCACCGACTGGATGACTCGCCTGCGTAGTCAGTGTCCTTGCATTATCTTTGATAGTAGTCGTGAAGCGTTAGTGGCAGGTTTGAAAGCGGCACCGTGGCTGGTGAAACCTAACCGCCGCGAGCTGGAAATCTGGGCTGGCCGTAAACTGCCTGAAATGAAAGATGTGATTGAAGCTGCGCATGCGCTGCGTGAACAAGGTATCGCGCATGTCGTTATTTCACTGGGTGCCGAAGGCGCGCTTTGGGTTAATGCCTCCGGCGAATGGATCGCCAAACCACCGTCAGTCGATGTCGTAAGCACCGTTGGCGCAGGGGATTCTATGGTTGGTGGCCTGATTTATGGCTTGCTGATGCGTGAATCCAGTGAACACACTCTGCGTCTGGCGACAGCTGTTGCTGCCCTGGCGGTAAGTCAAAGCAATGTGGGTATTACCGATCGTCCGCAGTTGGCCGCAATGATGGCGCGCGTCGACTTACAACCTTTTAACTGACAGCAGGAGAGGCATAATGAAAACGCTGCTGATTATTGACGCTAATCTCGGTCAGGCACGCGCCTATATGGCGAAGACCCTGCTGGGCGCGGCGGCGCGAAAAGCAAAACTGGAAATCATCGACAATCCGAACGACGCTGAAATGGCGATTGTTCTCGGTGATTCCATCCCGAACGACAGCGCGCTGAACGGTAAAAATGTCTGGCTGGGCGATATTTCCCGGGCAGTTGCGCACCCTGAGCTGTTCCTGAGTGAAGCCAAAGGCCATGCGAAACCTTACACTGCGCCGGTCGCTGCGACAGCACCGGTTGCTGCCAGTGGTCCGAAACGCGTAGTTGCGGTGACTGCTTGCCCGACCGGGGTGGCGCACACTTTTATGGCGGCAGAAGCCATTGAAACCGAAGCGAAAAAACGTGGCTGGTGGGTGAAAGTTGAAACTCGTGGCTCTGTTGGCGCGGGTAATGCCATCACCCCTGAAGAAGTGGCTGCGGCGGATCTGGTCATTGTGGCGGCAGATATTGAAGTCGATCTGGCGAAATTTGCTGGTAAACCGATGTATCGCACCTCTACCGGTCTGGCGCTGAAGAAAACCGCGCAGGAACTGGATAAAGCCGTTGCTGAAGCGACGCCTTACGAACCAGCAGGCAAAGCTCAAACGGCGGCGACTGAAGGCAAGAAAGAGAGTGCAGGCGCGTATCGTCACTTGCTGACGGGCGTTTCCTACATGTTGCCGATGGTGGTTGCTGGCGGTCTGTGTATCGCGCTTTCTTTTGCTTTTGGTATCGAAGCGTTTAAAGAGCCGGGTACGTTGGCAGCGGCGCTGATGCAGATTGGGGGCGGTTCAGCCTTTGCGCTGATGGTGCCGGTACTGGCAGGTTATATTGCCTTCTCTATTGCCGACCGTCCGGGCCTCACGCCTGGCCTGATTGGCGGTATGCTGGCGGTCAGCACTGGTTCTGGTTTCATTGGCGGTATTATTGCGGGCTTCCTGGCCGGTTACATCGCGAAGTTAATCAGCACGCAGCTGAAACTGCCACAGAGTATGGAAGCGCTGAAACCGATTTTGATCATTCCGCTGATTTCCAGTCTGGTGGTTGGTCTGGCGATGATCTACCTGATCGGTAAACCGGTTGCTGGCATCCTCGAAGCTCTGACTCACTGGCTGCAAACGATGGGGACTGCGAATGCGGTTCTGCTGGGCGCGATCCTTGGCGGCATGATGTGTACTGACATGGGCGGCCCGGTTAACAAAGCGGCATACGCGTTCGGTGTGGGTCTGCTGAGTACCCAAACCTATGGCCCAATGGCAGCGATTATGGCGGCAGGTATGGTGCCACCGCTGGCAATGGGGCTGGCAACGATGGTGGCGCGTCGCAAATTCGACAAAGCGCAGCAGGAAGGCGGCAAAGCAGCTCTGGTACTGGGACTGTGCTTTATTTCCGAAGGTGCAATTCCGTTTGCTGCCCGTGATCCGATGCGTGTGCTGCCGTGCTGTATCGTTGGTGGGGCGTTGACTGGTGCAATCTCTATGGCGATTGGTGCGAAACTGATGGCACCGCACGGTGGTCTGTTTGTGCTGCTGATCCCGGGCGCAATTACGCCGGTACTGGGTTACCTGGTGGCAATTATTGCCGGTACGCTGGTGGCGGGTTTGGCTTATGCCTTCCTGAAACGTCCGGAAGTGGACGCGGTAGCGAAAGCAGCGTAATAAAAGGTGTGTTACAGGGCAGAAATTTCCAGCCCTGTATCATGTGAAGATCGCAAGGTGATTGACCCGTTCTTGAGGGTAACTCTATGAATTTATCTATTTTATCTTTAAGTTGAAACCTGAAATCTTCATCAAACATTAACATTATTTCCTCAAGGGCAGATTAATTTCTGCCCTTTTTTATTGCTTCCGTTCTGTGCATCCCGTCACAAATTCTCCGTTTTTTTAATCCATGCATTTAATAGCGTTTTGTGAGCCTGTTCAAATCTGCCCATTTTGCCCATCTGGCGGCAATTTACTTTAAGTAAAACATGCATACTATGAGCACATGTTTAAATACGAACACATGTTTAAACGTTATTTGCAGTACCTATATTCTTGTGGATTGACAGAGTTGGTAATTTTTTACCAGGGGACGTGCTATGCGCGAAAAGGAATATGTCGTAATTATAGGTTCGGCGAATATTGATGTCGCCGGATATTCACATGAATCATTAAATTATGCGGATTCAAATCCAGGGAAAATAAAATTTACACCTGGTGGAGTAGGGCGCAATATCGCGCAAAATCTGGCGTTGCTGGGGAACAAAGTCTGGCTACTTAGCGCTGTAGGCAGTGATTTTTATGGTCAATCGCTCCTGACGCAAACCAATCAATCCGGTGTTTATGTCGAGAAATGCCTGATTGTGCCAGGGGAAAATACGTCGAGCTATTTATCATTGCTCGATAATACCGGTGAAATGTTGGTTGCTATAAATGACATGAATATTAGTAACTGTATTTCTGCGGAATATCTCGCACAGCACCGTGAATTTATCCAGGGAGCAAAGGTCATTGTCGCTGACTGTAATATCAGTGAAGAGGCGTTGGTCTGGATTCTGGATAATGCCGCCGACGTACCTGTATTTGTCGATCCAGTTTCGGCATGGAAATGTGTCAAAGTGCGCGACCGTCTAAGTCAGATCCACACCCTGAAGCCAAACCGCCTTGAAGCAGAAACCCTGAGCGGGATTGCGTTGTCAGGGCGTGAAGATGTCGCAAAAGTTGCCGCCTGGTTCCATCAACATGGCCTGAACCGCCTGGTACTGAGTATGGGCGGCGACGGCGTTTACTACAGTGAAATAGGCAGTGAAAACGGCTGGTCTGCACCGATTAAAACCAATGTCATTAATGTTACCGGAGCGGGCGATGCCATGATGGCAGGTCTTGCTTCGTGTTGGGTCGACGGAATGCCGTTTGCCGAATCTGTTCGTTTTGCACAGGGATGTTCGTCAATGGCGCTCTCCTGTGAATACACCAATAACCCCAATTTATCGATTGCCAACGTTATATCGTTAGTGGAGAACGCAGAATGTCTGAATTAAACATTTCCCCTGAATTATTACAAATTTCCCCGGAAGTTCAGGATGCTTTAAAAAGCAAAAAACCAGTAGTTGCGCTGGAATCGACCATTATCTCTCACGGTATGCCGTTTCCACAAAATGCCCAGACGGCAATTGAAGTGGAAGAAACTATTCGTAAACAGGGCGCTGTACCTGCCACTATCGCCATTATTGGTGGCGTCATGAAAGTGGGCTTAAGCAAAGAAGAAATTGAATTGCTGGGTCGTGAAGGACATAACGTAACCAAAGTTAGCCGTCGCGATTTACCTTTTGTTGTTGCCGCCGGAAAAAATGGCGCAACCACCGTTGCTTCAACGATGATTATTGCGGCGCTTGCCGGAATTAAAGTATTTGCCACCGGGGGAATTGGTGGTGTACATCGCGGGGCGGAACATACCTTCGATATTTCTGCCGATTTGCAGGAACTGGCGCACACCAATGTCACCGTAGTTTGTGCCGGGGCGAAATCTATTCTCGATTTAGGCTTAACTACCGAATATTTAGAAACTTTCGGTGTACCGCTAATTGGCTATCAGACCAAAGCGCTGCCTGCGTTTTTCTGCCGGACCAGCCCGTTTGACGTCAGCATTCGTCTCGACAGTGCCACAGAAATTGCCCGCGCGATGGCGGTGAAATGGCAAAGCGGGCTGAACGGTGGCCTCGTGGTAGCGAACCCGATCCCGGAACAGTTTGCTATGCCGGAACACACTATCAATGCGGCGATCGATCAGGCGGTAGCTGAAGCTGAAGCGCAGGGTGTTATTGGTAAAGAAAGTACGCCGTTCTTGCTGGCGCGTGTTGCTGAACTGACCGGCGGCGACAGCCTGAAATCCAACATCCAGCTGGTGTTCAACAACGCCATTCTGGCGAGTGAAATTGCCAAAGAATACCAGCGTCTCGCGGGTTAATTTCCGACGGGCAGAAAGCCGTCGCCCGTACTGATCATACATACCGAAACCTGGCGCTGGCGCCGGGTTTACTGGCATAAAGGGAAAATCATTATGGATATAATGAGAAGTTTGGTGGGTATGGTGGTATTGCTGGCAATTGCGTTTGTGTTGTCGGTGAATAAAAAGGGCATCAGTTTGCGCACTGTTGGGGCCGCGCTGCTGCTGCAAATCGCCATTGGAGGCATCATGCTCTATTTTCCGCCGGGAAAATGGGCAGTAGAACAGGCGGCATTAGGCGTTCATAAAGTGATGTCTTACAGTGATGCCGGTAGCGCCTTCATTTTTGGTTCGCTGGTTGGGCCGAAAATGGATGTTCTCTTTGATGGCGCGGGCTTTATCTTCGCCTTTCGCGTACTCCCGGCGATTATCTTCGTCACTGCGCTTATCAGCCTACTGTACTACATTGGCGTAATGGGACTGCTGATTCGTATTCTTGGCAGTATTTTCCAGAAAGCCCTCAACATCAGCAAAATCGAATCTTTTGTTGCGGTTACCACTATTTTCCTCGGGCAAAACGAGATCCCGGCGATCGTAAAACCGTTTATCGATCGCATGAATCGCAACGAGCTGTTTACCGCAATTTGTAGCGGGATGGCGTCTATTGCAGGTTCGATGATGATTGGTTATGCCGGAATGGGCGTGCCGATTGACTACCTGTTAGCGGCATCGCTGATGGCTATCCCCGGCGGTATTTTGTTTGCGCGTATTCTTAGCCCGGCAACCGAGCCTTCGCAGGTGACATTTGAAAACCTGTCATTCAGCGAAACGCCGCCAAAAAGCTTTATCGAAGCGGCGGCGAGCGGTGCGATGACCGGGCTGAAAATCGCCGCCGGTGTGGCGACGGTGGTAATGGCGTTTGTCGCAATTATTGCCCTGATTAACGGCATTATCGGCGGAATTAGCGGCTGGTTTGGTTTCGCCAATGCCTCTCTGGAAAGTATTTTTGGCTATGTGCTGGCACCGTTGGCGTGGATCATGGGGGTAGACTGGAGCGATGCTAACCTTGCGGGTAGTCTGATTGGGCAGAAACTGGCGATAAACGAATTTGTTGCTTACCTGAGTTTCTCACCGTATCTGCAAACGGGTGGCACGCTGGAAGTGAAAACCGTGGCAATTATCTCCTTTGCGCTGTGTGGTTTTGCTAACTTTGGTTCTATCGGCGTTGTCGTTGGGGCGTTTTCGGCTATTTCGCCAAAACGTGCTCCGGAAATCGCCCAGCTTGGTTTACGGGCGCTGGCAGCAGCGACGCTTTCCAACCTGATGAGTGCGACTATTGCCGGGTTCTTTCTTGGGTTGGCGTAATGCTCGATTTGTAGTCCGGATAAGACGTATCCGGCAATCGCGCTATTGCAAATAATTTTTACTGCATCATCCCGGAGAATTTATTCTCCGGGTCCATCTCCAGCGCCAGTCCTGACAACTGCTTTCTGTTTTTAATTAGATACCCTTTCTTGTTTTTAATTAATAAACCGTCGTGAATGAATTGCGCGAGAACATATAAAAGATGTCGATAAGAAACGCCCAAATACTCTGCGGCTTGCGTGTGCTTTTCGTGATAAAGATCACTTTCCTGCGAGAGTAATATAAATGCTGCCAGGCGATTCACTAACGGAAATGATTGGTTCTGAGTTAAAGAAACAATATTGCGATAATTTTTATGACTTAAGGTGACGCAGAGTTTTCGTAAAAAAAGCGTGTCGTTTAATAACAGCGGACGGTAATGTTTCATAGGGAGCGCAAGGCACCAACACTCTTCAATAGCCTGTACCGCACGCGGTTCATGGTCTTTGTCGATTAACTCAATCTCGCCAATAAAACAGGGAGCGGCAAAGAAATCGATCAGCGACACGCGACCATTAGCTAGCGTGGCGTAAAGTCTGGCACGGCCTCGCGTCAGGTAAAACAGCCAGGACGGCTGTTGCCCTTCCTGCACAATGTAGTCACGCGCTAAAAAGTGAAATAACCGCGTGTCGGTAGAAACATCCGTTGAAAAGCAATCCTTAAATGCGGATTCGTTAATCAGTTGTTGCTTCAATTCATTATTGTGGATTTCTTTCACGATGTTTATCCGCTATGAGATTTCTCATATTTAGCATACGTACGCTGTTGTTAAGATTCAATCATCGGCCCGGTCGAATTTTCTTTGCTGTAGAAAAAATAACGCAACTGGAAACAGAGGAAATAAACAATGGAAAAGAGAAAAATTATTCTGGATTGTGATCCGGGTCATGATGATGCTATTGCCATAATGATGGCTGCGAAACATCCGGCGATTGATTTATTAGGTATCACTATTGTGGCGGGTAATCAGACGCTTGATAAAACATTAATTAATGGCCTGAATGTTTGCCAGAAACTGGAGATTAATGTTCCGGTTTATGCGGGGATGCCGCAGCCCATTATGCGTCAACAAATTGTTGCCGATAATATTCACGGTGAAACCGGACTGGATGGCCCGGTATTCGAGCCGTTGACCCGCCAGGCAGAAAACACTCATGCGGTGAAATACATCATCGATACCCTGATGGCAAGCGATGGCGATATCACTCTGGTGCCGGTTGGTCCATCGTCAAACATCGCGGTGGCAATGCGCATGCAACCCGCAATCCTGCCCAAAATCCGTGAAATTGTACTGATGGGCGGCGCTTATGGTACTGGCAACTTTACGCCATCTGCCGAGTTCAACATCTTTGCTGACCCGGAAGCCGCACGCGTGGTGTTCACCTCCGGCGTTCCGTTGGTGATGATGGGCCTCGATCTCACCAACCAGACCGTTTGCACCCCTGACGTGATTGCACGGATGGAAAGGGCAGGCGGCCCTGCCGGGGAGCTGTTCAGCGACATCATGAACTTCACTCTCAAAACGCAGTTCGAAAACTACGGTCTGGCTGGCGGCCCGGTGCACGACGCCACCTGCATCGGTTATCTGATTAACCCGAATGGCATTAAAACCCAGGATATGTACGTCGAAGTGGACGTTAATAGCGGCCCTTGCTACGGGCGTACCGTCTGCGACGAGTTGGGCGTTCTTGGCAAGCCCGCCAATACCAAAGTCGGCATCACTATTGATACCGACTGGTTCTGGGGCTTAGTCGAAGAGTGCGTTCGCGGCTACATCAAAACCCATTAAGTGTTGATAACAAGCCGGGTCAGTATCGCAAGATGCAGGCCCGGCTATTTCTGATGGGCAGAAAGCCGTCGCCCAAAATGACATGAAGAGATAATAACTATGGATGTCATGAGAAGTGTTCTGGGAATGGTGGTATTGCTGACGATTGCGTTTTTACTGTCAGTAAACAAGAAGAAGATCAGCCTGCGTACCGTTGGCGCGGCGTTAGTGTTACAGGTCGTGATTGGCAGCATAATGCTGTGGTTACCGCCAGGGCGTTGGGTCGCTGAAAAAGTCGCTTTTGGCGTGCATAAAGTGATGGCGTACAGCGACGCGGGTAGCGCATTTATCTTCGGTTCTCTGGTCGGACCGAAGATGGATACCTTATTTGATGGCGCAGGATTTATCTTTGGTTTCAGAGTATTACCGGCAATTATCTTCGTCACTGCACTGGTGAGTATTCTCTACTACATCGGTGTGATGGGGATCTTAATTCGCATTCTTGGCGGTATATTCCAGAAAGCATTAAATATCAGCAAGATTGAGTCATTCGTCGCGGTTACTACCATTTTCCTTGGGCAAAACGAAATTCCGGCGATCGTGAAGCCCTTTATCGATCGTCTGAATCGCAATGAGCTGTTTACAGCTATTTGCAGCGGTATGGCCTCAATTGCCGGTTCGACGATGATTGGTTACGCTGCACTGGGCGTGCCTGTGGAATATTTGCTGGCGGCATCGTTAATGGCGATCCCCGGCGGGATCTTGTTTGCCCGCCTGTTAAGCCCGGCTACGGAATCTTCGCAGGTTTCCTTTAATAACCTCTCTTTCACCGAAACACCGCCAAAAAGCATTATTGAGGCCGCTGCTACAGGGGCAATGACCGGGCTGAAAATCGCTGCGGGTGTGGCGACAGTAGTCATGGCATTTGTTGCCATCATTGCGTTAATTAACGGTATTATCGGCGGCGTTGGCGGCTGGTTTGGTTTTGAGCAAGCCTCGCTGGAGTCCATTTTAGGTTATCTGCTGGCCCCGCTGGCGTGGGTGATGGGTGTTGACTGGAGTGATGCAAATCTTGCCGGGAGTTTGATTGGGCAGAAGCTGGCGATCAATGAATTTGTTGCTTATCTCAATTTCTCGCCATATCTGCAAACGGGTGGCTCTCTGGATGCTAAAACCGTGGCGATTATTTCTTTTGCGCTGTGCGGTTTCGCTAACTTTGGTTCTATCGGGGTAGTGGTTGGGGCATTTTCTGCGGTTGCGCCACACCGTGCGCCGGAAATCGCCCAGCTTGGTTTACGGGCGCTGGCGGCGGCGACGCTTTCCAACCTGATGAGTGCGACCATTGCCGGGTTCTTTATTGGTTTAGCGTAGTGCGCGATTTATGAGCCGGATAAGACGCGTTAAGCGTCGCAACCGGCAACATTGTTACACCATTGGCACTAATGAAAGCGCGTTATCGGCAGACAGGGTTGGGTTGTTTAAGCTGCCGCTGGCGCGCGAAATTGCCGCGCAGGCCATCGCAAAATGGGCGCTATCACGGAAACTGCTTCCTTCCAGAAAGCTATACACCAGGCCCGCCATAAAACCATCGTCAGCACCAAAACTGTCTACCGTCGTATGTGCTGGCGGAGTCAGCAAAAATTGTTCACCATCCTTTTCGCTGCAATAAACTGACTCATCGGGCAAATAAACAAACAGATGCTGAACACCTTGCTGATGCAACGCATTCACTGCGGCATTACGATCAGCATCGCTGGTTATCGGCTGGCCCCATAAAATTTCCAGCTCTGGCAAAGTGGGTTTCAGAGTGTGAATATGCGCCAGCCAGTGTTTGATTTTGCCCGCTTTAAATTCTGAAACGGTATCGACAAACACCGGGATTTCATCGGCAAGGGTGAAGACCCACTCCAGCGCCTCGGCAGTCAGGTTACAATCTGCCAGCACCACGCCCGCATGATGAAGTAAATCGCGCGACCCGTTCAGTAGTTGCGGTGTCAACTGTTCCAGCAGATGGGTATCGTTAATCGCCAGCACGGTTTCATCGTCTCGATTGGCAATTGCCAGATACGTCGATGTGCTTTGGCCGTGTAAACGAACACAGCCGGAGACATTCACTCCGGCGCGGCGCGTCTCTTCCAGGAGCATTTCGCCATAAAAGTCATCGCCAATCACCGAGAGTAAATGGACGTCGCGGCCTAACAGCGCCAGATTGTGGGCAATGTTGCGCCCAACGCCGCCCGCCGAGCAATGAATTGTACCGGGATTAGAGGCCGCTTGCGGATAACGGATATCCGCCATCCCGCGAATATCCATATTGATTGTTCCCACCACCACGCAATATTCCTGCTCGGTGAGAATGTAACCTTTGCCTTTAATCCGCCCTTTGCGCATTAAATCCATAATATGCGCCGCTACGCGCGAACGGCTAATTTGCAGCATATCCGCAATTTCATTCTGCTGAATCAGCGGGTTACGCCGTAAAATTGCAAGGATTTCCTTCTCCCGGTTGTTCATTTTCAGGCTACCGCTTTTTCAGTTTGTTGCGCTTTCAGCCAGGCGATCTCTTCTGCCCAGATATCCGGGTTGATGGTTTCGAGGATCAGCGGAATGCCGTCGAAGCGGTCGTCCTGCATGATCCAGCGGAACGCATCATGACCGATATTGCCTTCACCAAGGCTATGATGGCGATCAACGCGGCTGCCAAAGGTACTTTTCGCATCGTTGAGGTGCATCCCGCGCAGATACTTAAAGCCAACAATACGAGCAAAATCAGCGAACGTTTTCTCGCATTCGGCTGGAGTACGCAAATCATACCCGGCAGCGAAAGCATGGCAGGTATCAATGCAGACGCCGACGCGGGATTTATCTTCCACACCGTCGATAATCGCCGCGAGATGTTCGAATTTAAATCCAAGGTTGCTGCCCTGACCTGCGGTATTTTCAATAACCGCGGTCACACCTTGTGTTTTATCCAGTGCAATGTTGATGGATTCGGCAATACGCGCAAGGCAATCCTCTTCTGAAATCTGCATCAGATGGCTGCCAGGGTGGAAGTTGAGCAAAGAAAGTCCCAGTTGTTCGCAACGCTGCATTTCATCTATAAAGGCATCGCGCGATTTTTCCAGGGCTTCAGCGACCGGATGTCCGAGGTTAATCAGATAACTGTCGTGGGGAAGAATTTGCGCCGATGTGTAGTGATATTTTTCACAGGCGGCTTTGAATTCATCGATGGTTTGCGTCGTGAGCGGTGCGGCACGCCACTGACGTTGGTTTTTGGTGAACAAGGCAAACGCGGTTGCGTCGATTTCGGCGGCGCGAATTGCGGCATTTGCCAGACCGCCAGCAGCACTAACGTGCGCTCCAATGTATTTCATGCGAGGACTCCTGTTAAACCCGCTGGAGGAAAACGGTAATGATAGCGGGTTAACAGGAGCAAGATGTAGTGGTTTATGCGATGACGCTTTGAATCACATAGTTAATTGCACCACCACCAACAATCAGCCAGGCAAACAGTACCAGTGCCATCAGCAGAGGTTTCGCCCCGGCTTTTTTCAGCGCGCTGACGTGAGTGGTCAGACCCAGCGCCGCCATCGCCATTGCCAGCAGGAAGGTATCCAGCGTTACCAGCATGTTCACCACGCTCTGCGGTAACAGGTGGAACGAGTTAAAGATGGCAACTACGATGAACAAGATGGCAAACCACGGAATAGTGATTTTGCTTTTCTCGCCGCTGTTCGCCCCAGACAGCTGTTTAACACGCGCCGCCAGCAGAATGAGGAACGGGGCCAGCATCATCACGCGCAGCATTTTGGAAATAACCGCTGCGTTTTCTGCATCCGGGCTGATGGCATGACCTGCCGCCACCACCTGCGCCACTTCGTGCACAGTAGAACCAATGTAGATACCGAAAGTTTCCGGGCTAAACCATTGAGACATCAGTGGATATATCGCCGGGTAGAGGAAAATCGCGACGGTCCCGAAGATAACAACGGTTGCAACAGCCACGGTTACTTTACTGGCTTCCGCTTTCACTACCGGCTCAGTCGCCAGTACCGCTGCAGCACCACAGATACTGCTACCGGCACCGATCAACCAGCTGGTGTGCTTATCCAGACCAAACACTTTCTGCCCCAGGAAGCAAGCCAGCAGGAAGGTACTGGACAGCGTCAGCACGTCAATGATGATCCCACTGATACCGACATCGGCAATTTGTGAGAACGTCAGACGGAAGCCATAAAGAATGATACCCAGACGTAATAAATATTGCTTGGCAAACAGCACGCCACCGTCACAGCTTTTCCAGATGTGCGGATAGATGGTGTTGCCTAAAACCATCCCCAACAAGATTGCGAGGGTGAGGGCACTAAACCCGGCACCCGCAATCGCGGGAATGGAACCACCCCACAGGGCGACCCCGGTGATAACTGCACTCAGGGCTAACCCCGGAATAAAATGCCACAGTGTACGATGTTGTTTCTGTAAGGTGATATTCGTCATAACCCTCTCCTTTAACCGGGCATAAGGTTACGACTAACTGGTTTAAAAATAAAATTGATTATATATTTATAATTAATCTTTATAAGTGGTAAGCGACTATGCACATCACCCTCCGGCAGTTGGAAGTTTTTGCAGAAGTATTGAAAAGTGGATCAACCACCCAGGCGTCGGTGATGCTGGCGTTGTCGCAATCAGCAGTGAGCGCAGCCTTGACCGACCTGGAAGGGCAGCTTGGCGTGCAACTGTTTGATCGCGTGGGTAAAAGACTGGTTGTTAATGAACACGGGCGGCTGCTCTATCCGCGTGCGTTGGCACTGCTTGAACAGGCGATTGAAATCGAACAACTGTTTCGCGAAGACAACGGCGCGATTCGTGTCTATGCCAGTAGTACCATCGGTAACTACATTCTGCCTGCAGTCATCGCCCGTTATCGCCATGATTATCCGCAGTTGCCGATTGAACTGAGCGTTGGGAACAGCCAGGACGTGATGCAAGCGGTGCTGGATTTCCGCGTTGATATTGGCTTTATTGAAGGACCGTGCCACAGCACTGAAATCATTTCTGAACCGTGGCTGGAAGACGAGCTGGTGGTTTTCGCCGCGCCGACTTCGCCGCTGGCTCGTGGTCCGGTCACCTTAGAACAGCTGGCCGCTGCGCCGTGGATCCTGCGTGAACGCGGTTCAGGCACGCGGGAGATTGTCGATTATCTGTTACTGTCGCATTTACCGAAGTTTGAGATGGCGATGGAATTAGGTAACTCCGAGGCAATCAAACATGCGGTGCGTCATGGGTTGGGAATTAGTTGCCTGTCGCGAAGGGTCATTGAAGATCAATTGCAGGCTGGCACATTAAGTGAAGTTGCTGTCCCTCTGCCGCGCCTGATGCGTACGTTGTGGCGTATACATCATCGGCAGAAACACCTTTCCAACGCGTTACGGCGCTTTCTGGAGTACTGCGATTCCTCCACTTTGCCGCGTTAATCTGTTGTACAGAAACCTACGGGGGCTGTGTCGATTTTGTGACACAGCACCACCGGTATACATTCGCCAGAAAAGAGATTGGTTGCTTTACTTATAATCCCTGGACGATCATGAAGGTGTCTTATAAAAGCGTATTTCTACCGGAAGGATTGCAAATCGTCTGCTACAATCGCGCCTCATTTTTAAGATGGATAGCATTTTCGTATGGTTTCCGAAACTAAAACCACAGAAGCGCCGGGCTTACGCCGTGAATTAAAGGCGCGTCACCTGACGATGATTGCCATTGGCGGTTCCATCGGTACGGGTCTTTTTGTTGCCTCTGGCGCAACGATCTCTCAGGCAGGTCCAGGTGGGGCGCTGCTCTCGTATATTCTGATCGGCCTGATGGTTTACTTCCTGATGACCAGTCTTGGTGAACTGGCGGCATATATGCCGGTTTCTGGTTCCTTTGCCACTTACGGTCAGAACTATGTTGAAGAAGGCTTTGGCTTCGCGCTGGGCTGGAACTACTGGTACAACTGGGCGGTAACTATCGCCGTTGACCTGGTGGCCGCTCAGTTGGTCATGAGCTGGTGGTTCCCGGACACCCCGGGTTGGATCTGGAGTGCGCTGTTCCTCGGCGTTATCTTCCTCCTGAACTACATTTCAGTTCGTGGCTTTGGCGAGGCGGAATACTGGTTCTCACTGATCAAAGTCACCACGGTCATTGTCTTTATCATCGTCGGCGTGATGATGATTATCGGCATCTTCAAAGGCGCACAGCCTGCGGGCTGGAGCAACTGGACGATTGGCGAAGCACCATTTGCTGGTGGTTTTGCGGCGATGATCGGTGTGGCAATGATTGTCGGCTTCTCTTTCCAGGGAACCGAGCTGATCGGTATTGCTGCAGGCGAGTCCGAAGAACCGGCGAAAAACATTCCACGCGCGGTACGTCAGGTGTTCTGGCGAATCCTGCTGTTCTATGTGTTCGCAATCCTGATCATCAGCCTGATCATTCCATACACCGATCCGAGCCTGCTGCGTAATGATGTTAAAGACATCAGCGTCAGCCCGTTCACCCTGGTGTTCCAGCATGCGGGTCTGCTCTCTGCGGCGGCGGTGATGAACGCGGTTATTCTGACGGCGGTGCTGTCAGCGGGTAACTCCGGTATGTATGCGTCTACTCGTATGCTGTACACCCTGGCGTGTGACGGTAAAGCACCGCGCATTTTCGCTAAATTGTCGCGTGGCGGCGTACCGCGTAACGCACTGTATGCGACCACGGTAATTGCAGGTCTGTGCTTCCTGACCTCCATGTTTGGTAACCAGACGGTATACCTGTGGCTGCTGAACACCTCCGGTATGACAGGCTTTATCGCCTGGCTGGGAATTGCGATCAGCCATTATCGTTTCCGTCGCGGTTATGTGCTGCAGGGGCATGATATTAACGATCTGCCGTACCGTTCAGGCTTCTTCCCGCTGGGACCGATCTTCGCTTTTGTGCTGTGCCTGATTATCACTCTGGGCCAGAACTACGAAGCGTTCCTGAAAGACACTATCGACTGGGGTGGCGTAGCGGCAACCTATATTGGCATCCCGCTGTTCCTTATGATCTGGTTTGGCTATAAGTTGATTAAAGGAACCCACTTCGTACGCTACAGCGAAATGAAGTTCCCGCAGAACGATAAGAAATAAGTTTTACCCCTTCCTTAATAAAGCCCTCTCAACCGAGAGGGCTTTTTCTTTTCCTTAGTATTCATACGGATATAAAATTTAACATTTGGATTGATAATTGTTATCGTTTGCATTATCGTTACGCCGAAATCAAAAAAGGCTGACAAATCAGAGGCTGTTCAGGCTTTTGGGATGATCACCTGCATACAAAAAAGTCTACCGCGATGCTGCCGTACGCAAGGGGACATGAAGAAGATGTGAGCGATAACCCATTTTATTTTCGTAGTTACCTCATGGAGATATGGAATGTTTAGGTTGAACCCTTTCGTACGGGTCGGGCTGTGTTTGTCCGCAGTTTCATGTGCATGGCCTGTGTTAGCGGTTGATGATGATGGCGAAACGATGGTAGTCACGGCATCTTCCGTTGAACAAAACCTCAAAGATGCGCCCGCCAGTATCAGCGTCATTACCCAGGAAGACCTGCAGCGAAAACCGGTACAGAATCTGAAGGATGTCCTCAAAGAAGTGCCTGGCGTACAACTGACTAACGAAGGGGACAACCGTAAGGGCGTCAGTATTCGTGGTCTGGATAGCAGCTACACCCTGATTCTTGTCGACGGTAAACGTGTTAACTCGCGCAATGCCGTCTTCCGCCATAATGACTTTGACCTGAACTGGATCCCGGTCGATTCCATCGAACGTATCGAAGTGGTACGTGGCCCGATGTCTTCACTGTATGGTTCCGATGCGCTCGGCGGCGTGGTGAACATCATCACCAAAAAAATCGGCCAGAAATGGTCAGGTACGGTAACGGTAGATACCACCATTCAGGAACATCGCGATCGCGGTGACACCTACAACGGCCAGTTCTTCACGAGTGGACCGCTGATTGACGGCGTGCTGGGAATGAAAGCTTACGGCAGCCTGGCAAAACGTGAAAAGGATGACCCGCAGAGTTCCTCTACTACCGACACGGGAGAAACGCCGCGTATTGAAGGATTCTCCAGCCGCGACGGCAATGTCGAATTTGCCTGGACGCCGAATCAAAATCACGATTTTACCGCTGGTTACGGTTTCGACCGCCAGGATCGCGATTCTGACTCGCTGGACAAAAACCGCCTCGAACGCCAGAACTACTCCGTAAGCCATAATGGGCGCTGGGATTACGGCACCAGCGAACTGAAATATTATGGTGAGAAAGTCGAGAACAAAAACCCTGGCAATAGTAGCCCGATTACTTCCGAAAGTAACACGGTCGATGGCAAATACACGTTGCCGCTGACGGCTATCAATCAGTTTGTCACGGTAGGTGGTGAATGGCACCACGACAAACTTAGCGATGCGGTGAACCTGACCGGCGGCACCAGCACTAAAACGTCCGCCAGTCAGTACGCGCTGTTTGTGGAAGATGAATGGCGGATCTTCGAGCCGCTGGCGCTGACGACCGGCGTGCGTATGGACGATCACGAAACCTACGGCGAACACTGGAGTCCGCGAGCCTATCTGGTCTATAACGCCACCGATACCGTAACAGTAAAAGGCGGCTGGGCGACGGCTTTTAAAGCACCTTCGTTATTACAACTTAGCCCCGACTGGACGACCAACTCCTGCCGTGGCGCATGCAAGATTATTGGTAGCCCGGACTTGAAACCAGAAACCAGCGAAAGTTGGGAGCTGGGGCTTTACTACATGGGCGAAGAAGGTTGGTTGGAAGGCGTTGAATCCAGTGTGACCGTCTTCCGCAATGATGTGAAAGATCGTATTAGCATCAGCCGTACATCTGACGTCAATGCTGCACCGGGTTACCAAAACTTTGTTGGTTTTGAAACGGGGGCAAACGGTCGACGTATACCGGTGTTCAGTTACTACAACGTCAATAAAGCACGTATCCAGGGTGTGGAAACTGAGTTGAAAATCCCGTTCAACGATGAATGGAAGCTGTCACTCAACTACACCTACAACGATGGACGCGATGTCAGCAACGGTGAAAACAAACCGCTATCCGATCTGCCGTTCCATACCGCGAACGGTACGCTGGACTGGAAACCGCTGGCGCTGGAAGACTGGTCGTTCTATGTTTCTGGTCACTACACCGGTCAGAAACGTGCCGACAGCGATACCGCTAAAACACCGGGCGGTTATACCATCTGGAATACCGGCGCGGCCTGGCAGGTGACCAAAGACGTCAAACTGCGCGCAGGCGTGCTGAACCTGGGCGACAAAGATCTGAGTCGTGATGACTACAGCTATAACGAAGACGGGCGTCGTTACTTTATGGCAGTGGATTATCGCTTCTGATGAGGAGATGCCCGGCGAACCGGGCGAACTTTCACTTCAGTAAATACTGCGCATGGAAGCGCAGATGATCCTCTATAAAAGAAGCAATGAAGTAATAACTGTGATCATAACCAGGTTGAATACGTAGCGTCATCGGCCACGCTTTCTGGCGCGCAGCTTCTGCCAGTACCGCGGGTTGAAGCTGGTCGGCAAGAAACTGATCGTTATCACCCTGATCGATAAGCGTCGGAATCACATCTTGCGCATTGCTGGCGTACATCAGCGCGCAACTGTCCCATTCCAGCCATGCATTTTTGTCCTCACCTAAATAGGCGCTAAATGCTTTGATTCCCCACGGGACGCTGCACGGATTCACAATCGGCGCAAAGGCCGAAACGCTGGTGTATTTGCCCGGATTTTTCAGCGCCATAATCAACGCGCCATGACCACCCATCGAATGACCGCTAATAGCACAGCGATCGCTGACGTTAAATTGCGATTGAATCAGCATCGGTAATTCATCGCGCAGATAATCATACATCCGGTAATGCGTCGCCCACGGTGGTTGCGTGGCGTTGAGATAAAACCCTGCACCCAGGCCTAAATCGTAGCCATCATCGTTGGCAACCTGTTCGCCGCGTGGGCTGGTGTCTGGCATCACCAGCACAATCCCCAGTTCTGCCGCTACGCGCTGAGCGCCTGCTTTGGTGGTGAAGTTCTCGTCATTGCAGGTTAAACCTGAAAGCCAGTACAGCACAGGTGGAGGGGCGTTGTCGCGGGGCGGTGGGAGAAAGATGCTGAACGTCATCGGGCAATTTAAGGTACTGGAGTCGTGCCGCCAGCGTTGCTGCCAGCCTTCAAAACAGCGGTGCTCTTCGAGCATTTCCATGCGTGGCTCCTTGTTGTGTTGTTTGCATTTTAGTCATCATACCGTTTATTCAATGCGCTGTGAGTAACTTTCACTTCCGCATATGCATAACGATGTTTTAACATCTAACGCTGAAAGGCAGCGGCAATTACAATAATTATCGCTGTGAATACTGGATTATGTGCGCCACCTCACGCACAATAATCGGGCTGCTAATCAGCTTAATAACTTTGCCCCCACGCAGGGCGGAGGCGTCACACCTGCAGGAGAAAACATAAATGCCATCACTCAGTAAAGAAGCGGCCCTGGTTCATGAAGCGTTAGTTGCGCGAGGACTGGAAACACCGCTGCGCCCGCCCGTGCATGAAATGGATAACGAAACGCGCAAAAGCCTTATCGCCGGTCATATGACTGAAATCATGCAGCTATTGAATCTCGACCTCGCTGATGACAGTTTGATGGAAACGCCGCATCGCATCGCTAAAATGTATGTCGATGAAATTTTCTCCGGTCTGGATTACGCCAATTTCCCGAAAATCACCCTCATTGAAAACAAAATGAAGGTCGATGAAATGGTCACCGTGCGCGATATCACCCTGACCAGCACCTGCGAGCACCATTTTGTCACTATCGATGGCAAAGCGACGGTAGCCTATATCCCGAAAGATTCGGTGATCGGCCTGTCGAAAATTAACCGCATCGTGCAGTTCTTTGCCCAGCGCCCGCAGGTGCAGGAACGTCTGACTCAGCAAATCCTCATTGCGCTGCAAACGCTGCTGGGCACCAATAACGTGGCTGTCTCCATCGACGCGGTGCATTACTGCGTGAAAGCGCGTGGCATCCGCGATGCAACCAGCGCCACGACAACGACCTCCCTCGGTGGTTTGTTCAAATCCAGTCAGAATACGCGGCACGAGTTTCTGCGCGCTGTGCGTCATCACAACTGATTAAAAGGCAGGAACCATGGAGCGCAACGTCACGCTCGATTTTGTTCGCGGCGTCGCCATTCTGGGGATCCTGCTATTAAACATCAGCGCCTTTGGTTTACCAAAGGCGGCTTATCTCAATCCCGCCTGGTATGGCACTATTACCCCGTCCGACGCCTGGACCTGGGCGTTTTTGGATCTCATCGGCCAGGTAAAATTCCTCACGCTTTTTGCGCTGCTGTTTGGCGCGGGCCTGCAAATGTTGCTGCCGCGCGGCAGACGCTGGATTCAGTCGCGGTTAACACTGTTAGTCTTGCTGGGCTTTATTCACGGTTTATTGTTCTGGGACGGCGATATCCTGCTGGCTTACGGGTTGGTGGGCTTAATCAGTTGGCGACTGGTGCGCGATGCGCCATCGGTAAAAAGTTTATTTAATACTGGCGTGATGCTGTATCTGGTGGGGATTGGCGTTTTGCTGTTGCTGGGGTTGATTTCTGACAGCCAGACCAGCCGCGCCTGGACGCCAGATGCATCGGCCATTTTGTATGAAAAATACTGGAAACTTCATGGCGGCGTTGAAGCGATCAGTAACCGTGCCGATGGCGTCGGCAACAGTTTACTGGCACTGGGCGCGCAGTATGGCTGGCAACTGGCAGGGATGATGTTAATTGGCGCGGCGCTGATGCGTAGCGGCTGGCTGAAAGGGCAGTTCAGCTTACGTCACTATCGTCGTACCGGTTTTGTGCTGGTGGCAATTGGTGTGCTGATTAACCTTCCTGCTATCGCACTGCAATGGCGGCTGGACTGGGCGTATCGCTGGTGTGCCTTCTTACTTCAAATGCCGCGTGAACTTAGCGCGCCGTTTCAGGCAATTGGCTATGCGTCGCTGTTTTATGGCTTTTGGCCGCAATTAAGCCGCTTCAGGCTGGTGCTGGCAATCGCCTGCGTCGGACGGATGGCGCTAACCAATTATCTACTGCAAACGCTGATTTGTACCACGCTGTTTTACCACCTCGGTTTGTTTATGCAGTTTGACCGCCTGGAGTTGCTGGTGTTTGTCGTTCCGGTATGGCTGGCGAACCTGCTTTTCTCTGTTATCTGGCTGCGTTACTTCCGTCAGGGGCCGGTGGAATGGCTCTGGCGTCAGTTAACCTTGCGCGCTGCCGGACCTGCATTATCTAAAACATCCAGATAACGATCTGGATCACATTCATTAACAAAACGGCTGTAACCGTTTCCATTGCTGTGACTCGATTCACGAAGTCCTGTATTCAGTGCTGACAAAATAGCCGCCAGCAAGCAGTAACCTACTGCATTCTCATAACAGGTAGTGAATATGATCACCATTCGTGATGTAGCGCGTCAGGCTGGCGTCTCTGTGGCAACGGTTTCCCGGGTGCTCAATAACAGCACGCTGGTAAGTGCCGACACGCGTGAAGCAGTTATGAAAGCGGTGAGTGAGCTGGATTATCGGCCAAATGCCAATGCACAGGCGCTGGCAACTCAGGTGAGCGATACCATCGGTGTGGTGGTCATGGATGTTTCAGATGCATTTTTCGGCGCATTGGTTAAAGCTGTCGATCTCGTTGCCCAGCAACATCAGAAATATGTGTTGATTGGCAATAGCTATCATGAAGCGGAAAAAGAGCGTCACGCCATCGAAGTGCTAATCCGCCAGCGTTGTAACGCATTGATTGTTCATTCAAAGGCGTTAAGTGACGACGAGCTGGCGCAATTTATGGACAACATTCCCGGCATGGTGCTCATCAATCGGGTTGTGCCAGGCTATGCCCATCGCTGTGTTTGTCTGGATAATATCAGCGGTGCCAGAATGGCGACGCGCATGTTGCTGAACAACGGCCATCAACGTATCGGTTATCTCTCTTCCAGCCACAGCATTGAAGATGACGCAATGCGTAAAGCGGGCTGGATAAGCGCGCTGAAAGAGCAGGATATTGTTCCGCCGGAAAGCTGGATTGGCACGGGGACGCCGGATATGCCAGGCGGCGAGGCGGCGATGGTTGAACTACTCGGGCGCAATCTACAACTTACCGCTGTATTTGCCTATAATGACAATATGGCCGCTGGCGCTCTGACGGCATTAAAAGATAATGGCATTGCGATTCCGTTACATCTCTCAATCATCGGTTTCGATGATATCCCCATTGCTCGTTACACCGACCCGCAATTAACGACTGTGCGTTACCCCATTGCTTCGATGGCAAAATTAGCCACGGAACTGGCCTTGCAGGGGGCAGCAGGCAACATTGATCCGCGTGCCAGCCACTGTTTTATGCCGACGTTAGTGCGCCGCCATTCTGTCGCAATACGCCAGAATGCGGCGGCGATCACTAACTGAGCAAATCAGGGGATGTAACCGCTTTCAATTTGTGAGTGATTTCACAGTATGTTAACAATGTGGTAGCTATGATTGCACCGTTTTAACGTTGTAACTTGTATGTAACAGCGAATAATCGCTTTTATCGAGGTTATGGCGTCATAACAACAATTAGAGCCGTTTTATGGAGCGTTACCGGGCATGGACGAACGGATTTTTAAAAATGAGCTTCGGCGTTCAGTAACACTTCATTAACCATACTGGCCCGCCGAGCATTTATCTCAAGCACTACCCTGCATAAGAAAAACCGGAGATACCATGAATAAGAAGGTGTTAACCCTGTCTGCTGTGATGGCCAGCATGTTATTCGGCGCCGCTGCACACGCTGCTGATACCCGTATTGGTGTGACGATTTATAAATATGACGATAACTTTATGTCTGTTGTGCGTAAGGCTATCGAACAGGATGCGAAAGCAGCACCAGACGTCCAGTTGCTGATGAATGATTCACAGAATGACCAGTCCAAGCAGAACGATCAGATTGACGTGCTGTTGGCGAAAGGGGTGAAGGCGCTGGCAATCAATCTGGTTGACCCGGCAGCTGCGGGTACAGTGATTGAGAAAGCGCGCGGACAAAACGTACCGGTAGTTTTCTTCAACAAAGAACCTTCCCGTAAGGCGCTGGATAGCTACGACAAGGCCTACTACGTTGGCACCGACTCCAAAGAGTCCGGCATTATTCAGGGCGATTTGATTGCTAAACACTGGGCGGCGAATCAGGGTTGGGATCTGAATAAAGACGGTCAGATTCAATTCGTACTGCTGAAAGGCGAGCCGGGCCATCCGGATGCAGAAGCCCGCACCACTTACGTGATTAAAGAGCTGAACGACAAAGGCATCAAAACTGAACAGTTACAGTTAGATACCGCTATGTGGGACACCGCTCAGGCGAAAGATAAGATGGACGCCTGGCTGTCTGGTCCGAACGCCAACAAAATCGAAGTGGTTATTGCCAACAACGATGCGATGGCAATGGGCGCGGTAGAAGCACTGAAAGCGCACAATAAGTCCAGCATTCCGGTGTTTGGCGTCGATGCGCTGCCAGAAGCACTGGCCCTGGTGAAATCCGGTGCGCTGGCGGGTACCGTACTGAATGATGCCAACAACCAGGCGAAAGCGACTTTTGATCTGGCGAAAAACCTGGCCGATGGCAAGGGCGCCGCTGACGGCACCAACTGGAAAATCGACAACAAAGTGGTTCGCGTACCTTATGTTGGCGTAGACAAAGATAACCTGGCTGAATTCAGCAAGAAATAAGACTGAACGGGCGCAATAGTTTATTGCGCCCTTATTGTATGACCAACAAGGTAAAATTATATGGTCAGCTCAACGACTCCGTCATCAGGTGAATACTTGTTGGAAATGAGCGGTATCAACAAGTCCTTTCCCGGTGTTAAGGCACTTGATAACGTTAATTTAAATGTCCGGCCACATTCTATCCATGCATTAATGGGGGAAAACGGCGCGGGAAAATCAACATTATTAAAATGCCTGTTTGGTATTTATCAAAAAGATTCCGGCACCATTTTATTCCAGGGTAAAGAGATCGATTTTCATTCTGCCAAAGAAGCACTGGAAAATGGTATTTCGATGGTACACCAGGAGTTAAACCTGGTATTACAACGTTCGGTGATGGACAACATGTGGCTGGGGCGATATCCCACCAAAGGCATGTTTGTTGATCAGGACAAAATGTACCGCGAAACTAAAGCGATTTTTGATGAACTGGATATTGATATCGATCCGCGTGCGCGCGTCGGTACATTATCTGTTTCGCAAATGCAGATGATCGAAATTGCTAAAGCGTTTTCCTATAACGCGAAAATTGTGATTATGGATGAACCGACTTCTTCGTTAACCGAAAAAGAGGTCAATCATCTGTTTACTATTATTCGTAAATTAAAAGAACGCGGCTGCGGTATTGTCTATATCTCGCATAAAATGGAAGAGATTTTCCAGTTATGTGATGAAGTCACCGTATTGCGCGATGGTCAGTGGATCGCTACCGAACCGCTGGAAGGGCTGACGATGGACAAGATCATCGCCATGATGGTTGGTCGTTCTCTTAACCAGCGTTTCCCGGATAAAGAAAACAAGCCGGGCGAAGTGATCCTCGAAGTGCGTAACCTGACGTCACTACGCCAGCCATCGATTCGCGATGTCTCGTTTGACCTGCATAAAGGGGAGATCCTCGGTATTGCCGGGCTGGTGGGGGCGAAACGTACCGATATTGTTGAGACATTATTTGGCATTCGCGAGAAATCTGCTGGCACCATTACGTTGCATGGCAAAAAGATCAATAACCATAATGCCAACGAAGCCATTAACCACGGATTTGCACTAGTAACTGAAGAACGCCGTTCAACGGGAATTTATGCCTATCTGGATATTGGCTTTAACTCATTAATTTCCAATATTCGCAACTACAAAAATAAAGTGGGCTTGTTGGATAACTCGCGGATGAAAAGCGATACCCAGTGGGTGATTGATTCGATGCGGGTAAAAACGCCAGGTCATCGGACGCAAATTGGTTCGCTCTCCGGCGGTAATCAGCAAAAAGTGATTATTGGTCGTTGGTTACTGACGCAACCGGAAATATTAATGCTCGACGAACCAACGCGCGGTATTGATGTCGGAGCGAAGTTTGAAATTTATCAGTTAATTGCCGAACTGGCGAAGAAAGGCAAGGGGATTATTATTATCTCCTCTGAAATGCCAGAGTTGTTAGGGATAACAGACCGTATTCTGGTTATGAGCAATGGCCTCGTTTCCGGAATTGTCGATACAAAAACAACAACGCAAAACGAAATTCTGCGTCTTGCGTCTTTGCACCTTTAAGATTAGGGGCTTCCCATGAGTGCGTTAAATAAGAAAAGTTTTCTTACTTACCTGAAAGAGGGCGGTATTTATGTCGTTCTTTTAGTTTTGCTGGCGATTATTATTTTCCAGGACCCAACATTTTTAAGTTTGTTGAACTTAAGTAATATTCTCACCCAGTCATCGGTGCGTATTATTATCGCGCTCGGCGTGGCAGGGTTAATTGTCACCCAGGGGACTGACCTTTCCGCTGGTCGTCAGGTGGGGTTGGCGGCAGTTGTAGCGGCGACGTTATTGCAGTCGATGGATAACGCCAACAAAGTGTTCCCGGAAATGGCTACGATGCCGATTGCGCTGGTTATTCTGATTGTCTGTGCTATTGGCGCGGTTATCGGTTTGATCAACGGGCTGATTATCGCCTATCTCAACGTAACGCCGTTCATAACCACTCTCGGTACGATGATCATCGTTTATGGCATTAACTCGCTCTATTACGACTTTGTTGGTGCGTCGCCTATTTCTGGTTTTGACAGTGGTTTCTCCACTTTTGCCCAGGGCTTTATTGCGCTGGGGAGCTTCCGTCTCTCTTACATCACCTTCTACGCCCTGATTGCGGTGGCCTTCGTCTGGGTGCTGTGGAACAAAACCCGTTTCGGTAAGAACATTTTTGCCATTGGCGGTAACCCGGAAGCGGCGAAAGTTTCTGGTGTCAACGTTGGCCTGAACCTGCTGATGATCTACGCGTTGTCTGGCGTGTTCTATGCCTTCGGCGGGATGTTAGAAGCCGGACGTATCGGCTCTGCCACCAACAACCTCGGCTTCATGTATGAGCTGGATGCTATCGCGGCGTGCGTGGTGGGCGGCGTATCGTTCAGCGGCGGTGTGGGAACGGTCATTGGTGTAGTGACCGGGGTCATTATCTTTACGGTCATTAACTATGGCCTGACGTACATCGGCGTAAACCCGTACTGGCAGTACATCATCAAAGGGGCGATTATTATCTTCGCCGTGGCGCTGGATTCACTGAAATACGCACGTAAGAAGTGATGTGATTGTGGGTATTGCCGGATGCGCCGCATCCGGCAATCGGAGCCAAATGCCGGATGCAACGCTGGTTTTACAACGTTACCGGGTGTTCTTTCTCTCCTTTCTTAAACTTTACTTCCCCGAGATCGATACAACCCACCGGGCAAACATGACCGCAAAGCAAACAACCAACGCATTTTTCGGTATTACAATGCGGCGTACGCGTTTTCTCGTTCCATTCCATCGCCTGATGACCACCGTCGTAACAGGAAATGTAACAGCGCCCACAGCCAACACATTTATCGAGATTGATATGGGGATAGACGATATAGCTGCGGTCTAAATCTTCTGCCGGAACAATATTATGATTCGCCAGCCCCACCATCTCTTGCAACGAATCAAATCCCTGATCGGCAAGGTAATGCGACAACCCGCTCGTCATATCCTCCACAATGCGATAACCGTACTGCATAATGCCGGTGGTCACCTGCAAGGTTGCCGCGCCGAGCAATAAAAACTCCGCCGCATCTTCCCAGGTTTCAATACCGCCGATACCACTGATCGGGAAATCGCGCAGCTCTGGATGCGTGCGCATTTGCTGAATAAAGCGCAGGGCGATCGGTTTCACTGCTTTACCGGAATAACCGGAAATACTCGATTTACCGTTGACGATCGGCATACCGATTTTCTGATTAAGATCGATATTGGTGATGGATTTGACGGTGTTAATCGCTGCAATGCCATCTGCGCCGCCGCGTTTTGCCGCCAGCGCCACTTCGCACATATCACCGATATTCGGCGTCATCTTCGCCAGCATTGGCAGCGTGGAACCACGTTTCACTGCCCGACAATATTTTTCTACCAGCTCCGGGCTTTGCCCGACATCGCTACCCATTGCATGGGAGGTCATCTGCGGACAGGAGAAGTTACACTCGATCATATCCGCGCCAGCTTCTTGCACCAGACGCGCCAGCTCTTCCCACTGCTGCTCATTTTCCCCCATGATCGAGGCGATCAATACTTTGTCCGGGTAATCTTCTTTCAGCCGACGCAGGGCGGTCAGATTCTCTTCCAACGGATGTTCAGCAATCTGCTCCATATTTTTGAAGCCGATAAAACCGGTATCTTCTTTCACCAGATGATCAAAACGCGGTGAGACTTCATTAGCGATAAAAAAGCCGATCGTTTTGAACACCACGCCACCCCAGCCGGTATCGTAGGCTTTGGCGCACATCTCGTAGCAATTGCCAACCGGCGAAGAAGAGAGGCAGAACGGGTTGGGAAACTTCACGCCGCAAAAGGTAATAGAAAGATCTTTCGTTAACATGAGCAAGCTCCCTCTAAATAATGATGAATCGCCTCGGCGGCTTCTTTCCCGGTTTTCACTGCATAAACCACGGTTTTGTCACCCTCAACAATATCGCCAGCGGCAAACAGTTGCGGGTCGCGGGTCTGGTAATTTTGCGTTTCGATGGTGTTGCGCTGTGGTTCCAGTGCGGAAAAAGCGGCAAGTTCGGCATGTTGACCTACAGCGAGAATAATTTTGTCCGCCGCCATCGTCAGTTCGCCCGGTAAACGAACATGTTTAAACGTCACTTTATTGCCGTCTACAGCCACTGGCGTAAAGCCATCGATAATCGATACCCCCAATTTTTGAGCGCTGGTGAACTCTTTCTTGCTTGCCGGAAACTCATCTAACTCTTCACGCGCAACGCAGGTCACCGCCTGGCAACCAAGAACTTTCAGCGTGCTGGCAACGTCCATTGCGACATCGCCGCCACCAATAATTAATGCGTTCTGCGGGACGCTGATATCGCCTTGTGCCTGGCGTGCGCGTTGCAGGAAATCGACGGCGATCTCAACATCGCTATGCTCAAACAGCGGCAGGGTGGCCCCGCGCGATAAACCGACAGTCACCAGTACCGCTCGGTTTTCCGCTTTCAATTGTTCCAGCGTGAGTGTTTTACCAATCTCGCAATTGCACTTAATGGTCACCCCCATTTTTTCGATACGGGCGATTTCTGCATCCAGCACTGATTGCGGCAAACGAAATTGCGGAATGCCATTACGCAGCCAACCACCTGGCTGTGCTTCTTTTTCATAAATAGTGACGTCGTATCCCCGGTTGGTCAGAGTCACACTCGCTTGTAGCCCGGCAGGGCCTGCGCCAATGATCGCCACTTTGCCGAGCGTTTTACTGCCGGGCTGAAAAATCTCCATTCCGGTTTGCTGTTCGAAATCAGTAACAAATCGCTGTAAGCGACCAATATCAATTGGGTCGTCGACACCGGCTCGTGTACAACCGCGCTGGCATAATTTTTCCGTCGGGCATACTCTGGCGCAAACGGCACCGAGCGCGTTATTTTCGCGAATTGTCTCGGCAGCACCTTTAAAATTACGAAAATAAATTGAGCGAATAAATTTTCCCGGATCGGTTTGCGCCGGGCAAGCCTGACTACAGGGCGCGTCGTGACATAATAAACAGCGAGAGGCTTCTTTAATCGCCAGTAAAGGCGTAAAAGCCGGAGTGAGTTCATCCAGATAATTTTGTTGCGGCATGTGATCTTCCTTAATGCTATAGGTAATTAAGGCGAGCGTTTAGTGAATAATAATGTATTGATATTAAGGCTAAGCGTGCGGGGAAATTTAAACTGTGAAAGGATTCACAAATAGCTGCGGTTAAGAATGTGATATCCGCAGCTTATCAGGTGAAGTAATAATTATTCTCAATAATTAACTGAAGAGGGAGATATTAACGATAGAAAATAAGATAAATAATCATGCCAATAGATAAAATTCCGAAACCGCAATACGCCATCATATAAGCAAAGAAGAGTCCCGGATTTTTTTCGCGCCAGACATACACCGGTTCCGGCGAATTTTTAACCCGTTTATCAATCGCGCCAGCACGCCAGCCTTTCCACGCTTCGCGAAAACAAAATACAGGGATTAGGAAAAAAACGGCAACGACAAAAAACTGCTGTACATCCATAACTACTTTCCTTGTTTCTTTTGTAATTCAAGTAACTGCTCGGGCGTGACGGCGGGATAGCCCTGCGCATCTTCCGGCACTTGATGCATTGCCGGAATAGGGACCAATGGGCCTAAAAAGCGCGGCTCACGCTTAAAAATATAAAGGTCAGCCAGTGCACCGAAACGGGCAGCAAATTCGCGAATACGTACTGACCACATATCTTTTGGCGATGGTACGGCATAACACTGGGCCTGAATACCCATATGTAAAGCGATAAATAATGCCCGTTCACAGTGAAAACGCTGGGTGATAATAATGAAATCATTAGTATCGAACACTTTGCGCGTGCGTACGATGGAATCCAGCGTTCGGAAGCCCGCGTAATCGAGAACAATATCAGAGGGGTCGACGCCAGCGGCTATTAAATCTTTGCGCATGGTCATCGGCTCGTTATAACTTTGCAACGCGTTATCGCCGCTAAGTAATAGATAGTTCACCTTACCGCTGTTATAGGCATTAATCGCTCCCTGAATACGGTAGCGGTAATACTGATTAATGACTCCGGTGCGATAATACTTTGCTGTGCCAAGCACCACGCCGACCTGACGGTAGGGGAGATCCTGCAACTCGTCGTAGATATAAGGCGCGGTTTTCCAGCTCATCCAGCGATCGAGGCCGAGCACAGTCAACAGCAGCAAGCCGATCATGACTAACAGGCTGTAGAACAGACGCTTTAACATGCAGAAGACTCGATCTCGGGAAATTTTTATCAGGCTACTTTACCCGCTGCTTTTGCGCAAGAAACGGTAAACTGTTTGCCGGGATTTTCGACATCAGGAGAGCGCTGACAAGCCTGAGGCAACGCTTATCAGCGTGCCAGACCTGTAGGCCGGACAAGGCGTTCACGCCGCATCCGGCACCAGGCTTAAGCGAGAAGAACGCGGTCGATACTGTGACAGCCGAGAGCTTTCAGCGTTGCTGAGGTTGCATCCCATTGAATCAACGGCGCATCGGCTTTTTCTGCCAGAACCGCGCGCTGGATATCCGGGTAATCATAACCCTTGAGATTCAACAGAATTAACGCCCCCTGCAACGGCGGCAGAGTCGGGTTGAATGCGGCGTTTTCAGCGTAGCTGCCGCTGAAAATACGACCGTCTTTGCATTCCAGCGCTACACCGCTTGGTGACTTACTGTAAGGCATGTGCGAACGGTTTGCCGCGGCAATCGCTGCCTGAGAAAGCGCATCACCAGTGAGCGTAAAGCCGTGATCCTGCTCGTCCATCAGCAGCGTTTTTATCTCCAGATCTTTTGGTCCAAAGGCATCCGGCAGATAGTCACGCAGTGCGTGCGCTTCGCGACCCGGCAGATGAATACGCAGATCCAGACCGCTGTTCAGTTCATTCATAAACTGACGGCAGTGACCACAAGGCGTGTAGTTAACGGTGATGGCCGCGAGAGCTTTCTCACCGCTTAACCAGGCGTGGCTGATAGCACTTTGTTCGGCATGAACAGTTTGCTGCATTGTTGCACCAATAAATTCCATATTGGCACCGAAATACCATGTACCACTCACGCCGCGTGCAATAGCGCCAACGTTAAAATTCGACAATGGCGTACGCGCACAGGCCGCAGCCAGCGGTAGCAGTGCGAAAGCCAGCGCGTCTTCGTCCAGCCCGGTTGCGCTCTTAAGCGAAGAGACTTGCTCCCCGGTCAACAAAGCGGGGAAGTACTTGTCTGCCAGAATAGGTTCCAGCGCAGATTGCAAGTTATCCGCAAGTTGGGCAAAAGCAGTTTGAAAACGTGGATGCATGGCGTTGCCTCATAATCATGTAATGGGATAACAGTTTACGAACCTGCTATGGCTTTATATGTGATCTGAATCTCATTAATTATGCAACAAGTGAAACGTACATCAAAAATGCGCGACGCATCGCAAATTTTAGCCCATTACTGCCAGAATAATTGGGAAAAGGAACGGCGCGATCAGCGAAGTAATAATCCCGCATAACACCAGCGCCAGCGAACTAAATGCGCCTTCCTGATAATCCAGCTCAGCACAGCGCGCCGTACCGAGGGCGTGGGAAGCCGTCCCCATCGCCAGACCGCGCGCCGCTTTGGTACGAATACGCATCGCATTAAGTAACGTATGACCAAAGACCGCGCCGAGGATCCCGACGAAAATGACACAAACTGCGCTGATTGCCGGAATACCGCCAATACTGCCGCCGACAGCCATCGCAATTGGCGTAGTGACTGATTTCGGTAATATTGACGCAGCAATTTCCGGTGAAGCCCCCATCAACAATGCCACGCAAGTCCCTGTCACCATCGCTACCACGCTGCCGATAAAACAGATGGTGATGATTGATTTCCAGCGGGCGCGGATCTGATGCAACTGTTCATATAAAGGATAGGCCAGCGCGACGACCGCCGGTTGCAGCAGATCGTTTAGCACTTCGCTACCTTTAAAGTAGCTGTCGTAAGAGATGCCGGTCAGCATTAAAAAAGGAATGATCACCACCATTGCCACCAGCAACGGGTTAAGCAAGGGAAACTTATACCGCGCCGCCAGCTTGCGGGCGGCAAAAAAGACAATCAACGTCAGCGGTAATGACCACCAGATATTTGCCATCATTCTTCTGATCCTTTCTGACCTACGACTTTACGTTCACCGTGCACCAGTTGAGAACTCCAGCTCACCACCAGAAAAACCACCAGCGTACTGACTGCACAGGAAACCACTACCGGGCCAAACTGCGCGCGTAGTAAATCAAAATATTGCATTACGCCTACGCCAATCGGCACAAACAATAGCGCCATATAGCGAATTAAAACGTAACACCCCGGATTGACCCACTTCGCCGGAAGAATTTGCAAGGCCAGCAGGACAAACAGGATCAGCATCCCGATAATGCTGCCCGGAATGGTTACCGGTAGCAGGGATGCAATGAAAATGCCTGCATACAGGCAGGCATAAATCAGGACGAAAGCGCGTAAATATTGCCAGATAATGTTCAGTGTCTTACTCATAATCAACACCCCAGATGAGATGGATTCATCATACAATTAATTCATAAAATGTGCTACAGATCACATTAAGAATTCATCGCTATTTTTCGCGCCTGGGTATGACGATGTGAGCAGCGAACTCAGGCAAATCTGCTTTTTCGCAACAGAAAGTGTGTTTGCCATAGATCAAGCATAGAGAGGGATTGCAGCTTTGCCGCAATCTCACTCGGCAGACCTTTAATCCGCTGACCGGAGGCGCTAACATAGCGCCTCATTTTTTTGCGGGTGATGATATGCGTGTGTTACTGGCGCCAATGGAGGGGGTACTTGACTCTCTGGTGCGCGAATTGCTGACCGAAGTTAACGACTACGATCTGTGCATCACTGAGTTTGTTCGCGTGGTGGATCAACTGCTGCCGGTAAAAGTTTTTCATCGCATTTGTCCTGAGCTACAAAACGCCAGCCGTACTCCTTCAGGTACGCTGGTGCGCGTACAGTTGCTGGGGCAGTTCCCGCAATGGCTGGCAGAGAACGCCGCCCGTGCGGTGGAATTAGGTTCCTGGGGCGTGGATCTTAACTGCGGCTGCCCGTCGAAAACGGTTAACGGCAGCGGCGGTGGGGCAACGTTACTGAAAGATCCCGAACTCATCTACCAGGGCGCGAAAGCGATGCGCGAAGCCGTACCGGCGCATTTGCCCGTCAGCGTGAAAGTGCGTTTGGGCTGGGACAGTGGCGAGAAAAAATTTGAAATTGCCGATGCTGTTCAACAGGCTGGTGCTACGGAGCTGGTGGTGCATGGGCGGACAAAAGAGCAGGGGTACCGCGCGGAGCATATTGACTGGCGGGCGATTGGCGAGATTCGCCAGCGGCTGAATATTCCGGTAATTGCCAATGGTGAAATCTGGGACTGGCAGAGTGCGCAGCAATGTATGGCTATCAGCGGCTGCGACGCGGTGATGATTGGGCGCGGGGCGCTCAATATTCCCAACCTGAGTCGGGTGGTGAAATATAACGAACCGCGAATGCCGTGGCCGGAGGTCGTTGCATTGCTGCAAAAGTATACCCGTCTGGAGAAACAGGGGGATACCGGGTTATATCACGTCGCGCGGATCAAGCAGTGGTTGAGTTATTTACGTAAAGAATATGATGAAGCAACGGGATTATTTCAGCATGTGCGGGTGTTGAATAATTCCCCTGATATTGCAAGGGCTATTCAGGCAATTGATATCGAGAAACTTTAAAAAACTATAGTGATGTTTTTTTGACAATGTGTTAGCTCTTTATCAATAGGCCGCACGGTTGTTTGGTGGCGTCAAAATCGCCGAGGCGTTCCCTGAAGGCCGGGGCAGCCCACATGGATGTGGGCTGAGGGCGCGTCTTACAGGGATGTTACCTCGCGCCCGACCCGGTAGCCGTAAGGGATAAGCCGAGGGCACCGCGCAGCGGCGATTTTGTTCGCCAGAGCCCGGGGGTGCAGGGGGCGGCGGCGATTGGCCGCCCCTTGCGCGCTCCTTGCGCCAGTGATTATATGAAGCAATGCACATGACAGGAGCGCAACAGGATGAGAGACTGAAATATTCTCGTTATTTTCGAATCTGATGACATTAATTAATTTTAAAATATCATCTTAAATACGCCAGTCACCACCAGTAGCCCAATCAGGAAAATAATCAATACTGCCCAGAGTATAATTTTCATTGGCGTTCCTTTATTTGTGAATGCTGAATAAGTATAGGAAAAAATGAAACTCTTTGCCGTCATTCATAAACGATTAAGATAAATCAGAGGATATCATTCACTTATTGTATATTTTTCTGGATATGTCGTTTTATTTCCGCTGATGTATTGCCACGTGTAACTAAAAAATATTTCGCCGCACACGGTAATCTCCGCGCACCGTTTCTTACCTGATTATTCCCCATGAATCGTGATTCATTTAATGCAGCAAGCTTCTGTTTTCCGCTTTTAATTTTGTTGGCTGGGTGTGCGCCTGTGCACGAAACTCGTCAGGCGTTAAACCTGCAAACGCCTGCCACGCAAGTGGACACTGCGTTACCTGCGGCATTGAAAAACGGTTGGCCAGACAGCCAGTGGTGGCTGGAATACCACGATAATCAACTCACTTCCTTAATTAATAATGCAATACAGAACGCGCCGGATATGCAGGTGGCTGAACAGCGCATTCAACTGGCTGAAGCGCAGGCGAAAGCAGTAGCGACCCAGGATGGCCCGCAGGTAGATTTTTCTGCGGATATGCAACGGCAAAAAATGTCGGCTGAAGGGTTAATGGGGCCGTTTGCCCTGAACGATCCTGCTGCCGGTACCACGGGGCCGTGGTATACCAACGGTACTTTTGGTTTAACGGCGGGCTGGCATCTTGATATTTGGGGAAAGAATCGGGCGGAAGTTACTGCTCGCCTGGGGAATGTTAAAGCACGGGCGGCTGAACGTGAGCAGACCCGACAATTGCTGGCTGGCAGCGTGGCACGCCTGTACTGGGAGTGGCAAACCCAGGCAGCTTTGAACACTGTATTGCTGCAAATCGAAAAAGAGCAGAACACCATTATTGCGACCGATCGCCAGCTCTATCAGCGTGGAATTACCTCTTCGGTTGAAGGTGTGGAAACCGATATTAATGCCAGTAAAACCCAGCAACAGCTCAACGATGTCGCGGGTAAAATGAAAATTATCGAGGCGCGATTAAGTGCGCTCACCAACCATCAGAAAAGCGCATTGAAGCTGCATCCGGTCACGTTGCCGAAAGTGGCAAGCCAGCTTCCTGATGAACTGGGATATTCCTTGCTGGCCCGGCGGGCAGATTTGCAGGCGGCGCATTGGTATGTCGAGTCGTCGTTAAGTACCATCGACGCAGCAAAAGCGGCATTTTATCCCGACATCAATCTGATGGCCTTCCTGCAACAGGATGCTTTGCATTTAAGCGATCTTTTTCGTAGCTCCGCCCAACAGATGGGCGTCACGGCGGGGCTGACATTGCCAATATTCGACAGCGGCAGACTTAATGCCAATCTTGATATTGCGAAAGCCGAAAGCAACTTGTCGATTGCCAACTACAACAAAGCAGTGGTCGAGGCGGTGAACGATGTGGCGCGGGCGGCGAGTCAGGTGCAGATACTGGCAGAGAAAAACCAGCATCAGGCACAAATTGAGCGCGATGCCATGCGAGTGGTGGGGCTGGCACAGGCGCGATTTAACGCGGGCATCATCGCGGGTTCCCGCGTCAGTGAAGCCAGAATTCCGGCGCTTCGCGAACGAGCCAACGGCCTGCTTTTGCAAGGGCAATGGCTGGATGCCTCCATTCAACTCACCAGTGCGCTGGGCGGGGGCTATAAACGCGGTTGATGTCTCATTTATCAAGTATTAAGCAGAGAAACGTTGGACCTCACCGGCGTTTCATTTCCCGCGCCGTTTCAGCCACCAGCGAACACCAACCACCAGAGCCACAACCAGAATCAACCAAACCCAGTGCTTCAAATGTTGGTCAAGTTCGTGCAACCACGGCGCAATCACTTGGCCACCTGCGTAGCCAATGGTGGTAAAAATCAGCGCCCAGGCAAATGCGCCGAGAATATTCAGCGGTAGAAATATTTTCGGCGGTAGCTGACTGGCGCCAATCAGCGTCGGACCAATCACCCGAAAGCCATACATAAAACGTGTACCAATAACAAACAGATACGGATGACGTTGGATCAGCTTCTGCGCCCGTTCAATTTTGTCCTGATGTTTTGATAAACGTCGTAACAGCTTGCCGCCAAACCGCCGTCCACACAGATAAAGCGCCTGGTCGCCAATCATGCCGCCAAGTGCTACGGAAAGTACCACTAGCGGGAATTTCAGCAGCCCCTGATGCGCGGCAACACCACCGAGCAAGGTGACGGTTTCACCCTCTGCCAGACTGCCAAGTACCAGCGCGGCATAACCATATTGTGAAATAAGCGTATTAATATCCATAGGCCAGTCTGTCTCCCTTTGGTTGCCTGTAAGCATACACCCAGTAAATCATTCACGCAGAAAAAGCCCCGCAGGGCAGTGCACTAATTTAGTGATCGCGCAAAAAATAATCACAAGCTGACTTATACTTGAACTGTCAGGTTCATGAACTCACAACAAGGGGGCGGTATGAGCCATGTCTGGGGACTGTTTTCCCATCCCGATCGTGAAATGCAGGTAATTAATCGTGAAAACGAAACGATTTCTCACCACTACACCCACCACGTTTTGCTGATGGCGGCGATTCCGGTGATTTGCGCCTTCATTGGCACTACGCAAATCGGCTGGAATTTTGGCGATGGCACTATCCTGAAGTTATCCTGGTTTACCGGACTGGCGTTGGCTGTCTTGTTTTATGGCGTGATGCTGGCTGGGGTCGCGGTGATGGGGCGGGTCATTTGGTGGATGGCGCGCAATTACCCACAGCGCCCGTCGCTTGCGCACTGTATGGTCTTCGCGGGATACGTCGCGACGCCGCTGTTTCTAAGCGGTCTGGTAGCGCTTTACCCGCTGGTCTGGCTGTGTGCTCTGGTTGGCACGGTGGCGCTGTTTTACACGGGGTATCTGCTTTATCTCGGTATTCCAAGCTTCCTGAATATCAACAAAGAGGAAGGTCTTAGCTTCTCCAGTTCGACACTGGCGATTGGTGTGCTGGTACTGGAAGTCCTGCTCGCCCTTACCGTCATACTCTGGGGGTACGGTTATCGTCTGTTCTAGAAAGTTCTTTTGCGTTGCATTGCTGGCGTAAATGTCAGCAATGCAGCATTTCCTCACGATTCTCCTTTGACGACCGCACTTTTTGCTCGTTATGATGGCTTCGCTAGCCTCAGTAAATCCTTACTCCGGCGGTGCGCAACCCGTGCGCGTGAACCACTATTTGAATGCTCATCATGCCGAAATTTCGAGTTTCTTTATTTAGCCTGGCCCTGATGCTGGCTGTGCCTTTTGCACCGCAGGCCGCTGCGAAAACGGCAGCCGCTACCACCGCTTCGCAGCCGGAAATTGCTTCCGGTAGTGCGATGATTGTTGATCTTAATACCAACAAAGTGATCTATTCGAACCACCCGGATCTGGTGCGTCCGATTGCCTCAATCACCAAATTAATGACTGCGATGGTTGTGCTGGATGCACGACTGCCGCTGGATGAGAAACTAAAAGTAGACATCAGCCAGACGCCGGAGATGAAAGGGGTCTATTCGCGCGTACGACTGAACAGTGAAATCAGCCGTAAAGATATGCTGCTGCTGGCGTTGATGTCTTCGGAAAACCGCGCGGCGGCGAGCCTGGCACATCATTATCCTGGCGGTTATAACGCATTTATTAAAGCAATGAATGCGAAAGCAAAAGCTCTCGGGATGAATAACACGCGTTTCGTTGAACCGACCGGGCTATCAGTGCATAACGTTTCGACTGCCCGTGATCTGACCAAATTGTTGATTGCCACCAAACAATATCCGTTGATCGGTCAGTTAAGTACCACCCGTGAAGATATGGCGACCTTCTCTAATCCGTCGTATACGCTGCCATTCCGCAATACTAACCATCTGGTGTATCGCGATAACTGGAATATCCAGCTAACCAAAACCGGCTTTACCAATGCCGCAGGGCATTGCCTGGTGATGCGCACGGTTTTCAATAATAAACCAGTGGCGCTGGTGGTGATGGATGCGTTTGGCAAATATACCCATTTTGCTGATGCTAGCCGCCTGCGTACATGGATTGAAACCGGCAAAGTGATGCCCGTTCCGGCAGCGGCGTTGAGTTATAAAAAACAAAAGGCCGCCCAGATGGCGGCGGCAGGGCAGACGGCACAGAACGATTAAGTTTGCTTGCCCGTAGGCCGGAGAAGGCGTTCACGCCGCATCCGGCATTCGATGCCCATGCCTGATACGGTGCTTGCGTATCAGGCATCCAGCCGTATTTACTCCACTTCTTGCCAGTTTTTCCGCTTACTGGTTTTACCGATCCCTGGATTCATACTGTTAGTCGGATCGTTTTCACGATAAAACTTTTGCAGCGTCTCCGGTGCTTTATACAAATGACCGACGTTATGCTCGGCAGGATATTGCGCGCCGCGCTGGCGTAACAATTCCAGCATCTGTTCCTTCAGCGCATGCACATCCACGCCTTTCTTAACGATGTAATCCTGGTGGAAGACGTAGCACATAAAATGCCCGTAATAGAGCTTATGCACCAGCTGGCTGTCGATTTCCGGCGGCAGATGTTCATACCACTCGGTGTCATTACGCCGCAGAGCAATATCCAGCGCCAGAATGTCTTCGACTTCATCGGAATGCACGGCCTGATAACGTATCGCTGCGCCTGCCGCCGCGAAACGGTGTAAAAACGCTTTACTGCCTTCTTCCGGCGTACAGACAAAGAAATCGCCTTCGGCCTGTTTGAAAAAATCTACCAGCCAGGATTTTGCTTCGCCCACGCCATCCCCCGCCATTTTTAACAGCAGATGATGTTCATATTTATCGCGCCAGCTTTTCATGCGCGGTGGCAAATGACTGGGGAACAAATGACTGAATTTCTGCATTGCGAGATCGGTAAAGTGTGGGCGGAAGAACTTCACCTTCTCCAGCATCGCATCGGTACGTCCCTTGAGATTAAAGAATAACGGCATCTTGTCGGTGCCTAGTTTGTCGATCATCAGGAAGGTGTCTTTGCCGTATTTTTCCGCGATATCGTAGATATCCCGGTGCATGTATTCCCCGGCAACCGGCAGATTTTCGAAATTAGCCAGAATATGGCGGCGGATTTCGGTCAGCACGTCCGGCTGGTTGGTGCCGATATAAAACACCTGCTGATTTTTTTCCGCTTCAAAGGTGTCGAGACGCACGGCGAAGACGGCCAGTTTTCCGGCGCAACCGGAGGATTCAAACAGGCGATCCGGATCGGCGTTATAACGTGCAGGTGTGTCGGCTTCGATATCACGCACGCGATGAACATAGTCATAATCGTGGGCGTGGCGACCATCGTGGTGCACATCATCCTCTTTGATGCGATCGTCATCCAGCCTGCTGAGGATCTGCTCCGGCGTTTCACCCAGATCAATCCCCAGATGGTTGACCAGCGTCAGTTTGCCGTTTTCATCAATGCGTGCAAACAACGACATTTCGGTATACGCCGGACCACGCTGCACTAGTGAGCCGCCGGAGTTGTTACAGATACCGCCGATGACCGATGCGCCTATACACGACGAACCAATCACCGAGTGCGGTTCACGGCCTAATGGTTTGAGGGCTTTTTCCAGCGAATAGAGCGTAGTGCCAGGATACGCCAGCACCTGTTCGCCCTTACCGAGAACATGCAGCTTGTCGAGGCGCAGGGTGCTGATGATCACGATATCGCGATCATAATCGTTACCATTTGGTGTCGAGCCTTCGGTCAGACCCGTATTGGCGGCCTGCATCAGAATAATTTTGTCGGCGGTGACGCAGGCTTTCAGTACTCGCCACAATTCCAGTAGCGAGCCTGGAAGAACAACGGCCAGCGCGTCACCCTGACCGGAGCGGAAGCCCTTGCGATAGCGGGCCGTTTTTGCGGGATCGGTGAGCAGGTATGAAGAACCGACCAGACGGGCAAGTTCATTCAAAAAGGTTTTATTATCAGTTGTTGTCATGGAAGACATTTTCCACTCCTTGTGGTGGCGAAAAAACATCACAAACTAGAATAGCGCCTTGTATGACAATTCAGCGAGTGAATATTTTGAAAATTCAGACAATAAACTGAGCTTTCTTTTTCTCTCTCCATCAGGGTTATGGCAAACTACCGCTTTTGCACCATTTTCGCTGCCACGTCGGGCAACAGAGGAAGAATAATCCACATGAAATGGCTATGTTCAGTAGGTATCGCGGTGAGTCTGGCCCTACAGCCAGCACTGGCGGATGATTTATTTGGCAACCATCCATTAACGCCCGAAGCGCGGGATGCGTTCGTCACCGAGCTGCTCAAGAAAATGACGGTTGATGAGAAAATTGGTCAGCTGCGCCTAATCAGCGTCGGCCCGGATAACCCGAAAGAGGCGATCCGCGAGATGATCAAAGACGGGCAGGTTGGAGCGATTTTTAATACCGTAACCCGTCAGGATATCCGCGCCATGCAGGATCAAGTGATGGAACTGAGCCGCCTGAAAATTCCTCTCTTCTTTGCCTACGACGTGCTGCACGGTCAGCGCACAGTTTTCCCGATTAGCCTCGGTCTGGCGTCCTCTTTTAACCTCGACGCAGTGAAAACCGTCGGGCGCGTTTCAGCTTATGAAGCGGCGGACGATGGCCTGAACATGACCTGGGCGCCGATGGTCGATGTCTCGCGCGATCCTCGCTGGGGTCGCGCTTCCGAAGGTTTTGGTGAAGATACCTATCTCACCTCAATTATGGGTAAAACCATGGTTGAAGCGATGCAGGGTAAAAGCCCGGCAGATCGCTACTCGGTGATGACCAGCGTCAAACACTTTGCTGCTTACGGTGCGGTTGAAGGCGGTAAAGAATACAACACCGTCGATATGAGCCCGCAGCGCCTGTTTAATGACTATATGCCGCCGTACAAAGCGGGGCTGGACGCAGGCAGCGGCGCGGTGATGGTGGCGCTGAACTCACTCAACGGCACGCCTGCAACTTCTGATTCCTGGCTGCTGAAAGATGTTCTGCGCGACCAGTGGGGTTTTAAAGGCATCACGGTTTCCGATCACGGTGCAATCAAAGAGCTGATTAAACATGGCACGGCGGCAGACCCGGAAGATGCGGTGCGCGTGGCGCTTAAGTCCGGGATCAACATGAGCATGAGTGACGAGTATTACTCGAAGTATCTGCCTGGTTTGATCAAGTCTGGCAAAGTGACCATGGAAGAGCTGGACGACGCTGCCCGCCATGTACTGAACGTTAAATATGATATGGGGTTATTTAACGACCCATACAGCCATCTTGGTCCGAAAGAGTCTGACCCGGTTGATACCAATGCCGAAAGCCGCCTGCACCGCAAAGAAGCACGTGAAGTAGCGCGCGAAAGCCTGGTGTTGCTGAAAAACCGCCTTGAAACCCTGCCGCTGAAAAAGTCGGCAACCATTGCGGTGGTTGGTCCACTGGCGGACAGCAAACGTGACGTGATGGGCAGCTGGTCCGCAGCTGGTGTTGCCGATCAATCCGTGACTGTACTGACCGGGATTAAAAATGCCGTCGGGGAAAACGGCAAGGTGCTGTATGCCAAAGGGGCGAACGTCACCAGTGACAAAGGTATTATCGATTTCCTGAATCAGTATGAAGAAGCAGTCAAAGTCGATCCGCGCTCGCCGCAAGAGATGATTGATGAAGCGGTGCAGACGGCGAAACAATCTGATGTGGTAGTGGCTGTGGTCGGTGAAGCCCAAGGGATGGCGCACGAAGCCTCCAGCCGGACCGATATCACTATTCCGCAAAGCCAGCGCGATTTGATTGCGGCGCTGAAAGCCACCGGAAAACCGCTGGTGCTGGTGCTGATGAACGGTCGCCCGCTGGCGTTGGTGAAAGAAGATCAGCAGGCCGACGCGATTCTGGAAACTTGGTTTGCGGGTACGGAAGGGGGTAATGCGATTGCCGATGTGTTGTTTGGTGATTACAACCCGTCCGGTAAGCTGCCGATGTCCTTCCCGCGTTCTGTCGGGCAGATCCCGGTTTACTACAGCCATCTGAATACCGGTCGTCCGTATAATGCCGACAAGCCGAACAAATACACTTCGCGCTATTTTGATGAAGCTAACGGGGCGCTTTATCCGTTCGGCTATGGTCTGAGCTACACCACTTTTACCGTCTCTGATGTGAAACTTTCTGCGCCGACCATGAAGCGTGACGGCAAAGTGACCGCCAGCGTGCAGGTGACGAACACCGGTAAGCGCGAAGGGGCAACGGTGATTCAGATGTACCTGCAGGATGTAACGGCTTCCATGAGTCGTCCGGTGAAGCAGCTGAAAGGTTTTGAGAAAATCACCCTGAAACCGGGCGAAACTCAGACCGTCAGCTTCCCAATCGATATTGAGGCGCTGAAGTTCTGGAATCAGCAGATGAAGTATGATGCCGAGCCTGGTAAGTTCAATGTCTTTATCGGCACTGATTCCGCACGCGTTAAGAAAGGCGAGTTTGAGTTGCTGTAATGCTTTAGTAAGGGCGCGACGTTTGCGCCCTTTAAGTATTTATCTGATTCTGCAACTGAATCCGCCCTGTCAGGCTAACCCCGCTATTATCAACTATGCTTTTCTCTTAATTCGCTGAAAACAACAGTAAAAGAATGAGGAAAGCATCATGCCACTCTCAAAGCTCTGGGCGGGTTCACTTGTTATGTTGGCAGCTGTGAGCCTGCCGCTACAGGCGGCTTCCCCCGTTAAAGTCGGTTCGAAAATCGATACTGAAGGCGCACTACTCGGCAACATCATCTTGCAGGTACTCGAAAGCCACGGCGTACCGACGGTGAATAAAGTCCAGTTGGGAACGACACCCGTGGTGCGCGGGGCAATTACTTCCGGCGAACTGGATATCTATCCGGAATATACCGGCAATGGTGCTTTCTTCTTTAAAGATGAAAACGATGCAGCGTGGAAAAATGCCGGGCAGGGCTACGAGAAAGTCAAAAAGCTCGATGCGGAGCAAAACAAGTTAATCTGGCTGACGCCCGCGCCTGCGAATAACACCTGGACCATCGCCGTGCGCCAGGATGTGGCAGAGAAAAACAAACTCACTTCGCTTGCCGACCTGAGCCGTTATCTGAAAGAGGGCGGCACCTTCAAACTGGCAGCCTCGGCAGAGTTTATCGAACGCGCCGATGCGTTACCCGCTTTTGAAAAAGCCTATGGCTTTAAACTCGATCAGGATCAGTTGCTGTCACTGGCCGGTGGCGACACGGCGGTGACGATCAAAGCCGCTGCCCAGCAAACCTCTGGCGTTAATGCCGCAATGGCTTACGGCACTGACGGCCCGGTCGCGGCGCTGGGGCTGCAAACCTTAAGCGATCCGCAAGGCGTGCAACCTATCTACGCGCCTGCGCCAGTGGTGCGTGAGTCGGTGTTGAAAGAGTATCCGCAAATGGCACAGTGGCTACAGCCAGTCTTCGCCAGCCTCGATGAAAAAACGTTACAAAAACTGAATGCCAGCATTGCCGTTGAAGGACTGGATGCCAAAAAAGTGGCTGCCGACTATCTGAAACAAAAAGGGTGGACGAAGTAATTTCCCGTGTCTTATCTACGTATTAATCCTGTTCTGGCGCTGCTGCTGTTGCTGACGGCAATCGCAGCGGCGCTGCCGTTTATCAGCTATGCACCTAACAGGTTAGTCTCTGGTGAGGGACGTTATCTCTGGCAACTGTGGCCACAAACGATCTGGATGCTGGTGGGCGTTGGTTGCGCCTGGCTGACTGCCTGTTTTATTCCCGGTAGAAAAGGCAGCATTTTTGCACTCATTCTGGCGCAATTCGTCTTCGTATTGCTGGTGTGGGGAGCTGGAAAGGCGGCGACACAACTGGCGCAAAATGGCAGTGCGCTGGCGCGTACCAGCCTCGGCAGTGGTTTCTGGCTGGCTGCGGCGCTGGTACTGCTGGCCTGTAGCGATGCCATCCGCCGAATTTCCACGCATCCGCTGTGGCGCTGGTTGTTGCATATGCAGATTGCCATTATTCCGCTGTGGTTGCTGTACTCCGGCACGCTTAACGATCTCTCGTTAATGAAAGAATACGCCAACCGTCAGGATGTGTTCGATGACGCGCTGGCGCAACATCTGACCCTGCTGTTTGGTGCGGTGCTGCCTGCGTTAGTGATTGGCGTGCCGCTGGGCGTCTGGTGCTACTTTTCCACTGCGCGGCAGGGGGCGATTTTTTCTCTGCTCAATGTCATTCAGACCGTGCCTTCGGTGGCGCTTTTTGGCCTGTTGATTGCGCCGCTTGCCGCGCTGGTTACTGCCTTTCCGTTGCTGGGTACGCTTGGTGTGGCAGGAACAGGCATGACGCCAGCGCTGATAGCGCTGGTGCTCTATGCTTTGCTGCCTCTGGTGCGCGGCGTGGTAGTCGGCTTGAACCAGATCCCGCGTGATGTGCTGGAGAGCGCCACAGCGATGGGTATGAGCGGGGCGCAGCGTTTCCTGCATGTCCAGTTACCGCTGGCGCTGCCAGTATTTCTGCGCAGCCTGCGGGTGGTGATGGTGCAGACCGTCGGTATGGCGGTGATTGCGGCGTTAATTGGTGCGGGTGGCTTTGGGGCGTTGGTTTTCCAGGGGCTGCTAAGCAGTGCCATTGATTTAGTGTTGCTGGGGGTGATCCCGGTAATTGTTCTGGCGGTGCTGATCGACGCGCTGTTCGATTTGCTTATCGCACTGCTGAAGGTGAAACGTAATGATTGAATTTAGCCATGTCAGCAAACTGTTCGGCGCACAAAAAGCCGTTAACGATCTCAATCTCAATTTTCAGGAAGGGAGTTTTTCGGTGCTGATCGGTACATCTGGCTCCGGTAAATCCACCACCCTGAAAATGATTAACCGCCTGGTGGAGCATGACAGCGGAGTGATCCGCTTTGCCGGAGAAGAAATTCGCTCGCTGCCAGTGCTGGAGCTGCGCCGCCGGATGGGCTATGCCATTCAATCTATTGGCCTGTTTCCCCACTGGAGCGTGGCGCAAAACATCGCCACCGTGCCGCAATTACAAAAATGGTCGCGGGCGCGGATTGACGATCGTATCGACGAACTAATGGCGTTACTGGGGCTGGAACCGAATTTGCGTGAGCGTTATCCGCACCAGCTTTCCGGCGGTCAACAGCAACGTGTGGGGGTGGCGCGCGCGTTGGCTGCCGATCCGCAAGTCTTACTGATGGATGAACCCTTTGGCGCGCTGGACCCGGTAACGCGCGGCGCGTTGCAACAAGAGATGACGCGCATTCACCGTTTGCTGGGGCGCACCATTGTGCTGGTCACTCATGATATTGATGAAGCACTACGGCTGGCAGAACATCTGGTGTTAATGGATCACGGTGAAGTGGTGCAGCAGGGCAATCCGCTGGCGATGCTGACTCGTCCGGCAAACGATTTTGTCCGCCAGTTTTTTGGGCGCAGCGAACTGGGTGTGCGTCTGTTGTCATTGCGTAGCGTAGCGGATTACGTGCGCCGCGAAGAACGGGCTGAAGGTGAGGCGCTGGCAGAAGAGATGACGCTACGCGATGCGCTCTCCCTGTTTGTTGCGCGGGGATGCGAAGTGCTGCCGGTGGTCAACACGCAGGGCCAGCCTTGCGGCACGCTGCATTTTCAGGATCTGCTGGTGGAGGCGTAATCGAATGAAGATATGGCGCGATCCGCTGTTCTGGCTCATTGCTCTGTTTGTGGCACTGATCTTCTGGCTGCCTTACAGCCAGCCGCTGTTTGCTGCCTTGTTCCCACAACTGCCACGACCCGTTTATCAACAAGAAAGTTTTGCAGCCCTGGCGCTGGCCCATTTCTGGTTGGTGGGAATTTCGAGTTTGTTTGCGGTGATCATTGGCACTGGTGCCGGAATTGCTGTCACTCGCCCGTGGGGCGCGGAATTTCGCCCGATGGTGGAAACTATTGCCGCCGTTGGGCAGACTTTTCCGCCCGTCGCGGTGCTGGCGATTGCCGTTCCGGTAATTGGGTTTGGTCAGCAACCGGCGATTATCGCGCTGATCCTTTACGGCGTGCTACCCATCTTGCAGGCGACACTTGCCGGGCTGGGAGCGATTGATGCCAGCGTGACCGAAGTTGCCAAAGGTATGGGAATGAGCCGTAGTCAGCGACTGCGCAAAGTCGAGTTACCGCTGGCTGCGCCGGTGATTCTGGCGGGCGTGCGGACTTCGGTGATTATCAACATTGGCACGGCGACGATCGCCTCAACGGTTGGGGCCAGTACGCTGGGTACGCCCATCATCATCGGGCTTAGCGGATTTAATACCGCTTATGTGATTCAGGGGGCGTTACTGGTGGCACTGGCGGCGATCATCGTAGACCGCCTGTTTGAACGGCTGGTGCAGGCGCTTAGCCAGCACGCAAAATAAAGGTATAACCTGCGAGCATTACGCCACCGATACCGCCTAACGCCATAAACAGGAACAGGGTGATAACCCCAATTTTAGCTATGCGCATAATGCACTCCTTATGTTAACGAAAGGATTGTACAGTAAAGCGCATTTGTTAACGAATCATTAAATGCCGAGTGAGAAAATATCATGCCCTTGTTCCTGCCAACTGGTGAGTTGCTGCTGTTGGGCGGAGGTTCGATTTTCGCCGCACCACACCAGCAATGTACGGCCTTCGAACAGTTCAGGGCGTAGTTGATTGAGCGAGTGGGCGAGGACATCAATGCGCCATCCTTGTTGACTGGCAATCCAGCCCTCCAGCCACAGACGAGTGGTATCCTGAATATTCCAGCCAACCACCAGCGCATCTTTGCCCTGTTTTTTACGTGCCGAAGCCAGGCAAATGGCGATGTAGTTGATCAGTACGCCGTCCAGAATCGCCAGCAGTGCCTGGAGAGTCGGTTGTTGGCACTGAAGCCGTCGGCGCAGAGGAATGAACAGATGTGTGGTGAGCGTCTGGGCGGGATAATCCTGACCACGCTCTTTGATCCACATTCGCAGACTTTGCAGGTTGCCACTTTGCAGGTAACTAAGCAGAGTTTCTTGCTGATCGCGCCAGCCGTTCTGCACATCAACATTCTCATTACTGAGTAGCATTTTAACTTTGCTGACCTGCACACCGTTGTCGATCCAGCGTTTGATCTCCCGGATCCGGTCGATATCGGCATCGTTGAACAGGCGATGACCGCCGTCTGTGCGCTGCGGTTTTAACAGCCCATAACGCCTCTGCCACGCGCGTAACGTGACAGGGTTGATATCACAAAGCAACGCCACTTCACCAATCGTGTAAAGCGCCATCGTCCCACCCTTGCTTGCGAGGTCCCAGCATAACTGTAGACGTTCTTTTATGAACCAGGTAGTTTTGGCAGTTTTTTGATCTCGATTAGGATGATTTTGTTTTTGCCAGGTTGTTTTGAGTGATCGTACTCACGATTTTTCATTTTTCTGCAACAGTTCAAAGAAAGTTGAACGCGAGCAATGTATGTTACGCGTTTTAAAGGGACGTGTGGTTTGCGGGTATGTACGATTTTAATCTGGTGTTGCTGCTGCTTCAGCAGATGTGCGTTTTTCTGGTTATTGCGTGGTTGATGAGTAAAACGCCATTATTCATACCGTTAATGCAGGTCACTGTTCGTCTGCCGCATAAATTTCTCTGCTATATCGTCTTTTCCATCTTCTGCATCATGGGCACCTGGTTCGGGTTACACATCGACGACTCGATTGCTAATACGCGAGCGATTGGCGCGGTGATGGGCGGCTTACTCGGTGGTCCGGTAGTGGGCGGACTGGTTGGTCTGACCGGCGGTCTACATCGATATTCGATGGGGGGCATGACCGCGCTGAGTTGCATGATCTCGACGATCGTCGAAGGATTGCTCGGCGGGCTGGTACATAGCATCCTGATCCGCCGCGGGCGTACCGATAAAGTCTTTAACCCCATTACCGCTGGTGCCGTCACGTTCGTCGCGGAAATGGTGCAAATGCTGATCATCCTGGCGATTGCCCGACCTTATGAAGATGCGGTGCGTCTGGTGAGTAATATCGCTGCGCCGATGATGGTAACCAACACCGTGGGCGCGGCGCTGTTTATGCGCATTTTGCTCGATAAGCGCGCGATGTTTGAAAAATACACCTCGGCTTTTTCCGCTACCGCGCTGAAAGTTGCGGCCTCGACGGAAGGCATTTTGCGCCAGGGCTTTAACGAAGTGAACAGCATGAAGGTGGCCCAGGTGCTGTATCAGGAGCTGGATATTGGCGCGGTAGCGATTACCGATCGCGAGAAACTGTTGGCTTTTACTGGTATTGGCGACGACCATCATTTACCCGGCAAACCGATTTCTTCGGCTTATACCTTAAAAGCCATTGAAACCGGAGAAGTGGTTTACGCCGATGGCAACGAAGTGCCCTACCGTTGCTCTTTGCATCCGCAGTGCAAGTTAGGCTCAACGCTGGTGATCCCTCTGCGTGGTGAAAATCAGCGGGTGATGGGTACCATCAAATTGTATGAAGCTAAAAATCGGCTGTTCAGCTCGATCAACCGCACGCTGGGGGAGGGGATTGCACAACTGCTTTCGGCGCAGATCCTCGCCGGGCAGTATGAGCGGCAAAAAGCGATGCTCACCCAGTCAGAGATCAAACTGCTTCACGCCCAGGTCAATCCCCATTTTTTGTTTAATGCGCTTAACACCATCAAAGCCGTGATCCGCCGTGACAGCGAACAGGCCAGTCAGCTGGTGCAGTATCTTTCCACTTTTTTCCGCAAAAACTTAAAGCGGCCCTCGGAGTTTGTTACTCTCGCCGACGAAATTGAACATGTGAATGCTTATCTGCAAATTGAAAAGGCGCGCTTCCAGTCGCGGTTGCAGGTCAACATTTCTATTCCGGAGGCGTTATCTCAGCAGCAATTGCCCGCGTTTACCCTACAACCGATAGTGGAAAACGCCATTAAACATGGGACATCACAACTCCTGGATACGGGGAGAGTGGCAATTAGCGCCCGACGTGAGGGGCAACATTTAATGCTGGAGATCGAAGACAATGCCGGTTTGTATCAACCGGCAACCAATGCCAGCGGGCTGGGGATGAATCTGGTGGATAAGCGTTTACGTGAACGGTTTGGCGATGACTATGGGATAAGCGTCGCCTGTGAGCCTGATAGTTACACCCGAATAACGTTACGACTGCCATGGAGGGATGAGGCATGATTAAAGTCTTAATTGTTGATGATGAACCGTTAGCTCGGGAAAACCTGCGTGTGTTTCTGCAGGAGCAGAGTGATATTGAAATTGTCGGCGAATGTTCAAACGCCGTAGAAGGGATCGGCGCGGTGCATAAACTGCGCCCGGATGTGCTGTTTCTCGATATCCAGATGCCGCGTATCAGCGGTCTGGAAATGGTGGGCATGCTTGACCCGGAACATCGCCCATATATTGTTTTTCTCACCGCGTTTGACGAATACGCTATAAAAGCCTTTGAAGAACATGCCTTTGATTATCTATTGAAGCCGATTGATGAAGCGCGGCTGGAGAAAACACTGGTGCGTTTGCGACAGGAGCGCAGCAAGCAGGATGTTTCGCTGTTACCGGAAAATCAGCAGGCGCTGAAATTTATCCCTTGTACCGGTCATAGTCGTATTTATTTGCTGCAAATGAAAGACGTGGCGTTTGTTAGTAGTCGAATGAGCGGTGTTTACGTTATCAGCCAGGAAGGGAAAGAGGGCTTCACAGAATTAACTTTGCGCACGCTGGAGAGCCGCACACCGCTACTGCGCTGCCATCGACAGTATCTGGTTAACCTCGCGCATTTACAGGAGATTCGCCTGGAAGATAACGGTCAGGCTGAGTTGATTTTGCGTAATGGATTAACCGTCCCTGTCAGCCGCCGTTATCTGAAAAGTTTAAAAGAGGCGATTGGCCTGTAAAAGACTGCTAAAATGGCTCTTTGCCTCATTAACACCCGAAGGCCTCATGCTAAGTAACGATATTCTGCGCAGCGTGCGCTACATTTTGAAAGCCAACAATAATGACCTGGTGCGTATCCTGGCGCTGGCTAATGTTGAAGCCACCGCGGAACAGATCGCCGTCTGGCTACGTAAAGAAGACGAAGAGGGTTTTCAGCGTTGTCCGGACATTGTTTTGTCTTCATTCCTGAATGGTTTGATTTATGAAAAACGCGGCAGGGATGAGTCCGCACCGGCACTGGAGCCGGAACGTCGCATTAATAACAACATCGTGCTGAAAAAATTGCGCATTGCGTTTTCACTGAAAACCGATGACATTCTGGCGATCCTGACCGAACAGCAGTTCCGCGTTTCCATGCCGGAAATTACTGCAATGATGCGTGCGCCGGATCATAAAAACTTCCGCGAATGCGGCGATCAATTCTTACGTTATTTTCTGCGTGGACTGGCAGCGCGCCAGCATGTGAAGAAAAGCTAAGACGGGCATGGCGGCCATGCAAGAACATGGCCGCCGACAGATTATTTCACTTCTTTAAAACCAGCAGCAGCCATGACCAGTTCAATCTGCTTCATGCTGACACCTTTGCTGGTATCTTCATCACCCATCTTGATACCGGAAATGCCCTGCAGGGCTTTCAGATCAACTTTTTCCATATCGATATTTACATTTTCCTGCGCGTAAGTATCGGTATAGGTTAATTTTTCTTCAACGCCCGGAATGTTTTTGTATTTGGCGCTTAATGGCTCAAGTTTCTTAGCTGCATCTTCTTTGGTGGTTGCACCAATGGTTGCAAACTGAATTTTGGTTTCTGAAGATTGCTTAATCACTTTGTCGCCTTTGTAGACATAAGTAATGGCAATTTCAGTACCGTTCAGGTTAGCGCTAAATTTCTTAGATTCTTCTTTGTCACCGCAGCCTGCGAGAGAGAAAACCAGAACAGATGCAACAACGAGGGAAAACAGCTTGTTGAAAGCCTTCATGTAAAACTCCATTTTATCAAAATCAGGAAACTGGTGACTCTCACCAGGGCGCTATAGAATATGCTTTATACCTTGTTTTGAGCAGTCCGGAAATGGAGTAGAACTCTTAATAAAAAGCATCTTTCCCTCCTTGTTACTCAAGCATCAGTAATAACTGCTCGCAAAGTAAAACACAGTTATTCAATGCTTCTACCCTTGAATCGCATTCCGGGTTACGCAATTGTGCCAACACATGCGCCAGCCGATAAAAACCCACTGCGGTAAGTTCATTCGCCAGCAATTCGGCCTGACCAATAGCGCTTTGTTCCTGATAGTGCCAACCGTTATGTAGCAGTTGAATGAGCAATGTCTGGCAGCGCATCAGCAACTGATGCGCGGTGGATGGCGCAGGAAGAACGTTGGCAGAAGGTAGTGCTGCAACAGGCGCAGTTTCAGCGTCCAGCGCCCAGGCGCGGGTTAGCGTCATCATTACCCGCGGCTCCAGCGTTAACTGCCCGTCGACAAAACGGACAAACCCAGAAACCAGATTCACGGGATCATCCGTCTGCTGCAAAAGCGCCGCCATGCGTTCAACCGCAAAGGGGGCACAGGCAGAGGCTGGCAGCGATAACGTCAGCACATTATTTTCACCTTCGCCGCTAATTACCTGCGCATCCAGCGTCTGGCGGCTGCTGTCCCATCCCAGCGAAATACACTCCGCCACCGGCAGAATAAATAAATTATCCACCTGATTAAGCGGCCGGACGCAGACTGGCGGGCGCAGGTGTAAGTATTCCCGCAAAGCTTCAATGCCGGGCTGGCGCAACGGCGCCCCCAGCATTTGCCAAGCATCAGGCGACAGTGGGACAACACTGCTTAAGCGGTTGCGAGTAGCTAACAGCAGCTCGCCTTCGGCACTGCGACGCGCGGCTTGTGAAACAATTTGCCCACCTGCCAGTGCGCCAGCCTGAAAACTAAACAGCCGACGTGTGGCTGCCGGTGAGTTTTCCTGTTCGCTTCTCGGCCAACTGCGCGAAAGGTGCAAAATACTGCCGGTGTCGGGATCGGTGAACCAGATGCGTAAACCATACTGCTCAATATCCTGCCAGCAACGCATACCTAGCGACACCAGCCGCAGATGATCAAGCTTTGCTTCTCCGGCAATGCCTGCGCCAACCACCGTGCGCCACGGCATGGGAGGAATTTCACCAACACTGTCGCGGCGTGCCATTTCTTGTGCACTGTTCAAGCGACTGGTTAACGCCGCAAGCTGACGCAAGCATTCTCCGGCGTAGTAGTGGCTGGCGCGGGCGTGGAAGGCATCAACGCTTGCCCGTAGCTGTCGTATTGATTCACTCACCCAGCGCCAGTTGCAGGTCTCTGCCGCCTGCAATGCGCGGTTGAATGCTGCCTCGTAATGGATGAGCGGCTGGCTGATACCGCCAAGCCATAATGCCTGGCTTAATTGCTGAACATATTGACGGCACGCGTTGCCCTCGTTGCTGGCAAATGGGTCATCATTCGCGGCAACTTGCTCGCTGCGCATCTGCCAGATCAAATGGGTAAATTCTGTTTGCTGCGCTTTGGCCTGGACAAAGGCCTGTACCGCCAGCGCGACATGTTCGCAAAGTGTTCCTTCAATGCAATCACAGCGCGCGAAGCGAATACTGCTGCGGGAATAAAAACGGACGTCACTCATTGGTAAGCGAGCAGAGGGAATCTCTCCTGGCGAACAGAACAACTCAATGGTGATGCCTTTAGCGACCAGCGCCTGTGCGCGTTTACGGGTGGCATCGGGTAGGGTTGCCAGCTCTCCCAGCCAGATTGCTGGATCCCACTCTTCTTCTTTTTCCGTGGGCAGGGCGGTAGCGCAAAGTCGTTGATAACTTAACACCAGCATCACGCGATGGCGGCACATGCCGCTGGCCCCGCAGCTGCACTGAGCCTCTTTCAGTGCCTGACCGTTCGTCAGCTGGGTACGGACACCGTCACTGAAGGTGGCGATTAAAGCGCCGTTCTCATGACTGATTTCTGGAACATTGCCATTTTCCAGTTCCTTAAGGCTGCGCTTAACAAAACCGGCATTGCTTAACGCCGTCAGTGCCTGTGGTGTCAGTTCTAATAATTCCGGGCGTAGTGAATTCATGATTGAAGATTCTCCGCCAGCCAGGTCGCCAGCTCGCCCGGCGTCATCGCGGCTATTTGTGCGCCGACATTAACCAGCGCCTGGGCCATATCGCGGTCATAGCAAGGTGTTGCGGTGCTATCGAGCGCTGCCAGTCCCAGCACTTTGATGCCGCTCTGGACACACTTTTTCACCTGATGCGTCAGCAATGATGATGAACCCCCTTCATAAAAATCGCTCACGAGGATAATGACGCTTTTTGCTGGTTGTTCAATAAGTTGCCGACCATACTCCACGGCACTGGCGATATTGGTCCCGCCGCCTAATTGTACTTTCATTAATAACTCTACCGGATCGGCAACGTCGGCGGTGAGATCAACCACGCTGGTGTCAAAAGCGACCAGATGGGTACGAATGCCGGGTAACTGCCATAAACAGGCCGCCATCACCGCAGAGTGGATCACCGAATCGACCATCGATCCGCTTTGATCGACCAGTAAGACCAGTTGCCATTGTTCACTGTGGCGCTTAATACGGCTGTTAAAGCGGGGGGATTCGATATACAACTTGCCGTGTTGTGGGTGCCAGTGTTGCAGGTTGGCGCGCAGAGTACTTTTGAAATCGAAATTACGCGCCAGTGGAATAAATGAACGGCGACGGCGATCGCGGACACCAGAAAAAGCCTGACGAACTTCCTTTGCCAGTCGCGCCATAATTTCTTCAACAACCTGGCGCACTATCCGGCGGGCGGCAACCAGCACTTCAGGATTCATCAGATGTTTGGTGTGCAAAACGGCGCGTAGCAGGCTTTCAGAAGGCTGCATACGTTCCAGCACGTCGAGATTCGTCACCACATCTTCAATGCCGTAGCGCAGCACGGCATCGCTTTCCAGCCGCTCAATCACCCGTTGCGGAAACAGCGTGTGAATACTGTTGATCCACTCAGGCGTGGTGAGATTTGAGCTACCCAATCCACCGGAACGTTCACCACGCTGGATCCGTTCAGGATCGCGCCCGTACAGCCACTCCAGCGCGTGGTCTATTTGTCGGGCGTTGTCATCCAGTCCACAAAGCGTCGTTTCTGCCGCTTCGCCAAGAATCAATCGCCAGCGTTGTAGCTCACGGGTGGTCAGAAGATCGTTCAGTTCAGACATGGAAAACTCCCCAGTGTTGCAGCGATGCCAGTGCCTGCTGTTCGAGTTGTTGATGATGTGCAATGGCTTGCGGTGGGCAATGCAACGGCATTTGCAGCGCCGAAACGGGAAGTTGCGCCAGTTGATAATGCTGAAGCACCTGATGCGCCAGCGTCCCGCGTTCTCGTGGCGGTAGCCAGGCCATCGCCGCGCGTAAATCGGGCAGGGCGTTGATAAAATCGGCGTCACTTAGTTGATTTAAATGACTGCTGAAACCGGCGATAAATGCAGGCTGACAGGCCAGTTGATGGCGGGCCAGCGCCAGCAAACCGTGCAGCGCCTCGCCGGATTGTGCCGGAGATAACTGCGTCAGCATCGTCAACGCCGCTTCGGCACTGGCGTTGGGATGTTCCAGACGCATCAGTGCGCCAAGAGCCGCACCGCGATCCAGTGCCGGGGCATGAATCGCCTGACTGCGGCGCTCCAGTAAGGTCACCGCCGCAGAAAGAGAAACGCCGGGGAGTTGCACACCGCTATGTAGATCGCGCAGGATATGACACAACGCTTGCCAGCTATGCAGGTGAGCGTGAAACTCCTTTTCATCCGGTCTTCCGTTAGATTCACACAGCCACAGCGTGCGATCGATAGCCGCGCATAACGTCGTTTGTAATATCTGCGCGCCTTGCATACCGCTAATTTCATCCAGCCGCCATAAGGCATATAGCACTTCCAGCGCCTGGCCCATTTCGGCAAATTGATTTTCCTGGGCGATTAATAATGTGAGTTGCTCCAGTAATTGTTGACTGAAGGACGCCAGACCCGCTAACGCCGCCTGGCTAAGACATGTGGTGATACTGCCGATTCCACCCGCGTCCAGCATATCGGCTTCTAATTTATTGCGTGCGGCTTCCTGGAGTGTGGCACCAAAACAGGCGGCCTCAATCAATGCCGCATGTTGGCTAAGCGGGCGGGTTAATTTCCACTGTTCTTCACCATTGCCTGCGAGCGTCAGCGTACTTCCGTGCTGGCGCACAATGCCGGGAATCTCGAGTATTGCCAGCCGATGTAACACCTGACTTTGTGCCAGCCCATCGGAGGTAAAGCGATTTAAGGTAAGCTCAGTCGGAAGAGAGATTGCGGTACGTTCCAGTTCGCAGGTGACATCTTTTGGCAGAGGCGGTTGTGGCGTGGAGGGGGCAAGTTTACCGAATCCGTCACCCGCTAATGTGTCTATCAACGTAACCAGAATCGGATCGGTATCGGGATGAATAACTCCGCGATAGCTCCACGGCAACGGCGCGTTCAAGGCTTCTTTAATCAGCGATCCTGCTATAGCATCCAGCCAGTCAGTGCGTAACGGTAGTGTATGACCACGCAACTGTGCCAGAGCCATCGCATGCAGATGAGCGGCAGCCATATCCGCGGTTGAAGCAGGCAAGTGATGCTGGCGCAAACGGGTAAGAACCGTTTTTAGCAGTTGTTCTCCCGCCTGCCGCAAGCCCGACTGCCAGCACCAGTTTTGCCAGACCGGGGCAGGCATTCCTGAATGGTATCCAGCCAGCACATCAAGGCGCTTTTCACTGTATGGCGTGAGATAGCAACCTGTAACGGCCTCATCCTGTGCGGGCAATTCTGGCTTGTTAATTTCCTGCGGGCATTCGCGCCACATTTTTGCCAGTGCCGGAGCGTGCCAGCCACCGCAGACGACTAACACGTCGCCATTGTTTTGCTGCATCGCCCATCCAATCCAGCGGGCCATAAAGGCTTCGCGCTGACGATTGAGTGCATCGCCGGGGAAGTTGCCCCGCAGTTGGGCAAAATAGCGCGCCAGTGCAGAGGGTAATGCAGTTTGCTGGCTTTCATCTTCGAACAAGTGATCCCACAGGGTGTCGCTGTTATCCATGCGGGTGGCACGCAGCAGCAAGGTCTGGCTTTCCTCTTGCGTATCAGGCGAATCGTCCTCTTCTTCACCTTGCGCCCAGCAAGGCAAATCAATGAAGTAAGTTTGTGCCTGAATACGACGTGCGGCTTGTAGCGCCTGCCACTCCGGCGAAAATTCAGCAAATGGCGTCCAGGCACCACGCCCGGGGGCAGCACCGTCCTGATACTGGCAATAACTGTAAATAGCTATCGGAAGCTGGTGGGCTAAAAACAGTTCGTCTACCCGGTCATTAAAATCAGCCGGGCCTTCAATCAACACATATCGTGGTCGCTGGCTTTCGATTAACGATTTCACCAGCCGGGCGCAGGCCGGACTATGATGCCGGATGCCGACAATTAACGGCTCGCTCATGCTCTTTCCTCACGGCAGGCGGTGGCGAGCTTGATAATAAGCCTGCCAGTGAGCTTCTTTATGTGTGGCGACACGCTGTTCGAAGTAACGGCGCAGACGAGCGCGATCTTCTTCGTTATCTTTGACGATGGTTCCGGCAATACAGTCCACCAGGTCGGCTGGCTCCCCCGCGCGATTCGCTAAAAACCAGGCGCGGACGCCCACAGCGTGGGCCACGTTCACGGCTTCAGCAGTGGACATAATCGCTGTTAGTGTATCCATTGACGTTTTCTTTTCGCCGTTGGCACGCAAGTCGCGGAAAGTGCGTACCAGTAACTCCAGTACCGCGTCAGGCACTTTATGCGGAATACCGCTATGGGCCAGCAAACGCGCCGAAGCACTGGCGACCAGCTCCAGCTCCTGGGCGAAATCCATAATCGGAAAAACCGTTTCAAAATCGAAGCGACGCTTTAGCGCGGCACTCATTTCATTGACGCCGCGATCGCGGGTATTGGCAGTGGCAATAATATTAAAGCCTTCTCGCGCATAGAGCTGACTGGCTTCACCAGTGAGTTCCGGCACCGTCATCACCCTGTCAGAAAGCATACCTAACAGACAGTCTTGTACTTCCAGCGGTGTACGCGTTATCTCTTCAAAACGGACAATTTTGCCGTCGCGCATTCCCTGGTAAAGCGGGGCAGGGACCAGCGCTTCCGTTGACGGGCCATGGTTGATAAGCAGGGCGTAGTTCCAGCCGTACTTGATTTGATCTTCGGTGGTAGATGCGCCGCCCTGGATGGTTAACCCGGCATCGCCGCTAATAGCGGTTGCCAGTAATTCAGACAGGAGAGATTTTGCGGTGCCGGGTTCTCCCACCAACATCAAACCGCGTCCGGTGGCAAGAGTGACTAACATACGTTCGACAGCGGAGGGACTAATCACGACTTTACGGCTAATATTTTGCGCTTCGTCGCCAAGGATAAAAGCACGGGCTGCAGGCAAACTTAACTGCCAACCGGGCGGGCAAGGTGCGTTATCATTTTGCTTTAATTTTGCCAGTTCAACGGCGTATAACACAGCAGCAGGCGGACGCTGCAGATGATTATTCTGCGGTGACATATATTCATCCCTGAAATGTATTAAGAAAATAAACGATATTTTACGCGCAATAAATGTTTGGCGCATTAGTTGTTTGAGCGGAAAATATCTGGAAAGCAGATCACAGTAAATAAAAAAACCTGCTGGTGAGGCAGGTTCTTTTATTTACTACTTTGATGTTAAGTTACTGATAGTGCAACATGGCATCTCAACGAACGAATTATAACCACCTCTGGACCGTGTTGCAATTAAGATAATGAGATTTATAATCCTGACTGTTGGGAAGTTGCGCCGGATCGAACCAATTTCAAGTCCTGGCTACCGGACGGGTGGTGCCTCAGGTGGTGCCCTGATCCGGAGTGCAACATGGCGACTCAACATACGTAAACCAGTATCGACAGGCAGTGTAAGGGTAAGGTACTGGTGTTGCGCTCCTTAATAAGGAGAGCGGATGGACACGCTGACACAAAAGTTAACCGTGCTCATTGCCGTACTGGAGTTATTAGTGGCTCTGTTACGGTTGATTGATTTGTTGAAGTAACGGGCAAATTGAAACGCATTTAAGGGGGAATACCGTTTCCCCCTTTAATAAAGCTATACTCGTCATACTTCAAGTTGCATGTGCTGCGACTGCGGGTTATTCGGCCCATCCATGGACCTCACCCCTTACGGGGCCGCTACAAGTAGCGTTCAAATCCGCTCCATGCGGATTTGTCGTTCACTCCAGTCACTTACTTTAGTAAGCTCCTGGGGATTCACTCGCTTATCGCCTTCCTGCAACTTGAATTATTTAGAGTATATTTTTCTATTTGTCGGTTGAATATATTTTGTAGTTCACGATTAAAAATTGCTATTACCGTTTCTGGTGATTCACCTCGTAATTTTCGCTCATCAATACACTCATCTCTTATATAAATCAACGCATCATTTATTAGCGGGTCGGCATCATTAAATGTTGGACGTAGCCGGAATCGTTCCAGTCGATAGACGAAACCTGTAAATAATTCAGAGCATTTATGGATCTCAAGTCTGAAGGAAAAAGGATCTTCAGGTACAGGAACCTCATAATCGTAAATAGCGACCAGCTCTTTTGGCACGATCATCGCTTTTCCCGGTGGTAAGTCGTGTTGATAACGGGCAGTTGCATCACTGCCCGCTGTGTGTCAGTGGAAAATGACATCTGGCGTACTTAACGCCTCACTCAAATCAAACACATCAAGTTCGGCAAAAGTGACGGATTTATTGTCACGGTACACTCGAAGAGAACGGAAGCTCATCAGCGCTTTGCTATCAGCACTGTAGTGGTTAAAACCGGGTGAAAACTTAAGGACCAGCCGGTACGCGCCCAGGTCATAGACAAATGCGTCCTCATAGCCTGACTCCCAGCCTTTGTATCGCATTCCCATTAGTTGCCCAACGGTGGCTGATTTTCCCTGCCAGCGGGTTAAATTGTTGCTTGCCGCCTCTTCTGGCGTGAGCAACACCGTGCGCCGCGCCAACTGGCGAAAAGGCGGCATAATTTCGTAATCGGCAAAAAGCTGTGCAAATTCACTGCGCATTTCTGCTGTCATTTCTAACGGGTGGGCAATGCCAATCAGAGCGTCCGCAGGCAGGTCAATTGGCTCATCTTGTGCATTGCAGAATTCCCCCTCTGCAGCCACACGAAAGGCGTTGAGTAAACGTCGCGGTTCATTTGCCAGATAAACGCCCCATATCAGTTGCTGGGTAACCAGGCGAGTAAATGGATGATTAACAAAGAGAGAATGAAAATCTGCCAGCGGCCAGCGTCGGGTGGTGCGCAGGGCAGTTTCAAGACGCGGGAGCAGGTTTTTGCTCACCTGAGTGGCATCTTTTTTTAGTCCTTTTAGTCGGGCCAGTGCATCGGATGCTTTTAGTTGGTCGTCATTGGCGCGCAACCGGGGAACACTTTTCTGGCGAACGTTTTGCTGATCGTAGATAACCGGGTTGAGGTTTTCATCGAAGCGAACGGTAAACTGCCGGGGACCAAAATCAAAAATCAACGCCTGCGGATCATCAAGGCCCAGTGATGGGACTAATCTGTCCGCTAACTCTTCCTGGCTTAGCCCGTGATTTTCTGCGACCACCTGAAGGAATTCCGCTGCGTTTTCACGTAAGGGGCGGGATTTCGCCCGTTGCGATATATGATGCAGCTGTATCAGCGCCATATCATTATTCATCAGGGTAAGTATATTCAGACCACTGACAGCACGGGCAGATTTGCCTTCCTGTGGCCAGGCGAGGATCTGTGTCGTCAGATCTCGTGCCGTGCTTTCGTCGCCAAAGAGACTTAACGCCAGAAATGCCCAGTTGTCTTTTGCGGGGGCGCCAGCTTGTTGCCACGCGGTGAAGAGATCCCAGGCAAAAGTGGCCAGCGTTTGCGGTTGGCAGAACGTTTTCAGTTGTTCCAGCCCGCTATAAAAACGTCCCCCCAGGGTAAAGCGCAGCATTTCGCCGATAATTTCCAGAGCGTCATCGGTAACAGGTTGATTATTAGTGATAAGGCGCGGCCTGGACCACATTTGCGGATGCCAGAAATCAGGGGCTTTTGGAATGCGTGCCGGGTAAATTTCTATTGGGCTCTGTTTAAGTAATTGTTCCAGGGCTGGCCATACATATGTACGCTGCCAACGATTGGCTACAGTTTGTAGCAATTCGCAATGTCCCTGTTCATACAGTAAACGAAGGGCTAGTAATGCCGCTTCGCTGTTGTCGCTGGATTTGCTGAAGACAAGAGGGATAAGTGCAGTAGCCGTATGTTCCGGCCATTGTAAAATCCACTGGCGAGCCAGATCACGCTGCGCCGCGAAACGACGCCAGACGCGAGCAATGGGCAGCGCCAGTTCGGTGGCGCCGAAATTTAACATTAACGGAAATGTTTCTTTTGGACGATGCGAAAAAGCCAATAACAAACCGGGTAGCGCATCCAATCCGAGGATACTGAGAAAATAGTCTTCGCCAGCGAACAGGTATTTTTTCTCATTGATACGCAGCCAGAACGTCAGTGCCATCTCTCGTGGCAGCTGTGCCAATAAATACAGGTTCCAGACACTCTTTTCCGGACGATAACGTGAGTAGTTGTCGTTTTCCCATATGTTAATTAACGCTTCTACGTGACCGCTGCGAAGCGCCTGTTCTGCTAATTGTGCTTCCGGGGAGTTCCAGCCATTCAGGATCTCTTCAACCCGCCCCTGGTAGTAATGCCACTGAACAATGAGTGAATTGCGTGCAGCATCCAGTTTTCCGGGGAGTATATAATTCAGAAACAGCCATACATCATCCCCAAAACCCAGTTCCTGTAATACAACTCGCCCACTTTTTTGTTCCATGCGTTCCGCAAGAGATTCCGTGCTGAAATAACGGGCAGACTCAGTGGCCGCAAGCCTCTCTCGTTCGCCTGGTTGCCAGTAAACTTGCGGAGTTAATTCGAGCGGTGCCAAATCAAGACGTGGAGCTGTCATTTTTTTCTTACTACGCCACGGTGGTGAAACGAGGATTTCAGGCAGATTGCTGTTATCGGTGCTATCAATAACCGGTTTGGGCTGTGCCGATAAATAACTATTCAGCACTGTCCGGGCTTGAATACTTAACCATGGCATGACGTCTTCTGCCAGTTGTGGCAGCGATGCCATCAGCGTTTGTAACAGCGTACGCCAGTATTCATCGCGTGCTTTTTGCTGGGCAGGCAGCTTTTTGTCTTCGATGATTGGATAACCAGGGCGCGCAGGTGGTTCTTTTAACGCCAGCAGTTCTGCCAGTGCGGTGAGCGTCGCATGGGGGAAGTTTTTACTGTATTTAGCCACACGTTGCAGACTGGGTTTGTTTTTATCAGCAACTAACAGCAAGGTGCGGATGACCTGCGGATGGTTAATTTGTACCAGTAGACTGCCGCAATCTTCTTTATGGGCATACATTGCCAGGCGCGGAACGGCTGTCAGTCCTTGTTCGCGCAAAAGGGCAGCGCAGGCCGCGTAGCCGAAGTGGTTTTCATGCGACATGTAGCTGGCTTCTCGATCGCTAAATATATCCTGGCTCCAGTAGCGTTCGAGTTTTCTCACCGCTTTGGGGTCAGTAGCAACAACTTTTAACCACTCCTTAGAATGAAAATGAGTCCGCGGGCATTCAAGACCTACCAACTCATTGGCGATTTCTGGTTTTTCAGGGAGGATCAGCGCAATAAAAGGGCGGCGAACTTTGGTGATTCCTGGCAGTGCGGCAATGAGTTTGTCGGCGCATCGCTGCCAGCAGCTTTCCTCTGCCAGAGAGAGATGCTTACGCAGTCGGAGATCGAATTCGTTATAGGTTTCTGAGCGGTAACCATAGCCATAATCCTCGTTCTGATACTGCAATGTGACAACCAGAGGATCACTCTCATAACATCGTGCAATAAACTGGCGTGCAATCACCACCTCAGTCGCATATTCCAGCCCCTCTTGTTGGACGATTTCGTCGAGCAACTGTTGGCTGTCCTTTTGTGCGATACAGGCTAGCGCCGCCATTGTGCGGGCCGGGATCGTGGGTTTGTGTTCGCCGATCAAGTTGATGGCCTGCGTAATGGCGGACTGCCACTCCAGTGAAAAATTTTCATAACGCCAGATAATGTTTTTTTTCTTCTCAGCTTTTTGTAGCAATTCATCACCCAGTGTCTGGATGAGGCTTTCAGTGATAACAGGCACCGGTTCGCCCGGCCAATTGCGATGGCTGAGTGGTGTTTTGCCTTTTTTATATTTCAGTTCCACTTGGGCGTTATCCGCCAGCCACGGTAATTCCTTGTCCATGCTCTTTCCTTATTCAAACAGAGCTTCAATATCGTTAATCAACTCGCTGGCGGTGATGGCATCGAGTACGGAGAACTGCGCTTCCTGAGTTGAATGACTCCCCCAGCCATAGCTTTCTGCTTTGCCTTCCCATAGCCACAGCTTGCTTAAGAGTTGCTCGGCGCTAAGTTCGGCTGGCGACATACCAACAGCAAAGCCTTCATCGATTTCTATGATTAACGACCAGCGGCCCAGAGGTTTGATCATCCAGCCGATCCAGCCACCATCCTGCGGTTCACCACGCACCCAACCTTTATTCGCAAGTCCCATGACCCGACCGCTCGGGCATTTTCTGCCTGCCCAGCGGGTCAATTCGCTGGCATTGTGCTCGGTTTCTGTCAGGGCGTAACTGTTACGGTCGAGCTGGCGGAACGGCGGTAGCAGTTCGTAGTCGGCAAAAAGCTGACCAAAGGTGGCAGCATCCGTCGGTGATATTTCCAGAACGTGAGGAATGCCGATAGAGATATCGCCTTCCGGCAAGGTGAAGAGGTCATCGTCAGCGGTGCTGTAGCTGTTATCTTCCGCCACGCGGAAGCACGCCAGTAGCTGGTTTTCGGCGCTATAAACGCCCCAAATCAGACGGCGGATTAAGTGGCGTACCAGTGGATGTTCAACCAGGAAGAGTTGAAAGTTTTCAGCCGACCAGCGGCGGCGCAGGCACATGGCGGATTCCAGCCTTGCCACCTGCTGGGCAGCAACGGTCCGCGCGTCTTTTTTCAGCAATTTGTAGCGGTTAACAGCCACGTTCGCCAGTGAGTCATCATCGCTTTTATTCGGTTTAGGTAAGTCTTTCAGGCGGCTGCCGGAAACATCGCGCACAAACGGTTTTAAGGTTTCATCAAAGCTGACGGTGAACTGACGTGGGCCAAAATCCAGCAGCAGCGAACCGTTATCATCCAGACCGAGATCGGGCGCTAAGCGATCTTCAAGCTCCGCGACCGTGAGCTCGCGGCTTTTGGCAATATCGGCAATTTTCTCTTTTGCCCGCTCCTGTAATGCTTTGAATTTCAGTTTCTGGGCGATGCCGTTAAGCTGCATCAGGGCGATATCGCTGCCGATAGCAGCGAGAATATCCAACCCAACGGTGGCGCGTTTGTGCTGGGATTCGCCAGGCCAGGCGCGGATTAATGGCGTCAGTTTGCGGGCGGTGTCATCGTTGCCGAGAACACCTAACGCAGTGAACGCCCAGCTCTCTTTCGACGGTGAGCCAGCGGCTTGCCAGGCGGTAAACATATCCCAGGAAAATCCCGCCAGTGAGTCGGCGGTGCAGGCGTCTTTCACCTGCAATAATCCCGGATACAGCGCCTCTTCCTGAGGGAAGCGGAGCATTTCACCGAGGTGGAGGAGGGCGCTATCTGGTAGTGATTGGGCATTTGCTATTAATACCGGGCGGTTCCAGAGCGATGGCTGATAAAAGGCCGGAAGAGTGGGGATTTTTGTCGGGTGATTATCTAAGGGATCGAGCGCAAGCAGAGCGTTCACCGCATCGGTTACTTCCAGCTGGTTATAACGCCGGGCGATTTCTTGCAGTAATGGCTGATGACCGTTTTCAGTAAGCATACGCAAGGCAGCGCGGGCGTTATCCTGGGCTTCACCGGATTTGCCGAGCGCCGAAGGCAGCAGGCCGGTAATGGCATGTTCCGGGTATTTCAGCAGCCAGGTGCGGGCGTCTTGTCGTAGGGTTTTGAGTTTGTTGAAGGCGCGGGCGACGGAAGGAGCCAGCTCCGTTGCGGCAAAATAATCAGCAACCGCAAAACCTTCTTGAGGGTAGCGTGAAAACGAGTGCAGAAAACCACTCATACCTGACAGTCGCAAATAAAGCATGACAGGTTTTATCGCGGTATGCGGCTCTTTACTGAGAAATTCCCATAGCTTAATCGCTTTTTGCATAGGTAAAAAGGGAAGTGAGTTGAGATGCCACTCCCCCTGATACGGTGCATGATGGGCTTTAAACATTTGGATAAGTGTGGCGAAGTCTTCACGTTCCCATGCGTCAATTGCCGACTCAGAAGCGCCGATATATTTATATGTGACAAAATCCCAGCGGCGATAACCCAGTGAGCTAAGGAAAGCTTTAGCACCTTCACCAGGCTTATGCGGCTCCCAGTCCCAACGAGTTTGAAACTCTTTAGCTTCTGTGTCGGTTATTGTGCATACAGATTCGAGGCTAAGTGGCGATAAATCCAACACCGGAATCGGCGATTTTTTCTTTTTCGAAAGCCAAGGAGGAGAGACTACTACGGCTGGCAGTAGATCGGCGCAGGCATGGTTTGACGGTTGTATCAGTTGTTGCTGGCATGATTTCAGCACGGCAACTGCGGGTGTCGAGAGCCAGGGAATGACCTGTTCTGCTAGTGCCGGTTGCGAGATAAGCATCGTCATTAGCATAATGCGCCAGCACTTTTCATCTTTTTGTGCCAGAAGTTCTGCTAATGCCGCCAGCGCTGCGTGTGGGAACGCAGTGCAGGCTTTCGTCATCCGATCGTGACAGCGTTTTGTTTGCCCGGCTACACGTATAAGCAGTGTTAATGCGAACGGATGATTGATATGACGCAACACATCGGCGCAGTAGTCACTTGCGGCATAGGGAGCAAATCGGGGCAGGGCTACAACGCCTTGCTCCTGTAATACGGTGGCTGAGCATATCGCACCACGATGGTAATCATCAAAAATGGCATATGGCTCGTGATATTTTTCTAATAAGGTAAGAATGTGCTCATCAGTCGCCACTATTTTTAGCCATTCAAGCGAGGGTATTTTTTTTTGCACCAGTAGACGCTGGGCAATTTCATGTGCAATTTCTGGATTTTCGGGTAATAGCAAAGCAATTAATGGTTGCCGCCATTCTGGAATATGTGGAATTGCGGAAATAAGTTTTTGTGCACATTTTTGCCAGAGAGACTCTTCCGCCAGCGATAAATGTTTACGTAGGCGTAATTCAAAACTGGAATATTGCTGCAAGTTATCAGGTGCAATGCCAGACGGCAGAATAATAATGATATTATTCGCATAATCCCATTCAATATCAATCTGTTGAAGGTGTATTACTACATCAGTAGCATATTCCAGACCGCCTTCCTGAACGATCTGATCCATAACATCCTCACGCTCTTTATATCTTGTACATTTCATTTCAAGTGCCGTGAGTACAGCCATTACTGGTGGTGGTAACTGTGTTGTTTTCAGGCCGTCGATCTGACTGATCGCCTGGGCGACGGTGTTTTGCCATTCTAAAGAACAGGCGCTGAAGTCAAATGTGGCTGTTTTATTATCCCGTTGCGACACACTACAGGCTAAGCGACGTAATTGGGTCAATTTGTCTGCTTGCTGAACAGGAACTCCGGGAAAGCGACGATGGCTTAACGTGGTGTGTACAACTTCGGGTGGAAAAACGACAGCAATATCTTTCGCCAGCCACGGTAAAACAGCATCTGTATTTTTGTCAGCCGCACGGGTTTCTGCTACGAAAGAGGGTTGTTCCTGAATAATGGTGGATGAGTCCGCTACCTTGAGAGAGTCCGTTACCGTTTGGGAAGGTTGCAAAGAATTATCCTTCGCTTGCTCCACATACCCCTTCTTCACCTTCTCCGCAACCAGCTTCAGTTCCGCTTTTTCCGCCGCCGCAGTATCTGCAAAGCTTTTTACCTGACTTTGCCCGTTGGTGCCGACTTTGCCCCAACTGATATGCAGCTCGTTTCCCTGCTGCTCCACCGCCCAGAATTTATGTGATTTTTCGTCCTGATAAATATAGGTTTTCATTGCTAAATCCTTTTAATCAAACAGTGATTCGATGTCGTTAATCAGCTCGCTGGCGGTGATGTCGTCGAGCATGGAGAAAGTGAGTGAGGATTGTTTACCGTAGCGATCATCTGGCGAGGTGATTTTTACGCTTTCAACCGGTAGCTGGTCGCCATACCCCGTTTCACCATAAATTAATGAAAAAGGTTCCGTTTCAAGTTCGAGATCGCCATGAGGGGTTGTTTTGCGCATCGCATAAACGCTGCCGCTTTCTTCCAGACGTTGCCAGCCTCGGCGTTCCAGCCCGACAATGCGTCCGGCCTGGCAAAGCCGTCCTTGCCAGCGTGTCAGTTCGTGAGTATTACGTTCATTGTCAGCAAGGTGATAGCTACCTCGCTCGAGCTGTTGGAAAGGGGGAAGCAGTTCGTAATCAGCATAAATTTGCCTGAATGCAGCGGCGGATTCAGGGGAGATTTCCAGCACATGCGGAATACCGATGTTTCCTGCTGGCAGCGTGAATAGCTCATCCTGCGCATCGCTGTAAGTGCTGTCTTCTGCGACACGAAAACAGGTGATAAGGGCGTTTTCATCGTTATAACCCCCCCATAACAGCCGTCGGGTTAAGTGACGTACCAGCGGATGCTCCACCAGGAACAGGCGGAACTGCTCTGCCGTCCAGCGTCTGCGCTGGCACATAGCCTGTTCCAGACGATCAATCTGCTGGCTGGCTATGGCGCGTACATCTTTTTTCAACTGTTTGAAGAGATTAACCGCGTCAGTTGCCTGAGCTTTTTCATCGCTCTGGTTTGGTTTGGGTAAATCTTTCAGGACGTTGCCGTTTGCATCGCACACTACAGGTTTTAAGGTTTCGTCAAAACCAACGGTGAATTTGCGGGGGCCGAAATCAAGTATCAGCGAGCCGTTGATATCAAGCCCTAAATCCGGTGCCAGGCGGTCTTCCAGTTCGGCCATTGTCAGTCCGCGATTTTCGGCGACCATATTGATTCTGTCGCTGGCATGTTCCTGTAATGCAAAGAATTTAATCTTTTGCGCAATGCCATTAAGCAACATTAGCGCAATGTCGCTACCGATACTGGCTAACACATCCAGCCCGTAAACCGCGCGTTTATGCTGGGATTCACCAGGCCAGGCGCGGATGAGCGGGGTTAGTTTACGCGCGGTGTCGTCATTGCCTAGAATCCCCAGCGAGGTAAATGCCCAGTTTTCTTTTGCGGGTGCGCCAGCTTCTGTCCATGCCATGTAGAGATCCCAGCCAAAGTCAGCCAGTGATTCGCGGGTGAAGGTTTCTTTGATGATCGCCAGCCCAGCGTAGGAGGTAATGTCGCGTGGAAAGCTCAACATTGTGCCGAGGTGGCGCATAGCGTCATCTGGCAGAGGCAGGTTGTTACTTTTAAGCCGAGGTCTGTGCCATAAGGTGAACTGATAAAAGCCGGGCAGTGGGGCGATTTTTGCAGGATATTCTTCCAGTGGGTCGCTATCAAATAATGTTGCCAGCGCAGCTAAAACATCAGGTTGATTATATCCTTGGGCGATTTCCTCAATCGTTTCTCGCTGGTTTAATTTCACTAGCAGGAGGAGTGCCTGGCGGGCATATTCCCGATTTTGGCACGGTTTGCCCAGCGCCAAAGGCAGTAGCCCGGCGGTGGCATGGCGCGGGTTATTTGCCAGCCAATTAACGGCATCCTTGTAAGCCATTTTTTTCTGTAACCGCTGCGCCATTGGTAAGGCTAGTTCACTGGCCCCAATAAAGAGGGTGAATATCCACAGTCGTTGATGATCTCGTTGCAAGCAGGTCATAAACGCAGGAATGGCCGTACTGCCAAAAATCCCCAGAATCTCTTTCTCACCTGAATATCGCTCCTCAATGATTATTTGGTTGAGAAATGAAATCGCCTGTTGTCCCGGTAAGTAACAAAGCGCAGATAGATTCCAGCTTTTGTTGGCATTGTTGTGATATTTCGCAAACTCAGCTTTTAGTGCTGGAAAATCAAAGCGCAACAAGGCATCAACAGCGCTTTGCGGTATATATTTTTTTTCATGTAAGTCATCTTCGCAATGCAGCCATTCATTAAAACCTAATTGCCAAAGGATTTGTTGTTCTGGAGTAAAAGGAATGAAAGATGTCTCCCAGCTTTCTTTTTCAATTAGTGGCAGGTCGGTAAATAAGGTTTGCTGTGATGCCTGATATTGCGCGATTTCATAGAATCTGGATATGTCAGTATGACTGATTAACTCTGTAATTCCTGGTGTGATATCCGTGACGGCAGGAATGGGAAGTACCGGTAAATTAAATACGGGTATGACATTTTTTTTCTTATTTATTACCCACGGTGGAGCGACAAGCAGCTCCGGCAACATATCCACAGTGGCGTATTCACATTTTTCAGCGACTGGCTGCGGACGACATTCAGATAAGATGCCTGCCGCTTTAGCATTAACCCTGGGAATGACGTCACATACCAACTCTGGCGTGGCGGTAATCAGTTTGACAAGTGCGTTGCGCCACTGTGCATCTTCATGTATAGCCAGCAAAGTTGCATAAGCGGCAATAGCCGCAGCGGGATGCTTTTGACAGGCTTTGCTTAGGTATTCCAGGTGCTTTTTCTTGCCAACTACACCGAGGATCAGAATTTGAATCGCATCCGGGTGATTCGTTTTCCATAACCATTTGACAAGATCTTCAGTCTCGCTGATGCGCTCGAAGAGATAAGTGGGATTATCAGAATGCTCTTCCGTTAACTCAAGAAGTATCCGGCTTACACCGCGCACCCCATTATTTGCCAACAACATTGCCAGATAAGCGCGAAAATCACGAGATAACGGTGGGAAGTCGTATTTTTCTGCTGTAGTCAGAGCGGCGTCATCGGTTACCACCAGTCTTAACCAGGTCATCGCCGGAACGTTTTGGTCTGCATAGCGTAGAGCCATAGCATTGGCAATATCCGGGCGTTCAGGGAGCAGTAACGCCGCAAAAGGTTGCCGTGCTTGGGATAGCGAGGGAATAGCCGCGAGTACTTTATCTACACAGCGTTGCCACTCATCTTCTGAAGCGAGTGAAAGATGATGACATAGACGTTGATGCCAACGCGGTAGCGATTCTGCTTTGTGATTAGGTGGAATGATGGTGGTTACTGCGCCTTTTACTGGTTTATATCTAAGTTGAAGAGCGAGAAGGGCAATTTCAACGGTAGTTTCCAGACCACAGCGAATGACTAAGTCATCGACCAGTTCATCTGTGGAGCTAAAATTCCAGAAACTCCAGAGTAATGCTGCGTCAGATTGCGCACTCCCTGTCTGTTGATTACCCTGAACTCGCATTTGTAACTCAGCAAAAGCCTGCTGCCAGTTTTCTGGATAAGAACGGTAATTGTTGGCGGGATCATATGCCCTGGTGTTATTCGCGATGCGCTGCCATATTTGACTATCTTTGTGCAGATAATTGATCTCTCTGGGGCGAGAGCGATGAGGAAAAGCAAATCGATTAATATCGTCAGTTAGCCGAATGACCGCATCATCAGCCAGCCAGGGGCGTTGGTTTTTACTCTCAGGAGAAGTTTCAACTTCAGGAGTGGCTTTGGTGATGGGGGTGATATGCACGTTTGCAGAAGCATTTTCCACATAGCTTTTTTTCGTTTTCTCTGCGATCAGCTTCTGTTCCGCTTTTGCCGCCGCAGCAGCATCAGCAAAACTTTTTACCTGGCTTTGCCCGTTGGTGCCGACTTTGCCCCAACTGATATGCAACTCGTTGCCTTGCTGCTCCACCGCCCAAAATTTATGTGATTTTTCGTCCTGATAGATAAAGTGTCTCATTCTGCATCCCTGTAATTTTATCCAGTTGAATGCAGATGCTACCAGTATTTATGCGGGTTAGAGAGAGACAAAATCGCAAGAAAACAACTTTAGGAATTTATAAAGAAAAGGCGCTGTCGATGCAGCGCCTTGAAGGGGGATTATTTCACCTGATGGCCTGGTTTAGCACCAGCATCCGGGCTTAACAGGAAGATATCTTTCCCGCCAGGACCAGCAGCCATTACCATGCCTTCGGAGATACCAAAGCGCATTTTACGTGGTGCCAGGTTGGCCACCATAATGGTGTGACGACCAATCAGTGCCTGCGGATCCGGGTAAGCAGAACGAATGCCGGAGAAGACATTACGTTTTTCGCCGCCGAGATCCAGCGTCAGGCGCAGCAGTTTGTCAGAACCTTCAACAAACTCTGCGTTTTCAATCAGCGCCACGCGCAGGTCAACTTTGGCGAAGTCGTCAAAGGTGATGGTTTCCTGAATCGGATCATCTGCCAGCGGGCCAGTAACTGGTGCGGCAGTGGCTTTTACTTCCTCTTTGGATGCTTCCACCAGTGCTTCAACCTGTTTCATGTCGATGCGGTTATACAGCGCCTTGAACGGATTCACTTTGTGGCCCAGCAGCGGTTGCTGGATACCATCCCAGGTCAGTTCCGTATTCAGGAATGCTTCTGCACGCTCGGTCAGTTTCGGCAGTACCGGCTTCAGGTAAGTCATCAGTACGCGGAACAGGTTGATGCCCATTGAGCAAATCGCCTGCAGGTCAGCATCGCGACCTTCCTGTTTTGCGACTACCCACGGAGCCTGTTCATCGACATAGCGGTTAGCCAGGTCAGCCAGCGCCATGATTTCGCGCACTGCTTTACCAAATTCGCGGCTTTCCCACGCTTCACCAATCACTTCAGCGGCATCAATGAAGGTTTTATACAGTTGCGGGTCAGCCAGTTCGCTTGCCAGCACACCGTCAAAACGCTTGTTGATAAAGCCCGCATTACGGGATGCCAGGTTAACCACTTTGTTCACGATATCGGCATTCACACGCTGAACAAAATCTTCCAGATTCAGGTCGATATCATCAATGCGCGAAGAGAGTTTTGCCGTGTAGTAGTAACGCAGGCTGTCAGCGTCAAAATGATTCAGCCAGGTGCTGGCTTTAATAAAGGTGCCGCGAGACTTGGACATCTTCGCGCCGTTCACCGTCACATAGCCGTGAACAAACAGGTTGGTCGGCTTACGGAAGTTGCTGCCTTCCAGCATGGCTGGCCAGAACAGGCTGTGGAAGTAAACGATATCTTTACCGATGAAGTGGTACAGCTCGGCGGTGGAATCTTTCTTCCAGTATTCATCGAAGCTTACGGTATCGCCGCGTTTGTCGCACAGATTTTTGAAGGAACCCATGTAGCCAATCGGCGCGTCCAGCCAGACGTAGAAGTATTTGCCCGGTGCGTTCGGAATTTCAAAACCGAAGTAAGGCGCATCGCGAGAGATATCCCATTGTTGCAGGCCGGATTCAAACCACTCCTGCATTTTGTTTGCCACCTGCTCCTGCAACGCGCCGCTGCGGGTCCATGCCTGCAACATTTCGCTGAAAGAGGGCAGATCAAAGAAGAAGTGTTCAGAATCACGCATTACCGGCGTAGCGCCAGAAACCACCGATTTCGGCTCGATCAGTTCAGTCGGGCTGTAAGTCGCGCCGCAGACTTCACAGTTATCGCCGTATTGATCCGGTGATTTACATTTCGGGCAGGTGCCTTTTACAAAACGGTCCGGCAGGAACATGCCTTTTTCCGGATCGTACAGTTGAGAGATGGTGCGGTTTTTAATAAAACCGTTCTCTTTCAGGCGGCTGTATATAAGCTCCGACAGCTGACGGTTCTCTTCGCTGTGCGTAGAGTGGTAATTGTCGTAGCTGATGTTAAAGCCTGCGAAATCAGTCTGATGCTCCTGACTCATTTCGCCAATCATCTGCTCCGGTGTGATACCAAGTTGCTGGGCTTTCAGCATGATTGGCGTACCGTGGGCATCGTCGGCGCAGATGAAGTTGACCTCGTGGCCGCGCATTCGCTGGTAACGGACCCAGACATCAGCCTGGATGTGCTCCAGCATATGGCCGAGGTGGATTGAGCCGTTGGCGTACGGCAGTGCGCACGTTACCAGAATTTTCTTCGCGACTTGAGTCATAGTAGGCATTACTTCTTTGTAGTGAAAAGGGCTTAGATAGTACCAAATGGGGCATGGTTACGTAAGTCCTGTGCAAGCATCTTATGATGCATTATTAGGTAAGTACTTAGCTGTTAACTTCAGGTAAACTAATAGCGATAAGTTATCTTTATAAATAAGGAGTCGGGATGAACGAACAATCCCAGGCCAAATCACCAGAAGCCCTGCGCGCAATGGTCGCCGGGACACTGGCCAATTTTCAGCACCCAACCCTCAAGCATAACCTCACTACGCTAAAAGCGTTGCACCATGTTGCCTGGATGGACGACACGTTGCATGTGGAACTGGTTATGCCGTTTGTCTGGCATAGTGCGTTTGAAGAGTTAAAAGAGCAATGTAGCGCCGAATTGCTGCGTATCACTGGGGCGAAAGCTATCGACTGGAAATTGTCGCATAACATCGCCACTCTGAAACGCGTGAAGAATCAGCCGGGTATTAATGGCGTGAAGAACATTATTGCAGTCAGTTCCGGTAAGGGCGGCGTGGGTAAATCCTCCACGGCGGTAAACCTGGCGCTGGCACTGGCGGCAGAAGGGGCGAAAGTGGGTATTCTGGATGCCGATATCTACGGCCCATCAATCCCAACCATGCTGGGGGCGGAAAATCAGCGTCCAACCTCGCCGGATGGTACTCACATGGCACCGATTATGTCTCATGGCCTGGCAACCAATTCAATTGGTTATCTGGTCACTGACGATAACGCGATGGTGTGGCGCGGCCCAATGGCGAGCAAGGCCTTAATGCAAATGTTGCAGGAAACCTTGTGGCCGGATCTCGACTATCTGGTACTCGACATGCCGCCAGGAACCGGTGACATTCAGCTGACGCTGGCGCAGAACATTCCGGTGACGGGTGCAGTAGTGGTAACGACGCCGCAGGATATCGCGTTGATTGATGCCAAAAAAGGCATCGTGATGTTTGAAAAGGTCGAAGTTCCGGTGCTCGGTATTGTCGAGAACATGAGTGTGCATATTTGCAGTAACTGTGGTCACCACGAGCCGATTTTCGGCACTGGCGGCGCAGAGAAACTGGCAGAGAAATACCACACGCAACTGCTGGGGCAGATGCCGTTACACATCTCCTTACGTGAAGATCTCGATAAAGGCACGCCAACGGTTATCAGCCGTCCGGAGAGCGAATTTACCGCTATCTACCGCCAGCTGGCAGACCGTGTTGCAGCCCAGCTCTACTGGCAGGGCGAAGTCATCCCTGGCGAGATTGCCTTTCGCGCCGTATAACGCGTATTAACCTTTCTGGTTATTCTTCATTCACCGCATCAATGTTAAATTGATGCGGTGAATTTTTTTGCAGTCTTAATAACCCCTTTTTTAATGCTGCGAATATTCAGCGGATCTTAGTCCGAAACTGTACAAAGGCGATTGATTGTGCAAGCACTGTCTCTTTATCATCCCTCGTGGCTGTGTAGCGGATGTACAGCTATAGTTTGTTATGCACTCAATCTACCCGGCATAACCTTTACTACAGGGATAACGTTCAATGAATAAGTATTGGTTGTCAGGAGTTTTTTTTCTTGCTTATGGACTAGCATCACCCGCGTTCTCTTCTGATACTGCAACATTAACCATCAATGGCAGGATTAGTTCCCCTACATGCAGTATGGATGTTGTTAATAATCATCTTCAGCAACGTTGTGGGCGGTTGTTACAACGAGTTGAAGCCAACTATCGTGCATCTTCTACTGCAAAAGGCGTTACGACAGAAGTGGTTGCAGTGGGTAATAATGACAAACGCAAAATCGTGTTAAATCGTTACGATTAATTTGGCAACACCGCGTTAAGCATATTTAGAAAGCCAAAATCATTTCCGTGAATGATTTTGGCTTTTTTATTTATTTAATAAATGTTATTTGCGGTAATTAATTAGTTTTAAAAATGTTTATTATAGCGAATTATTTGTTGTAATTATATTGCATTGGTTAATTTGTTTTAAATCAACAAAACAATATGTTTACATTGCGACAACCTTTTGGGTGTGAGAAATTTGTTTCCAAGAGATACAGACTCTTAACAAAACAAAATAAACTTATTAAGGAATGCATCATGAAAAATTCAATTATTGCTGCCGCTGTCTTATCCTCTGTATTTATGAGTGCTGGTATTTTCGCTGCTGAAGTAGATACCGGAACTTTAACCATTAAAGGTAATATTGCTGAATCTCCATGTACATTTGTCGCTGGTGGTGATTCAGTCAGTATTAATATGCCGACTGTACCAACCACTGTATTTGATGGTAAAGCGAAATATTCAACTTATGATAACGCGGTTGGTGTAACCAGCAGTATGCTGAAAATTTCTTGTCCGAAGACTATTGATGGCGTAAAACTTTCATTGATCACCAACGAGAAAATTCTTGGTAATGATAAGGCGATATCCAGTAGTAATAACACCGTTGGATACTATCTCTATTTGGGTGATAGTAGTGACGTACTGGATATTTCCGCACCGTTTAATATTGAAAGTTATAAAACTGCTGATGGACAATATGCCATACCGTTTAAGGCAAAATATCTGAAGTTGACTGACAGTAGTGTTGCATCTGGTACTGTTAACTCTTCATTGGTTATGCGTGTTGCCCAGGATTAAACATTTAAAATAATCATCTTATTTTTTCAGCAAATTAAAATGGCCGCCATGTTCATGGCGGTCAGCATAAATATAAGAGGCATTAAGATGAAAGGATTATTATCTTTACTCATCTCTTCTATGATATTTCCTGCGCATGCCGGAATGGTTATTTTCGGGACACGTATCATTTACCCGGCAGAGCAGAAAGAAGTCATGGTACAACTGATGAATCAGGGAAACCGCTCTTCGCTGGTGCAGACGTGGATTGATGATGGTGACACGTCTCTGCCGCCAGAAAAGATCCAGGTTCCTTTCATGTTAACGCCACCAGTAGTGAAAGTAGCGGCCAATTCTGGGCAACAAATAAAAATTAAAATCATGCCTAATAAATTACCTGTTAATAAGGAGAGTATTTTCTATCTAAACGTTCTGGATATTCCACCGAATAGCCCAGAAGATGAAGGAAAGAATGCGTTAAAATTTGCCATGCAAAATAGAATCAAGTTGTTTTACCGGCCTGCAGGTGTAGCTCCAGTAAATAAAACAACTTTTAAAAAACTGCGAGTGAGTCGTAGCGGTAATAACGTAGTCATAAAAAATGACTCGCCAAATTGGGTAACGATTTCTGACGTTAAGGCTAATAACGTCAAAGTGAATTATGAAACTATCATGATTGCACCACTAGAAAGTCAGAATGTCAGTGTAAAAAATAATAATACGGATGGTTGGCAACTGACCATTATCGATGATCACGGCAACTATATTAGTGACAAAATTTAATTGCAGGAGCTTCCTATGTTGAGAATGACCCCGCTTGCATCAGCAATAGTCGCGTTATTGCTCGGCATTGAAGCACATGCAACAGAAGAAACCTTTGACACCCATTTTATGATGGGAGGAATGAAAGGTGAGCAAGTAACAAATTTGCGTCTTGATGATAATCAGCCTTTACCCGGCCAGTACGACATTGATATTTATGTCAATAAGCAATGGCGTGGAAAATATGAGATTATCGTAAAAGATAACCCAGATGAAACTTGCCTGACGCGTGAAATTGTCAAACGGTTAGGTATAAATAGCGATAATTTTGCACGCGACAAACAATGTTTAACATTTGAGCAACTTGTACAGGGTGGAAGCTACGCCTGGGATATTGGAATTTTTCGTTTGGATCTTGCTGTCCCGCAAGCCTGGGTCGAAGAACTGGAAAATGGTTACGTTCCGCCAGAAAACTGGGAACGGGGAATTAATGCGTTTTATACGTCTTATTATGTAAGTCAGTATTACAGTGACTATAAAGCCTCGGGTAATAGTAAGAGTACCTATGTGCGTTTTAACAGTGGGCTAAATTTGCTGGGATGGCAGCTGCATTCTGATGCCAGTTTTAGCAAAACGGATAATAATCCAGGGGAGTGGAAAAGCAACACACTGTATCTGGAGCGTGGATTTTCTCAAATTTTCGGTACGCTGCGTATTGGTGATATGTACACGTCAGCCGATATATTTGATTCCGTTCGCTTCAGCGGGGTTCGGTTATTTCGTGATATGCAGATGTTGCCTAACTCGAGGCAAAATTTTACCCCACGGGTACAGGGGATTGCCCAGAGTAACGCGTTGGTAACTATTGAACAGAACGGTTTTGTCGTTTATCAGAAAGAGGTTCCACCAGGCCCGTTTGCGATTAGTGATTTGCAGTTAGCGGGCGGAGGTGCGGATCTTGATGTGAGTGTTAAGGAAGCCGATGGTTCAGTGACTACATATCTGGTGCCTTATGCGGCAGTACCTAATATGTTGCAACCTGGCGTATCAAAATATGATTTTGCAGCGGGCCGTAGTCATATTGAAGGTGCGAGCAAGCAAAGTGATTTTGTCCAGGCAGGTTATCAGTATGGTTTTAATAACTTATTGACGCTGTATGGCGGCACGATGGTTGCTAATAATTACTACGCGTTTACCCTGGGAACAGGTTGGAACACGCGCATTGGCGCAATTTCAGTCGATGCAACTAAATCGCACAGTAAACAAGACAATGGTGATGTGTTTGACGGGCAAAGTTATCAAATTGCCTACAACAAATTTGTGAGCCAAACGTCGACGCGTTTTGGTCTGGCGGCCTGGCGTTATTCGTCGCGTGATTACCGCACGTTTAACGATTATGTGTGGGCAAATAATAAAGATAATTATCGTCGTGATAAAAACGATGTCTATGACATTGCCGATTATTACCAGAATGATTTTGGTCGCAAAAATAGTTTTTCCGCCAATATGAGTCAGTCATTGCCAGAAGGCTGGGGATCCGTGTCATTAAGTACTTTATGGCGTGATTACTGGGGGCGCAGTGGCAGTAGTAAAGATTATCAACTGAGTTATTCCAATAACTGGCGGCGGATAAGCTATACCCTCGCGGCAAGCCAGGCGTATGACGAGAACCACGCCGAAGAGAAACGTTTTAATATTTTTATATCGATTCCCTTTGACTGGGGTGATGACGTTACGACGTCGCGGCGACAAATATATATGTCTAACTCAACGACCTTTGATGATCAGGGTTTTTCCTCAAATAATACCGGATTATCGGGAACCGTTGGTAATCGCGATCAGTTTAACTATGGGATCAACTTGAGCCATCAACACCAGGGAAATGAAACGACAGCTGGAGCGAATTTAACCTGGAACGCGCCGGTGGCAACAGTGAATGGCAGCTATAGTCAGTCGAGTACTTATCGACAGGCTGGAGCAAGTGTTTCAGGGGGCATTGTCGCCTGGTCGGGTGGCGTTAATCTGGCGAACCGTCTTTCCGAAACGTTTGCTGTGATGAAGGCGCCAGGAATTAAAGATGCTTATGTCAATGGGCAAAAATATCGCACAACAAACCGTAATGGAGTGGTGGTATACGACGGAATGACACCTTATCGGGAAAATCACCTGATGCTGGATGTGTCGCAAAGCGATAGCGAAGCAGAATTGCGCGGTAACCGGAAAATTGCCGCACCTTATCGCGGCGCGGTTGTATTGGTTAATTTTGATACCGATCAGCGCAAGCCCTGGTTTATAAAAGCGTCAAGAGCGGATGGGCAACCATTAACGTTTGGTTATGAAGTCAATGATATCCACGGTCACAATATTGGTGTTGTCGGCCAGGGAAGTCAGATATTTATTCGCACTAATGACGTACCGCCAGCGGTTAATGTGGCAATTGATAAGCAACAAGGGCTTTCATGCACAATCACCTTCGGTAAAGAGATTGATGAAAGTAGAAATTATAATTGCCAGTAATAGTCAGGTGGTTCTATGAAAATTCGTATAATGCTATTTATATTAATGATGATGGTTATCCCCGTGAGCTATGCGGCATGTTATGGTGAACTATCCGTGCAGCACAATTTGGTTGTTCAGGGGGATTTTGCACTTACTCAAACACAAACGGCGACATATGAGCATAATTTTAATGATTCATCATGCGTGAGTACAAATACTATTACTCCCATGAGTCCGTCGGATATTATTGTTGGGCTTTATAACGATACCATTAAATTAAATTTACATTTTGAATGGACCAACAAAAACAACATCACGTTGTCAAATAACCAGACCAGTTTCACCAGTGGTTATTCGGTAACGGTGACACCTGCGACCAGTAATGCAAAAGTGAATGTTTCTGCGGGGGGCGGCGGTTCAGTGATGATTAATGGAGTCGCGACATTATCCAGTGCTTCCTCAACAACGCGTGGGAGTGCCGCAGTACAATTTTTACTGTGTTTATTAGGTGGGAAGTCATGGGATGCATGTGTAAATAGCTACAGAAATGCCTTGGCCCAAAATGCAGGTGTCTATTCCTTTAATCTGACATTGTCATACAACCCGTTAAACACAACCTGCAAACCTGATGATTTATTAATTACTTTAGAGAGTATACCTGTTTCACAACTACCAGAAGCTGGCAATAAAACATCAATTAACAGTAACAAAGGGAATATTGTTCTGCGTTGTAAAAATTTATTAGGCCAACAGAATCAAACATCACGGAAAATGCAGGTGTATTTATCAAGTTCTGACTTGTTAACCAGCAGCAACACGATACTGAAAGGTGCGAAAGATAATGGCGTAGGATTTGTTCTTGAAAGTAATGGTTCGCCAGTCACATTTTTAAATATCACTGACAGCAGTAAAGGATACACAAATTTAAAAGAAATTGCGGCGAAGTCAAAAATTACAGATACAACGGTCTCAATTCCGGTAACTGCCAGCTACTATGTTTATGATAAAAATAAAGTTAAATCTGGCGCACTGCAGGCAACCGCATTAATCAACGTGAAATACGACTAATAACAAGTAAGACGAGCAAGTGGCTAATAATAAAAAATAATAAGGTGTCTGCATTTCCCCCTCTCTCCGAGGGGGCTTTTTTTAGCGATGATAAAAAATCTCACCGTCGTAGGCTTTAATGATTTTTCCGTCGGTATCATTGATCAGCACATATGCACCGCCCATATAGGTCCAGTGGGTTCCGGCGTCAGGTGCGGGCAGGTTACGCAACTGCCACTGCTTAATGTTGTACTCATCGGTACGGTACATTTCTGGTACGGTGTCACCTGGTTTGAAATGCTTGAAGTCAGCAATGAAACTGCTTAACTCATACTTCGAAATTCCCGAGGCATTGGTCGAACCCGCGGTGGCTGGTGCGGCCCATGCTGCGCTGGTTATCAGCAAAAGCGCACCCAGCAACATCTTATTTTTTATGGTCATATACTCTCCACTTTGGGGATCAGTAAAATCAGTCGCATATCTTTCCCGCCATACAATATAACCGACAAGAGATATTTTGTTAGTGATCCCATGATTTCGTAAAAAGTGTAAATGAAAGGATGCAGCAAAAGCATCCTCATTGAGCGAGAAGTGAGCGGAATAAGCTGATTTAAGAATCATCCTGGGCTAAAGGGATAACGAAGCCCAGGTGTTTGTTTTATCTCATAATCCCCATAAAACCATGCACTCCCATATACAACCCGACTAAACCAATTAACAGACTGGAAAAATAGGGGGCGCGTTTAGCGAGAGTGTTAAATCCGCTCCAGCGTTTTGCAACTTGTTGAACACTGATTGCCGCCCCAACGCCTACGGTGACCAGCGTTAATGCCAGGCCGATGCTGAAACTGACGACCAGCGTTGCTCCCAGCGTGAGGGCTTTCAACTGAATACAAATCAACAACACTGTTATTGCCGCAGGGCAGGGGATAAGCCCGCCGGTTAAGCCAAACAGCAAAATTTGCCAGTTGGTGACCTCTCTACCATCAAAGCGTCGTTTAATGTCACTGGCATGGGCCAGCGCATGAGCATCCTGATACTCGTCGCTCTGGTCATGTTCGTGATGATGAGCATGCTCGTGGTTGTGGTCGTGATGATGCTCATGATCATGCCCGTGCATATCCTCAAGCCAGTTGCGTTCGCCGCGCCAGGTACGCCAGAACATCCAGAAAGCGGTGCCAATAATGATCACCGCGGAAATCAACTGAAGCCACGGCTCCGCTGACTGAGCAGTAAAGCGTTTGCTGATCACCATCCCACCAAAAGCAATCAACCAGACTACTGCCGTATGCGAAATGGTTGCCGCCAGTCCAAGCATCACCGCCTGTTTAATGGTGCCTTTAATGGCGATGATAAACGCCGCCATCATCGTTTTTGAGTGCCCTGGTTCCAGGCCATGAAGCGCACCAAGTAAGATGGCGCTAGGGATGAAGAACCAGGCGTTACCTTGCTGAAGAAGAGTGGTAAATTCGGTCATGATAATAATTCTTAGTATTAATTCGGCAATCTGATTCTACTCCCCCCCAGTACCTGATACTACCCCCCAGTAGATTAATAGTGCTATGATTTTTCATGTTCTTGTTAACCAGGTGTTGCCATGTCTCATACAATCCGTGATAAACAGAAACTGAAAGCGCGTGCCAGTAAGATTCAGGGCCAGGTCGTGGCGCTCAAGAAAATGCTCGACGAACCGCATGAATGCGCTGCAGTTTTACAACAGATTGCTGCTATCCGTGGCGCGGTAAACGGTCTGATGCGGGAAGTGATTAAAGGTCATCTGACGGAACACATCGTTCACCAGGGGGATGAGCTAAAACGTGAAGAAGATCTGGATGTCGTTCTGAAGGTGCTGGATTCTTATATCAAATAATTTATTAACGCGATTGTAAAACTGCGGTTTTTCCTCGTTTACAACGTGTGCGCTGGACATTACCATCCTCCTCTGCGATTTATCATCGCAACCAAACGACTCGGGGTGCCCTTCTTTGTGAAGGCTGAGAAATACCCGTATAACCTGATCTGGATAATGCCAGCGTAGGGAAGTCACAGACCATCAGGTCATTGCTTCTTCACGTTATGGCAGGAGCAAACTATGCAAGTCGACCTGCTGAGTTCCGCGCAATCTGCGCACGCGTTACACCTCTTTCACCAACACTCTCCCCTTGTGCACTGCATGACCAATGATGTGGTGCAAACCTTTACTGCCAATACCTTGCTGGCGCTCGGTGCATCGCCAGCGATGGTTATCGAAGCCGAAGAGGCCAGTCAGTTTGCGGCCATCGCCAGTGCCTTGTTGATTAACGTTGGCACACTGACGCAGCCACGCGCGCAGGCGATGCGTGCCGCCGTTGGGCAGGCAACACGATCACAAACGCCCTGGACGCTTGATCCGGTTGCGGTTGGTGCGCTCGATTATCGCCGCTGTTTTTGTCATGAACTTTTATCTTTTAAACCGGCAGCGATACGCGGTAATGCTTCGGAAATCATGGCATTAGCTCGCGTTGCTAATGGTGGACGTGGTGTGGATACCACTGACGACGTAGCTAACGCGTTGCCCGCCGCACAAACTCTGGCACGGGAAACTGGCGCAGTCGTCGTGGTCACTGGCGAGGTAGATTATGTTACCGATGGTCGTCGCACCGTTGGCATTCACGGCGGCGATCCGTTAATGACCAAAGTGGTCGGAACTGGCTGTGCATTATCGGCAGTCGTCGCCGCCAGTTGTGCATTACCGGGTGATACGCTGGAAAATGTCGCATCTACCTGTCACTGGATGAAACAAGCGGGAGAACGCGCAGTCGCCAGAAGCGAGGGGCCGGGTAGTTTTGTTCCACATTTCCTTGACGCGCTCTGGCAGCTGACGCAGGAGGTGCATGCATGAAACGAATTAACGCTCTGACGATTGCCGGTACTGATCCGAGTGGTGGTGCGGGGATTCAGGCCGATCTTAAAACCTTCTCGGCACTTGGCGCTTATGGTTGCTCAGTTATTACTGCACTGGTGGCGCAAAATACCCGTGGCGTACAGTCGGTGTATCGCATTGAGCCTGATTTTGTTGCCGCCCAGCTTGATTCGGTGTTCAGCGATGTGCGAATAGACACCACTAAAATCGGTATGTTGGCGGAAACCGATATTGTTGAAGCGGTGGCAGAACGGCTGCAACGTTATCAGATCCAAAACGTGGTACTCGACACCGTTATGCTGGCAAAAAGTGGCGATCCGCTGCTTTCACCTTCGGCGGTTGCCACGCTGCGCGGTCGATTATTGCCACTGGTTTCATTAATAACGCCAAACTTGCCCGAAGCTGCCGCCTTGCTCGATGCGCCACACGCGCGTAACGAACAGGAAATGCTGGAACAGGGACGTGAATTATTGGCGATGGGCTGCGGTGCAGTGCTGATGAAAGGCGGTCATCTGGATGACGAGCAAAGCCCGGACTGGCTGTTTACCCGCGAAGGTGAACAACGGTTTACCGCACCGCGTATTATGACCAAAAACACCCACGGCACCGGTTGTACGCTCTCTGCGGCGCTGGCTGCACTAAGCCCGCGCCATACAAACTGGGCTGACACCGTACTGGAGGCAAAAAGCTGGCTTTCTGCGGCGTTAGCGCAGGCAGACACGCTGGAAGTTGGCCACGGGATTGGTCCGGTTCACCACTTTCACGCCTGGTGGTGAGCACCGTAGTATAGCTGCTTTGGCATTTTTCAGCTTTTTCGCGCTGAAATTCAGGGATGAAACCAATGCAGCTAAGAATCGCCAGTCGAAAAAAATTCACCGCTTTGATATGCGCTCTGGGGCTAATTTCCATCGTTGCGATTCATCCCCGTCAGACGGTGAATTTTTTCTATTCGACAGCAATTCAGATTAAAAACTACATCCACTTCTACGGTTATCGCCCGGTCAAATCTTTTGCTATTCGCATTCCTGCCAATTACACCATTCATGGTATTGATGTTTCACGCTGGCAGGAGCGGATCGACTGGCAGCGTGTCGCAAAAATGCGCGACAACGGTATCCGCTTACAGTTTGCTTTTATTAAGGCTACGGAAGGTGAAAAGCTGGTTGACCCGTATTTTTCGCGCAACTGGCAAAGAAGCCGTGAAAATGGCCTGCTGCGTGGGGCGTATCACTATTTTTCTCCGTCGGTATCCGCTTCAGTTCAGGCCAGATTATTTCTGCAAACGGTGGATTTTGCCCACGGCGATTTCCCTGCCGTGCTGGACGTAGAAGAGCGAGGAAAATTATCGGCAAAAGAATTGCGCAAGCGGGTAAGTCAGTGGCTAAAAATGGTCGAAAAAAGCACGGGAAAAAAGCCGATTATTTACTCCGGAGCCGTGTTTTATCACACGAACCTGGCAGGGTATTTCAATGAGTATCCGTGGTGGGTAGCGCACTACTACCAACGTCGTCCGGACAATGACGGCATGGCCTGGCGCTTCTGGCAGCATTCCGACCGTGGACAGGTAGATGGCATTAATGGTCCGGTGGATTTTAATGTGTTTAATGGCAAGGCGGAGGAGTTGCAGGCTTTCGTTGATGGCATTAAAGAAACGCCTTAAATAACCAGCAGTGATATACTCCTGACAGACTCCCCGGCAGGAAAAAGACAAATGGAACAAGCGCATACCCAGCTTATCGCTCAACTGAATGAGCGTATTTTAGCGGCGGACAACACGCCGCTTTATATTAAGTTTGCCGAAACGGTAAAAAATGCCGTGCGCAGCGGGGTGCTGGAACATGGCAATATTTTACCCGGCGAGCGTGATTTAAGTCAGTTAACCGGCGTTTCGCGTATTACGGTGCGCAAGGCGATGCAGGCGCTGGAAGAAGAGGGCGTGGTGACGCGTTCGCGTGGCTACGGCACGCAGATCAACAACATCTTTGAATACTCGTTGAAAGAAGCGCGAGGATTTTCTCAACAGGTGGTGTTGCGCGGGAAAAAGCCCGATACGCTATGGGTTAACAAGCGTGTCGTGAAATGTCCTGAAGAAGTCGCACAGCAGCTGGCGGTCGAAGCGGGAAGTGATGTCTTTTTGCTTAAGCGTATTCGCTATGTCGATGAAGACGCGGTATCCATTGAGGAATCGTGGGTTCCGGCGCATTTAATTCATGATGTTGATGCCATCGGGATTTCTCTTTATGACTACTTCCGCAGTCAGCATATTTTTCCTAAGCGTACCCGTTCCCGTGTTAGCGCCCGAATGCCGGATGCTGAGTTTCAGTCACATATTCAGTTAGATAGCAAAATACCGGTGCTGGTGATCAAGCAAGTGGCGCTTGACCAACAGCAACGGCCTATTGAGTACAGCATCAGCCACTGTCGCAGCGATCTATACGTTTTTGTGTGCGAGGAGTAGTTCCTCGCGCGTTGGCGCACAATCACCGCCCCGATGCCCGACAACCCACGACGCCACTGCATTGCCCAGTAATACGGCATCCGCCAGTGGCAGACCAGAGGCCAGCCCGGCAAGTACGCCACCTGCATGACTGTCGCCTGCACCAATGGTGTCTACAACTTGCGTTGGATATGCCGGAACGCAGCCAGAAGCGTTGTTGCTGAAATACCATGCGCCTTCTTTATCGAGACGGACGATCAACGGCGCGACAAATTTCTCCTGCCATTGCTTGCCAAGCGTTGTTATCTCTGCGGATAAAGCAAAACGTTCGGCGGCAATCTCAGCCTCTTGACGATTGAGTGACACTAAAGGTCGACAGGCCATGATCCGCGCAAGTAATGCATCCGGGATATCGCCAATACGTGGGCCAAAATCGATAAACGGCGTCACGTTTTTCAGCCCTTCCAGCCATTCCACTAACAATTCGCCGCAGGGCGAGGCCAGTTGATAACCGGAAAAATAGAGCAGGCTGCCAGGCGCAACGGTTAATCGCGCCAGCCATTGGCGATTCCACTGATTTTCCACACCACTGAACGACATAAACGTGCGTTCGCCATCCGGCTCAACCAGCGCCAGACACCATCCGTTATCGCCTTCGGCGTTATCGATCAGGCTGATTAACCCCTCTTTCGCCATCCGGTTGCGAATAATCTCCGCCCACACCCCCTGACCGAGCGGCAGGGCATTACCCGCTTCGATGCCGAGGCGCTTTAACGCCACGGCAATATTCAGTGCGCAGCCGCCAACGTTAACGCTCTGCTGTTTCAGCTCGATATCGCACCCGCGCCAGGGCAGGGCGTAAGCGTCGGCGATCACATCAATGACCGCCGCGCCAATCACCATAACCGGCTGACGCGAGGTTAATTCAGGCAGCAGCGTGTGTAATCGAGCGCCGCTCATACCGCCTCCCGTTGTTGGCGATACTTCGTCAGCGCTGTGGCATAGCGGTTGAAATCAAGCTGATTTACCGCATCCAGTTCCGCCTTTAACGCAGGATCGATAGCGTTAACGCCATGCAACGCGCCGCAAATTGCCGTCGCCATAGCACCGATGGTGTCTGTGTCGCCGCCAAGGTTAGCGCACAGGACGGCGCAACGGTTCGGGTCGGTTTGTGCCAGTTCAACCAGCGCAATGGCGCATGGCACGGACTCAATGGTGCTGGTGCCTGCGCCAACGACCTGGTAAAGCTGTTCGCTGGCGGATTCGGTGCCGTCGGCATTGCGCACAATTTTCAGCGCAATCTCCAGACGTGCCGCCAGTGAGGCGCTGAATGTGGTGATGCGTTTTTGTTGAGCATGTCGCGCAATCGAGGGTAGAGAATCAACAATCGCTGACCAGCTTTCGCCGTCAATGGCACGAGAAATCGCCCATGCAATAACCACCGCCCCCGCAATCGCCAGATCCGATTTATGAGTCGGGCTGGACGCCAGCGCCACATCATCAATAAAGGAATCAACATCACGCGCCGGAAGTAAACACCCCAATGGTGAGACGCGCATCGCCGCACCGTTAGTCACGCCGTTGTTTTCCAGTTCAGCAACGGGTTTACCGTCGCGAATGGCGTTAAGCGCAATCTTCGAGGTTGGGCCAAGCACGTTTTTGTTGAAGGCGTCGAAACGCAGCGCCCAGTCGAGAATATTACGCCCAATCAGATCCGGATCGATCTTGCCTTCACGTTCCAGCAACGCATCCGCCAGACACAGCGCCATCGAGGTATCGTCGGTGAATTCGGCGCGGTTAAAATAACAGGCCGCGTTATTCTCCTCTGGTCCAGGCAGAAAACGGTCAATCCAGCCAAAGTGTGCTTTAACGCGGCTGCGTGGCCAAAGCTCGGAGGGCATCCCCATCGCATCCCCTAACGCCTGCCCGTAAAGAGCACCGAGAATACGTTCTGTTTTCATTTAACTTCCCCTTGTGTCAACGCAATATCGCGATCATCGACCTTGATAGCCGTAATTTCGCTGTCGGATTCGCGGAAAAAAATCATGAACAGCACGGCGATAATGGCAATCATCACCGCGCCAAAAGTCCACATCCCGGCCCAGTTGAAGGTCAGCCCGTTTACCGGTTCCTGATAAGCAAACATCTTCTCCATCATCACTCCGCCAAGACGATAACCGAGCAAACTGCCAAATCCCTGGCAGCAGAGCGTGATCAGCCCCTGCGCGGCGGTACGCATATGCACGGGGGCTTTTTTATCGACATAGATGTAAGCGGTAACGTAGTAAAAATCGTAACTTACGCCGTGCAGCAAAATGCCGAGGAACAGTAACGCGTAGGTAAAATATTCATCCGCGCTGCCATAAATAAAGAAGCCATAGCGGATCGCGGCGGTGACCAGACCAAGCAATAATACCTTTTTGATACCAAAGCGTTTGGTGAAAAACGGCAATGCCAGCATAAAGAAGATTTCAGAGAACTGGCCGAGCGTCATCCAGCCAGTGGCGTTTTTCATGCCGACTTCAGTCAGATAACCGTTGGCAAAGATGTAATAGAACGCCAGTGGCATCGCAAACAGGAATGAACAGAAGAAAAAGACGAGGAAATTTTTATCGCGCAGCAGGATCAGCGCATCCAGGCCGAGCATGACTTTAATGTCCATTTTGCCGGTGCTTTTTGGCGGCGTGTCTGGCAGGAATAAGGCAAACGCACCGAGCAATGCGGAGCTTCCTGCGGTAATTAACAGCGGAATATTGGTCGGTGAGATATCGTCATATCCCAGCATCTGAGGCAAGAATCCGCAGACCAGGCCAGAGGCAATCCAGCCGATAGTCCCCAGTACGCGAATGCGCGGAAAATCACGCTCCACATCCGGCACGTTAGCAAACGCGATGCTGTTAGTCAGCGCAATGGTCGGCATATAAGTTAGCGAGTAGGCCAGCAGTAACGGGAAGAACCCGGCAAAGGTGGTCTGTTGCGCGGCGAAATACATCAGCACCGCACCGGCGAACATCAATACCGCCAGCACTTTCTGCGCCGAGAAAAAGCGGTCAGTGATGGAGCCAACCAGAATAGGCGACAGGATCGCCGCAATGGCGGTACATGCATAGGACCAGCCAATTTCTCCGGCACTGAAACCGCTTTTACTTAGCCACAGCCACAATGGCACAAACCACGCGCCCCAGATAAACCATTCAACAAACATCATGAACGACAGCTTTGCTGTTGTTTTCATCTTTTAATTCCTTCATGACAGGTAATGTAAGGTACGCGCTGACAATACCACTTAACAATACCTTTTAAATACCTTTGCGGTGAAAGCTTGACCGCTGTAACATTTTTTCTGATGAATCGTGCCAACAGAAAACGCTGAAAAAACATCCAAAAGATGGCAAAACCAGCCCGTAACGACCAGGATTATGATTGCCCGCAAAAGGTGGGCCAGGACAATCCATAGCCGATATCCAATCGGAATTTACGGGAGCATAGTAATGACAGATATTGCGCAGTTGCTTGGCAAAGACGCCGACAACCTTTTACAGCACCGGTGTATGACTATTCCTTCTGACCAGCTTTATCTCCCCGGACATGATTACGTAGACCGCGTGATGATTGACAATAATCGTCCGCCAGCGGTGTTACGTAATATGCAGACGCTCTACAACACCGGGCGTCTGGCTGGCACAGGATACCTTTCTATTCTGCCGGTTGACCAGGGCGTCGAGCACTCTGCCGGAGCTTCATTTGCCGCTAACCCGCTCTACTTTGACCCGAAGAACATTGTGGAGTTGGCGATCGAAGCGGGCTGTAACTGTGTGGCGTCAACTTACGGCGTGCTGGCATCGGTATCGCGGCGTTATGCGCACCGCATTCCATTCCTCGTCAAACTTAATCACAACGAGACGCTAAGTTACCCGAACACCTACGATCAAACGCTGTATGCCAGCGTGGAGCAGGCGTTCAACATGGGCGCGGTGGCGGTTGGTGCGACTATCTATTTTGGCTCGGAAGAGTCACGTCGCCAGATTGAAGAAATTTCTGCGGCCTTTGAACGTGCGCACGAGCTGGGCATGGTGACAGTGCTGTGGGCCTATTTGCGTAACTCCGCCTTTAAGAAAGATGGCGTTGATTACCATGTTTCCGCCGACCTGACTGGTCAGGCGAACCATCTGGCGGCGACCATCGGTGCAGATATCGTCAAACAAAAAATGGCGGAAAATAACGGCGGCTATAAAGCGATTAATTACGGTTATACCGACGATCGCGTGTACAGCAAGCTGACCAGTGAAAACCCGATTGATCTGGTGCGTTATCAGTTAGCTAACTGCTATATGGGGCGTGCAGGGCTGATTAACTCCGGCGGTGCTGCAGGCGGTGAAACCGACCTTAGTGATGCGGTGCGTACTGCGGTCATCAACAAACGCGCTGGCGGAATGGGGCTGATTCTCGGACGTAAAGCGTTCAAGAAATCGATGGCTGACGGCGTGAAACTGATTAACGCCGTGCAGGACGTTTATCTCGATAGCAAAATTACTATCGCCTGATGTGCTTCATACGAACAGCACAGCCCCGTAGGCCGGATAAGGCGCTTACGCCGCATCCGGCAACCTGTGCCTGATGCGACGCTGAAGCGTCTTATCATGCCTACGCACAGCACAGCCCCGTAGGACGGATAAGGCGTTTACGCCGCATCCGGCATAACTAACTCTCCCTAATTCAAGAGAGAATAATTTGATTAACGCAATAACGGACAATCCGGTGGTAATCGACAACGCAGCGCCGCCGGAAGTATTTCAATATGAAAGTTTTGTCCACTCAACGGTTCGCCATCAAGATTAAAAGTGATTTCGTGTGGTGCTTGTATATCGAACCACGCCGAAGCGCCTTCGATAATATTCGGGTTATCTTCGTCAGATTTTAATGTGGATACGAGGGTCGGAAGAATTTCATCTCCGGTGAAAATACGCAACTGCAACAAGCCATCATTAATCAGCGCATTTGGGCACAACTGCTGACCGCCACCGGCCTGACGTCCGTTACCAATACCAATGACCAGGGCGTCACCTTGCCAGTGAAAGTTTTCACCGCGGATTTCACAACGGTCCGGTTGCAATGTATCCATGCGCATTAAGCCATGAATGATGTAAGAGACTCCCCCCAGCGCGGCTTTTAATTTTTCCGGTGTTTCGGTGGTGATACGCGTACCAAACCCGCCCGTTGCCATATTGATAAAACAGGTGTGCCTGTTAACCTGCGCCATATCAATTGCAATAGCGTTACCGGCAATCGCCAGTTTCAACGCCTTATCCAGTGTCTCAGGGATCCCCACGCTGGTGGCGAAATCATTCGCTGTACCTAGCGGCAAAATCCCCAAAGCAGGAATGTCATCGCCTTCACACTGAATCAACGCCGTGGAGACTTCATTAATGGTGCCATCACCACCGCCTGCTATCACTGTCGCGACGCCGAGTTGGCGCGCTTCAGTCACAAAACGCGCGGCATCACCTTTCTCCCAGGTGACCCGTACATAGATCGTTATTCCCTCCTCACGCAACAGCATAATCGCCTCGCGCAATGTTTCATTGTCAGCACTTTTGCCGTTAAGAATCAGCAAACTGGCGGGAAAATCGGCCATCATCGTATGCCTTTATTATTGATCTTTAGAAAGTGTAGAGCAGAAAAGAGAAGGTGGAGTCAGAACAGGATGAAAGTCGTGGTGCAAAAAAATAAGCCTGCGTAAGGGAGATTACACAGGCTAAGGAGGTGGTTCCTGGTACAGCTAGCATTTTATGGGTTATGTTTTTCAGCGAAACGGATGATAACCTTAATAAATGCAGCTGTATGTGATCGGTTTCTAAGAATTTTCTATCTGGGAAAAATACTTGAAATTAATCACTTGCCGTGCGGGTTACGCGTGGTTTCCCCAGAGAAATTACGCATCAGCAGCGCGTAGTTCAGTTCGAGATCCTGCGGGACCGGGATCCACACAGTATAACCATCACCCGGCGCAACCGGCATCGCTTCGCCTTTGGCGTTTTCCATATGCTCAAGGGTAAAGTTGATATTGCCCTGTGGAGTCATCAGCTCAAGGCTGTCGCCAACGGAGAATTTGTTTTTAACCGCTACCGCCGCGAGGTCGCCTTTACGCTCACCGGTAAACTCACCAACAAACTGCTGGCGGTCAGAAACGGAATAACCGTATTCGTAGTTCTGATAATCATCATGCGTATGGCGACGCAGGAAACCTTCGGTATAGCCGCGATGCGCCAGACCTTCCAGCGTCTCCAGCAGGCTGGTGTCGAACGGTTTGCCCGCAGCGGCATCATCGATAGCTTTACGATAAACCTGCGCGGTGCGTGCACAATAGTAGAAAGATTTGGTGCGGCCTTCGATTTTCAGCGAATGCACGCCCATTTTGGTCAGGCGTTCAACGTGTGCGATAGCGCGCAGATCTTTCGAGTTCATGATGTAAGTGCCGTGTTCGTCTTCAAACGCGGTCATATACTCGCCCGGACGCTGGGCCTCTTCGATCATAAACACTTTGTCGGTTGGTGCGCCGATACCCAGCGTCGGTTCAACGTTTTGCACCGGAATCGGCTCGTATTTGTGTACGATGTTGCCGACGTCATCTTCTTTGCCTTCCTGGACGTTGTACTCCCAGCGGCAGGCGTTGGTGCAGGTGCCCTGGTTCGGGTCGCGTTTGTTGATATAGCCAGAGAGCAGGCAGCGACCGGAGTAGGCCATGCACAGTGCGCCGTGAACGAAGATTTCGAGCTCCATATCCGGCACCTGATTGCGGATCTCTTCAATCTCTTCCAGTGATAGTTCACGGGAGAGGATCACGCGGGTCAGGCCCATTTGCTGCCAGAATTTTACCGTCGCCCAGTTTACGGCGTTAGCCTGCACGGAAAGGTGGATCGGCATTTCAGGGAAGTGCTCACGCACCAGCATAATCAGCCCAGGATCGGACATAATCAGCGCATCAGGCCCCATTTCCACTACCGGTTTCAGGTCACGGATAAAGGTTTTCAGCTTAGCGTTGTGCGGCGCAATGTTGACCACGACATAAAACTTTTTCCCCAGCGCATGGGCTTCATTGATGCCGAGCTGAAGATTTTCGTGGTTGAATTCGTTGTTGCGCACACGCAGGGAGTAACGCGGCTGGCCCGCATAAACAGCATCTGCGCCATAAGCGAAAGCGTAACGCATATTTTTCAGCGTTCCCGCCGGGGAAAGGAGTTCCGGTTTAAACATAATTCTCTCGTTCTGATGACAGGTCAGATCCGCTTCACCTGATGAAGCGGTTAGGGGAGTGTCCCCACTTTAAGGGCGGGCATTGTAGCGCAATCGGTGGGGGTGGCTCCAGTGTAAATGTCTGGTCGTCTCCTGGTTTTGGTAAGGATGCGAATAACGATAATTTCTTCGGCACTTGCAGGAAATAAATAACGTGGCGTTCAAAAAGAAGAACAAAAATTCTTTCACCTAATATGAAACTTATCCTCCCATTATTTTAATGGCGCGGATTGATCCTTAGTATCAATAAGCCAGTGTTTATTAGAAATAAAGCCGAGCGCGTTATCCGCGCCCGGCACAATGATTAAGTCTTATCTTTCACCGTCTGGCTTACGCCATTGGTTTTTACAGAGGCAATTCCGACTTCGCGTGATTGAGCGGTAGCATACATCTGGCTGGAGCCAATTATCTGATGATTGGCCGCTTTCAGATTGAAATAAAACTTGCCGTTGCTCGCCGTCTTTTTCTCATAGCGTTCATCCTGCGGACTGTTGCTTTGTACCGAGGCGATGCCCTTTTCCGCAGAGGCTTTTGAGGCATACAATTCGCTTGTGAGAATGATTTCTCCGTTTCCCGCTTTTAACACAAAACGGAACTGATTATCACTGCTCTTATTAAGTTCAAACCAACCAGCCATATTGACTCCTTGCTTGAAATTGCGTATCGAAAACAGTATGTAACGATTTAAGTATGGGTGATATTCAGGTGGTTGCCAATCAGGGGAATACCCTCTAATGCATGGGGGAGATTACTGATAAATATGCTGAAATCTGAATACGAGCACGGCTTTATCCCTCTCTTTTTCAGAGAGGGTAATAATACTCAGTGGGCGACGGAACGGTACGCGTTGTAGTTTGAGACTGCCATTAAAAGGAACAGGCTAAACAATACGGCAGGCGTCAGCTTCCCAACGGTAACCGACGCCGTAAACGGCGCGGATAAATGACTGTTCGGCGTCGAGAGATTCCAGTTTGCGGCGCAGGTTTTTAATGTGGCTGTCGATAGTTCGGTCGGTTACCACGCGGTAGTCGTCGTAAAGATGATTGAGCAATTGCTCGCGGGAGAATACTTTACCCGGTTCATGGGAGAGCGTTTTCAGCAGACGAAATTCCGCAGGCGTCAGGTCAAGCATTTTGCCACGCCATGAAGCCTGAAAACGACCTTCGTCGATAATCAACGGATTTTCGGCATCCTGTTGCTGCAACTCGCGCTGCGGTTTGCAGCGGCGCAAAATGGTTTTGACGCGCGCCACTACTTCACGCGGGCTGTACGGCTTGCAGATATAGTCATCAGCACCAATTTCCAGCCCCAGCAGGCGATCGATCTCTTCGATTTTCGCCGTCACCATCACAATTGGGACATCGGAAAAACGACGAATTTCCCGGCACAGCGTCAGACCATCGGTGCCTGGGAGCATCAGATCCAACAGGATCAGATCCGGCGGCGTCTGGCGCACGTATGGCAGTACCTGATCGCCGTGGCTGATAAGTATTGGCGCGTAGCTCGCGGCACGCAGATAATCAATGAGCAACTGCCCCAGCTTGGGTTCATCTTCCACGATCAAAATACGCGGCGTGTTTTCGTCGATAGGTAACTCGGTCATACTTCTCTCTGTAAATCCCGTTCCAGCGGTAACTCTACTGTAATGCTTACCCCGCCAAAAGGCGAATGGGCGGCAACAATGCGACCATTATGCGCTTCAACAATGTTCAGGCAAATCGCCAGCCCCAGCCCGGAACCGCCGCTGGCACGGTTGCGGGAACCTTCGGTGCGATAAAAACGCTCAAACAGTTTTTGCAGCTGATCATCACTGACGCCCGGCGCGCTGTCGGCAAAGGTCAGGCGCACCGTTTTATCGTGCTGTTCTGCGGAGATTTGCAGGCTGCCGCCGCTGTCGGTGTAGCGCAGGCTGTTTTCCAGTAAATTATTGAACAACTGCATTAAACGGTCGCGATCGCCAAATACGGTAATGCTGTCTGGCAGGGAAAATTGCAGTTTCAGGCCACGGCTGGCGAATCGTTCGCGAAATGCGCCGCCCGCCACTTCCAGCAGTGGGATCAAATCTACCGGTGCTTTTTGATAGGCGAGAGCGCCTTCATCAGACATCGACAACTGATGGAGATCGTCAACCAGTTTGGTCAGTGTGCCGACCTCCGCCTGTAAAGACGCCACCGTCTCCGGCGTGAATTTACGCACGCCATCCTGAATGGCTTCCAGTTCACCGCGCAGCACCGCTAATGGCGTACGCAGTTCGTGAGAAATATCGGCCATAAAATCGCGGCGCATTTGCTGGTTTTTCTCCAGCGTGCTGGCAAGCTGGTTGAAGTCTTGTGCCAGTTTCCCCAGTTCATCTTCGCTGGTGGGCGTCACGCGAGTGGTGAAATCGCCCGCCGCCAGTTTGTGCGTGCCGTCAACTAACCGTTTTACCGGAGCCAGCAAACCGCGTGCCAGTGGAAATGTCGCCAGCGCCGCTAATAAAGTAGATAACGCCACAATCAGCCAGCTGGTTTGCCGCTGTTGCTTATCAAAATTGATATCGGTATTGCGCGTCAGGCGTTCAACGGGGGAAGCGATCACCGCGCCGACTTCCACACCATTGACCAGAATGGGCCGCCGTGTGCCGTCCGGTGGAATGGGTGCGCGTGGGCCAACCAGCACTTTGTTATTTTGATCGACCACCCAGAACTGGGTACGCCAGCCGTGTGGTGGCATACCGGGGCCGGGCTTATCGTCGTTGCTATCGTGTTCAAGCGAACGCAGGATCTGAAATACGAAGCGATCGTTATTACGCAGAAAACGCCAGTTACCGTGCTGGGCGTATTGCTCGCCAAGCGCGTCGCCAAGCATTTGCAGCCGTTGCTCATTTCCATGCTTGATGTAATCAATAAAACCACGCTCAAAACTAATACGTACCGCCCAGTGCATCGTGATCAGCAAGACGATGCAGGTGGCGAAGATCGCCAGAAACAGTTTGCCGGTAATGCCGGGCCGCCAGAACTTCATTCAGTGCTCCTTTTGCGCCGCGAAATAGCTACATTTTGATGCGTATCGTTCGGCACTCTGGCAAAGATGAACGCCGGAAGGGCGATAAGAAACGCCATACTAAGCCAGGTGTACATAAAGACGGTTTGTGTGGTGCCGCTGTCGACGCTGACATGCTGCGAACCAAAAAGTCCCAGCAACAGCCCGGCGATGGTGACCCCGATACTCATCGACAATTGCATAATCATCGACAGCAGGCTGTTGCCACTGCTCGCCAGATTGTCCGGGAGATCTTTCAGCGTCAGGGTGTTCATGGAGGAGAAACGCGTCGAGTTGACCATCCCTTGTAAAAACAGGACGAACGGCAAAACGTAGTACCAGCCTAGCAGCGCGGTGGTCATAAACAACAGGGTGACCAGCGACAGACCCAGCGTGGTCGCCACCAGTACCCGACGATAACCAAAGCGATTCACCACCTGCACCACAATTCGCTTCATCCCCATACTGCCGAGTACCATCGGGATCATCATCAATCCGGCATGAAACGGTGAGAAACCAAGGCCAATTTGCAGGAAAACCGGCGTCATAAAGGGCAACATGCCGCTACCGATACGTCCGGCAAAGCTCCCCGCCAGGCCCAGCGAAAAGGTACGAGTGCGGAACAGTTTCAGACTGAAAAGAGCGCGGTGGTTATTTCTGGCGTGCAGCAGATAAAGCACCAGTGCCACCACGCCAACCGCCACCAGTCCGGCGATGGTTAGCGGCGACAGTCCTGTACCTTTACTGCCGTCCAGCGCCAGCGTTAATACCGCCATGCCAACCGCCAGCAACAGAAAGCCGGAGAGATCGAAGCGCCGCGTCTGCATGGTGTAGTTCGGCATTAACACCAATGTGGCGATCGCACCGATAATTCCTACTGGAATGTTGATCAAAAAGATCCAGTGCCACGACGCGTACTCCACCAGCAGACCGCCGAGCGCCGGACCGAGCAGCGGACCGACCTGACCGGGTAACGTGACAAAGGTCATCGCCGCCATATATTGCTCGCGCGGTACGATTTTCATCACCGTCAACCTGCCGACCGGCACCATCATCGCACCGCCAACGCCCTGTAACGCGCGTGCCAGCAACAGTTCGTTCAGCGTGCCGGAAAGCGCGCAAAACAGTGAACCGAGGGTAAACAACACGATGGCGGTAAAGAAAATATTGCGCACGCCGATTTTATCCGCCAGCCAGCCGCTGGCGGGCAGCATCACCGCCACGGTCAGCACATAAGAGACAATGACCATGTGCATATGCAGCGGGCTTTCCCCGAGGCTTTGCGCCATTGAGGGAAGGGCGGTGTTAACGATGGTGGTGTCCAGCGACTGCATAAAGAAGCCGAAAGCCACAATCCACAATTGCCAGCGGGTGCTGTCGGGAAGATCTGTCATTTACTCGGTTACCGTTTGTTTAGGTTTACGCGAAAAACGCAGCCGCAGACGGTCGAAAAAGAGATATACCACCGGCGTGGTATACAGCGTCAGGAGCTGACTCATTACCAGACCGCCGACAATGGTGATCCCCAGGGGTTGCCGTAGCTCCGAGCCGTCACCGCCCGACAATACCAGCGGCAGCGCGCCAAACAGTGCTGCCAGGGTGGTCATCATAATCGGGCGAAAACGCAGCAGACAGGCCTGGAAAATAGCTTCCTGCGGCGTCAGGTTACCGTGGCGTTGGGCTTCAAGCGCAAAATCGACCATCATAATGGCGTTTTTCTTCACGATGCCGATTAATAGCATGATCCCTATCAGGGCGATTAGGCTGAACGGAGCATTGAACAGCTCCAGCGCCAGCAGCGCCCCGACGCCCGCCGAAGGCAATGTGGAGAGAATCGTCAGCGGATGTACGTAACTCTCATACAGCATCCCCAGTACGATATACACCGTGGCGATCGCTGCGATAATCAGGATCACTTGCGAGTTCATCGTCTCCTGGAACACCTGCGCTGTTCCGGCAAAACTGCCGCGCACCGTCGAAGGCACACCAAGCTGGGTCATTGCTCGGTCGATCGCCGCACTGGCGTCCGAGAGCGATTTCCCGGTCGGCAGGTTGAACGAGATGGTCGAGGCTGCCGATAATCCTTGATGATTCACCGACAATGGCGCGTTCGCCGGTTGCCATTTAGCGAAATACGACAGCGGGATCGCTTTGCCTTCGTTATTGATAACGAACATTTTCTCCAGCGCACTGATGTCCTGGGTATAGCGCGGATCCACCTCCATCACTACTTTATACTGGTTCATCGGCTGGTAAATGGTCGAGATTTGTCGCTGACCGAAGGCGTTATTTAACAGGCTGTTGGCGGCCTGCACGTCGATTCTCAGCCGTGCCATGGTGTCGCGATCATAAACCAGATTCATCTCCGCGCCGTTGTCCTGCTGGTCGGAGTTCACGTCCGCCAGTTCCGGCAACGTTGCCAGTTTTTTGCGAATTTTCGGCTCCCATTCGCGCAGTGCCGCCAGGTCGTCGGACAGCAACGTGTACTGGTAACTGGCGTTCGACTGACGTCCGCCAACGCGAATATCCTGTACCGCCATCAGGAACAGATTCGCTCCTGGCTCTTTTGCGAGCTTCACGCGCAGACGGTCGATAATTTGCTGCGCCGTTTCGCTGCGTTCGTCGCGTGGCTTGAGGGTGATAAACATCATCCCGCTGTTCACCCGCGAACCGCCGGTAAAGCCGGTGACATTATCCACTGCCGGATCGTCACGGATAATTTTCATGAAGTCCTGCAATTTGCCGCGCATCGCCTGAAACGAAATACTCTGATCCGCCTGAATCCCGCCCATCAGTACGCCGGTGTCCTGCTCAGGGAAGAAGGTTTTCGGAATCGAGATATATAGCCAGATATTCAGCGCAATGGTGCCAAGCAGCACCACGCCCACCAGACGGGTATGATTGAGCACCCATTTCAGCGACTTGCCGTAGCCTTGTTGCAGGGCTACCAACATGCGACCAAAACCACGCAGTCGCTTTTGCTCACGCGGCTTGCTCGCTTTTAGCATCCAGCCGCACATCATCGGCGTTAGCGTCAGGGAAACCAGCAACGAAATACCAATGGCGACAGAAAGCGTCACGGCAAACTCGCGTAACAGGCGGCCCGGCAATCCGCCCATCAACAGCAGCGGCAGGAACACCGCCACCAGTGACAGACTCATCGACAGCACCGTAAAACCGACTTCGCGAGTACCTTGTAGCGCGGCCTGTAGCGGTTTCATCCCCGCTTCCAGATGACGGGCAATGTTTTCCAGCACCACGATGGCGTCATCCACCACGAAACCAGTAGCAATGGTGAGCGCCATTAACGAAAGGTTATTGAGACTGAATCCGCACAGGTACATCGCCGCAAACGTACCAATCAGCGAAACCGGCACCGCAACGGCGGGAATAATAGTGGCGCGACCCGAGCGCAGGAATAAAAACACCACCAGAATCACCAGCGCCACCGAGATAATTAGCGTTTGCTCGACTTCTTCCAGCGAGGCGCGAATGGTGGGCGAGCGATCCTGGGCAATTTGCAGATCAATTGCCGCCGGAATGGTTTCCTGCAACTCCGGTAATTTCGCCCGGATGCTGTCTACCGTCTGGATAATATTGGCTTCTGGCAGTTTGCGGATCATCAGCAAAATAGCCGGTTTGGCGTTGGTCATCCCGGCGTTGCGCACATCCTGCACTGAATCCGTCACCGTCGCCACATCGCCCAGACGAACCGCGCCGCCGTTGTTGTAATGAATAATCAACGGCTGATATTCGGCGGCGGTTTTCAGTTCATCGTTAGTCTGGATCTGCCAGCGATGGGTATCATCTTCCAGCGCCCCCTGCGGTTTACGCACGTTGGCATTGCTGATGGCGGAGCGTACATCGTCCAGCGAGACGCCCTGATTAAACAGCGCCTGCGGATTCAGCCCGACGCGCACGGCGGGCAGCGAGCTGCCACCGACATCGACATCACCGACACCGTCGATTTGCGCAATCGTCGGGGCAAGCTGTGTTGAGGCGAAATCGTACAGTTCACCTTGCGAATAAGTATCGGAGGTTAGCGTCAGGATCATAATTGGCGCATCCGACGGGTTCGCTTTGCGATAGGTCGGACGGCTTGGCATCCCGCTGGGCAGCAAACTTTGCGCGGCGTTGATCGCCGCCTGCACATCACGCGCCGCGCCGTTGATATCCCGGTCAAAATCAAACTGCAAAATAATGCGTGTGCTGCCGAGCGAACTGCTGGAGGTCATTTCACTGACTCCGGCAATGCGTCCAAGCGAACGTTCCAGCGGCGTGGCAACGGAAGACGCCATTGTCTCTGGCGATGCACCGGGCAGCGAGGCGCTGACCATAATCACCGGAAAATCAACCTGCGGCAGCGGGGCGACCGGCAGCATACGGAAGCCCAGAATGCCGCACAGGGTAATGGCAACCGACAGTAAAATCGTCGCCACCGGGCGGTAAATGAAGAGGGCAAAAAACTTCACTTACGCCTCCTCTTCATGATGGGCAAAGCGGCTTTTGGTCCACAATGCCAGGCGGTCGAACAGCAGATAAATCACCGGCGTGGTAAACAGCGTCAGCACCTGGCTGACAACCAGACCGCCGACCATACCGATGCCTAACGGACGACGTAGTTCCGCACCGACACCGGTACTCAACATCAGCGGCAGCGCGCCAAGCAGAGCCGCCAGGGTGGTCATCAGGATCGGACGAAAACGCAACAGACAAGCCTGGTAAATAGCATCGCGCGGCGACATGCCTTGCTCGCGCTCGGCAGCCAGCGCGAAGTCGATCATCATGATGGCGTTCTTCTTCACGATACCGATCAGCAAAATAATGCCGATAATCGCAATCACATCCAGTTCGCTACCGGCAATCATTAACGCCAGCAGTGCGCCGACCCCTGCGGTGGGTAGCGTCGAGAGAATAGTGATGGGGTGAATAAAGCTCTCGTACAGAATGCCGAGCACGATATACATCGCCACCACCGCTGCGACAATCAGCCAGACAGTGCTGCCCAGCGCCGACTGGAAGGCGAGGGTGCTGCCCTGGAACTGCGTGGTGATATCCACTGGCAGATTCAGCGTCTTTTCGGTGTCCATAATCGCCTGCACCGCATCGCCCAACGAATAGTTATCCGGCACGTTAAAGGAGATGGTCGTTACCGGGAACTGATCCAGATGGTTGATGGAGAGCGGGGCAAAACGCTGCTCAATTTTGGCAATTGAGCTTAGCGGCACTACGCCACCGTCGCTGCTGGTCAGGCGAATAGTATCCAGCGCCGCAATCCCAGGAGTGTTTTCGGTGTTGTGCTCCAGCACCACGCGATACTGGTTAGCCTGAGTATAAATAGTGGAAATCAGTCGCTGACCAAACGCGTTGTACAAGGCGTTATCGACGTCCGCCATGCTGATCCCCAGACGGCTGGCGCTGTCGCGATCAACATTGACATACGCCACCAGCCCTTTGTCCTGCCAGTCGCTGGAGACATCAGAAAGCTGTGGTAGTTGCTGGAGTTTTTCCATCAACTGTGGCACCCAGGTACTGAGCGCATCCAGTGACGTGGCCTGCAAGGTAAACTGGTACTGGGTGCGGCTGACCTGTGTATCGATGGTCAGGTCCTGCGTTGGTTGCAGGAAGAGATCGACGCCCGGCACTTTATCTACCGCCGTTTGCAGACGGGCGATGACTTTTTGCACCCGATCATCACGTTCATCCAGCGGTTTGAGGTTGATCTGTAAACGCGCACTGTTCAGCGACGGGTTAGTGCCATCAACGCCAACAAATGAGGTCAAACTTTGCACCGCCGGATCCTGCAAAATCACATCCGCGACCTGGCGTTGTCGCTGGGCCATATTGGCAAAGGAGCTGGATTGCGGTGCCTGCAAAGTGCCCTGAATAATGCCGTTGTCCTGTACCGGGAAGAAACCTTTCGGAATGAACACCCACAATAGAACGCTAAGAAGCAGCGTGCTGAGCGCCACGCTTAAGGTCAGCCACGGATGATTCAGCACTTTCGCCAGTCCACGACCATAGGCGGCGATTATCCCGTCGAACATTTTTTCCGAGGCACGGGAGAAGCGGTTCTGTTTACGCAGCGACTCCTGGCTGAGCATCCGCGCACACATCATCGGTGTCAGGGTCAGCGACACCACGGCTGAGATCAAAATCGCGACTGCCAGAGTAATGGCAAATTCGCGGAACAGTCGCCCGACGATATCGCCCATAAACAGCAGTGGGATCAACACCGCAATCAGTGAGAAGGTCAGCGAGATAATGGTAAAGCCGATTTCACCCGCGCCCTTGAGCGCCGCCGCCAACGGTTTTTCACCTTTTTCGATATAGCGGGAAATGTTTTCGATCACCACGATGGCGTCATCGACCACGAATCCGGTGGCGATAGTTAACGCCATCAACGTCAGGTTATTGATTGAAAAATCGAGAAACACCATGACCGCGAAGGTGCCGATTAACGACAGCGGCACTGCGACGCCGGGAATGATGGTCGCCGGAATATTGCGCAAAAACAGGTAGATAATCATTACTACCAGCGCGATAGCCATCATCAGCTCAAACTGGGTATCGTCGACCGATGCGCGGATATTGGTGGTACGGTCAGAAAGTACCGTCACCTTCACCGATTTCGGCAAACTCTCGGTGAGCTGTGGCAGCATCTGCCGGATGCTGTCGGCGGTGGAGATAATGTTAGCACCGGGCTGGCGCTGAACATTCATCACGATGGCCTGTTCTTTGTTCGCCCACGCGCCGAGCCAGCTGTTTTCTGCACCTTGCTCTACAGTTGCGACATCGCCCAGACGAATCGGCGCGCCGTTCTGGTAGGCGATGATTAGCTGGCGATACTCTTCGGCGGATTGCATCTGGTCGTTCGCTGACAGCGTGACCGCACGGGAAGGGCCATCAAGGCTACCTTTAGCTGAGTTAACGTTAGCGCCGGTAATGGCGGTGCGCACGGTTTCGCTGGTCAGACCGAGTGCGGCAATCGCCTGGGCGTTAAGTTTGACGCGAACAGCCGGACGCTGACCGCCGGAAAGCGTCACCAGTCCGACGCCGGAAATCTGCGAGATTTTCTGCGCGACGCGGGTTTCCACCATATCTTCTACCTGCGTCATCGGCATGGCGGTTGAGGTGACGGCGAGCGTCATGATCGGCGGATCTGCTGGGTTCACTTTGCTGTAAACCGGCGGGTTAGGCAGATCGCTCGGCAACAGGTTAGTGGCGGCGTTAATCGCGGCCTGCACTTCCTGCTCGGCGACATCGAGCGGTAATGTTAGCTGGAACTGCAAAGTGATAACTGACGCACCGCCGGAACTTTGCGACGACATCTGTTTCAGGCCGGACATCTGCCCAAACTGGCGTTCGAGCGGCGCGGTAACGGCGGAGGTCATGACATCCGGGCTGGCGCCAGGGTAGAGGGTGACCACCTGAATAGTCGGATAATCCACTTCCGGCAGTGCCGAAACGGGCAGGGCGCGATAACCGATAATCCCGGCGAGTAAGATCGCCACCATCAGCAGCGTGGTGGCGACAGGACGCATAATAAATAGGCGCGACGGGCCGCCTGTGCTGCTCGGAGGTAACACCTGCATCAGGAGCGCGCTCCTTTTTTCGCGTATACGCGGCTGGTGGCTTTCTCTTCCAGTGCGGTGGCGCTCTGGGCTTCCACCACTTCCACTTTCGCTCCTTCGGTCAGGCGATCAATGCCGTCCGTCACTACGCGATCGCCTGCAGAAATACCTGCGCGGATCACCACTTTCTGACTGTCCTGAATGCCCGGTGTCACCAGATGTTTGCTGACTTTATTTTCGCTATTCAGTACCCAGACAAAATGGCCTTCGTTGCCCATTTGCAGGGCGGCGGTGGGGATCACCACGGCGTTTTGTTCGGTGTCGACTAACATGCGCGCGTTAACAAACTGATTGGGAAACAGCGCATCATCCTGATTATTAAAGCGTGCTTTCACTTTAATCGTACCGGTAGTGGCATCGATTTGGTTATCGAGACTTAACAGCGTGCCTTCACTTAATTTCTTCGAGTTAGTGCGATCCCAGGCTTCAACCACCAGTGGTTTTCCGGCTTTTTGTGCCTGCACAACGGTAGCGATATCGCTTTCCGGCAGGGTAAAGACTAAATCGATAGGATGCGTCTGGGTGATCACCACAATCCCGGTGGTGTCGCCACTGGAGATTTGGTTACCAACATCAACCTGCTTCAGGCCAACGCGACCATCGACTGGCGCGGTGATGCGGCTCCAGTCGAGTTGGAGTTGTGCGCTGGCGACGCTCGCTTCATCAGCCTTAATGGTGCCTTCGGTTTCACTGACCAGCGCCTGTTGAGCATCCAGCTCCTGGCGGGAGACGAGATTAGTTTTTGCCAGTTGTTGATAACGCGCCAGGTCACGGCGGGCGTTGGCAAGCGTGGCTTTATCTTTTGCCAGTTGGCCCTGGGCTTGTGCTAATGCAACTTTGAACTGGCTGGGGTCAATTTCTGCCAGCAAATCGCCTGCTTTGACCTGCTGGCCTTCCTGGAAATGTAACGCCATCAGTTGACCATCTACGCGACTGCGCACCGTAACGGTGTTAGCAGCGGTAATAGTGCCAAGCCCGGTGAGGTAACGCGGAACTGCCTGTTCTACGGCGGTCGCCGCCTGAACCGGGGCTAATGGGCCGGAACGCATACCACGGCGACCACTCGCAGGTGGATGTTGCGCTTGTTTCGTCGCACCTGGTGCTGCGCTCTGGGATTCATTGCGGCCTTGCCAGAACCAGAATGCGGCGATGGCGGCGATAACCACCACGATTACGATTACCCAACGGGATTTATAACTGCCTTTCATCGTTAAGAGTTTCTCTTCCTGAAACGTTTCGCGGAATGATACTAGTGTAGCCAGCCAATAAGGGAGAAAAATGGAGGAATTATGAAACAGTTTCGGGAATCGTCTGAATGACGGTGCGCTTTGCGAGCATGCATCCAGTAATGACACAGGAAACTATTTTATACGCAGGTTAGCGATAGACTGCGTACATGGCAATAAGGAGGTAACCCGAAGATTTCAGCGGGATGCTGAAACGGGAAAGCCCCTCCCGAGGAAGGGCCTTAAATAAGGAAAGGGTCATGATGAAGATACTCATCATCGTGGTGCTCTTAGTGATTAGCTTACCGGCTTACTAAGACTACCAGGGCGGGGGAAACCCCGCTCTACCCTCACTCCTGAAAGTATGCCTTCACTGTCAGATTGTCAATCCGCAGACTTTGCCGTCTGCGATCCTGCCAGCAAATATTCTTTGCGAGACGTTACGCAATAATCACGGGTGAAACTATTTTGTTCGCGCGTTAGCGATAGACTACGTGCATGGCGAAAGGATGTAAGCCGACGATTTCAGCGGGACGCTGAAACGGGATACCCTCTCCCGGAGAAGAGGGGTTAAAAAAGGAAGGGGTTATGATGAAGCACGTCATCATACTGGTGATACTCTTAGTGATTAGCTTCCAGGCTTACTAAGAACACCAGGGGGAGGGGGAAACCTCTCCCTAACCCTCACTCCTGAAATTATGTCACTCCGCCCTTAGTGTCAATCGACGGCTCTCCGTTCTTGCGAGGCGAATAGCAAAATTATCTACGCCGCCGGGCCTAATTCTGAAAATGTCTTCGTTTGCTCTTATTTCATTATTGCAGTCGGTATGATACCGGACCTCAATAACTCTCTAAGAAAGGACCTCTTATGAGCGAACAAATCACGTTTGCTACCAGCGATTTTGCCAGTAACCCGGAACCACGTTGCCCCTGCATTTTGCTGCTGGATGTTTCTGGCTCGATGAGCGGCAGACCCATTAATGAACTTAACGCCGGATTGGTTACCTTTCGCGATGAGCTGCTTGCCGATTCGCTGGCCTTAAAAAGAGTGGAACTCGGCATTGTGACGTTCGGCCCGGTGCATGTGGAACAACCCTTTACCAGCGCCGCTAATTTTTTCCCACCTATCCTGTTTGCTCAGGGCGATACGCCAATGGGCGCCGCCATTACCAAAGCCCTGGATATGGTTGAAGAGCGGAAACGTGAGTACCGCGCAAATGGCATTTCGTATTATCGTCCGTGGATTGAGTGTCGGCGCGACAGAGTTGCAGCGATTCCATCTCCATGCCTCTGCACGGACCATGCCGTTGATGGAACCGTTACGTCAGGCGGCAGAAAAACTGGCTCAGGCGCAGGCTGATTTAAGCCGTTGCTGAGCCATTTTTCAATTAACGAAACACCACTTCCGCCCAGCGTGCCAGCCCGGCGGTGACGGAGCCAAAGTCATCGCCGCCGGCAATCGGAATGCCCGGCAACTGTTCTGCCAGCGCTTTTTTAATCAGCGGGGAACGGGCGCTACCGCCGGTCAGATAGATGACATCCGGTTTTTCCTGGGCGTTATCCAGCGCCAGTTGCACCTGTTCCAGAATCCGCGCCAGTGGTTGGCTGAGGGCGCTTTCCAGACCCTGCTGGCTAATCAGCGTAGCCAGTTCGTCGCTGATAAACGGCAGCGATGCGAGGGTTTCCGCTGCGCTGGAAAGCGCAATTTTGCTCTCTTCCGCGCTGCGCACCAGGCGATAGCTTAAACGCTGACGCCAGACTTTCTGTAACAGGGCCACTTTTTCCGGTTCGCGGGCATCGCGTACCAGATCGTTAAGCAGGCGACCGTTGGCACTACTGTAGAAATCACTTTGCGCAGGTACGTCGTTGATGGCAACCGCATTCCACCACGGCAGAATCGGCAGGGCGATGCCTTTTTCGGTTTCGCCACCCATGCCCAGTAACGGCATCAGGTTTTTAAACGCCAGTGCGATATCCAGATCGTTACCGCCAATACGACAACCACTGTGACCCAGCAGGCTGGCTTCACGATCGAGACGTGAACGCCACTGCGGCCCCATCAGCAGCAATGAACAGTCAGTCGTACCACCGCCGATATCCACCACCAGCACCCGTTTTTCTTCCTGTAAGGTGGCTTCGTAATCCAGCCCAGCCGCGACCGGCTCGTACTGGAATACCACATCCTTAAACCCGGCACGCTTCGCTGCGCGTTCCAGAATCCCTTGCGCCTGGGTGTTTGCTTCATCGCCGCCCAGACCCTGGAAGTTGATCGGGCGACCAATCACCGCCTGAGTAATCGCTTCTGGCAGCTGCGCCTGCGCCTGCTGGCGAATGTGCAACATCATTGCGCAGACCAGATCCTCAAACAGCGCTACCTGCTGCGGTTTTAAGCCGCTGGCACCGAGGAACGATTTTGGTGATTTTACAAACCACACTTCTTCCGGATCATCAATGTACTGTGCCAGAGAGGAAAGACCGAACTGCACGCTTTTCGCCGTAACATCGATATCTTCTTCGCGGTTATAACGAATCGCCCGACGTAACAGCGCCTGCGTTTCATCGTCGTCTGCCGGAACATCATGATGGCGGTACAGCCATTCGCTTACCGCCTCACGCGTTGGCGCGCAAAGCATTGAAGGCAGCAACGTGCTGTCGTTTTCCATTTTCAGTAATTGCGGTTTACCGTCGCGCATGACCGCCACTGAACAGTTTGCTGTACCGTAATCAAAACCAATAAACACGAAATAATCCCCATGCCGGTGAAGAAGGGGCGTGACTTTAGCGAAATGTTGCCGTCGCGACAACCGGAATATGAAAGCAAAGCGCAGCGTCTGAATAACGTTTATGCTGAAAGCGGATGAATAAGGAGATGCGATGTATACCCTGAACTGGCAGCCGCCGTATGACTGGTCGTGGATGTTGGGATTTCTCGCCGCCCGTGCGGTGAGCGGTGTGGAAACGATCGCTGACGATTATTATGCCCGTAGTCTGGCGGTGGGCGAATATCGCGGCGTGGTGACTGCTATTCCGGATATAGCCCGCCATACTCTGCACATAAATTTAAGTGCAGGTTTAGAACCCGTTGCCGCTGAGTGCCTGGCGAAAATGAGCCGCCTGTTTGATCTGCAATGTAACCCGCAGATTGTGAACGAGGCGTTGGGCGAGTTAGGCGCGGCCCGGCCCGGATTGCGTTTACCCGGCTGTGTTGATGCTTTTGAGCAGGGCGTGCGGGCGATTTTAGGCCAACTGGTGAGCGTGGCGATGGCGGCAAAATTGACCGCCAAAGTGGCACAGCTTTATGGCGAACGGCTGGATGATTTTCCGGATTATGTCTGCTTCCCCACGCCTCAGCGGCTGGCAGCCGCCGACCCGCAGGCATTAAAAGCGTTGGGTATGCCGTTGAAACGGGCAGAGGCACTGATTCATTTAGCCAATGCAGCACTGGATGGCACCTTACCGATGACAATTCCGGACGACGTAGAACAAGCGATGAAAACGCTGCAAACATATCCTGGCGTTGGGCGCTGGACGGCGAATTATTTCGCATTGCGTGGCTGGCAAGCGAAAGATGTTTTTCTGCCGGATGATTATTTGATTAAACAGCGATTTCCAGGAATGACACCGGCACAAATCCGCCGTTATGCCGAACGCTGGAAGCCCTGGCGTTCTTATGCGCTGTTGCATATCTGGTATACGGAAGGCTGGCAACCAGAAGAAGTATGACGCTGGTCGCCGGATGCGGCGCGGCCTACGGAACGGACGAATTGTAGGCCTGATAAAACGCGTTAGCGTTGCATCAGGCGATGGGGAAACGCTCCCTCAATTAATCGCGAAATAACTGCTATTAACCAGCAAATCCAGAGGCTGGCTCTCGGCAATGACATCGCCATAAATCAGATCAACACCAATGTCAGAAAGCGTATCCAATACCAATGGCAACGCTACTGGCCCAGCGATGGTTTTCACACCCAACCGCTGGGCATGCCCCTGAATAATCGAAATCAGCATCTCATCCATTAAATTGCCCTGTACGCTGGCGCATAACTCGGCGTCAAGCAGTAGATAATCCGTCATATTTGCTTTGAGCATATTGAATATTTGTAGGTCGCGCCCTACCTGGCTGAGTACGATCCGGCAGCCGGCCAGCCGCAGTTTTTGCACAGCCAGCCCGTGGTCGAAAATTGCTTCTGCCGGAATTACCAAATGGAACAACCGTGGTGGTAATGAACTTTGTTCCAGTTGCTCAAGCAATTCGTCTACCAGAGTGACGCTGCCTAGCCCCGCAACGGAAAGGGGGAGGGCGATGCTTAAACCTTTATTGGCAACCGCTTTTGCTGTTTGTTGGAAAAATTCACGTAATACCCGGCGGTCAAGCGCGTGGCTGAGTGCCGGATCGCTGAAGCTACGGCGGAATGCCTGTTCATCAATCAACTCGCCTTTGCTGCTCCAGAGCTTAAGCGAAATCAACCACAAATTCCGCGTTTCCGTGATTCGTGGCGAAGCGATGCCGTGGGCAATCATCATAAGCGGATTCTCTTTAGTCATCCGCCACTGTTCATCGAGCGACATCACTGTCCGTTCATTATGTGCAGTTGCCTGCTGTGGTTCATAAACTGTGACCTGACCACGACCACCATTTTTCGAAGCATAACAGGCGATATCGGCCTGGGACATAACTTCTGCTGCCTGGTGATTACTGTCGTTTATTAACGTCATCCCGGCGCTTGCTCCTACCCGATGTAACCGACCTTCCCACATAAAGTGATAATCATTAATCGCATTGATAATGCGCGTCGCGATAAAACGGGCACTTTCGACATTACAGTCTGGCAGTAACAGACCAAATTCATCACCACCGAGTCGTGCCAGTAGATCGCTGGAGCGCAGCATACTCAGCATCAACGAAGACAGTTCGCGCAGCAAAGCATCGCCGGCCGCATGCCCGGCGCTGTCATTTACCGCTTTAAAGCGATCAAGATCGATAAATACCAGAGCATGTTGCTGATGCATACTGTGAACGGTTTGCAGCAGTATTCGCAGTTGTTTCTCAAAACTTGCACGGTTCGCCAGATGCGTCAGGGCATCGTGAGAGGCGCTATAGCTAAGCTGACGTAGCATTTTGCGAGATTCGGTGACGTCCTGAATCACCAGTACCGAACCAATGCTGCTACCATCCAGGGTGCTTAACGGCGTAATACTGTAATGAACGTCATAGCTGCCACCGCTACGGCAGTGGAGAACTACGTCCTGTTCAATAGCAGAACGAGAGGTGTCGGCACTGTAAATGTTCTCAATTAACGGCCCCGTGTCACCAGTTGTAAGATGCAATACCGTCAGCAGCGGAACGCCCAACGCCTCTTCTTGCTTCCAGCCGCTCATTTTCTCCGCGACTGGATTCATAAAGGTGATTTTCATCGCCATATCAATACAGACCACAGCTTCACCGATAGAGTCCAGGGTGATATGCAGACGTTCTTTTTCCTGGAACAGCGCCTCGTTGAGCTGTTTTACTTCGGTCATATCCATGTTGATGCCAAGCAGGCGTTCGACTTCACCTTCCTTATTCAGAACCCGATTGGCGAGTGCGCGGATATGACGAATACCGTCTTTTACCGTAATGCGAAATTCCAGTTTAAAAGGCAAGCGAGCCTGCAGCGAATCGCGGATGACTTTCTCGGTGTGTTCTCGATCTTCCGGCAGCACGCAGTCATACCAAACCTGCCAGTTTGGTTTGATTTGCGGGGAAATTTCGTAAAGTTCAAACATCCGCTTATCCCAACTGAAAATATCCGGCTTCAACTCCCATTCCCAGATACCAATCCCGCCCGCTTCGTTAGCCAACGTGATGCGTTCCATCAGTTGCTTATTCACCTGCTCGGTGCGTTTTAGCTCGTTAATGTCTTCTATCTGCGCAATGAAGTAGAGTGGCGTGCCATCGGTGTGGCGTACCAGTGAGACGGCAAGCAGCGCCCAAACTACGTCGCCGTGGCGGTTGTAGTAGCGTTTCTCCATCGAGTAGGTATTGATTTCACCGCTAATCAACTTCTCAACGTGTTGCAGATCTTTATTGAGGTCTTCCGGCCAGGTCAGCTGCTGAAAGCTGAGAGCACGCAGTTCTTCCTGGCTGTAGCCGAGAAACTGGCACAGGGCTTTGTTGCTTTGCAGCCATTGTCCCTCAGTACCCACTAACGCCATGCCGATAGCAGAATATTCCATGGCGTTCCGAAAGCGGGTTTCGCTTTCGGAAATATGCTTACGTTCCGCGCGGAAGGCGTACATCACCATGGTCATGATGTTGGCGGGAAGCAGAATCAGCAAAAATGGCAGCCACGGCATATGGCTCATCAGGTACGCTCGCGGCGTGGCAAGCAGGGTGGGATCGGCAGCCATCATTAACGACACCATCATCACTGTCGTGAGGAAGATCAAAAAGGCTTCCATTCGTGGCAGGCGCACGGCGCTCCACATCAGCAGCACAATAATGAAAGTAAAAGGCCACGGCAGGTACAGCATCGAAAGCCAGCTTAATGTCAATGTGATCGCTAACGTCAGCAGCGTTTCTAACAACAGTCGTGGGTTACGATGGCGTAATAGATAATGCGGTTTAAACAATAGGCCCAGCGGTACCAGCGCCAGGGCGCCGATGGATTCTGAAAGTACCCATATCAAAAATGCCCTGAGAGGATCGTCTCCGGGTGTCAGCAGGACAACCAGAACGCCCCCCAACAGAGGTGGAACGATGGCGCTGCCAAATGCAAGACGAAGCCAGTCAGCCAGATTTTGTAGCGGGTTATACCACGGTAATAATTTTCGCAGCAGCATTGCGCCCACGACGGCTTCAATAATGTTGATAGCCGTCCAGGTCATATTGAGCGAACTGGTGGAAAAGAGCAGTACGGATGCGGCTATGTTTCCCAGTGAGCAGGCTAACGCGATACCAGGCCACATGCGTCCGGCATGGCGGTAAAACGCCACCATCATAATGGAAGTGGGGAACCATAGCGGCGCAAGCTGAGTGCCAAATTGCGAAAGCTCAAGCGAGAAAAGGGTAAAGATAAACGAGACTAAACCTAAACTGACGAGGTGAAGCAGAGGATGAGGCAAGGTAATTAAAACACGCTGTGATGGTTTACTCATTACCGCTCTATCCGCATGGCCAGGCCGTCAGTATTAGTATCTGTGTTTATGCTAGTACAAAAGTTTTACAGTTTATATGCAAATTGCTCATAAAGTGACGTAATGGCGGATAATTTGCGCAACTATGCATAACATTTTTCACCTTGCGTCATAACTGAGCAATTAAATTTGCATCAGGGAATTGATCGTCAACAATTAACTCTGAGAGCAAGGCAACGCTATTCGACTGGTATCACGCGGATGAAATCCCTATAATTGCCGCGTTTGGCGCTTCGGCGCCCCCTTCCTAACATCCAGGTTATTCAGGTCGCTAAATTTATGACTGATCAGTCTCATCAGTGCGTCATTATCGGTATCGCTGGCGCATCGGCTTCCGGCAAGAGTCTCATTGCCAGTACCCTTTATCGTGAATTACGTGAACAAGTGGGTGATGAACACATCGGCGTTATTCCGGAAGATTGTTACTACAAAGATCAAAGCCATCTGTCGATGGAAGAACGGGTTAAAACTAATTATGACCATCCCAGCGCGATGGATCACAGCCTGCTGCTGCAACATTTGCAGGCGCTGAAACGTGGCTCGGCTATCGACCTGCCGGTTTACAGCTACGTTGAACATACGCGTATGAAAGAAACGGTGAAGGTTGAACCGAAGAAAGTCATTATTCTCGAAGGCATTTTGCTGCTGACGGATGCGCGTCTGCGCGACGAGCTGAACTTCTCGATTTTTGTGGATACCCCACTGGATATCTGCCTGATGCGTCGCATTAAGCGCGATGTTAATGAGCGTGGTCGTTCGATGGATTCTGTAATGGCGCAATATCAAAAAACCGTGCGCCCGATGTTCCTGCAATTCATTGAACCGTCTAAACAGTATGCAGATATCATTGTGCCGCGCGGCGGTAAAAACCGCATCGCGATCGATATATTGAAAGCGAAAATAAGTCAGTTCTTTGAATAAGCTTGGTAAATTGTGTACCGTTCAGTGATAACCTGGTATGCCCTTGACGTAACTGGCGTTAAGGGAGTGATGCGCGAAAGGAGAAAATGCCATGCGTCTGTGTGACCGAGATATTGAAGCCTGGCTTGATGAAGGCCGTTTGTCGATCAACCCACGTCCACCCGTGGAGCGTATTAATGGCGCGACGGTGGATGTACGCCTGGGCAATAAATTTCGTACCTTCCGTGGCCACACGGCAGCGTTTATCGACTTGAGCGGTCCCAAAGACGAAGTGAGTGCCGCGCTTGACCGTGTGATGAGCGATGAAATTGTGCTTGATGAAAGCGAAGCTTTCTATCTTCATCCGGGGGAGTTGGCACTGGCGGTAACGCTGGAGTCAGTGACGCTGCCTGCCGATCTGGTGGGCTGGCTGGACGGGCGTTCCTCACTGGCGCGTCTGGGACTTATGGTGCATGTCACTGCACACCGTATCGATCCGGGCTGGTCTGGCTGTATTGTGCTGGAGTTCTACAACTCCGGTAAGCTGCCGCTGGCCCTGCGTCCAGGTATGCTGATTGGCGCGCTGAGCTTTGAGCCGCTTTCAGGTCCGGCAGCGCGTCCGTATAACCGCCGTGAAGATGCGAAATATCGCAACCAGCAGGGCGCAGTCGCTAGCCGTATCGATAAAGACTAATTCAGGCCCATTGAGGATACCATGAGACGATTTCTGACGACGCTGATGATACTCCTGGTCGTGCTGGTGGCTGGGTTATCTGCGTTAGTGTTGCTGGTGAATCCGAATGATTTCCGTGACTATATGGTCAAGCAGGTTGCTGCACGTAGCGGTTATCAATTGCAGCTTGACGGGCCACTGCGTTGGCACGTCTGGCCGCAGCTTAGTATCCTCTCTGGTCGCATGATATTAACGGCCAACGGGGCCAGCCAACCGCTGGTACGTGCCGATAATATGCGCCTTGATGTGGCCTTGTGGCCTTTATTGAGTCATCAACTCAGCGTTAAGCAAGTCATGCTCAAAGGGGCAGTCATTCAACTGACGCCGGAAACAGAAGCAGTGCGCAGTGAAGACGCCCCAATAGCCCCGAAAGACACTACATTACCTGATGATGCGGAAGATCGTGGCTGGTCGTTCGATATCGCCAGTCTGCGAGTCAGTGACAGCGTGTTGGTGTTCCAGCATGAAAATGACGAACAGGTTACGGTACGTGATATCCGCCTGCAAATGGAGCAGGACCCACAACATCGCGGTTCGTTTGAATTCTCTGGTCGGGTAAATCGCGACCAACGCGATCTCACGTTAGCGCTCAAGGGGACTGTTGATGCTTCTGATTACCCGCATGATTTAACGGCAGATATTCAACAGATTGACTGGCAACTGCAGGGCGCTGATCTCCCGAAGCAGGGGATTCAGGGCCATGGTCAGTTCAGGACTCAGTGGCAGGAAGCGCAAAAACGTCTCTCCTTTGAACAAATCAATTTAACCGCTAACGACAGTAATCTGACCGGTCAGGCGCAGGTAGCGCTGCTTGAGAAGCCAGAATGGCTGCTCAGACTGCAATTTGCCCAGTTGAATCTGGATAATTTGCTGCCGATGAATGAGGTGATGACTAAGCAAAATGGTGTTGCTCAACAGGGGCAAAGCCAACCGACGCTGCCACGTCCGGTAATTTCCTCACGCATTGATGAACCTGCGTATCAGGGGCTGAAAGGCTTTGCGGCAGATATTCTGTTGCAGGCCAATAACGTGCGCTGGCGTGGAATGGATTTTGCCGATGTCACTGCGCAAATGACCAACAAGGCGGGGCTGCTGGAGATTATCCAGTTGCAGGGCAAACTTAACGACGGTGTCGTGTCGTTACCGGGTACGCTGGATGCAACAGCCTCACATCCGCGTATAGTCTTCCATCCCCGGCTGGAAAATGTCGAGATTGGCACCATCCTGAATGCCTTCAACTACCCCATCTCACTAACGGGGAAAATGTCGCTGGCGGGGGATTTCTCTGGTGCTGACATTGATGCCAACGCATTCCGCCACACCTGGCAGGGGACGGCGCATGTCGAAATGGCCGATACGCGCATGGAAGGCATGAACTTCCAGCAGATGATCCAACAAGCGGTAGAACGTAATGGCGGTGATGTGAAGGCCGCTGAAAACTTCGATAACGTGACGCGGCTTGATAGCTTTACCACCGATCTGACGTTGAAGGATGGTGTCGTGGCGTTAAACGACATGCAAGGTCAATCGCCAGTGCTGGCGCTTTCAGGGGCTGGCACGTTGAATCTGGCAGAGCAAACCTGCGACACCCAGTTTGACATTCGTGTGATTGGCGGTTGGAACGGGGAAAGCAAACTGATTGATTTCCTCAAAGAAACGCCGGTTCCTCTGCGGGTTTATGGCAACTGGCAGCAACTCAATTACAGCCTGCAAGTGGATCAGTTACTGCGTAAACACTTACAGGACGAAGCTAAACGCCGTCTTAACGACTGGGCCGAGCGGAATAAAGATTCTCGCAATGGCAAAGATGTGAAGAAGTTGCTGGAGAAGATGTAAGACAAGTTATGCAGATGGCGGCGTTAAGTTGTCGCCATCTGTATTTATAGCACTAAGCAGCATGTGGATATTGAACTTCAATACGTTGAATATGCAATCCTGCATGAGCCATCATGGTGATCAATTTATCGATACTAAAGATCTGGATTTTACCTCTGGCAAGTTCAGATATGCGAGGTTGAGTGACCCCTAAAGCAGACGCTGCCTGAGCCTGGCTAAACCCTTGTTGTTCAATCCAGTTATTAATGATCGTTACAAGCTCGGCACGGATCCGCATATTTTCCGCTTGTTCAGGGGTGTCACTCACCGCATCCCACACACTATCAAAGGTTTCAATTTTCATTTTTTCGCTCCTGAGCAAGTTCTTTATAGCGTCGTTTGGCTAAATCAATATCCGATTGACTGGTAGTCTGTGTTTTCTTTTGAAAACAATGCAATACGTAAACCGCTTCTTCAAATTTTGCGACATACATGACGCGATAGATCCCATCAGCATCGCGAGTACGAATCTCTCGCACACCAGGGCCGATAGTTGAAAAAGGTTTCCAGTCGTATGGGTTTAACCCTTGTTGGATCCTGTCGAGTTGATAGCCAATTTCCTGTCGAGACGATTCTGGAAATGCGCGTAAATCGTCAAGACTGGTATCAAGAAAAGCCAGCTTTTTTCTCATTACTCCATCCTTAGATTATACTAAATTTTGTATAAATCAAATGCGCAGTTTGAACCTGCGCATTTGATGTTTTATCACACCTCATACTCCATCTCGCCATCCTTATGCAGCGGAATAATCTGCACCTTCTGCACGCGATGGCTTTCCACCTGCAACGTTTTAAGCAAATAATCCCCTACCTGAACTTCTTCACCTGGTTTTGGAATGCGCTGTAAATGTTCCATCAGCAGCCCGGCGATAGTGTGATATTCACGTTTTTCATCCAGCGGCAGCGGCACATATTGCACCAGATCTTCCAGCGGCATATGACCATTCGCCGTCCAGGAACCGTCGGCGTTTTTCTGAATATCATGGCGGGCGTCAATCTCTTCCACTTCGTTCGGTAAGTTACCGGCAATGGTTTCAGTGACGTCACTTAATGTCACAATCCCTTCCACTGAACCAAACTCATCCACCACAAAAGCAAAGTGTGTGCGGGCATTACGGAACTGCTCCAGGGCAGGTAACAACGGCAAGGTTTCCGGGAACACTAGCGGCTGGCGTACCAGTACCCGCAGGTTGAGCGGTTCGCCGCGCAGTGACTGTTGTAGCAGGTCGATAACGTGAACAACACCGAGCAAATCTTCCGCATCGTCACCGTCGGTAATCACCAGTCGCGTGTGCTGATTTCGCTCCAGCAACTGGCGGATCTCGTCTTCCGGCGCGTTGAGGTCAATATGCTCAATGTCGTGGCGTGACGTCATAATACTGCTGACAGTACGCTGGTTAAGATTAAGTACCCGCTCAATCATCCGCCGTTCCTGCGGATTAAAGATTTGCTGGTCGCCATGATCCACCAGCATTGATGCAGTTTCGGCATCCAGTTCCGCATCTTCTTTTTGCCCGCTAAGTAGACGCATTACCGCTTCGGTAGTCCGCTGGCGCAGCGTCTGGTTAGCGGAGAGAAAACGTCGCCGGTTAAAGATAGCCAACTGATTGAGTGCCTCGATCATCACCGAGAAACCAATGGCAGCGTACAGATAGCCCTTCGGAATGGCGAATCCGAAACCTTCCGCCACCAGGCTAAAGCCAATCATCAACAGGAAACTTAAACAGAGTATGACGATGGTCGGATGGCTATTAACGAACTGGGTTAACGGTTTGCTGGCCATCAACATCAGGCTGATAGCGATAACGACGGCGGCCATCATGACCAGTAAATGATCAACCATCCCGACGGCGGTAATCACCGAGTCGAGTGAGAAGATAGCGTCCAGCACCACAATTTGCGTCACCACGCCCCAGAACTTCGCGCCTTTGCGTTGTGTGGGGTTATTGCTGTCTTTCCCTTCCAGCCGTTCGTTTAGCTCCATCGTGGCTTTGAACAACAGGAAGAAACCACCAAACAGCATGATTAAGTCGCGAGCGCTAAAGGTAAACGAGCGGAAGCTGAACAGCGGTTGAGTCAGGGTGACCAGCCAGGAGATTGACGCCAGCAGTAACAGGCGCATTAACATTGCCAGCAGCAGCCCGGTAACCCGTGCGCGGTCGCGCTGCTTCGGCGGTAGTTTTTCGGCGAGGATGGCAATAAAGACCAGGTTATCAATGCCGAGGACCAGTTCGATCACAATCAGCGTGATTAACCCGGCCCAGATAGACGGATCGGCAATCCATTCCATAGTAAGTACAAAACCTATTCGTTGTATGACAAATGTCACAATTCGATCATGGATAAATCAGGGCAAAAATGCAATGTTGCGGCACTATTTATCTCACATTATTTGAGGGCTATAACATCGCATTATCCCTGAATTAAAAGCGGGAATGATTAAATATTATTTAAGAAATATCGCATATAGGGACGCTATATTAAATGTTGTCAACCTAAAGAAACTCCTAAAAAACACCACGAATGAGACTTAATATAATTCTTAAAAATAGCCAATTGCCGAATTGTTACCTTGCCTGCTATTCCGTTAGCTGTAACACTTCCTCCTGCATTATTGGAGAGCCAATATTCAAATATCATAATGCCACATTATATCTGGAAAATTAATTCACCGAATAACGCTTTTTCATAAACGACTGCATGATGAAAGAGTTGGAAAATATAAACTAAATCAGTGTATTGGTAGCTAAAAAGCCAGGGGCGGTAGCGTGTCTGGATGCCTGAAAGACCAGTCTGAATTATTCTGTCAATAGCCAGCGGATGAAATCAATTTTTTTAGGACTGATGCCAGTTAAATTCTTATTCAATTAACTGCAAGGTAAATGTGCATGCGACATTGCTATTAATAGTGCACAGGATAATTACTCTGCCAAAGTGATAAATAAACAATGATGAAATCCAAAATGAAATTGATGCCATTATTGGTGTCAGTAACCTTGATAAGCGGTTGCACAGTACTTCCGGGCAGCAATATGTCGACGATGGGGAAAGACGTCATCAAACAGCAGGACGCTGATTTCGATCTCGACAAAATGGTGAATGTTTATCCGTTGACCCCGCGCCTGATTGATCAATTACGCCCACGCCCGAATGTAGCGCGCCCCAATATGACGCTGGAAAGTGAGATCGCGAATTACCAGTATCGCGTCGGGCCGGGCGATGTTCTTAATGTCACCGTCTGGGATCACCCGGAACTCACCACGCCAGCCGGTCAGTATCGTAGCTCCAGCGACACCGGCAACTGGGTACAGCCTGACGGAACCATGTTCTACCCGTATATCGGCAAGGTTCACGTAGTGGGGAAAACGCTCGCTGAAATCCGCAGTGATATTACCGGGCGCTTAGCGACGTACATCGCTGACCCGCAGGTGGACGTTAATATCGCCGCCTTCCGCTCGCAAAAAGCGTATATCTCCGGTCAGGTGAATAAATCCGGTCAACAGGCGATCACCAACGTACCACTGACCATTCTCGATGCCATCAACGCCGCAGGTGGCCTGACCGACACCGCTGACTGGCGCAACGTGGTGCTAACACACAATGGTCGTGAAGAACGCATTTCTTTGCAGGCGCTGATGCAAAACGGCGACCTCAATCAGAACCGATTGCTTTACCCCGGCGATATTCTCTACGTGCCGCGTAATGATGATCTGAAAGTATTTGTGATGGGTGAAGTGAAGAAACAGAGCACCCTGAAAATGGACTTTAGCGGCATGACCCTGACTGAAGCCCTGGGCAATGCTGAAGGCATCGACATGACCACCTCCAACGCCAGCGGCATCTTTGTCATTCGTCCGCTGAAAGGCGAGGGGGGGCGTAACGGCAAGATTGCCAATATCTACCAGCTGGATATGTCCGATGCCACGTCGCTGGTGATGGCGACAGAATTCCGCCTGCAACCTTATGACGTGGTGTATGTCACCACTGCTCCGGTTTCCCGCTGGAACCGTCTGATCAATCAGTTGCTGCCAACTATTAGCGGTGTCCGTTACATGACGGATACAGCCAGCGACATTCATAACTGGTAATCGTCATGTTTAACAACATCTTAGTTGTCTGTGTCGGCAATATTTGCCGTTCCCCGACGGCGGAACGCTTACTGCAACGTTATCACCCGGAGCTGAAAGTGGAGTCCGCTGGACTCGGCGCGCTGGTCGGTAAGGGCGCTGATCCTACCGCTATCAGCGTCGCCGCAGAACATCAACTGTCTCTGGAAGGCCACTGTGCACGACAAATCAGCCGCCGCCTGTGTCGCAACTATGACCTGATTTTGACCATGGAAAAGCGCCATATCGAACGCTTATGTGAGATGGCACCTGAGATGCGCGGCAAAGTGATGCTGTTTGGTCACTGGGATAACGAATGTGAAATTCCCGATCCGTATCGCAAAAGTCGGGAAACGTTTGCAGCGGTGTACACATTACTTGAACGGTCTGCCCGCCAGTGGGCGCAGGCATTGAACGCAGAGCAGGTATAAGAATGACAGAAAAAGTAAAACAACATGCCGCTCCGGTAACGGGCAGTGATGAAATCGATATCGGTCGCCTGGTCGGCACCGTCATTGAAGCGCGCTGGTGGGTGATTGGCATCACCGCCGTATTCGCCCTCTGTGCCGTGGTTTACACCTTCTTCGCTACGCCGATTTATAGCGCCGACGCACTGGTACAAATCGAGCAAAGCGGTGGCAATTCGCTGGTGCAGGATATCGGATCGGCATTAGCCAACAAACCGCCAGCATCGGACGCTGAGATCCAGTTGATTCGTTCGCGTCTGGTGCTTGGTAAAACGGTGGACGATCTCGACCTCGATATTGCGGTGAGCAAAAACACGTTCCCGATTTTCGGTGCGGGCTGGGATCGCCTGATGGGTCGTCAGAACGAGACGGTGAAAGTCACCACCTTTAACCGCCCGAAAGAGATGGCGGATCAGGTGTTTTCGCTTAATGTGCTGGACAACAAAAACTACACCTTGAGCAGCGACGGCGGCTTTAGCGCCCGTGGGCAAGCGGGCCAGATGCTGAAAAAAGAAGGCGTCACGCTGATGGTTGAAGCTATTCACGCCAGCCCGGGCAGTGAGTTTACCGTCACCAAATACTCCACGCTGGGGATGATCAACCAACTGCAAAACAGCCTGACGGTAACGGAGAACGGCAAAGACGCAGGCGTTTTGAGCCTGACTTATACCGGTGAAGATCGCGAACAGATCCGCGACATTCTTAACAGCATCGCCCGTAACTATCAGGAACAAAATATTGAGCGCAAATCGGCGGAAGCGTCGAAAAGTCTCGCCTTCCTCGCGCAACAATTGCCGGAAGTACGTAGCCGTCTCGATGTCGCCGAAAACAAACTGAATGCCTTCCGTCAGGATAAAGATTCTGTTGATTTGCCGCTGGAAGCAAAAGCGGTGCTCGATTCGATGGTGAACATCGATGCGCAGCTGAACGAACTGACCTTTAAAGAGGCGGAAATTTCTAAGCTGTTCACCAAAGTTCACCCGGCGTATCGTACGCTGCTGGAGAAACGTCAGGCGCTGGAAGATGAAAAGGCCAAACTTAACGGTCGCGTAACGGCGATGCCGAAAACCCAGCAGGAAATTGTCCGTCTGACCCGCGATGTCGAGTCTGGTCAGCAGGTCTATATGCAACTGCTGAATAAAGAGCAGGAGCTGAAAATCACCGAAGCCAGCACCGTCGGCGATGTGCGCATTGTTGACCCGGCAATCACCCAGCCTGGCGTGCTGAAACCGAAGAAAGGGCTGATTATCCTCGGCGCGATTATCCTTGGCCTGATGCTCTCTATCGTGGGTGTACTGCTGCGCTCGTTGTTTAATCGCGGTATCGAAAGCCCGCAGGTGCTGGAAGAGCACGGTATCAGCGTCTATGCCAGCATCCCGCTGTCGGAATGGCAAAAAGCGCGCGATAGCGTCAAAACCATCAAAGGGATTAAACGCTATAAACAGAGCCAGCTACTGGCGGTGGGGAATCCAACCGATCTGGCGATTGAAGCCATCCGCAGTCTGCGTACTAGTTTGCACTTCGCGATGATGCAGGCGCAGAACAATGTGTTGATGATGACCGGGGTTAGCCCGTCAATCGGTAAAACCTTTGTCTGCGCCAACCTGGCGGCGGTGATCAGCCAGACCAATAAACGGGTGTTGTTGATCGACTGCGATATGCGCAAAGGCTACACCCACGAGCTGTTGGGCACCAATAACGTTAATGGCCTGTCTGAAATTCTGATTGGTCAGGGCGATATTACTACCGCTGCAAAACCGACCTCTATTGCCAAATTTGACCTGATCCCGCGCGGTCAGGTGCCGCCAAATCCTTCTGAACTGTTGATGAGCGAACGCTTTGCCGAACTGGTGAACTGGGCGAGTAAAAACTACGACCTGGTGTTGATTGATACGCCGCCGATTCTGGCAGTGACCGATGCGGCAATTGTCGGGCGTCATGTCGGAACCACGTTGATGGTGGCGCGTTATGCGGTCAACACCTTGAAAGAAGTGGAAACCAGTCTGAGCCGCTTTGAGCAAAACGGTATTCCAGTGAAAGGGGTGATTCTGAACTCCATCTTCCGCCGCGCCAGCGCGTATCAGGATTATGGCTATTACGAATACGAATATAAGTCGGATGCGAAATAACGACGCCTGCATTCGCACCGCCTCGTAGGCCGGATAAGGCGTTCACGCCGCATCCGGCAAGCAAACCAGCTCATAAGCCGGGAGAACAAACTATGAAAGACAATCCGCTGATCTCAATCTATATGCCGACCTGGAACCGCCAACAACTGGCGATTCGGGCGATAAAATCGGTCCTGCGCCAGGACTACAACAACTGGGAGATGATCATCGTGGATGATTGCTCCACCTCCTGGGAGCAGCTGCAACAGTACGTCACCGCCCTCAACGATCCGCGTATCACTTACATCCACAACGACATTAACAGCGGGGCGTGCGCGGTACGTAACCAGGCGATTATGCTGGCGCAAGGGGAATACATCACCGGGATCGATGATGATGATGAATGGACACCCAACCGCCTGAGCGTCTTCCTCGCACATAAACAGCAACTGGTCACTCACGCCTTTTTGTACGCTAACGACTACGTTTGCCAGGGCGAAGTCTATTCCCAACCGGCAAGCTTACCGCTGTATCCCAAATCGCCGTATTCACGCCGCCTGTTTTACAAACGCAATATCATTGGCAATCAGGTTTTTACTTGGGCATGGCGTTTCAAAGAGTGTTTGTTCGATACCGAACTGAAAGCGGCACAGGATTACGACATCTTCCTGCGGATGGTTGTGGAGTACGGCGAACCGTGGAAAGTGGAAGAGGCGACGCAGATCCTGCATATCAATCACGGCGAAATGCAGATCACCTCGTCACCGAAAAAATTCTCCGGATACTTCCACTTTTACCGCAAGCACAAAGACAAATTTGACCGTGCCAGCAAAAAATATCAGCTGTTTACCCTCTACCAGATCCGCAATAAACGTATGACCTGGCGCACTTTGCTGACACTGCTGTCGGTGCGGAATGGCAAACGTCTGGCTGATGGTATTCGGGGGCGTTAAGGATGCTGGAAGATCTGCGTGCCAACAGCTGGAGTTTACGCCCGTGCTGCATGGTTCTTGCCTATCGCGTCGCTCATTTTTGTTCGGTGTGGCGCAAAAAGAACGTCCTCAACAATCTGTGGGCGGTCCCGTTGCTGGTGCTGTATCGCATTATCACCGAATGCTTTTTCGGTTATGAAATCCAGGCTGCCGCAACCATTGGCCGCCGTTTCACTATCCATCACGGTTACGCCGTAGTGATCAATAAAAACGTGGTAGCGGGGGATGATTTCACCATTCGCCACGGTGTCACTATTGGCAATCGGGGTGCCGATAACATGGCATGTCCCCACATTGGCAACGGCGTCGAACTCGGTGCCAACGTCATTATTCTTGGTGATATCACGATTGGTAACAACGTCACCGTGGGCGCGGGCAGCGTGGTGCTCGACTCTGTCCCGGACAACGCGCTGGTGGTGGGAGAAAAAGCGCGAGTGAAGGTAATTAAATGAATATTCTGCAATTTAATGTGCGACTGGCGGAAGGCGGGGCGGCAGGTGTGGCGTTAGATCTCCACCAGCGTGCGCTGCAACAGGGGCTGGCATCACATTTTGTCTACGGCTACGGCAAAGGCGGCAAAGAGAGCGTCAGTCATCAAAACTATCCGCAGGTAATCAAACATACGCCGCGGATGACCGCGATGGCGAACATTGCCCTGTTTCGTCTGTTTAATCGCGATCTGTTTGGCAATTTCAATGAGTTATATCGCACCATTACTCGCACCCCGGGACCGGTGGTCCTGCATTTCCATGTGCTGCATAGCTACTGGTTGAATCTTAACAGCGTGGTGCGCTTTTGCGAAAAGGTGAAAAACCATAAACCGGACGTCACTCTGGTCTGGACGCTGCACGACCACTGGAGTGTTACCGGGCGCTGCGCCTTTACTGATGGTTGTGAAGGCTGGAAAACGGGCTGCCAGAAATGCCCGACCTTAAATAATTATCCGCCGGTGAAGATTGATCGCGCGCACCAGCTGGTGGCGGGCAAACGCCAGTTATTCCGTGAGATGCTGGCACTGGGCTGTCAGTTTATTTCCCCCAGCCAGCATGTGGCTGATGCTTTCAATAGCCTGTACGGTCCAGGGCGTTGCCGGATTATCAATAATGGCATTGATATGGCAACCGAGGCGATTCTGGCGGACTTGCCTCCGGTGCGCGAAACTCAGGGCAAGCCGAAAATCGCGGTGGTGGCGCATGACCTGCGTTACGACGGCAAAACTAACCAGCGACTGGTGCGCGAGATGATGGCGCTGGGCAACAAAATCGAACTGCATACCTTCGGTAAGTTCTCGCCGTTCACCGCTGGTAACGTGGTCAATCACGGCTTTGAAACCGACAAACGTAAGTTAATGAGCGCGCTCAATCAGATGGATGCGCTGGTGTTCAGTTCTCGCGTCGATAACTACCCGCTGATTTTGTGTGAGGCGCTTTCGATTGGTGTGCCTGTAATCGCCACCCATAGCGATGCGGCGCGGGAAGTGCTGCAAAAATCCGGCGGTAAAACGGTCAGCGAAGAAGACGTGCTGCAACTGGTGCAGTTAAGCAAACCGGAAATCGCGCAGGCGATATTTGGTACCACGCTGGCTGAGTTCAGCCAACGCAGCCGCGCCGCCTACAGTGGACAACAGATGCTGGAGGAGTATGTCAACGTCTATCAGAATCTGTAGCTACCTGCTGCTGCCGCTGATTTACCTGCTGGTTAACGTCAAAATCACCCAGCTTGGCGAAAGTTTCCCCATCACCATCGTCACTTTTTTACCTGTCTTGTTACTGCTGTTTTTAGAACGCATTAGCGTTAAAAAATTGATGATTGCCCTGGGGATTGGTGCGGGACTCACGGCGTTTAACTACCTGTTTGGTCAGTCGTTGGATGCCAGTAAATACGTCACTTCAACCATGCTGTTTGTCTATATTGTGATCATTATTGGTATGGTGTGGAGTATTCGTTTTAAAACAATTTCGCCACACAATCATCGCAAGATATTGCGTTTCTTTTATCTGGTGGTCGGGCTGGTGGTGGCGCTGGCGGCGGTGGAGATGGCGCAAATTATCCTCACCGGCGGCAGCAGTATTATGGAGTCGATTTCGAAATATCTGATTTACAGCAACAGCTATGTACTGAATTTCATTAAATTCGGCGGCAAGCGCACGACAGCACTTTATTTCGAACCGGCATTTTTCGCTCTGGCATTAATCTCAATTTGGCTCAGCATCAAACAGTTTGGTATCAAAACGCCTAAAACCGATGCTATGATTCTCGCAGGAATAATATTATCTGGAGCGTTTTCAGGGGTTATGACCTTTATCCTGTTTTATTTGCTGGAGTGGGCATTTCAATATCTGAATAAAGAGGCGATTAAGAAAAAGTTACCGTTAGCATTGATTTCTCTGGCTGTATTCCTGGTTGGTGTGGTAATCGCGTTTCCTTATATTTCCACCCGTCTGGGAGATTTGGGCACAGAAGGATCGTCATCATATTATCGTATTGTCGGTCCGCTGGTGATGGTCGGTTATTCTTTGACCCATATTGACGGTGTAGTCAGATTTGGCTCACTTTATGAATATGTCGCATCATTCGGAATATTTAACGGTGCGGATGTTGGAAAAACCATAGACAATGGTTTGTATCTGCTGATTATTTATTTTTCCTGGTTCGCAGTGTTTTTATCGCTGTGGTACATGGGGAAAGTAATGAAAATGATGATCAACGCTTTTGGTGATAACCGCAATTTTCGCGTGCAATTATATCTTTTTACTCCGGTATCGCTGTTTTTTACCGGATCGATATTTAGCCCGGAATATGCATTTTTAATCGTCTGTCCGTTTATTTTGCGAAAAGCGTTAAATATACACCCTAAATAATTCGAGTTGCAGGAAGTTGGTGACGCAGCGAATCCCCAGGAGCGTACACGAGTACGTGACTGGGGTGAGCGAGGAAAACCAACGCACATGCAGCTTGAAGTAGGACGGGGATAACGAGGTAAAACATGTTGCTTAGCATAATCACTGTCGCGTTTCGTAACCTCGAAGGGATAGTCAAAACACATGCCTCGCTGGCGCATCTGGCGCAGGCGGACGATATCAGCTTCGAATGGATTGTTGTCGATGGCGGTTCCAACGACGGTACCCGTGAGTATCTGCAAAATCTCAATGGTATCTATAACCTACGCTTTGTCAGCGAGCTGGATAACGGTATCTACGACGCCATGAACAAAGGCATTGCGATGGCACAAGGCAAGTTCGCGTTGTTTCTCAATTCGGGCGATATTTTTCATCAGGATGCCGCAAATTTTGTCCGTAAGTTAAAAGTGCAAAAAGATAACGTGATGATCACCGGCGATGCGCTGCTGGATTTTGGCGACGGGCATAAAATTAAGCGTAGTGCTAAACCGGGTTGGTATATTTATCACAGCCTGCCCGCCAGTCATCAGGCGATATTTTTCCCGGTATCCGGCTTGAAAAAATGGCGTTATGACCTGGAATATAAAGTTTCTTCCGATTACGCGCTGGCGGCCAAAATGTATAAAGCTGGTTATGCATTTAAAAAGCTCAATGGCCTGGTGTCTGAATTTTCCATGGGTGGGGTATCTACCACCAATAATATGGAATTGTGTGCCGATGCGAAAAAAGTCCAACGACAAATATTACATGTGCCTGGCTTCTGGGCAGAATTATCCTGGCATTTACGCCAGCGCACGACGGGTAAGACTAAAGCCTTATATAACAAAGTCTGAATATACTCGTCATATTTCAAGTTGCATGTGCTGCGTCTGCGTTCGTTCACCTTCCTGCAACTCGAATTATTTAGAGTACATAAGGAATACCAATGCAAGATTTAAGCGGTTTCTCGGTGCCGAAAGGGTTCCGGGGCGGCAACGCTATTAAAGTGCAATTGTGGTGGGCAGTACAGGCGACAATATTTGCCTGGTCGCCACAAGTATTGTATCGCTGGCGGGCATTTTTATTACGTTTATTCGGCGCAAAAATAGGAAAAAACGTAGTTATTCGTCCGTCAGTAAAAATTACCTATCCGTGGAAATTAACTTTAGGTGATTACGCGTGGGTCGGCGATGACGTCAATTTATATACCCTCGGCGAAATAACCATTGGTGCACATTCAGTGATTTCACAAAAAAGTTATTTGTGCACCGGTAGCCATGACCACGCAAGTCGACATTTCACCATTAACGCCACGCCTATTGTGATTGGCGAGAAATGCTGGCTGGCGACAGATGTCTTTGTCGCGCCTGGCGTCACGATCGGCGACGGCACCGTCGTGGGTGCGCGAAGCAGTGTTTTTAAATCGCTTCCGGCAAATGTGGTTTGCCGGGGGAATCCCGCAGTGGTGATACGCGAACGCGTTGAAACTGAATAAATTCAAAAAATACAGAGGAATAAGACATGTCAAAAGTCGCTCTCATCACCGGTGTAACCGGACAAGACGGTTCTTACCTGGCAGAGCTGCTGCTGGAAAAAGGTTACGAGGTGCATGGTATTAAGCGTCGTGCATCGTCATTCAACACCGAGCGCGTGGATCACATTTATCAGGATCCGCACACCTGCAACCCGAAATTCCATCTGCATTATGGCGACCTGAGTGATACCTCCAACCTGACGCGCATTTTGCGTGAAGTGCAGCCGGATGAAGTGTACAACCTGGGCGCAATGAGCCACGTTGCGGTTTCTTTTGAGTCACCGGAATATACCGCAGACGTTGATGCGATGGGGACGCTGCGCCTGCTGGAGGCGATCCGCTTCCTCGGTCTGGAAAAGAAAACCCGTTTCTATCAGGCTTCCACCTCTGAACTGTACGGTCTGGTGCAGGAAATTCCGCAGAAAGAAACCACACCGTTCTACCCGCGATCTCCGTATGCGGTCGCCAAACTGTATGCCTACTGGATCACCGTTAACTACCGCGAATCCTACGGCATGTACGCCTGCAACGGTATTCTCTTCAACCATGAATCCCCGCGCCGCGGCGAAACCTTCGTTACCCGCAAAATCACCCGCGCAATCGCCAACATCGCCCAGGGGCTGGAGTCGTGCCTGTACCTCGGCAATATGGATTCCCTGCGTGACTGGGGCCATGCCAAAGACTACGTAAAAATGCAGTGGATGATGCTGCAACAGGAACAACCGGAAGATTTCGTTATTGCCACCGGCGTTCAGTACTCCGTGCGTCAGTTCGTGGAAATGGCGGCAGCACAGCTGGGCATCAAACTGCGCTTTGAAGGCACGGGCGTTGAAGAGAAGGGCATTGTGGTTTCCGTCACCGGGCATGACGCGCCGGGCGTTAAACCGGGCGATGTGATTATCGCCGTTGACCCGCGTTACTTCCGTCCGGCAGAAGTTGAAACGCTGCTCGGCGACCCGACCAAAGCGCACGAAAAACTGGGCTGGAAACCGGAAATCACCCTCAGAGAGATGGTGTCTGAAATGGTGGCTAATGACCTCGAAGCGGCGAAAAAACACTCTCTGCTGAAATCTCACGGCTACGACGTGGCGATCGCGCTGGAGTCATAAGCATGAGTAGACAACGCATTTTTATCGCTGGCCATCGCGGGATGGTCGGTTCTGCCATCAGGCGGCAGCTCGAACAGCGCGGTGATGTGGAACTGGTATTACGCACCCGCGACGAGCTGAACCTGCTGGACAGCCGCGCCGTGCATGATTTCTTTGCCAGCGAAAGCATTGACCAGGTCTATCTGGCGGCGGCGAAAGTGGGCGGCATTGTTGCCAACAACACGTATCCGGCGGATTTCATCTATCAGAACATGATGATTGAGAGCAACATCATTCACGCCGCGCATCAGAACGACGTTAACAAACTGCTGTTTCTCGGATCGTCCTGTATCTACCCGAAACTGGCAAAACAGCCGATGGCAGAAAGCGAGTTGTTGCAGGGCACGCTGGAGCCGACCAACGAGCCTTACGCCATTGCCAAAATCGCCGGGATCAAACTGTGCGAATCTTACAACCGCCAGTATGGACGCGATTACCGCTCAGTCATGCCGACCAACCTGTACGGGCCACACGACAACTTCCATCCGAGTAACTCGCATGTGATCCCAGCATTGCTGCGTCGCTTCCACGAGGCGACGGCACAGAATGCGCCGGACGTGGTGGTGTGGGGCAGCGGTACACCGATGCGCGAATTTCTGCATGTCGATGATATGGCGGCGGCAAGCATTCATGTGATGGAGCTGGCGCACGAAGTCTGGCTGGAGAACACCCAGCCGATGTTGTCGCACATTAACGTCGGCACGGGCGTTGACTGCACTATCCGCGAGCTGGCGCAAACCATCGCCAAAGTGGTGGGCTACAAAGGCCGGGTGGTTTTTGATGCCAGCAAACCGGATGGTACGCCGCGCAAACTGCTGGATGTGACGCGCCTGCATCAGCTTGGCTGGTATCACGAAATCTCACTGGAAGCGGGGCTTGCCAGCACTTACCAGTGGTTCCTTGAGTATCAAGACCGCTTTCGGGGGTAATGATGTTTTTACGTCAGGAAGACTTTGCCACGGTAGTGCGCTCCACTCCGCTTGTCTCTCTCGACTTCATCGTCGAGAACAGTCGCGGCGAGTTTCTGCTTGGCAAAAGAACCAACCGCCCGGCGCAGGGTTACTGGTTTGTGCCGGGAGGGCGCGTGCAGAAAGACGAAACGCTGGAAGCCGCATTTGAGCGGCTGACGATGGCGGAACTGGGGCTGCGTCTGCCGATAACAGCAGGCCAGTTTTACGGTGTCTGGCAGCACTTTTATGACGATAACTTCTCCGGCACGGATTTCACCACTCACTATGTGGTGCTCGGTTTTCGCTTCAGAGTCGCGGAAGAAGAGCTGTTACTGCCGGATGAGCAGCATGACGATTACCGCTGGCTGACGCCGGACGCGCTGCTCGCCAGTGACAATGTTCACGCTAACAGCCGCGCCTATTTTCTCGCTGAGAAGCGTGCCGGAGTACCCGGATTATGAAAATACTGGTCTACGGCATTAACTACTCGCCGGAGTTAACCGGCATCGGCAAATACACCGGCGAGATGGTGGAATGGCTGGCGGTACAAGGTCATGAGGTGCGGGTCATTACCGCACCGCCTTACTACCCGCAATGGCAGGTGGGCGAGAACTATTCCGCCTGGCGGTACAAACGGGAAGAGGGGGCCGCCACGGTGTGGCGCTGCCCGCTGTACGTGCCAAAACAGCCGAGCACTCTGAAACGCCTGTTGCATCTCGGCAGTTTTGCCGCCAGCAGTTTCTTTCCTCTGATGGCCCAACGTCGCTGGAAGCCGGATCGCATTATCGGCGTGGTGCCAACGCTGTTTTGCACGCCGGGAATGCGTCTGCTGGCGAAACTCTCTGGTGCGCGTACCGTGCTGCATATTCAGGATTACGAAGTGGATGCCATGCTGGGGCTGGGCCTTGCCGGAAAAGGCAAAGGCGGCAAAGTGGCACAGCTGGCGACGGCCTTCGAACGTAGCGGACTGCATCACGTTGATAACGTCTCCACGATTTCGCGTTCGATGATGAATAAAGCCATCGAAAAAGGCGTGGCGGCGGAAAACGTCATCTTCTTCCCCAACTGGTCGGAAATCGCCCGTTTTCAACATGTTGCAGACGCCGATGTTGATGCCCTTCGTAACCAACTTGGCCTGCCGGATAACAAAAAAATCATTCTTTACTCCGGCAATATTGGTGAAAAGCAGGGGCTGGAAAACGTTATTGAAGCTGCCGATCGCCTGCGTGATGAACCGCTGATTTTTGCCATTGTCGGGCAGGGCGGCGGCAAAGCGCGGCTGGAAAAAATGGCGCAGCAGCGTGGACTGCGCAACATGCAATTTTTCCCGCTGCAATCGTATGACGCTTTACCCGCACTGCTGAAGATGGGCGATTGCCATCTGGTGGTGCAAAAACGCGGCGCGGCAGATGCCGTATTGCCGTCGAAACTGACCAATATTCTGGCAGTAGGCGGTAACGCGGTGATTACCGCAGAAGCCCACACAGAACTGGGGCAGCTTTGCGAAACCTTTCCGGGGATCGCGGTTTGCGTAGAACCGGAATCGGTCGAGGCGCTGGTGGCGGGGATTCGTCAGGCGCTCCTGCTGCCCAAACACAACACGGTGGCACGTGAATATGCCGAACGCACGCTCGATAAAGAGAACGTGTTACGTCAATTTATAAATGATATTCGGGGATAATTATGGCGCAGTCGAAACTCTATCCAGTTGTGATGGCTGGTGGCTCCGGTAGCCGCTTATGGCCGCTTTCCCGCGTACTTTACCCCAAGCAGTTTTTATGCCTGAAAGGCGATCTCACCATGCTGCAAACCACCATCTGCCGCCTGAACGGCGTGGAGTGCGAAAGCCCGGTGGTGATTTGCAATGAGCAGCACCGCTTTATTGTCGCGGAACAGCTGCGTCAACTGAACAAACTCACCGAGAACATTATTCTCGAACCGGCAGGGCGAAACACTGCACCCGCCATTGCGCTGGCAGCACTGGCGGCAAAACGTCATAGCCCGGAGAGCGACCCATTAATGCTGGTGCTGGCGGCGGATCATGTGATTGCCGATGAAGATGCTTTTCGCGCCGCCGTGCGTAACGCCATGCCGTATGCCGAAGCGGGCAAACTGGTGACTTTCGGCATTGTGCCGGATCTACCAGAAACCGGATATGGCTATATTCGTCGCGGTGAAGTGTCGGCGGGTGAGCAGGATACGGTGGCCTTTGCAGTGGCGCAGTTTGTCGAAAAACCGAATCTGGAAACCGCGCAGGCCTATGTGGCAAGCGGCGAATATTACTGGAACAGCGGCATGTTCCTGTTCCGTGCCGGACGCTATCTCGAAGAACTGAAAAAGTATCGCCCGGATATTCTTGATGCTTGTGAAAAGGCGATGAGCGCCGTCGATCCGGATCTCGATTTTATTCGTGTGGATGAAGAGGCGTTTCTCGCTTGTCCGGAAGAGTCGGTGGATTACGCGGTCATGGAACGTACGGCAGATGCCGTCGTGGTGCCGATGGATGCGGGCTGGAGCGATGTCGGTTCCTGGTCCTCTTTATGGGAGATCAGCGCTCACACTGCGGAAGGCAATGTTTGCCACGGCGATGTGATTAATCACAAAACTGAAAACAGCTATGTGTATGCCGAATCTGGCCTGGTCACCACCGTCGGGGTGAAAGATTTGGTGGTAGTGCAGACCAAAGATGCGGTGCTGATTGCCGACCGTAATGCGGTGCAGGATGTGAAAAAAGTGGTCGAGCAGATCAAAGCCGATGGTCGCCATGAGCATCGGGTGCATCGCGAAGTGTATCGCCCGTGGGGTAAATATGACTCTATCGACGCGGGCGATCGCTACCAGGTGAAACGCATCACCGTGAAACCGGGTGAGGGCTTGTCGGTACAAATGCACCATCACCGCGCGGAACACTGGGTAGTGGTCGCGGGAACGGCAAAAGTCACCATCAACGGTGATATCAAACTGCTTGGTGAAAACGAGTCCATTTATATTCCGCTGGGGGCGACGCACTGCCTGGAAAACCCGGGGAAAATTCCGCTCGATTTAATTGAAGTGCGCTCCGGCTCTTATCTCGAAGAGGATGATGTGGTGCGCTTCGCGGATCGCTACGGACGGGTGTAAACGTCGCATCAGGCGCTGGCTGTCGGATGCGGCGTGAACGCCTTATCCGACCTACGGTTCGGGTTTGTAGGCCTGATAAGACGCGGCAGCGTCGCATCAGGCAATGAATGCGAAACAGCGATGTAAATAACGACAAAAACAAAATTGGCCGCTTCGGTCAGGGCCAACTATTGCCTGAAAAAGGGTAACGACATGAAAAAATTAACCTGCTTTAAAGCCTATGATATTCGCGGAAAATTAGGCGAAGAACTGAATGAAGATATTGCCTGGCGCATTGGTCGCGCCTATGGCGAATTTCTTAAACCGAAAACCATTGTGTTAGGCGGTGATATCCGCCTCACCAGCGAAACCTTAAAACTGGCGCTGGCAAAAGGTTTACAGGATGCGGGCGTCGATGTGCTGGATATTGGCATGTCCGGCACCGAAGAGATCTATTTCGCCACGTTCCATCTCGGTGTGGATGGCGGCATCGAAGTTACTGCCAGCCATAATCCGATGGATTACAACGGCATGAAACTGGTGCGCGAAGGGGCTCGCCCGATCAGCGGTGATACCGGACTGCGCGATGTCCAGCGCCTGGCAGAAGCCAACGACTTTCCTCCCGTCGATGAAACCAAACGTGGTCGCTATCAGCAAATCAATCTGCGTGACGCTTACGTTGATCACCTGTTCGGTTATATCAACGTCAAAAACCTCACGCCGCTCAAGCTGGTGATTAACTCCGGGAATGGCGCAGCGGGTCCGGTGGTGGACGCCATTGAAGCCCGCTTTAAAGCCCTCGGCGCGCCTGTGGAATTAATCAAAGTGCACAACACGCCGGACGGCAATTTCCCCAACGGTATTCCTAACCCGCTGCTGCCGGAATGCCGCGACGACACTCGCAATGGAGTCATTAAACACGGCGCAGATATGGGCATTGCTTTTGATGGCGATTTTGACCGCTGTTTCCTGTTTGACGAAAAAGGGCAGTTTATCGAGGGCTACTACATTGTCGGCCTGCTGGCAGAAGCGTTCCTCGAAAAAAATCCCGGCGCGAAGATCATCCACGATCCCCGTCTTTCCTGGAACACCGTTGATGTGGTGACTGCCGCAGGCGGCACGCCGGTGATGTCGAAAACCGGACACGCCTTTATTAAAGAACGTATGCGCAAGGAAGACGCCATCTACGGTGGCGAAATGAGCGCCCACCACTACTTCCGTGATTTTGCTTACTGCGACAGCGGCATGATCCCGTGGCTGCTGGTCGCCGAACTGGTGTGCCTGAAAGAGAAAACGCTGGGCGAACTGGTGCGCGACCGGATGGCTGCGTTTCCGGCAAGCGGTGAGATCAACAGCAAACTGGCGCAACCTGTTGAGGCGATTAACCGCGTCGAACAGCACTTTAGCCGTGAGGCGCTGGCAGTGGATCGTACCGATGGCATCAGCATGATCTTTGCCGACTGGCGCTTTAACCTGCGCTCTTCCAACACCGAACCGGTGGTGCGCCTGAATGTGGAATCGCGCGGTGATGTGCCGCTGATGGAAGCGCGAACGCGAACTCTGCTGACGTTGCTGAACGAGTAATGTCGGATCTTCCCTTACCCCATTGCGGGTAAGGGGCTAATAACAGGAACAACGATGACAAATCTAAAAAAGCGCGAGCGAGCGAAAACCAATGCATCGTTAATCTCTATGGTGCAACGCTTTTCAGATATCACCATCATGTTTGCCGGACTATGGCTGGTTTGCGAAGTCAGCGGACTGTCATTCCTCTACATGCACCTGTTGGTGGCACTGATTACGCTGGTGGTGTTCCAGATGCTGGGCGGCATCACCGATTTTTATCGCTCATGGCGCGGTGTTCGGGCAGCGACAGAATTTGCCCTGTTGCTACAAAACTGGACCTTAAGCGTGATTTTCAGCGCCGGACTGGTGGCGTTCAATAATGATTTCGACACGCAACTGAAAATCTGGCTGGCGTGGTATGCGCTGACAAGTATCGGACTGGTGGTTTGCCGTTCGTGTATTCGCATTGGGGCGGGCTGGCTGCGTAACCATGGCTATAACAAGCGCATGGTCGCGGTGGCGGGGGATTTAGCCGCCGGACAAATGCTGATGGAGAGCTTCCGTAATCAGCCGTGGTTAGGGTTTGAAGTGGTGGGCGTATACCACGACCCGAAACCAGGCGGCGTTTCTAACGACTGGGCGGGCAATCTGCAACAGCTGGTCGAGGATGCGAAAGCGGGCAAGATTCATAACGTCTATATTGCGATGCAAATGTGCGACGGCGCGCGCGTGAAAAAACTGGTCCATCAACTGGCGGATACCACCTGTTCGGTGCTGCTGATCCCTGATGTTTTTACCTTCAATATTCTCCATTCACGCCTCGAAGAGATGAACGGCGTACCGGTGGTGCCGCTATACGACACGCCGCTTTCCGGAGTTAACCGCCTGCTCAAACGTGCGGAAGATATTGTGCTGGCAACGCTGATCCTGCTGCTGATCTCCCCGGTGCTGTGCTGCATTGCGCTGGCGGTGAAACTCAGTTCACCGGGGCCGGTTATTTTCCGCCAGACTCGCTACGGCATGGATGGCAAGCCGATCAAAGTGTGGAAGTTCCGTTCCATGAAAGTGATGGAGAATGACAAAGTGGTGACTCAGGCGACGCAGAACGATCCGCGCGTCACCAAAGTGGGGAACTTTCTGCGTCGCACCTCGCTGGACGAATTGCCGCAGTTTATCAATGTGCTGACCGGGGGGATGTCGATTGTGGGTCCACGTCCGCACGCGGTGGCGCATAACGAACAATATCGCCAGCTCATTGAAGGCTACATGCTGCGCCATAAGGTGAAACCGGGCATTACTGGCTGGGCGCAGATTAATGGCTGGCGCGGCGAAACCGACACGCTGGAGAAAATGGAAAAACGCGTCGAGTTCGACCTTGAGTACATCCGCGAATGGAGCGTCTGGTTCGATATCAAAATCGTTTTCCTGACGGTATTCAAAGGCTTCGTTAACAAAGCGGCATATTGATATGAGCTTACGTGAAAAAACCATCAGCGGCGCAAAGTGGTCGGCGATTGCCACGGTGATCATTATCGGCCTCGGGCTGGTGCAGATGACCGTGCTGGCGCGGATTATCGACAACCACCAGTTCGGTTTGCTTACTGTGTCGCTGGTGATCATCGCGCTGGCAGATACGCTTTCTGACTTCGGTATCGCTAACTCGATTATTCAGCGAAAAGAAATCAGCCACCTGGAACTCACCACGCTGTACTGGCTGAACGTCGGGCTGGGGATCGCGGTGTGCGTGGCGGTGTTTTTGTTGAGTGATGCCATTGGTGACGTGCTGAATAACCCGGACCTGGCACCGTTGATTAAAACATTGTCGCTGGCGTTTGTGGTGATCCCCCACGGGCAGCAGTTCCGCGCGTTGATGCAGAAGGAGCTGGAGTTCAACAAAATCGGCATGATCGAAACCAGCGCTGTGCTGGCGGGCTTCACTTTTACGGTGGTTAGCGCCCATTTCTGGCCGCTGGCGATGACCGCGATCCTCGGTTATCTGGTCAATAGTGCGGTAAGAACGCTGCTGTTTGGCTACTTTGGTCGCAAAATTTATCGCCCCGGTCTGCATTTCTCGCTGGCGTCGGTGGCACCGAACTTACGCTTTGGTGCCTGGCTGACGGCGGACAGCATCATCAACTATCTCAACACCAACCTTTCGACGCTGGTGCTGGCGCGTATTCTTGGCGCGGGCGTGGCAGGGGGATACAACCTGGCGTACAACGTGGCCGTTGTGCCGCCGATGAAGCTGAACCCAATCATTACCCGCGTGTTGTTTCCGGCATTTGCCAAAATTCAGGACGACACCGAAAAGCTGCGCATTAACTTCTACAAGCTGCTGTCGGTGGTGGGGATTATCAACTTTCCGGCGCTGCTCGGGCTGATGGTGGTGTCGAATAACTTTGTACCGCTGGTCTTTGGTGAAAAGTGGAACAGCATTATTCCGGTACTGCAATTGCTGTGTGTCGTGGGGCTTCTGCGCTCCGTGGGTAACCCGATTGGTTCGCTGCTGATGGCGAAAGCGCGGGTCGATATCAGCTTTAAATTCAACGTATTCAAAACATTTCTGTTTATTCCGGCGATTGTTATCGGTGGGCAAATGGCGGGCGCGATCGGGGTCACGCTTGGCTTCCTGCTGGTGCAGATTATCAACACCATTCTGAGTTACTTCGTGATGATTAAACCGGTGCTCGGCTCCAGTTATCGCCAGTACATCCTGAGTTTATGGCTGCCGTTTTATCTCTCGCTTCCGACGCTGGTGGTCAGTTATGCGCTGGGCGTATTGCTGAAAGCACAACTGGCGCTGGGGATGCTGCTGGCGGTGCAAATAGCCGCGGGCGTGCTGGCGTTTGTGGTGATGATTGTGCTGTCGCGCCATCCGCTGGTGGTGGAAGTGAAGCGTCAGTTTTGTCGCAGCGAAAAAATGAAAATGCTTTTACGGGCGGGGTGAATTGTTGTTTTCAGTTCCGGCAACGGTTGCCGGATGCGGCGTAAAACGCCTTATCCGTCCTACGGTTCTGTGCTCGGGACCTGTAGGCCTGATAAGACGCACCAGCGTCGCATCAGGTAAAAAGCGGCAACGAACACAACAAGCACAGCCTCACCTGGCATCAAATTTATGAGGAAAAAATGAAATTACTTATTCTGGGCAACCACACTTGCGGCAATCGCGGCGACAGCGCCATCTTGCGCGGCCTACTTGATGCCATCAACATCCTCAATCCACACGCCGAAGTGGACGTGATGAGCCGCTATCCGGTCAGTTCTTCCTGGCTGCTCAATCGCCCGGTAATGGGCGATCCGCTGTTCCTGCAAATGAAACAACACAACAGCGCGGCGGGCGTTGTCGGGCGCGTTAAAAAAGTCCTCCGTCGGCGCTACCAGCATCAGGTATTGCTTTCCCGTGTGACCGACACTGGCAAGCTGCGTAATATCGCTATCGCCCAGGGATTCACCGACTTCGTGCGCCTGCTGTCAGGTTACGACGCCATTATCCAGGTCGGCGGATCGTTTTTTGTCGATCTCTACGGCGTGCCGCAGTTTGAACACGCACTTTGCACGTTTATGGCAAAAAAGCCGCTGTTTATGATTGGTCATAGCGTCGGTCCATTCCAGGATGAGCAATTTAACCAACTGGCGAACTACGTCTTTGGTCACTGCGACGCGCTGATCCTGCGCGAATCGGTCAGTCTTGAACTGATGAAACGCAGCAATATCACTACCGCAAAAGTTGAACATGGCGTCGATACCGCGTGGCTGGTCGATCACCACACAGAAGATTTCACCGCCAGCTATGCTGTTCAACACTGGCTGGACGTTGCCGCACAACAGAAAACGGTGGCAATTACCCTGCGCGAACTGGCACCGTTCGACAAACGTCTCGGCACCACTCAGCAAGCGTATGAAAAAGCCTTTGCCGGGGTGGTCAATCGCATTCTCGACGAAGGCTATCAGGTGATTGCGCTCTCCACCTGTACGGGCATCGACAGCTATAACAAAGACGACCGCATGGTGGCGCTCAATCTGCGCCAGCATATCAGCGATCCTGCTCGTTACCACGTGGTGATGGATGAACTCAACGACCTGGAAATGGGCAAAATTCTTGGTGCCTGTGAACTCACCGTCGGTACGCGCCTGCACTCTGCCATTATCTCAATGAACTTTGCCACTCCGGCGATTGCCATCAACTACGAACATAAATCCGCCGGGATTATGCAGCAGCTGGGACTGCCAGAGATGGCAATTGATATCCGTCATTTACTGGACGGCAGCCTGCAAACGATGGTTGCGGATACCTTAGGCCAGCTTCCGGCGCTGAACGCGCGACTTAACGAAGCCGTCAGTCGCGAACGTCAGACAGGAATGCAGATGGTGCAATCTGTGCTTGAGCGCATTGGGGAGGCGAAATGAAGGTCGGCTTCTTTTTACTGAAATTTCCGCTGTCGTCGGAAACCTTCGTTCTCAACCAAATTACCGCGTTTATTGATATGGGCTTTGAGGTGGAGATTGTCGCGCTGCAAAAAGGCGACACCCAGAACACTCACGCGGCATGGACGAAATATAACCTTGCCGCCAGAACCCGCTGGTTACAGGACGAACCACAAGGCAAAGTAGCGAAACTGCGGCACCGCGCCAGCCAGACCTTACGCGGCATTCATCGTAAAAATACCTGGCAGGCGCTCAACCTCAAACGCTATGGTGCCGAGTCGCGGAACCTGATTTTGTCTGCTATTTGCGGCCAGGTCGCAACACCGCTTCATGCCGATGTCTTTATCGCTCATTTTGGCCCAGCGGGGGTAACCGCAGCAAAACTACGCGAACTGGGTGTCATTCGCGGCAAAATTGCGACTATCTTCCATGGCATTGATATCTCCAGTCGGGAAGTGCTCAACCACTACACTCCCGAATATCAACAACTGTTTCGCCGTGGCGACCTGATGTTACCGATAAGCGATCTGTGGGCCGGAAGGCTGCAAAAAATGGGCTGCCCAAGGGAAAAAATCGCCGTATCGCGCATGGGCGTAGATATGACGCGCTTTAGCCCGCGTCCCGTGAAAGCGCCCGCAACACCGCTGGAAATCATTTCCGTCGCACGCTTAACCGAGAAAAAAGGCCTGCACGTGGCGATTGAAGCCTGCCGTCAGTTGAAAGAGCAGGGCGTGGCATTTCGCTATCGCATCCTCGGCATTGGCCCGTGGGAACGACGGCTGCGTACCCTCATCGAACAATATCAACTGGAAGATGTGGTGGAGATGCCGGGCTTTAAACCGAGCCACGAAGTGAAGGCGATGCTCGACGACGCGGATGTTTTCCTGCTGCCATCGGTAACGGGTGCGGATGGCGATATGGAAGGCATTCCGGTGGCGCTGATGGAAGCGATGGCGGTCGGCATTCCGGTTGTTTCTACTCTGCATAGCGGAATACCGGAACTGGTGGAGGCCGATAAATCCGGCTGGTTGGTGCCTGAGAACGATGCTCGCGCACTGGCGCAACGACTGGCGGCGTTTAGCCAACTGGACACCGACGAACTGGCTCCGGTCGTCAAACGCGCGCGCGAAAAAGTCGAACACGATTTTAACCAGCAGGTGATTAACCGAGAACTCGCCAGCTTGTTGCAAGCTTTATAGAGGAGAACGCATGCCATTTAAAAAACTCTCCCGACGCACCTTCCTGACGGCAAGCTCGGCGCTTGCCTTCCTTCATACCCCTTTCGCCCGTGCACTTCCTGCCCGACAAAGCGTTAATATCAACGACTACAATCCACACGACTGGATCGCCTCATTTAAACAGGCTTTCAGCGAAGGGCAAACGGTCGTCGTGCCTGCCGGATTGGTTTGTGACAATATCAACACCGGCATCTTCATTCCTCGTGGCAAAACGTTACACATCCTTGGAAGCCTGCGCGGCAACGGCAGAGGGCGATTTGTCTTACAGGACGGAAGCCAGGTGACAGGGGAGGAGGGCGGCCGTATGCATAACATCACCCTGGATGTGCGCGGTTCTGACTGCACCATTAAAGGGTTGGCGATGAGCGGCTTTGGCCCGGTAACGCAGATTTATATCGGCGGCAAAAATAAACGCGTCATGCGCAACCTGACCATCGATAACCTGACCGTCAGCCACGCTAATTACGCCATTTTACGCCAGGGATTTCATAACCAGATTATCGGTGCCAACATCACCAATTGTAAGTTCAGCGATTTACAGGGCGACGCTATTGAATGGAATGTAGCAATCAATGATCGCGACATTTTGATATCTGACCATGTCATCGAGCGCATCAACTGTACTAACGGCAAAATCAACTGGGGTATTGGCATAGGACTGGCAGGAAGTACTTACAATAATAACTACCCGGAAGACCAGTCGGTTAAAAACTTTGTCGTGGCGAATATCACGGGATCGGATTGTCGGCAACTGATTCATGTTGAGAACGGCAAACACTTCATCATTCGTAATATCAAGGCTCATAATATTACGCCAGCTTTCAGCAAGAAAGCGGGTATTGATAACGCCACGGTAGCGATATATGGATGTGATAACTTTGTTATTGACAATATAGAAATGACAAAGAGTGCCGGAATGTTAATCGGTTACGGAGTCATTAAAGGTAAGTATCTCTCAATACCACAAAACTTCAGATTGAATAATATTCATCTTGATAACACTAACATTGCCTGGAAATTGCGCGGAATCCAAATTTCCGCAGGGAATGCCGTCTCATTCGTGGCGTTGACCAACATTGAAATAAAGCGTTCTTCGCTGGAGCTTCACAACAAGCCGCAACACATTTTTATGCGTAATATCAACGTAATGCAAGAATCCACTGCGGGGCCGGCATTGACCATGAATTTCGACCTGCGAAAGGACGTTCGTGGTGTCTTTATGGCAAAGAACGAGACGCTACTGTCGCTGGTAAATGTTCATGCAGTGAATGAAAAGGGACACAGTTCAGTCGATATCGACAGGATTAATCACCATGTCGTTAATGTGGAAAATATTAACTTTAAGCTGCCGGAACGGGGCAGGTAGATTTGCGACCATTCCTGGAAAAATAGAACCATACTTAGGAATAACGCTACTGCAATCTTGAGCGAAGCGGCGTAACATCGGAAGTAAATCAGTAATCAATTCAGGGGAATTGATGCTGGCGAAAAAAATCGAACAAGCTATAATTCAGCAACCATTTTACAGGTGGATGAAATAATGACGAATTTAAAAGCAGTTATTCCTGTAGCGGGTCTTGGGATGCATATGTTGCCTGCAACTAAGGCGATTCCTAAAGAGATGCTACCGATCGTCGACAAGCCAATGATTCAGTACATTGTTGACGAGATTGTGGCTGCAGGGATCAAAGAAATCCTCCTGGTAACTCATGCGTCCAAGAACGCAGTCGAAAATCACTTCGATACCTCTTATGAATTAGAATCTCTCCTTGAACTGCGCGTGAAGCGCCAGCTGCTGGCGGAAGTACAATCTATCTGCCCGCCAGGTGTGACCATTATGAACGTGCGTCAGGGGGAACCTTTAGGTCTGGGCCACTCTATTTTGTGTGCCAGACCAGCCATTGGCGATAACCCGTTTGTCGTGGTGCTGCCGGATGTTGTTATCGACGACGCCAGTGCCGATCCGCTGCGTTACAACCTGGCAGCAATGATTGCGCGCTTTAACGAAACTGGCCGCAGCCAGGTTCTGGCAAAACGCATGCCGGGCGATCTCTCTGAATACTCCGTCATCCAGACCAAAGATCCGCTTGATCGCGAAGGCAAAGTCAGCCGCATTGTTGAATTTATCGAAAAACCGGATCAGCCGCAGACCCTGGACTCAGACATCATGGCTGTAGGGCGTTATGTGCTTTCTGCCGATATTTGGCCTGAGCTGGAGCGTACTCAACCTGGAGCATGGGGACGTATTCAGTTGACTGATGCCATTGCTGAGTTGGCGAAAAAACAAGCAGTTGACGCAATGCTGATGACTGGGGACAGTTACGACTGTGGTAAGAAAATGGGTTATATGCAAGCGTTTGTGAAGTATGGACTGCGTAACCTGAAGGAAGGCGCTAAGTTCCGCAAAGGCATTGAGAAGTTGTTAAGCGAGTAACAAATTCCTGACTGGAAGTGTCGGTCAGTAAGAAATTAAAAACGGCAGTGAAGATTCATAGCATAAGTTTTGCTCATTGAATCTCACTGCCGTTGTTGTTTTTATAAATATAATGAAAACAGTATGTTAGCTTGCAATCATAGTTCAAATTTTTCCAGGATTTTCCTTGTTTCTACAGCTGTTTGGTAAGACAATTAGCGTTTGAATTTTTCGGATTTGGCACGAGTGGGTTACGCTCGTCACATCGTGGAAATGTACGCAGTGCTCTGGTAGCTGTTAAGCCAGGGGCGGTAGCGTGCATTAATGCATCTATTAATCAAATCTGGAGCAGTCTATTTCACAGCATGCTCTCTGGCTATATGGAATAAAAAAGTGAAGATACTTGTTACTGGTGGCGCAGGATTTATTGGTTCTGCTGTTGTTCGTCACATAATAAATAATACGCAAGATAGTGTTGTTAATGTCGATAAATTAACCTACGCCGGAAATCTGGAATCGCTCGCTGAAATTTCTGATTCTGAACGTTATTCATTTGAGCATGCAGATATCTGCGATGCCGCAGCGATGGCTCGTATTTTTTCACAACACCAGCCAGATGCGGTGATGCACCTGGCGGCTGAGAGCCACGTTGACCGCTCAATAACTGGCCCGGCGGCATTCATTGAAACTAATATTGTAGGAACTTACGTACTTTTAGAAGCAGCGCGCAATTATTGGTCTGGTCTGGATGATGAAAAGAAAAAAAACTTCCGCTTTCATCATATTTCTACTGATGAAGTGTATGGTGACTTACCCCATCCGGATGAAGTAAATAGCAATGAAACGTTGCCGTTATTTACGGAAACGACAGCATACGCGCCAAGTAGTCCGTATTCTGCTTCTAAAGCGTCAAGCGATCATTTGGTTCGCGCATGGAAACGTACTTATGGTTTACCGACAATTGTGACTAATTGCTCGAACAACTATGGTCCTTATCATTTCCCGGAAAAGCTTATTCCACTGGTTATTCTTAATGCACTGGAAGGTAAGGCATTACCTATTTATGGCAAAGGAGATCAGATCCGCGACTGGTTGTATGTAGAGGATCATGCTCGAGCGTTGTATACCGTAGTTACTGAAGGTAAAGCGGGGGAAACCTATAACATTGGCGGACACAACGAAAAGAAAAACATCGATGTTGTGCTGACTATTTGTGATTTGTTGGATGAGATAGTACCGAAAGAGAAATCTTATCGTGAGCAAATTACTTATGTTGCTGATCGCCCAGGGCATGATCGCCGTTATGCAATCGATGCCGATAAAATTAGCCGTGAATTGGGCTGGGAACCGCAAGAAACGTTTGAGAGCGGGATTCGAAAGACAGTGGAATGGTACCTGTCCAATACAAAATGGGTTGATAATGTGAAAAGTGGCGCCTATCAATCGTGGATTGAACAGAACTATGAGGGCCGCCAGTAATGAATATCCTCCTATTCGGCAAAACAGGGCAGGTTGGTTGGGAATTGCAGCGTGCTCTGGCACCGCTGGGTAATCTGATTGCTCTTGATGTTCACTCCACTGATTATTGTGGTGATTTTAGTAATCCCGAAGGTGTAGCTGAAACCGTAAGAAGCATTCGGCCTGATGTTATAGTCAACGCAGCCGCTCACACCGCAGTAGACAAAGCAGAATCAGAACCGGAATTTGCACAATTACTTAACGCGACAAGTGTCGAAGCGATTGCAAAAGCAGCTAATGAAGTCGGCGCTTGGGTTATTCACTACTCTACTGACTACGTATTTCCGGGGACCGGTGAAATACCGTGGCAGGAGACGGATGCAACAGCACCTTTGAATGTTTATGGTGAAACTAAACTAGCCGGAGAAAAAGCGTTACAAGAACATTGCGCAAAGTATCTTATTTTCCGTACCAGCTGGGTATATGCAGGTAAAGGAAATAACTTCGCCAAAACAATGTTACGTCTGGCAAAAGAACGCGAAGAGTTGGCTGTGATAAATGATCAGTTTGGCGCACCAACAGGTGCCGAATTGCTGGCTGATTGCACCGCTCATGCCATTCGCGTAGCAGTAGACAAACCAGAAGTTGCTGGTTTGTACCATCTGGTTGCTGGCGGTACAACAACCTGGCACGATTATGCCGCTCTGGTATTTGAAGAAGCACGCAAAGCAGGGATCAACCTTGCTCTTAACAAACTTAACGCCGTGCCAACAACGGCCTATCCCACACCAGCCCGTCGACCACATAACTCTCGCCTCAATACAGAAAAGTTTCAGCAGAACTTTGCGCTTGTCTTGCCTGACTGGCAGGTGGGCGTGAAACGTATGCTCAACGAATTATTTACGACTACGGCAATTTAACAAATTTTTGCATCTCGCTTATGATGCCAGAGCGGGATGAATTAAAAGGAATGGTGAAATGAAAACGCGTAAAGGTATTATTCTGGCTGGTGGTTCCGGCACTCGTCTTTATCCTGTGACTATGGCCGTGAGTAAACAACTCCTGCCTATTTATGACAAGCCTATGATCTATTACCCGCTCTCAACACTGATGCTGGCGGGTATTCGCGATATTTTGATTATTAGTACGCCACAGGATACACCGCGTTTCCAACAATTGTTGGGGGACGGGAGCCAGTGGGGGCTTAATCTACAGTATAAAGTACAACCGAGTCCGGATGGCCTGGCGCAAGCGTTTATCATTGGTGAAGACTTTATTGGTGGTGATGATTGTGCACTCGTGCTTGGCGATAATATCTTCTATGGACACGACTTGCCGAAATTAATGGACGCTGCGGTTAACAAAGAAAGCGGTGCAACGGTATTTGCTTATCACGTTAATGATCCTGAACGCTATGGTGTGGTGGAGTTTGATAATAACGGTACGGCAATTAGCCTGGAAGAAAAACCGCTGGAACCAAAAAGTAACTATGCGGTTACTGGGCTTTATTTCTATGACAATGACGTTGTGGAAATGGCGAAAAACCTTAAGCCTTCTGCCCGTGGCGAACTGGAAATTACCGATATTAACCGTATTTATATGGAACAGGGACGTTTGTCTGTCGCTATGATGGGGCGTGGCTATGCATGGCTGGATACAGGGACGCATCAAAGCCTTATTGAAGCAAGTAACTTCATTGCAACAATTGAAGAGCGTCAGGGATTAAAAGTATCCTGCCCGGAAGAAATTGCTTATCGTAAAGGGTTTATTGATGCTGAGCAGGTGAAAGTATTAGCCGAACCGCTTATCAAGAATCAATATGGTCAATATTTGCTGAAAATGATCAGCGAATAGTATGTGGGAACTCAATGATGGATATTAAATTAATCTCTTTGCAAAAACATGGGGATGAGCGTGGTGCATTAATTGCGCTTGAAGAGCAACGAAATATACCTTTCGAAGTCAAAAGAATATATTACATACTCGAGACCCTTAAGGGAGTAAGACGCGGATTTCATGCACACAAGGTTACTCGTCAGTTAGCTATTGTAGTCAAGGGGGCTTGTAAATTTCATCTGGATGATGGTAAAGAAACAAAGCAGGTGGAACTTAATGATCCAACAATTGCGTTGCTGATAGAACCTTATATATGGCATGAAATGTATGATTTTAGTGATGATTGTGTGCTGCTTGTAATTGCGGATGATTTCTATAAAGAGTCTGATTATATCCGCAATTATGATGATTTTATTAGAAGAGTAAATTCAATTGAGAATTCATAAACTAAGTGACGTCCAGACAACATCAATTGGTGATGGAACAACTATCTGGCAGTTTGTTGTGATACTAAAAGGTGCTGTAATTGGTAATAATTGCAACATCTGTGCAAATACCTTGATTGAAAATAACGTTGTAATTGGTAACAATGTCACAGTCAAAAGCGGTGTGTATATTTGGGATGGTGTTAAAATAGAGGATGATGTTTTTATTGGTCCTTGTGTAGCATTTACAAATGATAAGTATCCTCGCTCTAAAGTCTATCCTGATGAATTTTTGCAAACAATAATACGCAAAGGAGCATCAATAGGTGCTAATGCAACCATCCTGCCAGGAGTTGAAATTGGTGAAAAAGCAATCGTTGGTTCGGGGAGTGTCGTAACCAAAAATGTACCACCATGCGCAATAGTAGTAGGTAATCCAGCTAGATTTATTAAATGGGTAGAGGATAATGAATAAAATTGATTTTTTAAATCTTTTTGCAATTAACCAGCGACAGCACAAAGAATTAGTCTCTGCGTTTAATAGGGTGCTAGATTCTGGTTGGTATATCATGGGTGAAGAACTTGAGCAGTTCGAGAAAGAGTTCGCAGAATACTGTGGAGTTAAGTATTGCATTGGTGTAGCAAATGGCCTTGATGCGTTGATACTAGTATTGCGGGCATGGAAAGAACTCGGCTATCTAGAAGACGGTGACGAGGTATTAGTACCGGCAAATACATATATTGCTTCTATTCTTGCTATAACAGAGAACAAACTTGTTCCTGTTCTTGTTGAACCAGATATAGAAACTTATAATATTAATCCTGCCTTAATTGAAAATTACATTACAGAAAAAACTAAAGCAATATTACCGGTTCACTTATATGGTCTATTGTGCAATATGCCAGAAATTAGTGCAATCGCAAGAAAATATAATCTTTTGATTCTTGAAGATTGTGCACAAGCACATGGTGCAATACGTGATGGTCGCAAAGCTGGAGCTTGGGGGGATGCTGCGGGATTTAGTTTTTATCCAGGAAAAAATCTAGGAGCTTTGGGGGATGCGGGAGCTGTTACTACAAATAATGCAGAATTATCCTCAACTATAAAAGCTTTGCGAAATTATGGGTCACATAAGAAATATGAAAATATTTATCAGGGATTGAATAGTCGATTGGATGAACTGCAAGCAGCCTTATTGCGTGTAAAAATCCATACATTACCTGAAGATACTGCGATTCGGCAAAGGATTGCTGAAAAATATATTCGTGAAATAAAAAACCCTGCGATTACGTTACCAGTGTTTGAAGGCCAAGGTGCGCACGTTTGGCATTTATTTGTAGTAAGGATCGCTAATCGTGAAAAATTCCAGTCATACTTATTAGAGAAGGGTATCCAAACCTTAATTCACTATCCATTACCACCCCATAAGCAGCAAGCATATCAGAATATGTCTAGTCTTAACCTTCCAATTACTGAGCAAATTCATGATGAAGTAATTTCTTTACCTATAAGTCCGGTAATGAGTGAAGATGATGTCAATTATGTAATCAAAATGGTCAATGATTACAAGTAATGAAAAAATTTCTTCAGGTAACTATATTATCCGCTATCTATACATTCGTTAAAATGATTGCGGGTTTTATCATCGGTAAGATAGTAGCAATTTATACAGGGCCATCAGGGGTAGCAATGCTTGGCCAAGTGCAAAGTTTAATCACAATAGTTGCAGGTACTACCTCTGCACCTGTAAGCACTGGCCTTGTTCGATATACTGCGGAAAATTGGCAAGAAGGAAAAGAAGCATGCGCGCCATGGTGGCGCGCATGCTTAAGGGTTACTCTGTTATTATTCTTGCTTATTATTCCTGTTGTTATTTTATTGTCGAAAGATATTAGCGAGCTACTTTTTAGCGATGGGCAATACACATGGTTAATCATTTTCGGATGTTGTATATTGCCATTCTCTATTTTAAATACATTGATCGCTTCAGTTTTAAATGGTCAACAATTCTATAAGCAATATATATTGGTTGGGATGTTTTCTGTATTCATTTCTACTATATTTATGATTTTGTTGATTGTGGCTTATAATCTTAAAGGTGCATTGATCGCCACAGCTATAAATAGTGCTATTGCTGGTCTTGTATTGGTTTTATTTTGTCTCAATAAATCTTGGTTTAGGTTTAAATATTGGTGGGGTAAAACGGATAAAGACAAAATTATAAAAATCATTCATTATACTCTGATGGCTCTGGTTTCTGTTATCTCCATGCCTACAGCATTGATGTGTATTAGAAAAATATTGATTGCTAAAACTGGTTGGGAGGATGCAGGGCAATGGCAGGCCGTATGGAAGATATCTGAGGTTTATCTTGGTGTTGTGACAATTGCTTTGTCAACATATTTCTTACCAAGATTGACAATTATAAAAACAAGTTTCCTTATAAAAAAAGAAGTAAATAGTACTATATTGTACATAATATCTATTACTTCATTCATGGCGTTGAACATCTATTTATTCCGCGATTTGGTAATAACAGTTTTGTTTACTGATCAGTTTCGCTCCGCTCGTGAATTATTTTTATTACAACTTGTAGGGGATGTAATAAAAATTGCTGGGTTTCTTTATGCATACCCCCTTCAAAGTCAGGGGCATACTAAACTATTCATCAGTTCAGAAGTGGTTTTTTCTATGCTCTTTATCATTACCACCTATATTTTTGTTGTAAATTATGGAGTACATGGTGCTAACATAAGTTATGTCATTACATATAGTTTATATTTTGTGTTTGCATTTGTGTTTACTAATTTTATTAATGTCAGAAGAAATAATTAAAAACAGAGGTTGAATTTTGAAAATAATTATACCTGTCTTAGGATTTGGCAGGGCTGGTGGTGAAAGAGTTCTTTCTAAGCTGGCAACTGAATTGATGAATTATGGACATGATGTAAGTTTTGTTGTTCCAGATAATAAAACTAAACCATATTATGCTACCACAGCAAAAATCGTCACAAGTAAATCTAGTCAAAACCGTGTGAAAATATTTAGAATCATTAAAAAGTACTATAATCTTTGGCGTAAATGCATAGAATTAAATCCTGATGCTGTAGTTGCTAGTTTTCATTTGACTGCCTATCTTGTTGCATTATTACCAATCACCCGTCGTAAGAAATTTTATTATATTCAGGCATACGAGGTTGATTTTTTTGATAATAAAATATGGAAACTAATAGCGGGTTTAACATATTATTTACCGCTTAAAAAAATACTAAATAGCCCTAATTTGCTTCCTCATAAACATGATGATTTTATAGGAGTAGTTCCTGCAGGAGTAGATTTAAACGTTTTCTATCCGAAACCATCAAATAGGTTATTAAATGGTCACACATCAATTGGGATTATTGGTAGAAAAGAGAAGCACAAAGGAACTAGCGAAATTATTTCAGTATTGTGTTCACTGGAAAATAAAGTTGGAATTATAATCAATATTGCGATCTATCTTGAAGAAGTTGATAAGGAGCGTTTAATCGCTGCTGGGTTTAAGGTTAAATTTTTTCCGATTACTTCTGATTTAGAATTGGCGTCCTTTTATCGAAGCAATGACATCATGATTGCTGTTGGGTTAATTGAAGATGGCGCTTTCCATTATCCTTGTGCTGAAGCAATGGCTTGTGGCTGTCTTGTTATTTCAAATTATGCGCCACTTACTGAAACTAACAGTGTACTTAAATTAGTCAAATTTGATGCTTACAAACTTGGTAAAGCAATTAATCTTTGTCTCAATCTTGACCTAGAAGAAAAAAGCAAAGAAATCCAATCTAATATTTCTGTGTTGAACAAATATGACTGGACAATTGTTGGTGAAAGTTTCAATAGTTTATTGTTAGATGCAAATAAATAGTATACGTTGATGGGGACAATATGAAAATTGTTAAAACTGATATTCCAGATTTGATCGTTCTTGAACCAAAAGTGTTTAGTGATGAACGCGGCTTTTTTATGGAGAGTTATAATCAGGTTGAATTTGAGAAGGCAATAGGAAGGCACGTAAATTTTGTTCAGGATAATCATTCAAAATCTAGTAAAGGCGTACTGCGGGGGCTGCATTATCAATTAGCACCGTATGCACAGGCTAAATTAGTTCGATGTGTTGTAGGTCAGGTATTTGATGTTGCTGTTGATCTTAGAAAAAATTCACCAACGTTCAAAAAATGGTTTGGAATAACCCTTTCCGCAGAAAATAAACGACAATTATGGATACCTGAAGGATTTGCTCATGGTTTCTTGGTGACCAGTGATGAAGCAGAGTTCATTTATAAAACAACAAACTATTATGCTCCTAGTCATCAGCAAGCAATTATTTACAATGATCCTATTCTAAACATCGATTGGCCTTTCTGCAGTAGTGCTTTATCATTATCGCAAAAAGATCAAGAAGCCAAATTATTTTCAGAATTATTGGACAGTGAACTGTTCTAATAAAGTGTGCCACCTTATCCGTCTGAAGGAAAGGTGGTTGCTTATATTTTTGAGTATGTTTGTATAATGACAGAAAATAGTCCGAAATATAAACACGATAAAAGCTTAATAAGTTTTATCTACTTATTTTTTATATTTACACTTATTGTAGGCTTCATTATCGCAAATACCCAGTTTTTGGGGCGAAGTAGAGACTATGATAATTATATACTGATCTTTTCTGGTGAAGAAGGGGAGGGGGTTCTTGAATTATTTTATCGTGGATTGATGTTAATAACGACCAGCTATGAAACTATCATTTTTATAATTTTAACATGTTCATTTTTTATAAAGGCAAGGTTTCTTGCTAACTATTCGCGTAATTTTACAGGCTTGACCTTATTCTTTATTTACTATGCAAGCGTTGCACTTTGGGTTTTAGATTATACTCAATTCAGAAATGGTCTATGTATTTCCATTTTAATGTTTTCCGTATACTATTTATTTATAAATAAACCGACTTATTTTTATTTTTCGGTATTATGTGCAATTGCTACTCATTGGTCTGCTTTGCCTTTTTTGCTTTTATATCCTTTTGTCTATTCAACAAAAATAAGACACCTTGGTTATTTTTGTTTCAGTATTCTTGTTTTGCTTGCGATCTCAGGAGAAGGAAAAGAGATCATATCTTTTATAAGAAATTTTGGAGTGGGACAAAAAATAGGAAATGAAGCTGGTGTAAATTTAATAAATTCATTATCCCTTACCGCTATTTCCTGGTTTATTATTAGTTACATATCAAGCATTGGAAATGAAAGGAGAAATTTAAGACTTTTCTTTTGTTATGGAGTTATGCAATACGTGACTTTTAGCCTTTTCTCTCTACCTGTTATGGCTTTCCGTATTTTGGAAATGTATTTTTTCCTTATGTTAACCATTGGGGTGTTTATTAAGCAAAAAAAGAATTATTATTTTGTTTTTTGCAAAGTGTTAATTTTATTATATCTAACATACTATTATCATATGGTTTTTGGAGTGATTAATGTGTAAGGCTAAGGTGTTGGCTATAATTGTTACTTACAACCCGGAAATTATTCGTTTGACGAAATGTATTAACTCTTTAGCCCCACAAGTTGAGAGAATAATTCTTGTAGATAATGGCTCAAATAATAGTGATTTGATAAAAAATATCGTTATTAATAACCTTGAAGTTATTTCGCTTTCAGAAAACAAAGGCATTGCATTTGCTCAGAATCATGGTGTCAAGAAGGGCCTGGAAGCAAAAGAGTTTGACTATTTATTCTTCTCAGATCAGGATACTTGCTTCCCTGGTGATGTTATTGAAAAACTTAAGAGTACGTTTACGAAAAATAATAAAAAAGGTAAAAATGTTGCTTGTGCTTCTCCTTTTTTTAAAGACCATCGTTCAAACTATATGCATCCATCAGTCAGCCTAAATATTTTTACGAGTACAAAAGTTATATGTAGTGAAGTAGACGATGATCTTTACCCCTCGCATGTTATTGCTTCTGGGATGTTAATGTCTTGTGAAGCATGGCGCGTCGTCGGACCATTTTGTGAAAAACTCTTTATAGACTGGGTTGATACAGAATGGTGTTGGCGTGCATTAGCTAATAATATGATTATTGTTCAGACACCATCAGTCATCATTTCTCATGAACTTGGGTATGGGCAGAAAATTTTTGCTGGTCGCTCTGTAACAATACATAATACTTTCAGGAATTTTTATAAAATACGCAATGCAATATACTTAATGCTGCATTCAAATTATAGCTTTAAGTATCGTTATCATGCTTTTTTTCATGCGGCAAAGAATGTTGTATTTGAGATTTTATATTCGAAAGAAAAATTAAATTCACTGAAGGTTTGTTTTAAAGCTGTACGTGATGGTATGTTCAATAATTTTTAATACGAAAATAGTTAGGCTCAAGGTGTTTAAATGGAAGCAAATAATATGAAGACGGTCGCTGTAGTTGGCACAGTGGGTGTTCCTGCTTGTTATGGTGGGTTTGAATCACTTGTTCAGAATCTAATTGATTATCAATCTGATGGTATACAATATCAGATATTTTGCTCTTCAAAAAAATATGATAAAAAATTAAAAAATTATAAAAATGCAGAATTGATCTATTTGCCGATAAATGCTAATGGTGTCTCTAGCATAATTTATGATATTATGTGTTTAATTATTTGCTTATTCAAAAAGCCAGACGTCGTTTTAATATTGGGGGTGTCTGGTTGTTTATTTCTACCAATTTATAAACTATTTTCAAAATCAAAGATTATTGTCAACATTGATGGGCTTGAATGGCGTAGAAATAAATGGGGTACGTTTGCTAAGAAATTTCTCAAAATATCTGAGGCGATATCTATTAGAATAGCTGATATTATCATTTCAGATAATCAAGCAATAGCTGATTATGTGGAAAATAAGTACAATAAAAAAAGTGTAGTTATAGCTTATGGCGGAGATCATGCTACTAATCTTAGTACACCGATAGACTATCATCAAAAAAAAGAAGGTTATTATTTGGGGCTTTGTAGGATAGAGCCTGAGAATAATATAGAAATGATTCTGAATGCCTTCATTAATACAGATAAAAAAATTAAATTTATGGGCAATTGGGATAACAGCGAGTATGGGCGCCAGCTAAAAAAATATTATTCACACTATCCAAACATCACACTACTAGAACCTAACTATAATATCGAAGAGCTTTATAAACTAAGAAAAAATTGTCTTGCATACATTCATGGACACTCAGCTGGTGGAACAAATCCTTCTTTAGTTGAAGCGATGCATTTTAATATTCCTATTTTTGCTTTCGATTGTGACTTTAATCGTTATACAACCAATAATTTAGCTCATTACTTTAATGATTCTGAACAACTTAGCTCATTAGCAGAAAGTTTGTCTTTTGGCAATCTAAAATGTCGAGTATTAGATTTAAAAAATTATGCTGAAGATATGTATAACTGGAGACATATAGCTGCTATGTATGAATCTATTTATTAAACGCATTAACAATAATATAATTGACCTTATATAACTATCATGGCAAAAATGTAACGCTGATTTTTTTTGTTAAATGATACGTATTATATATTCAATGATTAAAATGCTCTTGATTAAATAAAGTCATTTAATTATTGATATAAAATTTCATTATGTTATTTAAGAGATAAAAATATAATTTAAAAAAGTGATGAGGTATATTTCTATTATCCCGATTATAGACAAGCATGGAAAGTAGAACATAATTGTCAGATATTCTTCTTCTGTCTATTTGTGCCATCATTTCTGGTGCAGAATGTTGGGAAGATATAGAGGATTTCGGCGAGATGTATCTCGATTTTTTGAAGCACTATGGTGACCATTGAAAATGGTATTCCTGTTCACGCAGGGTAAGATCAAGGTGTGCCGTAGGCACAAAGATGCAAAACGGGACGTTTTGCATGTAATAAGCATAAGCTTGTGAAGAGATGGTGGCAGGCCCACCGGGATCTGCTGTCGGAAGTCGGTCCCAAACAACCCCGGCTGCTGTGGTAAAGATCCATGGTAGTGAGCGCAGGGGGAACGGTCAGACGAGATCTGATTCTATGTGAGATACAGTGAGATGAGTAAACCCGAACCTGTGTTGAAAAGTCGTTAGTCCTAAGTGACATCAAGACCGGAGGTTTCGTGATACCGCCGGGATAAATTTACGGGTGAATTCCGAATGCTGCGTGAATTGTGTCCGGCGTAAAGCAGGCATGACGCTGTATCAGGCTCTTTGCAGGAACCACGGGAACCGGTCGTCGCAATGTCAAGAGAGAAATACAAATAACCGAAATTATGAGTATGGGAGTATCGATGTGCGAAACCGGGGCAGCACTGTTCGTAGTAGTGAGGAAGCGTTTGTAATGAACGTGGATCGGAGGGACAGCGTCGGGCAGTCTGCATCACAGCCCAACTGTAGGCAGGAGGAGGCTGTGTGTGAACAGACAAAACCGTTTCAGGTCAGTAAATTGCATGTGGTGGAAGCGTATCGGCGGGTAAGGGCGAATGCCAGAGTTGCCGGAGTGGATAACCAGACGCTGAAAGATTTTGAGCAGGATCTGAAAGGAAATCTGTACAAAATCTGGAGCCGGTTATCGTCGGGAAGCTGGATGCCACCGCCAGTGCGTGCGGTGGAAATTCCGAAGAAGGATGGAAGTAAAAGACTTTTAAGAATACCGACAGTTAGCGATCGAATAGCGCAGATGACAGTGCTGATAACGTTTGAACCATTAGTGGAGAGTTATTTCCTGGATGATTCATACGGATACGGCATGGAAAATCGGCGCTGGATGCAATAGCAGTCACCAGAAAACGTTGCTGGCAATACGACTGGTGTCTTGAGTTTGATATTAAAGGGTTATTCGATAATATCCCCCACGATTTATTACTCAGGGCAGTGGATAAACATTGTGCGGATAAATGGGTAAGATTGCAGCGTTGGTGCAGATGCCGGATGGAACACTGAAGGAGAGAAATAAAGGTACGCCACAGGGCGGAGTCATCAGCCCGGTACTGGCGAATTTATTTCTGCACTATGTGTTTGATAAGTGGTTGACGTTACATTATCAGGAAATTCCCTAGTGTCGTTATGCAGATGATGGATTAATTCATTGTGGCAGTAAACGACAGGCAGAGAAATTACTGAATAAACTGTCAAAACGTTTTCAGGAATGTGGAGTGGAATTACATCCGGAGAAAACGAAAATAGTTTACTGCAAAGACAGCGAACGGCAGGCGAACCACGAAACAGTGCAGTTTGATTTTCTGGGGTATACGTTCCGAGCGCGAAGAGCACGTAACCACCGGCGGGGAAACCTCTTTACGAGTTTCAGCCCGGCGGCGAGTAACAGTGCGCAGAAAGGCATGATCGGAAAACTCAGGAAACTGCGGCTCAGACGCAGGGTGGAGATGAGTCTCGAAGATATTGCGAAGTGGCTGAATCCGATAATATCGGGGTGGCTGAATTATTACGCGAGATACCACAAATCAGCGATGAAGAAAGTATGCAGATATATTAATCTGACGCTGATTGCGTGGGCGAGAAAGAAATATAAAACTCTGCGGTATAGAAAGACGAAGGCGTGTCAGCTAATGGAAAGGCTGTCAAATGAGAAGCCGGAGTTGTTTGCCCACTGGAAAGCAGGACCAGGAAGCGCGTTTGCCTGACGAGAGCCGTATGAAGCGAGAGTTTCACGTACGGTTCTGCGAGAGGCTGTCGGGGAGGTTCCGGTGGCCTACTCACGTAACGCTGCTTTTTTGTACTAAATAATTCGCACTAAATATTTAATAATTGAGATATTCCTTATTACCTAAAGCTGTTTTTCATTGCTTATACATGATCAAATACTCCTTACATAATTAAGAAGAACAAAATGGAACTTAAAAACTGATGGAACATATTTCTATTATCCCCGATTATAGATAAGCTTGGAAAGTGGAATATAAATTGTCTGATATTCTACTGTTGACTATTTGTGCCGTTATTTCTGGTGCAGAAGGTTGGGAAGATATAGAGGATTTCGGGGAAACACATCTCGATTTTTTGAAGCAATATGGTGATTTTGAAAATGGTATTCCTGTTCACGATACCATTGCCAGAGTTGTATCCCGTATCAGTCCTGCGAAATTTCACGAGTGCTTTATTAACTGGATGCGTGACTGCCATTCTTCAGATGATAAAGACGTCATCGCAATTGATGGAAAACGCTCCGGCACTCTTATGACAAGAGTCGCCGCAGGGGAGCGATTCATGTCATTAGTGCATTCTCAACAATGCACAGTCTGGTCATCGGACAGATCAAGACGGATAAGAAATCTAATGAGATTACAGCTATCCCTGAACTTCTTAATATGTTGGATATTAAAGGAAAAATTATCACGACTGATGCGATGGGGTGTCAGAAAGATATTGCAGAGAAGATACAAAAACAGGGAGGTGATTATTTATTCGCTGTAAAAGGAAATCAGGGGCGGCTTAATAAAGCCTTTGAGGAAAAATTTCCACTGAAAGAATTAAATAATCCAGAGCATGACAGTTACGCAATTAGTGAAAAGAGTCACGGCAGAGAAGAAATCCGTCTTCACATTGTTTGCGATGTCCCTGATGAACTTATTGATTTCACGTTTGAATGGAAAGGACTGAAAAAATTATGCGTGGCAGTCTCCTTTCGTTCAATAATAGCAGAGCAAAAGAAAGAGCCAGAAATGACGGTCAGATATTATATCAGTTCTGCTGATTTAACCGCAGAGAAGTTCGCCACAACGATCCGAAATCACTGACACGTGGAGAATAAGCTGCACTGGCGTCTGGACGTGGTAATGAATGAAGACGACTGCAAAATCAGAAGAGGAAACGCAGCAGAATTATTTTCAGGGATACGGCACATCGCTATTAATATTTTGACGAATGATAAGGTATTCAAGGCAGGGTTAAGACGTAAGATGCGAAAAGCAGCCATGGACAGAAACTACCTGGCGTCAGTCCTTGCGGGGAGCGGGCTTTCGTAATCTTGCCCTGGAGAATAACCTTCAGTGGTGCTTGGATATGGTAATGAATGAAGACGACTTCAAAATAAGAAGAGGAAACTCAGCAGAATTATTTTTAGGGATAAGACACATCGCTATTAATATTTTAACGGGTGATCAGGTATTCAGGGTAGGGTTAAGACGTAAAATGCAAAAAGCAGGCATGGACAGAAACTACCTGGCGTCACTCCTGGCGGGGAGTGGGCTTTACCAGTCCTTCCTTGCTCAGTGACAGAATATTAAATGAATAGCATTATGATTATTAAATAATATGGTTTAATTTGACATGAACTTTACAAATATAATTAAAATAATACCACCTTTCTGTATCTTCTTGAGTATTTTACTTTACTCTGGAAGGACAGACTGTGTCTTTTTATTTACTATTGAATACACACTTACAAGTCTGGCAATACTTCTAATAAAAAGAAAGTCCATAAGCAATATCTTGTGGGGGATTTATCTCTCCATTTTAGGTGTGCAGGCAGCATCGCTATTTAGCTCAGGGCAATATTTGATGCCTCTTGCCTTGTCGAATGCCGCAGAAGTTGGAGCGCTAGGCATTGGCGAGATAATCAAGGTTTTTTCCATTTTTATTTTATTTGTTATAATTTCATTCGTTACGATGCCTTCTGGCGCTCTAGTCGAACGTATTAAATATTATAAATTTAATCTTTTTTGTATAGTATTATTGCTTGTGTGTTCTTTCATAAGTGCGGGGCCGGTATATTCTTTTTATGAAACAGCAAAATTGTACTATTTACAGCAAACCTTTAAGCCTAGTGAGAAGATTGGTGATGCCGGGAAATCTTTTTTAAAAACAAGTGTTTTTATTAACCCTATACAGAATAACAACAACTTCAAAGGGCGTAATGTTATTGTAATCTTTGCTGAGGGATTTTCATCGGAGATTATTGGTAATTCAAAAACTGACGCATTTTCTATTACTCCTAATTTAGATAAGTTATCTACTGAAGCGCTAAGTTTTAAAAATTATTATAACCATACAGCAGCAACCTTTAGAGGTTTAAGAGGCCAGTTAACTTCTGGCTATCAATTTCGTGATGGGTTAACTGATACTGGTACTGGTATTGCACAATTATCTAACTCAGAAATTAATAATATTTATCTTCATCGTCAAACATCTTTACCGGATATATTGAAAGAGTATGGCTATAAAAGTTATTTTATAGCGTCTACAGAAAAAAATAGCCCACTTAACACTATGTTGAAAACGCTTAATTTTGATAAAGTTCTTGGTATGGGGGATTTTATTGGTTATCAACGTGACAGAATGACTGATAAGCAAACATTTAATGCACTGAAATATTTTTTACGTTCTCAAGAAAATAAAAACGAACACTTCTTTATTGGTGTGTACCCATCTGGTACTCATCATGGTCAAGATAGTCCAAATGAAAAATATTTTGATGGTAGCAACCCACTCTACAATAAATTCTATAACTATGATTTTCAGTTGGGGCAGTTCGTTGACTTTTTTCGGCGCAGTTCATTTTATGGCAATACGTTGTTGATAATAACATCGGATCATTCTACATTTCCTTCGACAGAATATAAGAAATCATTTAATAGCGATTCTCGTTATTTTGTGGACAAGATACCATTTCTGGTCATTGGGAAAGATATTGCGCCTGAAGTTTTAGATGCAGGAGGTAAAAATTCTTTAAGTTTCGCGCCAACAATATTGCACATGTTAGGGATTCAGTATTCAATGAATTATTTTTTGGGGTGTTCTCTTCTTGATAAGATGTGCACATCACCATTCTCACATCTTTCTGCTATTGGCAGCGATTATTTCAATACAAGCAAAGAAAATCATGTTGAACTAATTCAAAATAATAGTAATAATGAATTAATAAAATTAGCCGAACTTTTTTATAACATTAGTGGTTAAATATAAAGTTGTACAAGTTACAAGCAATTTCCTAATTAGGAAATATATGACTGTAAAAGAAGATATAAATTAAGCTATTCTTTATCTTCAATAAGCCGCAACCCGCGGTGACCACCCCTGACAGGAGTAAACAATGTCAAAGCAACAGATCGGCGTCGTCGGTATGGCAGTGATGGGACGCAACCTTGCGCTCAACATCGAAAGCCGTGGTTATACCGTCTCTATTTTCAACCGTTCTCGTGAAAAGACGGAAGAAGTGATTGCCGAAAATCCAGGCAAGAAACTGGTTCCTTACTATACGGTGAAAGAGTTCGTTGAATCTCTTGAAACGCCTCGTCGCATCCTGTTAATGGTGAAGGCAGGTGCAGGCACGGATGCTGCCATTGATTCCCTGAAACCATATCTTGATAAAGGCGATATCATCATTGATGGTGGTAATACCTTCTTCCAGGATACCATTCGTCGTAACCGCGAGCTTTCTGCAGAAGGCTTTAACTTCATCGGTACGGGTGTTTCCGGTGGTGAAGAGGGCGCGCTGAAAGGACCTTCTATCATGCCTGGTGGGCAGAAAGAAGCCTATGAACTGGTTGCACCTATCCTGACCAAAATCGCCGCCGTGGCTGAAGATGGAGAACCGTGCGTTACCTATATTGGTGCCGATGGCGCAGGTCACTATGTGAAGATGGTTCACAACGGTATTGAATACGGTGATATGCAACTGATTGCTGAAGCCTATTCTCTGCTGAAAGGTGGTCTGAATCTATCTAACGAAGAACTGGCACAAACCTTTACCGAGTGGAATAACGGTGAACTGAGCAGCTACCTGATCGACATCACTAAAGACATCTTCACCAAGAAAGATGAAGACGGTAATTACCTGGTTGATGTGATCCTGGATGAAGCAGCGAACAAAGGTACGGGTAAATGGACCAGTCAGAGCGCGCTGGATCTCGGCGAACCGCTGTCGCTGATTACTGAGTCTGTGTTTGCTCGTTATATCTCTTCCCTGAAAGATCAGCGCGTAGCCGCGTCTAAAGTACTGTCGGGTCCGCAAGCGCAGCCAGCAGGTGATAAAGCTGAATTCATCGAAAAAGTTCGCCGTGCGCTTTATCTGGGTAAGATTGTTTCTTACGCGCAGGGCTTCTCGCAGCTACGTGCGGCGTCTGAAGAGTACAGCTGGGATCTGAATTATGGTGAAATCGCGAAGATCTTCCGTGCCGGTTGTATCATTCGTGCTCAGTTCCTGCAGAAAATCACGGATGCTTACGCCGAAAATCCGAAGATTGCTAACCTGCTGTTAGCCCCGTACTTTAAGAAAATTGCCGACGATTACCAGCAAGCTCTGCGTGATGTTGTTGCTTATGCGGTGCTGAACGGTATTCCAGTACCTACCTTCTCTGCAGCGGTTGCTTACTATGACAGCTATCGTGCCGCAGTACTGCCTGCAAACTTGATCCAGGCGCAGCGTGACTATTTTGGTGCGCATACCTATAAGCGCATTGATAAAGAAGGTGTATTCCACACCGAATGGCTGGATTAATCTGATTTAATCAGTATTAAACTAAGGCCCGGCATTTATCGCCGGGCTTTTTTTACTATCAATCTTATTGATTTAATTTCATTGCTTAATACTAACTTAATAAATAGCAGCTATTCTTATAAAGAAAATCTGAAATGTTTTTCGTTTCGTTGACCAGACATCATCGTGGCGTTAAAACTTTTAACTCTTATCAGGGTGCTAAAACATCATGATTCATAGTTAAGTTAATTCTGAGAGCATGAAATGAAAATCACCATTTCCGGAACCGGTTATGTTGGCCTGTCTAATGGGCTATTAATCGCACAAAATCATAACGTTGTAGCATTAGATATTTTACCAACTCGCGTTGCAATGCTGAATGATCGGATATCTCCTATTGTTGATAAAGAAATTGAGCAGTTTTTGCAATCAGACAAAATACGTTTTAATGCCACGTTAGATAAAAAAGAAGCCTACCGGAATGCTGATTATGTAATCATCGCAACCCCGACCGACTATGATCCTAAAACCAATTATTTCAATACATCTAGCGTAGAATCAGTAATTAAAGATGTTACGGAAATAAACCCTCATGCAGTAATGATTATTAAGTCTACGGTTCCTGTAGGTTTTACGGCCGCGATGCAAAAAAAATTCAAGACTGAGAACATTATCTTCTCCCCTGAATTCCTCCGAGAAGGCAAAGCCCTTTACGATAACCTTCATCCTTCCCGTATTGTGATAGGCGAACGTTCTGAACGTGCACAGCGGTTTGCCGCGTTATTACAGGAAGGGGCGGTTAAGCAAAATATCCCGACTCTGTTTACTGATTCAACAGAAGCAGAGGCCATTAAACTTTTTGCCAATACTTACCTCGCCATGCGCGTGGCGTACTTTAACGAGTTGGACAGTTATGCAGAAAGCCTGGGATTGAACACCCGTCAAATCATTGAAGGTGTTTGTCTTGATCCGCGTATCGGCAATCATTACAACAATCCATCATTTGGTTACGGTGGTTACTGTTTGCCGAAAGATACCAAGCAGCTTCTGGCAAATTACCAGTCTGTGCCAAACAACATCATTTCTGCCATCGTTGAAGCTAATCGCACCCGCAAAGACTTTATTGCCGATGCTATCTTGTCACGTAAACCCAAAGTCGTAGGGATATATCGCCTAATTATGAAGAGCGGTTCAGATAACTTCCGTGCGTCTTCCATTCAGGGGATCATGAAGCGTATCAAAGCTAAGGGGGTAGAAGTGATTATCTATGAACCGGTTATGAAGGAAGAAATGTTTTTCAATTCACGACTGGAACGTGATCTCGCGACGTTTAAGCAACAGGCTGATGTCATCATCTCTAATCGAATGTCAGAAGAGCTTAAAGATGCAGCAGACAAGGTCTACACCCGCGATCTTTTCGGTAGCGACTAACTATCTGTAATCAGATGATTTTTGGCGGTAGTTGGTATCGATGTTCATGTAATAATTCATTATATTTATTGTTTATCCTATGGCATTCATACGGATTATCGCTAAACTATGGCGACCTGAAATTTTCCGTCTGTTAGGGTAATGATGAAAGTTGAAAATAATAATATTTCTGGGCACAACAATGACCCGGAACAGATTGATTTAATTGATTTACTGGTACAACTGTGGCGCGGGAAGATGACCATTATCGCTACAGTCATTGTGGCTATCGTGTTGGCTATTGGATACCTGGCAGTAGCGAAAGAGCAATGGACATCAACAGCCATTGTCACTCAACCTGATGTGGGGCAAATTGCCGGCTATAACAACGCCATGAATGTAATTTATGGCCAGGCTGCGCCAAAAGTAGCTGATTTACAGGAGGCGTTAATTGGTCGCTTCAGTTCTGCTTTCTCTGCATTAGCGGAAACGCTGGATAATCAGGAAGAACGCGAAAAACTGACTATCGAACCTGCTGTTAAAAACCAGCCGTTACCGTTAGCTGTTTCTTATGTCGGGCACACTGCAGCGGATGCACAGAAAAAGCTGGCTGAATACATTCAACAGGTTGATGACCGAGTGAATGAAGAGCTGGAAAAGGACCTGAAGGATAATATCGCTTTGGGTATGAAAACCTTGCAGGACTCCCTGAAAACTCAGGAAGTGGTGGCTCAGGAGCAAAAAACGCTGCGTATCCGCCAGATTCAGGAAGCGTTGCAGTATGCGAATCAGGCGCAGGTAATAAAGCCGCAGATTCAGCAGACTGGTGAAAATATTACTCAGGACACGTTGCTTTTGTTAGGTAGCGAAGCACTGGAGTCGATGATTAAGCACGAAGCGACTCGTCCGCTTGTGTTCTCGCCAAACTATTATCAGACTCGTCAAAACCTGCTGGATATCGAAAGTCTGAAGGTTGATGATCTTGATATTCATGCCTACCGTTACGTTATGAAACCCACACTGCCAATTCGTCGCGATAGCCCGAAGAAAGCAATTACCTTGATTCTGGCAGTACTGCTGGGCGGCATGGTTGGCGCGGGAATTGTGCTGGGGCGTAATGCGCTGCGTAATTACAACGCGAAATAATCTTTTCGGTTTTAAAGAAAAAGGGCAGGGTGGTGACACCTTGCCCGTTTTTTTGCCGGATGCGACAACAACATCGCATCCGGTCAGCCTGCAACTCACTGATGCCGTTTACGCAGGTTTTCAATAACCGTCGTTAAATCCAGATCCTGATCCTGCAACAACACCAGCAGGTGATACATCAAGTCAGACGCCTCGTTGGTCAGTTCAACGCGGTCATGTACCGTTGCTGCCAGTGCGGTTTCCACGCCTTCTTCGCCCACTTTCTGCGCAATACGTTTGGTGCCGCTGGCATACAGTTTGGCGGTGTAGGAGGTTTCCGGATCGGCAGTTTTGCGCTCAGCGAGCAGTTGTTCCAGTTGATACAGGAACAGCCACTGGTGAGCGGTGTCGCCGAAGCAGCTACTGGTGCCTTTGTGGCAGGTTGGGCCGATGGGATTCGCCAGTACCAGCAATGTATCTTTGTCGCAGTCCGGCGCAATACTTACTACGTTGAGGAAATTGCCCGACGTTTCGCCTTTGGTCCACAGTCGCTGTTTAGTGCGCGAGAAGAAGGTGACTTTGCCGCTTTCGATGGTTTTGTCTAAGGCTTCCGGTGTCATATAGCCCAGCATTAGCACTTCGCCGGATACCGCGTGTTGCACAATCACCGGCATCAGCCCGTCGGTTTTTTCCCAGTCCAGTTCGCGACGTTGTTGTTCTGTTAACATATCCTGATCTCCACGCCCTGTGTTGCCAGGTACGCTTTTAATTCACCAATATTGATTATTTGTTTGTGGAATACGGAAGCCGCCAGCGCGCCGTCAACGTCGGCATCGCGGAAGGCTTCAAGGAAGTGCTCCATAGTGCCCGCGCCACCGGAGGCAATCAGCGGAACGTGACAGACTTCACGCACTTTTTTCAGTTGCTCGAGGTCGTAACCGTTACGCACGCCGTCCTGATTCATCATGTTGAGGACGATTTCTCCGGCACCGCGTTTTTGCACTTCCTGTACCCAGTCGAGCGTTTCCCACTGAGTGACGCGGGTGCGGCTTTCATCGCCGGTATATTGATTCACATGATATTTACCGGTTTCGGCGTCGTACCAGGTGTCAATACCGACCACAATACACTGCACGCCAAAGCGATCGGCCAGGCGAGTAATTAACGTCGGGTCCGCCAGCGCAGGGGAGTTGATAGAGATTTTATCCGCGCCAAAGGAAAGAATTTTCGCGGCGTCATCCAGCGATTTAATTCCTCCCGCCACGCAGAACGGAATATCGATCACTTCCGCCACGCGAGATACCCAGCTTTTATCTACCACACGTCCATCGCTGGAGGCGGTGATATCGTAGAACACTAGCTCGTCCGCACCTTCTTCGGCGTAGCGTTTTGCCAGCGGCACGATATCGCCAATGATTTCATGGTTACGAAACTGTACGCCTTTCACCACCTGACCATCACGAACGTCGAGACATGGGATTATGCGTTTTGCCAGCATGCGATGGCCTCCTTCACGGTGAATTTACCTTCCAGTAATGCACGACCAACTATTACGCCGCGCACGCCAGTGCCACGCAGGGCAGCAACATCGTTAATGTCGCCAATGCCGCCGGATGACTGAAATGCCACCTGCGGGTATCTGGCGCACACTTCTTCATATAAAGAGACGTTAGAACCTGCCAGCGTGCCGTCGCGCGAGATATCGGTACACAGCACATGTTTCAGGCCGACGGGCAGATAGGTTTCCACCAATTGTTCCAGTGAAACGCCCGAGTTCTCTTGCCAGCCGCTGACCGCCACCTGCTTGTTGCCTTGCTCGTCAATACGGACATCCAGCGCCAGCACTAAGGCATCGGCACCGAAACGTTCAAACCAGCCTTTCACCATTTCTGGTGATTTCACCGCAGTGGAGCCAATCACCACGCGCGCAACCCCAGCTTCCAGTAACGCCGCCACATCCTCTTCGCTACGCACGCCGCCGCCAACCTGCACCGGAACGTTAACGCCAGCGACCAGGGTTTTAATCAGTGGGATTTGACGTTTAGCCGGATCTTTTGCCCCGGTCAGATCCACCAGGTGCAACACTTCGGCACCTTGTGCGGCGTAATCCTGTAAACGCGGCAGCGGGTCGTTACCGTAATCGCGCTGTTTGCCGTAATCGCCCTGATGGAGACGCACCACGGTGCCGTCGATTAAATCTAATGCCGGAATAATCATCACATCTCCAGGAAGTTTTTCAGCAACTTAGCGCCAGCGGCACCAGAACGCTCCGGGTGGAACTGAACGCCGTAGAAGTTATCTTTTTGTACCGCCGCGGTGAACGGTTCGCCATAAGTACACTGCGCGATGGTCCACGGATTGATCGGCATTGCGTAGCTGTGAACAAAGTAAAAGTACGCTCCGTCTTCAATCCCCTGAAACAGGCGGTTGCCTGCCCGCGGGTAAACGCGGTTCCAGCCCATATGCGGCAGTGGCAGACCAAAGTCGGTCATTTTCGGCACGTCTTCGTCGATGATGCCCAGCAAATCGACGCCGTTGCTCTCTTCGCTGCGCCGCCCCAGCAGTTGCATCCCTAAGCAGATGCCCAGCACCGGTTGGGTACAGGCTTTGATGAGATCAAACAGTTCACGCTCACGTACCTGATCCATCGCCGCTTGCGCAGTGCCAACGCCGGGTAAAAACAGTTTATCGGCCAGCAACACTACGTCCGGGTCACGGCTGACTTTGGGCTCATAACCGTGGCGCGCAATGGCTGATTTCACCGAGTTCAGGTTGGCGCAGCCGGTATCAAGGATCACCACGTTCATTACAGCACTCCTTTCGACGAGGGCAGGGTGTCGCCTTCCACGCGGATGGCCTGGCGCAGGGTGCGACCAAAGGCTTTGAACAGGCTCTCTACACGGTGGTGATCGTTTTTACCTTTGGTTTTCAGGTGCAGGGTCACGCCCATGGTGTAAGAGAGCGAACGGAAAAAGTGCTCGATCATTTCGGTGCTGAGATCGCCTACGCGCTGGTAGGTAAATTCAGCTTTATATTCCAGGTGCGGGCGACCAGAGATATCCAGCGCGCAGCGGGCAAGGCATTCATCCATCGGCAGCACAAAACCAAAGCGGCAAATACCGCGTTTGTCGCCGAGGGCTATTTTTAACGCTTCCCCCAGCGCCAGGCCGGTATCTTCGACGGTGTGGTGATCGTCGATATAGAGATCGCCTTTGACGTTGATTTCCATCCGGAAACCGCCGTGGGTGGCGATCTGATCCAGCATATGATCAAAGAAGCCAACCCCGGTGTTAATCTTGCTGCCACCTTCGCGATCCAGCCACACTTGGACGTCAATTTGCGTCTCTTTGGTGTTGCGCACTACATGGGCGTAACGGTCTCGTTTAGTGAGTTGCTCGCCAATCATCGGCCAGTTCAGGGTTTCGCGGTCGTAGCGTAAACCATTAATTCCCATGTTTTCCGCGAGTTGAATATCGGTCGCGCGATCGCCAATCACATAACTGTTGGCACGATCCATCGCTTGCTCAGCCAGATAACGCTCCACCAGTTTTACTTTCGGTTTACGGCAGTCGCACTCATCTGCGGGCAGGTGCGGGCAAATCAGTACTTCATCAAACTGCACGCCTTGCGAGGTGAAGATCTGCATCATCAGGTTGTGCGGGCCATCGAAATCCGCCTGCGGGAAACTTTGTGTTCCCAGACCATCCTGATTAGTGATCATCACCAGCTTGTAGCCCGCTTTTTGCAGCTTCAGCAGCTCCGGGATCACGCCCGGTTCAAAGGCGAGTTTGTCAAAACGGTCCACCTGAAAATCACTCGGCGGTTCGCTAATCAGGGTTCCATCGCGATCGATAAAAAGATACTTCTGACTCATCAAACTTGCTCCGCACGTAAGGCGTCAATGACGCGCTGGCTTTCTTCACGGGTTCCGACGGTAATTCGCAGGCAGCCGCTTAAAGAGGGTTGTTTATTCTGATCACGTAAGATAATGCCCTGATCCCACAAAGATTTAAACACTGCACTGGAGGCTTTAAAGCGCGCCAGAATGTAGTTGGTTTCAGAGTCGAAAACCTGCTCTACGCAGGGGATCTCTTTCAGTGCGGCAATCAGGTATTCGCGTTCTGCAATAATTTGCGCCACCCGTTCGCGCATGGCGACGATCCCCTGCGGGCTTAACGCCTGGGCCGCAATGTCGGCAACCGGCGTCGAGAGCGGGTAGGGGGCAATCACTTTCATCAGCAGGTTGATGACTTCTTCGTTTGCCAGCGTAAACCCGCAACGAAGGCCCGCCAGAGCAAAAGCTTTCGACAGTGTGCGCAAAATAGCCAGGTGCGGATATTCCGCCAGCCAGCCAGCCAGCGATGCCTGCGGGCAAAACTCGATATAGGCTTCATCGGCAACCACAATCGCTTTACCGCGGGTTAACTCCAGCAGAGTGCGAAAATCCTGTGGATTGATCAGTTGCCCGGTGGGGTTGTTGGGGCTGCAAACATAGACCACTTTTACGTCGTCCAGCTTGTCGGAAATGCCCTGTAAGTCCAGTTGCCAGTTGTCCAGCGTCGGCACTGTGCGGCACTCGACGCCAATGGTTTCGGCGCTGACGCTGTACATGCCGTACGTTGGCGGGCAGTAGAGGATGGCGTCTTTACCCGGTTCGCAAAAAGCGCGAATCAGCAGTTCAATGCCTTCGTCCGCGCCACGGCTGACCAGCACCTGTTCCGGTTTTACGCCTGCATATTGCGCGTAATTTTCAATCACCGCTTTCGGCTGGCATTCCGGGTAGCGGTTGAGCGTTTGCTGAGTAAGCTGAAACTCCACGGCAGTGGGGTATTCGTTGGCGTTCAGCCAGACGTCGCCATTACCGCCCAGACGACGCGCCGACTGATACGGCGTCAGGTTGCGGACGTTTTCACGCGCTAAATCGGTAATAGTCACGGTGCTCATGCTTGCTCCTTAAGGGCGTTAACACGCAAAGTAACGGCATTTTTATGGGCGGTCAGGCGCTCGGCGGCGGCCAATGTTTCAATGGTCGAAGCCAGCGCGGAGAAACCTTCTTTCGACAGTTCCTGCACGGTCATACGCTTCTGGAAATCTGCCAGCCCGAGGCTGGAACAGGTGGCGGTGTAACCGTAAGTCGGCAGTACATGGTTGGTGCCGGAGGCGTAATCACCTGCCGATTCCGGTGACCAGTCACCAAGAAATACCGAACCGGCGCTGGTGATGCCATCGACAAGTTGGCGGGCGTTGCGGGTCTGAATGATCAGGTGCTCCGGGCCGTAGAGGTTGGAGATCTCTACGCACTGCGCTAAATCGTTGGTCACAATCAGGCGGCTGGCGCTCAGTGCCTGACGGGCGGTTTCGGCACGCGGCAGCTCTGCCAGCTGGCGTTCGACAGCCTCGGCAACGCGACGCGCCATATCAGCATCGGGCGTCAGTAAAATCACCTGTGAGTCCGGGCCGTGTTCTGCCTGGGAGAGCAAATCAGAAGCCACGAAATCCGGCGTAGCGCCGCTGTCAGCAATCACCAGTACTTCCGACGGGCCTGCGGGCATATCGATTGCCGCACCGTCAAGACGCTGGCTTACCTGGCGTTTTGCCTCGGTGACAAAGGCGTTACCTGGCCCGAAGATTTTGTCTACTTTGGGCACGGATTCTGTGCCAAACGCCAGTGCGGCAATGGCCTGTGCGCCACCGACGTTAAACACATCCTGCACGCCGCACAGCTGCGCCGCGTAAAGGATCTCATCGGCAATCGGCGGCGGTGAGCACAGCACCACTTTTTTACAGCCTGCAATACGCGCCGGAGTCGCCAGCATTAATACCGTTGAGAAGAGCGGGGCGGAGCCGCCAGGAATATACAAACCAACTGAAGCTACCGGGCGCGTGACTTGCTGGCAACGTACGCCTGGCTGAGTTTCTACATCTACCGGCGGCAGTTTTTGCGCAGTGTGGAAGGTTTCAATATTCTTTACTGCCACCGCCATCGCCTGTTTTAGCTCGTCGCTCAGGCGTTCGCTGGCGGCTGTGATCTCCTCAGCAGACACCTTCAGCGCGGTAACCGTGGTTTTATCAAACTTCGCGCTGTATTCCCGCAGGGCGTCATCGCCGCGTGCTTTCACGTTATCGAGAATATCGTTAACAGTGCGGGTAATGCTTTCAGAAGCGGTGATCGCCGGGCGCATTAACAACTGGCGTTGTTGTTCCGCAGTACAGCTATTCCAGTCAATGATTGTGTTAAAGCTCATGGCGATCACTCCATCATCTTCTCAATGGGCAGGACCAGAATCGAACTGGCACCCAGCGCTTTCAGTTTTTCCATGGTTTCCCAGAACAGGGTTTCGCTGCTGACCATGTGCATGGCGACGCGCTGTTGATCACCCGCCAGCGGCAGAATAGTTGGGCGTTCGGCACCTGGCAGCAGGGCAATGACGTCATCCAGACGCTCGGTCGGTGCGTGCATCATGATGTATTTTGATTCGCGCGCCTGGATCACACCCTGAATACGGGTCAGCAGTTTGTCGATCAGTTGCTGTTTGGATTCTTCCATTTCGCCATCGCGCTGGATCAGGCAGGCTTTCGAGCGGTAGATAACTTCGACTTCGCGCAGGCCGTTGGCTTCCAGCGTGGCACCGGTGGAAACCAGATCGCAAATCGCATCCGCCAGGCCGGCGCGCGGGGCGACTTCGACAGAACCGTTCAGTAAGCAGGATTTAAAAGAGATGCCTTTCTGGTCGAGATAACGCTTGAGCAGGTGAGGATAAGAGGTGGCGATACGTTTACCGTTTAAGGAGAGCGGGCCGTCCCAGGCTTCATCAACCGGCGTTGCCAGCGAAAGGCGGCAGCCTCCGAAATCCAGACGACGCAGGGTAAAATAACGCGGATCTTCACCCTGGGCGCGGCGGTTAAGCAGTTCTTCTTCCAGCACGTTTTCGCCGATAATCCCAAGGTCTACCACGCCGTCCATTACCAGACCGGGAATGTCGTCGTCACGCACGCGCAGAATATCAATCGGCATGTTTTCAGCCATTGCGATCAGGCGCTGAGTGTGAAGATTAATTTTTATGCCACAGCGCGCCAGCAATTCGCGTGAGTCATCACTTAAACGTCCTGATTTCTGCATAGCTATGCGTAAACGAGTGTTGTCTGTCATTTTCTTTTTCCTCTTTATACCTGTCTGAACCGTTATCAACCGCGCAATAAAAAAGCCCCCGGAAGGTGATCTTCCGGGGGCTTTCTCATGCGTTCATGCACCACTGGAAGATCTGAATGTCTTCCAGCACACATCGCCTGAAAGACTAGTCAGGATGATGGTGATGATGGTGGTGTTTAAATTGAACGCGTGTCATAAAAGTCTCTGTGAATGTTTATTCAACTGATGTCTTTTAACCTAAACCACTTTCACGTTAGAAAGCAAGGGCTTTTTTATATATTTTATGTCGATGGATTTGTTTAATGAATGAGCGGGGAAAGGAGGGGGCTAAGAGGACTGTCCTCTAACCTGACGGCACCAAAAATAGCGAAGCCTGGATTTTTCGTCTCGCTGACAATGCTTTGAGCTACTGGCTAATTAATAAACAGTTTATTGCCACTCATCATTGCACAATGAACTGTACAAAAGAGGAGATTGACATGCGTACAATTAGCTACAGCGAAGCGCGTCAGAATTTGTCGGCAACAATGATGAAAGCCGTTGAAGATCATGCCCCGATCCTTATTACTCGTCAGAATGGAGAGGCTTGTGTTCTGATGTCACTCGAAGAATACAACTCGCTGGAAGAAACGGCTTATCTACTGCGTTCCCCCGCTAACGCCCGGAGATTGATGGACTCAATTGATAGCCTGAAATCAGGCAAAGAAACGGAAAAGGACATTATCGAGTGAAACTAATCGGGTCTGAGGAATCAGGGGGATGATTATCTGTACTGGCAGGAAACAGATAAGCGAATTGTTAAAAAGATCAATGAACTTATCAAAGATACCCGCAGAACGCCATTTGAAGGTAAGGGGAAGCCAGAACCCCTGAAACATAATTTGTCAGGCTTCTGGTCCCGACGCATTACAGAGGAGCACCGTCTGGTATGCGCGGTTACTGACGATTCACTGCTTATTGCAGCATGTCGTTATCATTATTGAAGAGATTCATTCATAGAATGAATTGTCAGTTTTGATACGCTGGCGTAGCCTTATAGATCTAAGGTGTATCAGGAGAAAACGGATGAAAAAGGTCGCAATTGTCGGGTTAGGGTGGTTAGGCATGCCGCTGGCGATGTCACTTTCAGCACGAGGCTGGCAAGTCACCGGGAGTAAAACTACACAAGATGGCGTAGAAGCGGCCCAAATGAGTGGCATTGATAGCTATCTGCTTCGCATGGAGCCCGATTTAGTTTGCGACTCTGACGATCTGGATGCCCTGATGGATGCCGATGCACTGGTGATTACGCTTCCGGCACGTCGTAGCGGCCCCGGCGATGAGTTCTATTTACAAGCGGTACAGGAGCTGGTGGATAGTGCGCTGGCTTATCACATTCCCCGCATTATTTTTACCAGTTCAACATCTGTTTACGGTGATGCGCAAGGCACAGTGAAAGAAAACACTCCGCGTAATCCGCTGACCCATAGTGGACGAGTGTTAAAAGAGCTGGAAGACTGGCTGCACAATTTACCCGGTACTTCGGTTGATATTTTGCGTCTTGCTGGTCTGGTCGGGCCTGGGCGTCATCCCGGCCGTTTCTTTGCCGGAAAAACTGCGCCGGATGGAGAACACGGCGTCAATTTAGTCCACCTGGAAGATGTTATTGGCGCTATCACTCTGTTGTTACAGGCACCTAAAGGCGGGCACATCTATAATATATGTGCGCCAGCTCACCCTGCGCGTAATGTTTTCTATCCACAGATGGCCCGTTTACTGGGACTGGAACCTCCGCAGTTCAGGAATAGCCTGGACAGCGGCAAAGGTAAAATTATTGATGGCAGCCGGATCTGTAATGAATTGGGATTTGAATACCAGTATCCCGATCCACTGGTAATGCCGCTGGAGTAAAGCATCACGCCAGCAGAATGCCGCATACACCGCAAGGGGGCGTGTATGAAACCACTGCTGGACGTGTTGATGATCCTTGATGCCTTAGAAAAAGAGGGCAGTTTTGCGGCGGCGTCAGCCAAACTGTATAAGACGCCATCTGCCCTCAGTTACACTGTTCACAAGCTGGAAAGCGACCTTAATATTCAATTGCTTGATCGTAGTGGTCACCGCGCTAAGTTTACCCGCACCGGAAAAATGTTGCTGGAGAAGGGGCGGGAAATTCTCCATGCTGTGCATGAACTGGAAAAGCAGGCGATCAAACTCCATGAAGGTTGGGAAAACGATCTGGTAATCGGGGTTGATGATACCTTTCCCTTTTCACTGCTTGCGCCACTCATTGAAGCCTTTTATCAACATCACAGCGTCACGCGTCTGAAGTTTATCAATGGCGTTCTGGGCGGTTCCTGGGATGCCCTGACTCAGGGGCGAGCGGATATTATTGTTGGCGCGATGCATGAACCGCCATCTTCCAGCGAATATGGTTTCTCTCGGTTGGGCTGTCTGGAACAAGTTTTCGCGATTGCACCTCATCATCCGTTAGCTCTGGAAGAGGAACCGTTAAATCGCCGTATCATTAAACGCTATCGGGCGATTATCGTAGGTGATACCGCGCAGGCTGGCGCATCTACGACATCACAACTTCTCGACGAACAAGAGGCCATTACCGTATTTGATTTTAAAACCAAACTGGAATTACAAATCAGCGGCCTTGGTTGCGGTTATTTACCGCGCTATCTGGCGCAACGCTTTCTTGATAGTGGCGCGTTAATTGAGAAGAAAGTGGTTGCGCAATCCCTCTTTGAACCCGTATGGATTGGCTGGAATGAACAAACCGCAGGGCTTGCCAGTGCGTGGTGGCGTGATGAGATTTTAGCAAATAGTGCTATTGCTGGTGTTTATGCAAAATATGATGACGGAAAATCAGCCATTTAAATAAAAAATTATATGACAAGCCTCTCATTCTCTTGTCATTTACCCCCCATTTAGGCACAATGCGCCGCTGTCAAAAAATGACTAAAAACCGACGTTTCATCCGCGTCGGTTATTTTTTGCTTCAAACCAATCATTCATACCAAGAGGCCGGGCTTCGTACCGGATAGATATTTACTAAAAATCGACAGTTGTTGTCGCTGAGGAATCCAAAAAAATGGGGCAATTTTTTGCTTACGCGACGGTTATCACCGTAAAGGAGAATGACCATGTCGCATAACGTTACTCCAAACACCTCTCGCGTGGAATTGCGTAAAACGCTTACGTTAGTTCCGGTTGTAATGATGGGTCTTGCCTATATGCAGCCGATGACGCTGTTTGATACTTTTGGTATCGTTTCAGGCCTCACGGATGGTCATGTGCCGACAGCCTATGCGTTTGCATTGATTGCGATCCTGTTTACGGCTCTGAGCTATGGGAAGCTGGTTCGCCGCTATCCTTCTGCTGGCTCTGCATACACTTACGCCCAGAAATCCATTAGCCCGACTGTCGGCTTTATGGTGGGTTGGTCTTCTCTGCTCGACTACCTGTTCGCGCCGATGATCAACATTCTGCTGGCGAAAATCTATTTTGAAGCTCTGGTGCCTTCCATCCCATCGTGGATGTTTGTGGTGGCGCTGGTGGCCTTTATGACCGCCTTTAACCTGCGTAGTCTGAAATCCGTAGCGAACTTCAACACCGTAATCGTGGTGTTGCAGGTAGTGCTGATCGCGGTGATTCTGGGCATGGTTGTGTATGGCGTATTTGAAGGTGAAGGCGCTGGTACGCTGGCGAGCACGCGTCCGTTCTGGTCCGGTGATGCACATGTCATCCCGATGATTACCGGTGCGACGATTCTGTGTTTCTCCTTTACCGGCTTTGACGGCATCAGCAACTTGTCGGAAGAAACCAAAGATGCAGAGCGCGTGATCCCGCGAGCGATTTTCCTGACCGCGCTGATCGGCGGCATGATCTTCATCTTTGCAACTTACTTCCTGCAACTGTACTTCCCGGATATCTCTCGCTTTAAAGATCCGGATGCGTCACAGCCTGAAATCATGCTGTACGTTGCGGGCAAAGCGTTCCAGGTTGGCGCGCTGATCTTCTCCACCATTACCGTACTGGCGTCCGGTATGGCGGCGCACGCAGGCGTAGCGCGTCTGATGTACGTAATGGGTCGTGACGGCGTGTTCCCGAAGAGCTTCTTCGGTTATGTACACCCGAAATGGCGTACTCCGGCGATGAACATCATCCTGGTTGGCGCGATTGCTCTGCTGGCAATCAACTTTGACCTGGTAATGGCAACGGCGCTGATTAACTTTGGTGCGCTGGTGGCGTTCACCTTCGTTAACCTGTCGGTTATCTCGCAGTTCTGGATCCGTGAGAAGCGTAACAAGACGCTGAAAGATCACTTCCAGTATCTGTTCCTGCCGATGTGTGGTGCGCTGACTGTAGGTGCGCTGTGGGTTAACCTGGAAGAAAGCTCAATGGTTCTGGGGCTGATCTGGGCGGCTATCGGTCTGATTTACCTGGCTTGCGTGACTAAGAGCTTCCGCAACCCGGTTCCGCAGTACGAAGACGTTGCATAATCTTTAAATCCGGATGACATAATCATCCGGTAAATCTAAAAAAAGCCGGAGTTTATATCGCTCCGGCTTTTTTGTTTCAGACGATCTCTTCCGCGTACTGCCAAAGCGCTTTTAACAGCGCTACTTTCTCTTTGTCATCGGCATATTGTTGTGCCAGCATCTGCAATTCATCAGCATAACCTTGCAAAAATTCTGCTGTGAAGACCTGACGGCGGTGCTCCAGCCAGCGTTGCTGCTCGGCGTAATCCAGCGTCCCCGGGAAGTTACGCGCCCGATAATTGAACAACAGTTTCTCAATCCGTTTATCGACAAAGGTGATATCCAGTGCCGGTAAATTACGCGGCTCGGTTTCCAGCACAATTTTCATTGCTGCGCGATCGGCGTCACTGAAAAAGCCATTATAGAGCTGTGCATCGACGTTATCTGAAGGTGTAAATGGTTCGGCTTCAGCAAATATCGCAACCACTTTTTCGCGCACTTGCGGGTTTTCACGCAGAATTTTCAGGTTATCGAGACAATGCTGACGATTAATTCCCAACCTGTCGGCATCTTCCGGGCGCAGCGTATTCGCCTGCGCCAGCACCGGGCATTTATTGATATGCACCAGCTTAACCGGGACTGCGGCGTTATCGCCCAGATCGGCCTTTGCGGTATACAGACGCTCGCGCAGCGTGTCGCTGTCCAGCTCCAGGAGTGGCGAGATATCTCCCGCCAAATCCACCATAATCACGGCATTGCGATTTTCCGGATGCCACGCCAGTGGCGCCACCCAGCTGGTATTGCCGCGCCATGCGCCAAACATACCGGAAACATGTACCAGCGGTTTCATCTGCGGTACATCAATCAACGCCGTCAGTTTGTGCTTATTACGATGGGTAAAGAGATAATCAAACAGCCGTGGTTGACGTGTTTTCACCAACTTCGCCATCGCAATAGTGGCGTACACATCGGCCATCGCATCGTGGGCGTTGCTATGTTCAATACCATTAGCTTTGGTTAAATGTTCAAGTCGAAAGCTCGGTAAACCATCTTCATTTTCAGGCCAGTTAATCCCCTCCGGGCGCAGGGCATAACAGGCACGCATCACGTCAAGCAGATCCCAGCGAGAGTTATCATGTTGCCAACTCCAGGCATAGGGATCGTAAAAATTACGATAAAAGATATTGCGTGTAACTTCGTCGTCAAAACGCACATTGTTGTAACCAAGAATACAGGTCTTCGGTACGGTAAAAAGCGAGTGAATACGGGCGGCAAAGGCAGCTTCGTTTTCCCCTTTTGCACGCGCTTCCTGTGGAGTGATGCCGGTAATTAACACCGCCCCTGGCTGGGGTAAATAATCGTCCGCAGGCTTACAGTAAAAGACTTCAGGTTCGCCGATAATATTGAATTCGCTATCAGTGCGAATGGCGGCAAACTGCGCAGGGCGATCTAACGCGGGGTGCGTGCCAAAGGTTTCGTAATCATGAAACAAAAAGGTAGATTGTTGCTTACCGTCATTCATCGTTAGGTTAAATCCGTTATTTCTGTTGTATGCCAGAGTATCAAATATCACCGTGCTAATCAGCTTTAGAGCGATATTTTGGCTGCGTGTGAAAACAGATGATGTCAGATTAAAATGAGATAAATGTCACATTTTCTTGCACTTTATTCCAGCCAGTTCATCAGGATTTCCGTAAAAAGAACAGCTATTGGAAACACCTGAGGATTTGCTGTTGAAACGCCGTCTTATTATTGCTGCTTCTTTGTTCGTTTTTAATTTATCGTCTGGTTTTGCGGCGGAAAATATTCCCTTTTCACCCCAACCTCCGGAGATTCATGCGGGATCATGGGTTTTGATGGATTACACAACCGGACAGATCCTCACGGCGGGTAATGAGCACCAACAACGTAACCCTGCCAGCCTGACTAAGCTAATGACGGGCTATGTCGTCGATCGCGCTATCGATAGCCATCGCATAACACCAGACGATATTGTTACTGTGGGACGCGATGCGTGGGCGAAAGATAATCCGGTCTTTGTCGGCTCTTCACTGATGTTTTTGAAAGAGGGCGATCGCGTATCGGTACGTGATTTAAGCCGTGGATTAATTGTTGATTCCGGCAATGACGCCTGTGTGGCGCTTGCAGATTATATTGCCGGGGGGCAACGGCAGTTCGTCACAATGATGAACAATTACGCTGAAAAGTTGCATTTACAGGATACCCATTTTGAAACGGTTCACGGTCTGGATGCGCCGGGCCAGCATAGCTCAGCCTATGATTTAGCCGTGCTTTCTCGCGCCATCATCCACGGCGAACCTGAGTTTTACCATATGTACAGCGAAAAAAGCCTTACCTGGAACGGCATCACCCAGCAAAACCGAAACGGGCTATTGTGGGATAAAACCATGAACGTTGACGGCCTGAAAACCGGGCATACATCCGGGGCCGGGTTTAATCTCATTGCTTCGGCGGTGGATGGGCAACGTCGTCTCATTGCAGTGGTAATGGGGGCTGACAGCGCAAAAGGTCGTGAAGAAGAGGCTAGAAAATTACTGCGTTGGGGGCAACAAAACTTTACTACGGTGCAAATTTTGCACCGTGGGAAAAAGGTCGGTACGGAACGCATCTGGTATGGTGATAAAGAAAACATCGCACTGGGAACGGAACAAGAATTCTGGATGGTGCTGCCGAAAGCGGAGATCCCTAATATCAAAGCAAAATATACCCTTGATGGTAAAGAACTAACTGCGCCAATTGCTGCTCACAAGCGGGTAGGGGAAATTGAGCTGTACGACCGCGATAAATTGGTTGCGCACTGGCCATTGGTAACCCTGGAATCTGTCGGTGAAGGCGGTATGTTTTCCAGGTTGAGCGATTATTTCCACCATAAATCCTGACCTTTATTTAGCGCCGACTGGCAGGAGTGCGAGTCCGCTCGCATAATCAACACTCATTCCTTGTGGTATTTACATTGCAAAATACACTGTACAAAAAAACAGTGTATGTGGAGGCGTCATGAACTACGAGATTAAGCAGGAAGATAAACGTACCGTTGCAGGTTTCCATCTCGTTGGCCCGTGGGAACAAACGGTGAAGAAAGGTTTTGAGCAGTTGATGATGTGGGTAGACAACAAAAAAGTTGTGCCTAAGGAATGGCTTGCCGTCTATTACGATAACCCAGATGAAACACCTGCCGAAAAGTTACGTTGTGACACGGTGGTTTCCCTGGAGAACAATTTCACTCTACCGGAAAACAGTGAAGGCGTGATCCTGACGGAAATCTCCGGTGGGCAATATGCGGTTGCCGTTGCTCGCGTAGAAGGCGATGATTTTTCTACGCCATGGTATCAGTTTTTTAATACTCTCTTGCAAGACAGTGCTTATCAGATGTCACCTAAGCCCTGTTTCGAAGTTTATCTTAATAACGGAGCGGAAGACGGCTATTGGGATATTGAAATGTATGTCGCAGTGCAGCCGAAAATGGGTTAATGCTGGTGCAACAACAGGGTGTTAACCTGATTGCTTCGCTGTTTTTCGTCATGTAAAAGGGTAAAATTGACCTTCAGACTTCTGATAATCCCTTCGGGAATGTTCCGGATTACTTTTTGTAAGTCGGCTGGACACTTGGTTTAGTGTCTGGCCGCAGTAATCGTTCTGAGTTAACTTTATCCTTATTTAACGGAGTTCCAGCGTGCGAGCTGATAAGTGCCTTAGTCCGTTTGAAATTCGTGTGTACCGTCATTACCGTATCGTGCATGGTACTCGCGTCGCACTAGCATTCCTGCTGACTTTTCTCATTATTCGCCTGTTTACTATCCCGGAAAGCACCTGGCCACTGGTCACTATGGTGGTGATCATGGGGCCTATCTCGTTTTGGGGTAACGTCGTCCCTCGCGCCTTTGAACGTATTGGCGGTACGGTGTTGGGGTCGATTTTAGGTCTTATCGCTCTGCAACTGGAGTTAATCTCTTTACCGTTGATGTTAATCTGGTGTGCAGCAGCCATGTTCCTTTGCGGCTGGTTGGCGCTGGGCAAGAAACCTTATCAAGGCTTATTGATTGGTGTGACGCTGGCGATTGTTGTTGGTTCCCCGACAGGTGAAATTGATACGGCATTATGGCGAAGCGGCGATGTGATCCTCGGCTCTTTACTGGCAATGTTGTTTACCGGTATCTGGCCACAACGGGCGTTCATCCACTGGCGCATTCAACTGGCGAAAAGTCTGACCGAATATAATCGGGTCTATCAATCAGCATTCTCACCAAACTTACTCGAACGCCCACGTCTGGAAAGCCATCTACAAAAACTCCTGACCGATGCCGTGAAAATGCGTGGGCTGATTGCACCCGCCAGCAAAGAAACCCGTATTCCAAAATCGATATATGAAGGTATCCAGACGATTAACCGTAATCTGGTTTGTATGCTGGAGCTGCAAATCAATGCTTACTGGGCCACGAGGCCCAGTCATTTTGTGCTACTGAATGCACAAAAACTGCGCGACACACAGCAAATGATGCAGCAAATAGTGCTGACTCTTGTTCATGCCCTGTACGAAGGTAATCCACAGCCGGTTTTTGCTAATACAGAAAAACTGAACGATGCTGTGGAAGAGTTGCGCCAGTTGCTCGCTAATCATCATGATCTGAAAGTCGTTGAGACGCCGATTTATGGCTATGTATGGCTAAACATGGAAACGGCGCATCAACTGGAGTTACTGTCAAATCTGATTTGTCGGGCTTTACGCAAATAAATTCCGACCTTCAGAATCAAATTGCTGCTGCTTCGATTCAGCAAGGATAAAGGGTATGATAGTGAACAGGGATAAAAGCATTGTCATCTGCGGCAGCTATGAGTAATGTTGGCCCTAACGAATAGCGGTTGCTTAAACGAATCCGACTCTCACATTATCAGGGGTATAAAAATGGAAACTACCAAGCCTTCATTCCAGGACGTGCTGGAATTTGTTCGTCTGTTCCGCCGTAAGAACAAGCTGCAACGTGAAATCCAGGACGTTGAGAAAAAGATCCGTGACAACCAGAAACGCGTCCTGCTGCTCGACAACCTGAGCGACTACATCAAACCTGGTATGAGCGTTGAAGCAATTCAGGGCATCATCGCCAGCATGAAAGGCGACTATGAAGATCGTGTTGATGATTACATCATCAAAAATGCTGAGCTCTCCAAAGAACGCCGCGATATCTCCAAAAAGCTGAAAGCTATGGGCGAAATGAAAAACGGCGAAGCGAAGTAATTTCTACTTTATTCAATGAGGATTGCCGGGCAATCCTCATTGTTCATTGATTCTTTTCTCACTGTTGTAAGTCATCATTCCCATCTCATAACATATTGAAATCTCTGGCTTAACGACTGCCTTCTTCTGTATGCAATAAGGCAAGAAGTTCTGCAACCCCGATGTTATCTACCGCACTGGTCATTAACACCTTTCGAGCTCCGGCTTCCCGTAGCCAGCATTTCACCAAAGATATCTGTTCTTCACTGGCTAAATCCACTTTGGTGACTACCCCAATGACCGGGCGATTCATTGACGTGGTAAAGCCTGGCGAAAAAGGGGACCACGGCGCGTCTGCATTAAGCACCAGCGCGATAATGTCCGCTTCGCAGGCACTGACCAGCAGTGCGCTGTAAAGGTTACGGTTTTCGAGGTATTCTCCGGGCGTGTCAATAGTTGCCGGGGACCAGACGATTGCCTGCGTTTTCTGATACTGAATATTCTCCCCGCGCAGGCATTGTGTGAGTGATGTTTTTCCGCACTGGCTGGGGCCAATGAGCATCATGCGTCGCATAGTGTCAGGTCCGAGTAATGGGGCAGGCGGTAAAGTGCATCATTTCGCCCAGCGTGCGGGTGACCTGGCTAAGCGCATATTCGATGGCGGAAACATCGCCAGTCAGAACTACCGCGCCGGTAAAACGATCAAGAAAACCAATCTCCACAGCGCCTGATTTTGTAGCGATATCACATGCGATGATAGATGCTTCGCTGGGGGTAATCGTCAGAATGCCAATAGCGGAAACGGTGTCCGGTAAGCCTAATTTTTTAAACAGATCCTTTCCAGGATTGGCAATAACATGTGCCAACGTGACCTGTTTACCGGGGACATATTCCTGAATCATTCGTTCAGTCGTGTGCTGAGTTGACATTATCCCTCCACCATCTGACGCCACATGGCTTCATGCGGACGGGCAATTACCGAGCGATAGACCAACAAACCTTTTTCCCCCGCTCGCTCGCTGGCGACAGATACCGCGTTATTAACATCAGAAATATCGCCTGCCACTACCATGTAGCATTTACCGCCAATACCAAAGGCCATATGTACCCGTACGAGCGTGACGTTTGCCGCTTTCACTGCACAATCGGCAGCGTCAATGCAGGCCGCTACACTCCAGGTTTCGACTACACCGACAGCCCGTCGCTGGTCAACATGGTTCAGACCGCTGATTGCGGGCAGGATAGTGGGATGAATATTAGGAAGGACCAGACTGTCGACCAGCATTTCACCTGCAAGGGAAGCGCCGCTGTTGATGGCCTGCTGTACTGCACCGACATCGCCTCCGAGCATCAGCAGAAATTTACCGGGGCAAAGCGTTTTGCTGACCAGTAATTCAACGTTGGCGCTTTTCAGCATGGCATCGCCGGTTTCCATTCCTTTCGCGATACTGCTAAGTTCTAAAATACCTACCGCTTTCGACATGGTTAACCTCTCACTATCGTAATCGCGTTTTCTGTCACATCGCTGACCATGCCATCAATACTGGCATGAACAGGGGCGCCTAATGTGCCGTGTGGAATTTGACCTACGCACTGCCCACGAACGACGCGATCGCCGTTTTGTACACACGGAATTGCGCTGGCACCGATGTGCTGACGTAACAATAGTGTCACTTTTTCGGGTTGTGGTACGTGTTCAGACAATGGCGCGTCCTGATACCACGTGGCTAATCCCAATCTTGCCACCAGCCGTTTTACTGGAATCAGCCGATAATTTGCCATGACATCCTCAGGATTTAATGCACCTTCGTAACGGAGATTTTTGGCGCGTAATTCCTGCTTAAGCAGGCGGTTTATGCGCATGGGTGAAATACCTACCGGGCAGGCAACGCTGGCGCAGACGTTGCACTCCGAACAGGTGAGCGCTGTCAGTAACAGTTGCGGCGTAGCGAGCTGTTGGTAGTTAACTGCACGTACTAACAAATGTGGTGATAGTTCGTGACCAATTAAATGGCGTGGGCAGAGATCGGTACATAAGCGGCATTGTTCACAAACGGTTTTCGCGACGGCAAGTACGCTACGGTCATCCTGCATTCGACGTTGGAGCAGTGAATGAGAGTTGGGTAAAACCAGCAGGCCGCCAGTGGTTTTGCTGACTGGCGTATCGAGCGATGTGATCAAACTCCCCATCATCGGACCGCCATTGATAAAACCAGGATTATCTACCGTTGCGCCTCCCGCCAGCGCCAGTACCTCGCGTAAAGAGATCCCGATGGGAACGGTCACCGTTACGGGTTTAGCAACTGCACCATTAACGGTTAGCGTTCGGCGCGTTACCGGATACTGCTGCTCAACAGCTCTGGCAATATTCAGCACAGTCTGGACGTTATTGATGACTACGCCGACGCTAATGGGCAACGCGGCTGGTGGAACGCGGCGACCTGTAGCCATCCAGATGGTCAGCACTTCGTCTCCTGCGGGGTAAACGTCGGGCAAAATATGCAGGCGGATATCAGGCGGTAGTAATGGTGTGAGGGCGTTTATTGCCAGTTGATACTTTTCTTTCAGCGCGATGATTCCGCTACTGGCCCCGGTGGCTTTCATTGCATAGTGAACACCGCGAAGCAGGCGGCTGGCTTGCTGTGCCATTAACTGCTGGTCCACTTTCAACATGGGTTCGCATTCCGCCGCATTCACCAGGAACGTATCAACACGTGCTTGTAGCTTGATATGTGTCGGAAATCCTGCGCCACCAGCACCAACAACGCCTGCTGCTTGTACTCGCTCGCGGATCGTCTGACCGTCGCAGGACGTAAACTCGACGTTCATAACAACTCCTCAAGCAATTCTGCAATAGCATTGGTATCAGCCACACGTGGGTTGGTACGCAATGTAGCATCCGCCAGCGCCGCCTGAACCATATCGGGAATACGTGATGACCATTCTGCTTTTTTTTCTTTCAGCGCATTGGCGAGAGTCGGTATTGAACACGCTTTTTTGAGCTGTTCAATATGTTGAATGAGTGCATTCAGGCTTGCGGTGTCATTGGCATTGTCCGGGCATAAATGACACGTTTTAGCCAGCCGGGCGTAGCGTTTGGCGGCGCGAGGATCGCCAGCATTAAAACGAATAACTGACGTCAGCAGGAGCGCATTCGCCAGACCGTGGGGCAAATGAAACTGCCCACCGAGTTGATGGGCAATCGCATGATTTAACCCAAGCCCCGCCTGACTAAAGGCAATTCCTGCAAGCGTCGAGGCATTATGCATTTTACCGCGGGTGGCAATACAATCGCCTTTCTTCACTGCAGTGGGCAGGTATTGAAAAACAATTTGCACGGTTTTTTCGACCAGTGCATCCGTGAAGTCACTGGCGCGGGGAGAAACATAGGCTTCAAGCGCATGGGTTAAAACATCCATTCCGGTATTGGCCGTTATTGCGGGTGGCACGCTGACGACCAGCGAGGGATCGAGGACTGCGATATCCGGATAAAGTGCATTATCGAAAAGGGGATATTTAATCCCCTTCTCAGGATCGCTGATGACACAGGCGCTGGTCACTTCTGAACCAGTGCCGCTGGTGGTGGGGATGGCTACGCAGGTTTCAATTTCGATAGCACACTGGCGACTAAACCAGACAATTGCTTTTGCGGCGTCCAGTGCAGAGCCGCCGCCAAAACCGATAACCACATCCGGGCGCAAAGTTTGCATCTGAGAGATGCCTTTTACCACTGTCTGGATAGTTGGATCGGGCGTTATTTCGCTAAAAATACTGAGACGATTACTGTCGGGCAGCGCCTGGCGCAATGTATCAATCAGCGGTGAGCGTGCCAAAAAAGCGTCGCAAATAATCCAGATGTGCTTATTGGTGAAACGACTAAGCACTTTGAGACTTCCCGGTCCGCTGTATAAACGCGTCTGCAGTGAAAAAGTATTCATTTCCGTTTCTCTAGCGAATGGAAAAGCCGCTGGTTAACACACAGCGTCGTGAGCGGGCAAAAGTCCGGGCTGACGTTGTCCCTTCTCCGGTCGGTGTAGCAATAGTGAAGGTCGTAAAGCCTTCGCCGCCGACGCCAATACCAGCCCAGGAAGGACCGTTTTTGACAAAGATTGAAGTTTGCATAACGCGCGCGGCAAGGTTGAGCCGTGAGATGTTCTGCGAGTGCATAATTGCGGTGTGATGCAAACTGTCTTCTACATTCAACGCCAGTGTGAGGGCGCTATCAAAATCGTTGACCTTCACAATGGGTAGCATTGGCATGAGTTGTTCGCTGGTAACCCAGCTATCATCGGCGTCAACAACGGCAATCAGTAAGCGCGGCGCTTTTACTGGCAAAGGGAGGCCAGCGGCCTCCAGCAAGGTTGATGGACTTTTGCCGACCAGTTTTTTGTTGGCGACGCCGTCTGGCAGGCAAACAGCACGCAATTTTTCAGTTTGTTCATGGCTAAGAAGAAGGGCGCCAAAACTTTGCATCTGTTGAATCAAATAATCAGCCACTGACGCCACGACGATCAGACTTTTTTCAGCGATACATGGCAGGTTGTAATCAAACGAGGCTCCGTTGATGATGTCTTCGGCAGCTTTCACAATATCTGCCGTTTCATCGACGATGCAGGGGGGATTACCCGCACCGGCACCAATCACTTTCTTGCCACTTTTCATTCCCATGGCGACGATGCCCGGACCGCCGGTAATCGCCAGAACGCTGATTTTAGGGTGCACCATCATCTGTTCGGTTGCGGCAAAGGTCGGTTCAGATACAGTAACGATCAGGTTATGAATGCCACTACAGCGAAACGCGATGTCTTCGATTATGGCGATCAATTTCAGCGAGACGTTTTGGGCTCCTGGGTGAGGACTGAAGTAGACGCTATTACCAGCTGCCAGCATGCTTATGCTGTTGTTAATGATGGTTTCCGTGGGATTGGTACTTGGCGTGACCGAGCCAATAACCCCAAACGGGGAGTATTCAAACAAAACCATGCCACCATCACCGGTCAGTGCCGTGGTGGTTAAATCTTCAATTCCGGGCGTGTTATCGAGTGCCGCTTTGTTTTTTAAGTACTTATCTTCTTTATTTCCCATCCCCGTTTCGTTCGCGCTCTCTTCTGCCAGTTCTGTAAGGCGGGGCGTTAATTCTTCGCGAATGGCGCTGATAATGGCGCTGCGGGTTTTAAGCGGACACTGTTGAAAGCGCAAAAAGGCCAGATGTGCAGCGCAGACAGCTTCATCGACAGTCTGGAAAATACCGTTTTTTTGCGTTTGTGATGACGCGGGGACAAGCTGTTCGCGCAGAATATTGCGGATCAGTGTTTCTAATTCAGAGTTATTCATTGGTTTTCTCCCACGTTAATTGCCGTCATTGCGCTTTGGGCAATATCCATGTCTTGTTCAACGCTACCACCACTAATACCAAGCCCTCCAAGCAGTTTTCCGTCACGCCAGAGGGGGAAGCCGCCACCAAAAGTGACGACTTTGCCTTGCATATGGCTTTCTAGCCCGTAAAGTGGCGCCCCCGGTTGCACGGTATCCGTAAGCTTGTGTGTTGCCGTTTTCATCGCCACGGCGGTCCAGGCTTTTTTCGGTGCCAGTTCACTGCTAACCAGAAGTGCATCAGGCATCCGCCAGGTAACACTTTCTGTTCCGTTGGCATCGACAATGCTGATAACAACGGGAATATGCAGTTCATCCGCACGCATTGCCGCGCTACGAATGAGCTGATGAAGATCCTGAAAAGTGAGCGACATCGTGCGTTCCTTCAATGCTGAAGTGTGGTTGGCTTCGTGATAACGTTTTGTGATTTCCTGAATCATCAGGTTCTGATGAGCAACGTTGTCTTCCACGCGGGCGAGGGCATACAGGCAATCGGAAAGCCGGTTAATATAGTGCAGCAAAACATGGCGGACGGAGGCTTCCGTTGTCAGTTCAACCAGACGCCTTTCAGCTCTCCGGGCCACGGTGCGGGCGAAATGCATGCGGCTCGCGGCTTCACAACGTCCTGGCAGAATGAAACAGTGAACTGGAGGAACAGCGCTCATTGCGCTATCGATCGCTTTTTCAAGTGCGGCAATTTCTTCCGTACTGATGTAACGCTGCTGCGCTGATGGCTGCTCGCTTTCACTGGCGAGTTCGGCGCTAAACCAAAATATCTGTTGCTGAATGGCTTCCAGTAATATGCGATGGCTTTCGATGGCGGTGGCGCAATAACACAGACTGAGTGTCGCGTTCAGTTCATCCAGTGTGCCGTAGGCTTCGACGCGTAGATGAGTTTTACTCACGCGTTGTCCGGTAAATAGAGACGTACTTCCTGAATCACCTGTGCGGGTATAAATCGCCATCTTTCAACTCCTTAGCGCGAAATCGTATCTACAATGCCGACCACTGCCAGGTCGATGGCTTCGTTGGGGCCGCTAAAAACATGTCTGGCGCTGGAGCCGCTGCTGAGGAGTACCAACTCACCGACGCCTGCACCGACTGAATCAACGGCAACTTCGTCACCGGTTAATGGCGTGAGAGGCAGTTCGCCGTCAGCACTGACCCGGCGAACCAGCAGCAGTTTTTTCCCGACCAGGGAAGGCGATTTTTGCGTGGATACCACCGCGCCTGTGACTCGAGCCAGATGCATGGGTTACTCCTGCCTGATTAATTGAATGTTTCGGGTCATTGCCGCTTCACGCGCAAGTGCGGTCACACAACATTTCCGTTGCAACACCACTATCCCTGCGCATAACTGCACTACGTCGGCATAACTTAAAAGTTGACCACGATGAAGGTAGATTGGTTGTCCTAGTTCGTCGCACCAGGTTAGCGGTAGATGGGCGAGAGACTTCAATTTGATGGCGTTCAGGAAATGACTCTGCAACGACAATTGAATGTGTATTCCCCAGGCTAACGCCTCGTGAATGTGGATTACCGCTCGATCTGACGTTTCGTTCTCCGCAAGTTGTCGCAGCAACGGTAAATCGACGAATCGAATTTGTAACGAAGCATACTGATGAACTATTTCGTTAACGCTGGCTTCTCGCAGTTGCGAAACCGTCAGCGCGAGTGTTTTCCTCGCACGTTGTTTCAGGCGAAAAATCACTTCTTCAACAATGTGTTGCATCAGTTTGTTATTCATGGCAACGACACCAGCGTGGCAAAAACGGCTGGATTATCAGCGCCTGCGGCGTTGGCCTCGTCGGTATCAATATGCATTTCAAGGCGCATATCTGGTGAGACGCGAACAGCAACGTTATCGAATATCAGTCGTCGTTCATCACCTTCAATGGCGACCGCCACTTTATCGCCATGTGTAACGCCATAAATCAGGGCATCTAGCGAAGACATATGAATGTGCCGTTGTGCGACAATAACGCCAGAAGCGATTTCCAGCTCTGCAAACGGGCTTATCAGACGAATCCCCGGTGTGCCGCTGAGATCGCCAGACATACGTAGCGGGGCGGTGATCCCTAATGTTCTGGCGTCAGTCCGGGAAATCTCCACCTGGCTTGAGTTACGTAGTGGCCCTAACAAGCGAACGTTGTGTAATTTGCCTTTTGGACCCACCAGCGTAACAACCTGTTCAGCAGCGAATTGACCAGGTTGCAGTAATGACTTTTTCTCGCTGATCGCTTGTTCAGGAAAAAGGCGCACATAATCCGCCGTTGAAAGATGAATATGACGACTGGAAATGCCCAGAGGGATAGGGCGCTCGCGCATTTCATCCAGAACCTGGCTAACAGTCTCCTGCAAGGTTTGTTTATCCATTGCTACTCCCCTCGCTTATCAGAGTGCAGACAAAGTGAACGTGGCTCACCTTTTTGCCGTTGACACGCGGGGTCAAGACACAAATTACAGCTGATAATCTCTGGGGGGGCGACTGTTGCTGGCGTTTCGCTTACTGCCACCGTCACATTCATTGCTTCTGTTGGGCGGGGCAGTATTCCCTCACCCGGGCGGGCAATCACTTTGTGTGCGACGAGGCCATTTCGCTGTTCGGCGAAACTGGCACCCGTCGCGATCGCCGCATTAACCGAGGCGACGTCACCGGTGATTTTAATGAGCGTCCAGCCTGAGCCATTGGTCTTCTCAAGGCCAACCAGCGTGATGGACGCGGCTTTTGCCATAGCATCTGCGCAACTGATGGCGAGTGCCAGACCACTGACTTCAAGTAATCCCAGTGATTGCTTCACGCTGTGCTCCTTAGCGAATGGGGTTATGCAGATTTAGGTAAAATGGCCTCAACATCGCTGTGTGGCCGCGGGATGACATGGCAGGATTTCACTTCGCCAACGGCGCTTGCGGCGGCGCTTCCTGCATCAACGGCGGCTTTTACTGCGCCAACATCGCCACGGACCATCACCGTAATCAGACCCGAACCAATCTTTTCATAGCCAACCAGTTGCACGTTGGCGGATTTAACCATGGCATCTGCGGCTTCAATTGCGCCAACTAACCCTTTTGTTTCAACCAGTCCTAGTGCGTTGTTCATACAGCGTTTCTCCTGTGGATTATGAGTGGCATTCCCTGAAGGGAATGCCTTTTACCAGGCGGGCAGCGTTATTGCCGATGCTGCGCCGGGCATGGTTATCTTGTTGATACATCAGCGTAAACAGTGGCGCTGATGCCGGTAAGTTTTTGTAATGCACAATCAGCTTTTCCCGGTCGCAGGCTATGCCAACCAACAGGGGGGACTGACGAGCAGCCTGCCAGGCGCTATCGATGACTTCGCCTGACGGAATATGTTGAATGCGAAAGGGGATACCTTCCTCTTCAATGCCAAGAAGCACCTCAGTCCATGTACTGATACAGTCACCTATTTCCGTAACGACAATAGCGGGCGTATGTTCTTTACTTTCCATGAGCCAACTCCCTGTGCCAGGAAATCAGTAGCCCGGTAGCTACCGCATTGCGCGGGCCTTCACTACCACGGATATTCCCCCGTCCGGCGACCAATCGATAATGCGCCAATGCATCGGTGACTAACTGCGGTACTTCGAAATCCAGCGAAGAACCGCCCACCAGAACGACGAACGGAATATCGCGAATATTTCCGCCTGGACTTACCTGACGTAGCGCGCGCAGGGCATTGGTTACGAAGACGCGCTCTTTCGCACTGCGGCGAACAGCACGTACTTTTTCCAGTGTTAAATCGCCGGGAATAGGCACCAGTTCGTCAGGTTTCACCACACAAACGCGGGCAAATACATGAGGGGACAGCGGAGTAGGGAAGAACTGAACGCTGCCGTCTTCATGGCGTAAATGGAACAGGCTTTCTACTTTTGCCAACGGGTATTTTTTGATTTCTTCTGCCAGATAACGATCATTTAAGCCCAGTTCCCTGGCAATAATCATCGTCACCATGTCGCCCGCTCCCGCAAGGTGAGTGGCTATCATTTCCCCTTTCTGATTGATGATGGAGGCATCGGTAGAACCTGCGCCTAAGTCCAGAATTGCCAGAGGGCGTGTGGTTCCTGGGGTAGTCAAGGCTCCCTGAATTGCAGCTTCTGCTTCAGCGCCTCCGACCTGAACATCAACATGCAGTTTTTGCTTAATTTCACTGGCGATCATCGCCATTTGCAGTCGGTCGGATTTCACCATTGAAGCGATACCCACTGCCTGTTCCAGTGAAAATTCACCAGCCAGCCCACCGGTTACGCTGACGGGAACAGAGGTATCTATCGCCAGTAAATCCTGAATAAAAATTTCGTGGCTGGGTTTATTGGTCAGTTCCGCCATAGTCTGGCGAACATGTTCCAGCATACCGCCGATGTTGGTGCCCGGTTCTCCCGTTACGTTTTCCAGTTTTGAGCACTCGCCGACCGCTTTCATAATGGCATCGGCACCAGCAGCAACATCAACTCGTATTGTACGTCCGGCAGAAAGCAGCTCGATGTTTCCGGCGGGTATCGAACGGGCTTTAACGTCGCCAGAAGGTGTTTTCACCACTACTGCAGAACGGTTGCCTATGAGTGCTCGTGCAACAGGAACGATATTTTTAGTCTCTTCAGCATTGAGGGCGAAAACAGTGGCAATCCCATACGGATTAGACAGGGTTTCGATAACCTTCCCGGGAACGGCGACTTCAATAGCGGCCAGCATGCCGAGCGGAATACGATCGATGTAGAGGACTTCATCAACAATGGGTAAAGGGATTTCCAGGCGGTTACTGACAAGCACGCCATCATCACGTTGCAGAATAACGCCAGTCAGTTGATATCCGGCACGCACGGAGGCGTTTATCATGGTCGCGATATCGGCAAAATCAAATGCCGATGACACGACCAGAATGTACGGTGTATCCGCCGGACGTGTTAACAACTCTTGTGGAGTGATGGTGAGCCCCACGCCCAGTCCCACTCCGCCTGGCGTTTTTGGGTTGTGACCAATCATGGTTGACTCGGTGATGATGGTTTCCGTAATGGTTTCCATCGCCACATCGCCAATGACAGGAGTTGCTTCGTTGATACGAATAAGCGAAATATCGCTGACATTGATGCCGACTTTTTTCGTTGCCTGTGCGAGCGCCTCCTGAATGCCATATACGTTACGCAACGTACCTTTAATTCCGGTGGTTTCCGCAAGGGCGCTGCTCACGAATGACAATTCTCCAGACGTACTGAGCGTCGCCAGAGCAACTTCTGTAGATGAATTGCCGATATCAATGCCTGCTATATATCGCATAGTTCGTCCTTAATCGTCGCCTTTCAGTTTTTTACGCTCGACATAGAGTTCTGCAGCTTCGCGGACAAATGCAGCGCAAATTTTGGCCTGATAACGACGTTCAAGATCGTCAGCAATGGCAATGAGTTCTTGCTTAGTTGAACGATAAGGGCGTAACGCATTATAGATTTCAAGGATGCGATCATCCGGCACTGAGGTAAGCTCGGCGGCACGTTCAAAATTCATCGCCAGACGATCGCGACCAGCATCTCTGGCAATCGCGGCCTGAATACGCAATGTTTCAGGGGTTATGCGCATGTCCTGGGCGGTGACTTTATCGCTGAGTACATTCTCCAGAGTGAAATCGTCGAGCGTTTTATTGGTCGCCGTTTTAACCCATTCCGGATGTTTATTTGCCAGCGGATAATCCGTCACTTTGGCGTTCTGTATTGACGCGTTGGGTGTCGCAGAAACAGGAGCTGCATCCTGTAGACTGTTCATGCGGTTCAACACGTCCCTGACCATCGACTCAATTGCATCGGTATTCATGAAGGTTTCCTTTGTTAAAACGTCACGCGCAGTTCTTGCGGTTTTTTGCCAGTGACCACGTACTTCGTCTCTTTGATATGCAAAATGGCTGATTTGGCCTGGTATTTAGGCCGCGCCATTTGATCGTTGAGGGTCGGAACTGGTTGTGGAGACTCACGCTTCGCATAACGCGCGGCGTTTTTACCAATCTGACGATAAGTTTCCAGCGTCAACAAAGGCGCTTGCGGGAAAAGTTCCAGGTTAGACAAAGGGGGAAGCCCCTGCTGGTGGATAACCGTGGTGCCTTTTGACTGAATACCAATAGCAATGCCGGAACCACTAAGGCGATCGCCTTCGACTGCTACGAATGCGACATCGGACGATTTAAAACAACGAATCACACGCGCTTTAATGCCTTCTTCTTCGATACCGGCAATCACTTCACGCAAGATGTTTTTATGCGGAATACCGATAATATTGACGGTCTGCGCCAGACCAAATGCCGGGCCTACAGCAATAATGACTTCATCCTGCTGAGTGCCTTGTTGGGCTTCGCCAATTTCAGTTAAAAAATTTCCGGTATCCGGCGCGGAAGAGACTGTTGCGGCGACAGGTGCGCGAAATGAAACGGACTTGTCGCTGGTTTGCATTTCTGCCAGCACGTCTTCGATAATCTGACGCAGTAATTTTTCGTTAATTTCCATTTCTCACCCTTAGTCAATTTCGTTGGGATCAAGTGCACCGGGAATATTTTTGATCTCTTCCCAGCGTTCCCCTTGCAGGCGATAACCTGTAGCCGGTCCGGCGTAATCATTGACGTCATTGACCGCAGAGAGCACTTGTCCGTCATCGACGATAATGGCTGAGGTATGGAGATAATCGCCGGTCAGTTTCGCTTTTTGCATGTTGAGCATGTCCTGAGCGACATCGGTAAAACCGCCTTGCGCCAGGGCTTTCACCACTTCCAGGCTGTTACGGTTTTTATTGATAATTTCCTGGGCGAACTTAATGTCTTCTACGATGTTGCGCTCTGGCATATCTTTCGAACCGTGGGCATAGGTCGCCGCTTCGACCTCTTCATCGGTAATAAGGGGTAATCCCATACCGGCAAAGACAGCTTGTAAAGCGCGTGCGGCTTTATTGCGGATGGCGACAACATCTTCTTCGCGCACCGGTCGCAGACCGCCATCAACCTTCAGGTCACGCTGAATGACGTTGTAATCATCGAAGTCTTCGGCGTCTTCGTTTGAACCGGCAAACATGTTGTCGTAGTTCGGCACAGCGGAAAAACCGGAAGAGATAAAGTCAGTACCCGGCAGAAACTGCATCAGGAAACGCGCGGTACGGCGCATATCTGAGTGGGTAAAGGTCTGGTCATTACTGGAGGCACATTCCAGATCCAGCGATGAGCAAATTAGGTTTTCCGCCAGCACTGCGCGGATGCCTGACGGCACAGCTGATGGAACACCAATGCAGCTTACGGAACCATTCTGCAGCCCCTGTACGCCTGCGGCTTTGGTGATGTAAATGCAACGAGCCTCGAGATAAAGCATTGATTTGCCTTCCGCGTAACCCATCTGTACTTCAGAGCCGGAGCCGGAAGTAAAGCGCATTTTTAAGCCGCGAGAAGCATAAGATGACGCGAGAAATCCTTTTGACCACGGGGTATCATCGCCATCGGTGAAAACAGGTTCCGTGCCGTAAACAGAAATCGTTTCGGCGTAACAGGTGTGGCCTAACATACCGAGTTTCAGTTCGGTGGCTTCTTCCAGTGAACACTGGGTCAAGACGCCCGGGCGCCCTACCTGGGAACCTACCAGCAGAGCGATGGCGTTGAACGGCGCATAGCGAGCAACGGCAACGGTGGTTTCCTGTTCATCAAACCCGCGCCATGCGCCTTCGGCTGCGTCGGCGGCAATTTGTACCGGGTTATCTTTGACGTTGGTGACGTGAGCCTGTTGTGATGGTGTTCGACGGGCGCGCATTTTCTGCATCGCCATCATCATCTCTACTACGTTCATCTGCGAAACCACTTCGACGATTTTGGCGGGCGTCATTGCTGTGGTAAGGGGAACGATATCGCTACGTTTGACATTTGGATCGCACAGCATATTGGCAAGTTTGACCGAATCCATCGCGATGACTTCTTCGGCGCGCGCGAGATTGATGCCGTAACGGGCGATAAAGTGGTCGATCAGGTCAAACTGGCTGGCGGGTTTTCCATCCAGCTCGGTGACGACGCCGTTAACAATTTTGATTGACGGTTTTGGATCGTTCGGGCTTTCCATCGCAATGAAGCCTTCTTCAATCCACTCTTTAACGAAACCGTCCTGGTTGACCGGGCGTTTGGCCAGTGCTTCAAATCTTTTCGATCTCATGAATCTGCCTCAGGGAATTCAGATGTAGGAAGGGCGATCGTTTTTCGGTGTATCGCCGAGAGTCGAAAGTACGGTTTTACCGATTTCGCGTGCGGAGATGACCGCCTGACGGACTGCGCCGGAGTCACCCGAGATAATCAGAATGACTTCATTGCTGTAGCTGGTGCCTTGAGCGGGAGAGCTGTATGCCACCACGTCCACATTGGCGGACTTCAGCGCGGTGTCGGCCATCAGAACACCCACAGCGGCTGGAGCGCCGACAATAACGCCGCAAGCCCGTCCCAGTGGTGCACCAAACGCTTTTTCCAGTGCATAGCTGGCGCGGGCGGTATATTGCAGTTCAAGATGCCCGGCTTCGTTGGCATAGACATCGCCAAAGGTCCGATCGAGTTCTTTCAGGGCAACTTCAATACCGCGTTTCACGTCGGAAACATCGTTGCCACCTAAGAGGATTAATGAGCCGTGTCCGGCACCGCCTTTGGTATCGCGAGGAAGTTCAATGCTAATAACTTCAGTGTTCGTAGCTTTTACCGCTTCATCAGCGGCCATAATGTGTGGACCTGCGCCAATACGTGCACCCAGAATGCCAATGGAGCGATAGCGTTTTTCAAGTTTCATCGCGTCCAACAGGGCGCTATCAACGTTCGCAATGACCAGACCTACAGTGTCGCCAATAGCGGTGCCAACAAATTCCGTTAACGTGCAGCTTTTTTCTGCCATAGCCGTCTCTCGTGTTTGATGAGTGGTTTCCGGGAGAACCTCATGCTCTGGCGTCGCTACGCGAGCGATGACCTGCGCCATGATCTGTTCGACCAGTTCATTGCTACTCATGGGTTAATTCCCTTTGGTAAGATTTTTTCGACATCGGTATGTGGGCGGGGAATAACGTGTACGGCTTTTACTTCACCGACGTTACGCGCGGCGGCGGCACCTGCGTCTGTTGCCGCTTTTACAGCCCCGACATCACCACGAACGATGACGGTCACCAGCCCGGAACCTATTTTTTCGTAGCCAACCAGCAATACATTTGCCGACTTCACCATGGCGTCTGCGGCCTCTATGGCGGCAGTTAAGCCTTTGGTTTCTACCATTCCTAACGCTTCTTGTTGCATAAAGACCTCGCCTGGATTTTTTGACGATATGACTATAAAAAAAAGCGAGGAAAAAGAATGGCTGACTTAATCGGCCAATGAGAAAAATAAATAGAGGACAAATATTATAAAATTGCTTTTATATACTATATGTTATTAATTTGTTGGTTGTTTTGTGGGGCTTTCAATGTGAATTAATTGCGTTGGCTGAAGGGTTTAATCGCGAATAATATTTCGTTGGGTTTGGTTCGCGGAAAGGAACTGTGATATTTGTTTAAATTTTATTATGTCATGATGACAATTTTTTATTGTGAAAGTTTGGCGGTAATTATTACTTTCAACACTGATTAACGCTGTGTTGCATGCTTCTGCAATGACAATAATTTGCTATGTCAGCACGATTTTTCCACGAGTCTGTCATGCATGTTGGCAATATTTTCCGCAGAGCAATTTTTATAGTTGCCCTCGATATACACAACAATCAGCAATTCTGTTGGCTGATAAAGAAAAACTTTGTAAAAAAGGTGTCACTATGAATGATTCACTCAAGGCGCAATGCGTTGCCGAGTTTTTGGGCACCGGACTGTTCCTCTTTTTTGGCATTGGTTGTTTGTGTGCCCTCAAACTTGCTGGGGCAAGTCTGGGGCTGTGGGAAATTTGTATTATTTGGGGGTTAGGGATTTCGCTTGCTGTGTACCTTACGGCAGGTATTTCCGGTGCTCATCTCAACCCGGCAGTTACCATTGCTCTGTGGCTGTTTGCCTCTTTCCCAGCCCGTAAAGTGCTGCCATTTTGTGTGGCGCAATTAGCGGGTGCCTTTGGTGGTGCAGTTCTGGCATATTTTTTATACAGCAATTTGTTTACCGATTTTGAATCTGCCCACAATATGGTTCGTGGAAGTGCAGAAAGTTTACAACTCGCCAGTATCTTCAGTACTTACCCGGCAGCGGCAATAAATGTATGGCAGGCGGCAATGGTTGAAATAGTCATCACGTCTATGTTGATGGGATTGATTATGGCGTTGACCGATGACGGCAACGGTGTACCGAAGGGGCCTCTTGCACCTTTACTGATTGGTATTCTGGTTGCTGTTATTGGTGCTTCTACTGGACCATTAACCGGTTTTGCCATGAATCCAGCGCGTGATTTTGGGCCAAAAATTTTCACCTGGCTTGCGGGTTGGGGAGAAATAGCGATGACTGGCGGACGCAATATTCCTTATTTCATTGTACCCATTATTGCCCCGGTCATTGGTGCCTGCGTTGGTGCGGCGATTTATCGCTTTCTCATTGCACAAAATTTACCTGTCAATAGTGTTACGCCTAAAGATATCCGCGAATAGCGAAATAACCTGGCGGTTATAAACGTTTATTTTTTTACTGTTTGTGATCTGCTTTCCGAACTTATTAAAAAGTCTCCCGCTTCATGGAGGCTTTTGTTATTGTCCTTTGTGCTTCTCGTCAGTAAATCATCAGGGATGATGTGAAGATTAAATGTAAAACAATTGTTTTTTTACAATAACAATAAATTAACTGGGAGGTTTTATCATGATTTCTGCGGCGACACTTAATTCAGAACTCATTAATAAAATCGCGCAGGATTTTGCGCAGGCGACCAGCCTTGCGGTTGTTGTGGTCAATATCCACGGTGATGAAATTTCCGAACTTTTTAACTTCACCCCGTTTTGTCAGATGATGCGGCAACATCCACAGCTTAGCACTCGCTGCCGCATGAGCGATCGTTGTGGAGGCCTGGAAGCTTCTAAATCCGATCAACCTTGTATTTACCGTTGCCATGCAGGATTAACCGATTTCTCTATTCCTTTGGTGATTGCTGGGCATTTAGTCGGCTTTGTGTTGTGTGGACAAGTCCGCCTGCGTAATGGTGATGTCGATTTGATCGATATTCTGAATGTCGATGATCGTTGGCAAGCAGATCCCGAATTACTTAATGAATTTCGCAAAGTCCCGGAGATGGATTACTCGCGAGTTATGGCCTCTGCTGATTTGTTGAAGTTGATTGTGGAAAATTGCCTCAAAAAGCAACTCAATTTTGTCGTTATTAAAGAGAATAAACCTCATTCGGATTCAGTTCGTCAGACCCGTGCGTCTAATCCCCACGATAATAAAATGAAAAAAGCATTGCGCTATATTGATGCGCATTTATCAGACGATTTACGCCTGGAGGATGTTGCTTCGCATGTTTATCTAAGCCCTTATTATTTCAGTAAATTGTTTAAGAAATATCATGGAATTGGTTTTAATGCATGGGTAAACCAACAACGCATGGCCAGCGCCCGTGAGTTGCTGTGCCATAGTGACTGGAGCATCGCCAGCATTGCGCGTAATTTAGGCTTCTCTCAAACCAGTTATTTTTGCAAAGTTTTTCGACAGACCTATCAGGTAACGCCGCAGGTTTACCGTCAGCAAATTAGCGAAAATACGGCTGCGGAAACGGCATAAATTCAATGTAAAAAATGAGGGATGATTAAATATACTCTGGCAGTAATAATTCATTTACGTGTTATGGGAAAATTGAAATCAGCTCATAACATACGCTGACAGGTTTGGCACATTTGTGCCTGGGAAGAGGGTGGAAATCCCTCGCAGCCCCCGCTGCTGTAATGCTGACAACCCCGAAAATGCCACTGATCGTGAGATCGGGAAGGTCGGGGGAGGATGACGCTAAGCCAGAAGACCAGCCTGTCAGTTAATACCAACAACTTCGGTGGGAAGTGGGTTGTCTGGAAGCGCCCGGTTGAGCACTGGCGCGTCTTTATACCCCTACCACCCTGAAAGGATCAGGGGATGGCGGCAGCATTTATTTCATTCATCGTCGTGTCGACAGGCACCAGGGCTGCACTTATGGTGTGGCAATCTTTTTTTGTGGCATATCAACCTGACCGTTATTACAGGAAACTAAGCGGAGGGTGGTGGTCATGAAAACGATAAAACCTGAATCGATAGCTCTTTTTTGCCTCTCATCTGGCGATATTGAACTCGCTAAACATCTGGCTGAAATGTTGCCTATTACCTGTTTTGTCGGTGAGGATTGGCAGCAAGGTTTCCTGCCTTTTAACGGTGGGCCAGAACAATCATTATCAGATGCGTATAGCGATTATTCAGTGCTGTTATTGATTGCTGAAAGCGGGACACTCATCCCAGAAAGGCTCCCTCTGCCTGATGGCGTGACGGTAATCTTAATAGCAGAGCACAATGCTCGTTTGCTGAATGGCACGGCTGGTGGGGCTGTAGCGTTAATCCATTATCTGAATGAAATGTGTCAATTCAGAGAAACCGTTGCTAATGACACATTTTGTCGGTCGTTAACGCAGGGAAATTGGGCTATTTCACAAAGCCTCCCCCATTCGTAATGGATTGAGAATGCTGGATTTTTATTTTTAATACGCGCAGTATTAATCGAAGAAATGTTATTACGGTCAGTAACAGTGGAACATCCATTGCTCTGGTCAATGAATACCATCATACAATTGAACCGGGAGTCCGTATGATGATTTTGGTGACGGGGGGCGCACGGAGCGGGAAGAGCCGGCACGCCGAGGCGCTTATTGGGGACACTCCACAGGTCCTGTATATCGCTACTTCGCAAATTTTTGATGATGAGATGGCCTCACGGATTGAACACCATCGGCAAGGCCGCCCGGCGCACTGGCACACGGTGGAACGCTGGCAAAATCTTGATGAGTTAATTAACGCAGACATTAACCCGCAGGCTGCCGTGTTGCTGGAATGCATTACAACAATGGTGACTAATCTTTTGTTTGAATATGGCGGCGATAAAGATCCTGAAAAATGGGATTATGACGCGATCGAGCAGGCGATTAACGGTGAGATTCAGTCGTTGATTGCCGCCTGTCAACGTTGTACTACAAAGGTCGTATTAGTGACCAATGAAGTGGGCATGGGGATTGTGCCGGAGAATCGTCTGGCGCGACATTTTCGCGATATTGCCGGGCGGGTAAATCAGCAGCTGGCCGCTGCGGCAGATGAAGTATGGCTGGTGGTTTCGGGTATTGGAGTAAAAATCAAATGAGTAAATTATTTTGGGCGATGCTCTCTTTTATTACGCGTCTGCCTGTACCGCGTCGTTGGTCCCAGGGGCTGGATTTCGAGCATTATTCTCGCGGTATCATTGCTTTTCCCTTAATTGGTTTATTGCTTGGCGCCATTAGTGGACTGGTCTTCATGGCGTTGCAGGCATGGTGTGGCATACCGCTGGCGGCACTGTTTAGCGTGCTGGTGCTGGCGCTGATGACAGGGGGATTCCACCTGGACGGCCTCGCAGATACCTGTGATGGCGTATTTTCTGCACGTAGCCGCGATCGCATGTTGGAAATCATGCGTGATAGCCGTTTGGGTACCCACGGTGGTCTGGCGCTGATTTTTGTGGTTCTGGCAAAGATTCTGGTGTTAAGCGAGTTGGCACTGCGTGGCGAACCGATCCTTGCACCGCTGGCGGCTGCATGTGCGGTTAGCCGTGGGACTGCCGCATTGTTGATGTATCGTCATTGTTATGCCCGGGAAGAAGGGCTTGGTAATGTGTTCATTGGCAAAATTGACGGGCGACAAACCTGTGTCACCCTCGGTTTAGCCGCTATTTTTGCTGCCGTATTATTGCCGGGTATGCATGGTGTGGCTGCTATGGTGGTGACGATGGTGGCGATTTTCATCCTCGGTCAGCTTCTCAAACGGACTCTGGGCGGGCAAACCGGCGATACGCTAGGAGCAGCCATAGAACTTGGTGAACTGGTCTTCCTGCTGGCACTGCTATAAGACTGATTACCGAAGAGACGCTACATGCAAACACTCGCCGAATTATTGAATACGATCCCTGCCATCGATCCTGCCGCTATGTCGCGTACCCAACGGTATATTGATGGGTTACTCAAACCTGTCGGTAGTCTGGGAAGACTGGAGGCGCTTGCCGTACAACTGGCAGGAATGCCGGGACTGAATGGTGTGCCTCATGTGGGCCAAAAAGCAGTGCTGGTTATGTGTGCCGATCATGGTGTCTGGGATGAAGGTGTCGCTATTTCTCCGAAAGCAGTGACAGCCATCCAGGCTGAAAATATGACACGTGGAACAACTGGTGTGTGTGTGCTGGCAGCACTAGCGGGCGCTAAAGTTCACGTGATTGATGTTGGGATTGATACCGTTGAGCCTATCCCTGGGCTTATTAACATGCGTGTCGCACGAGGTAGCGGTAATATTGCCTCGGGTCCGGCAATGAGCCCCTGTCAGGCTGAAGAGTTGCTTTTGGACGTCATACAATATACGCGCGAGTTAGCGAGAAATGGCGTCACGCTGTTTGGTGTGGGTGAACTGGGGATGGCAAATACCACACCGGCAGCGGCGATAGTCAGTGCGATTACTGGACGCGATCCTGAAGAAGTGGTCGGTATTGGCGCAAACCTGCCGACAGATAAACTGGCTCATAAAGTTGATGTTGTTCGTCGGGCATTAACATTGAATCAACCGAATCCACTGGATGGTCTTGATGTGCTGGCCAAAGTCGGTGGGTTTGATTTGGTCGGAATGGCTGGCGTAATGTTAGGTGCCGCATCCTGCGGTTTACCCGTGTTGCTGGATGGATTTCTTTCTTACGCCGCTGCACTTGCCGCCTGCCGGATGTGTCCTGCAATCAAACCGTATCTCATTCCTTCTCACCTGTCGGCAGAAAAAGGGGCGCGTATAGCGCTGTCACATTTGGGGCTGGAGCCTTATCTCAATATGGAAATGCGTTTAGGTGAGGGGAGTGGCGCAGCGCTGGCGATGCCAATCATCGAAGCCGCCTGCGCGATATACAGCAACATGGGAGAACTTGCCGCCAGTAATATTGTTCTACCGGGGAAGACGACTTCTGAATTGAACAGTTAAAAACGAAAAGTCAGATAAAAGCTATAATTATCGGATAGCTTTCGCGACTTAGGAAAGGGACATGATGCGTCGTGTAAATATTCTTTGTTCATTTGTTCTGCTTTTTGCCAGCCATAATAGTCTGGCGGTAACTTATCCACTCCCTCCAGAGGGTAGCCGTTTAGTCGGGCAACCACTGACAATAACGGTTCCTGATCACAATACCCAGCCGCTGGAAACCTTTGCTGCACAGTATGGGCAAGGTCTGAGTAATATACTGGAAGCGAATCCGGGCGCTGATGTTTTCTTGCCGAAGTCTGGCTCGCAACTCACCATTCCGCAGCAACTGATTTTGCCCGCCACTGTTCGTAAAGGGATTGTGGTTAACGTCGCTGAGATGCGTCTTTATTACTACCCGCCAGACAGTAATACTGTGGAGGTCTTTCCTATCGGTATCGGTCAGGCCGGGCGCGAAACACCGCGCAATTGGGTGACGGCCGTTGAACGCAAACAAGAAGCACCAACCTGGACACCGACCCCTAATACTCGCCGTGAATATGCAAAACGAGGGGAGAGCCTGCCCGCATTTGTCCCTGCGGGTCCCGATAATCCTATGGGGCTTTATGCCATCTATATTGGTCGGCTTTATGCCATCCACGGCACTAATGCCAATTTTGGCATTGGCTTACGGGTGAGTCAGGGCTGTATTCGTCTGCGCAATGATGACATAAAGTATTTGTTCGATAATGTTCCAGTCGGGACGCGCGTGCAAATTATCGATCAGCCGGTGAAATACACAACGGAACTGGATGGCTCAAAGTGGCTGGAAGTTCATGAACCGTTATCGCGTAATCGGGCGGAATATGAGTCCGACAGAAAAGTGCCATTGCCGGTAACGCCTTCATTGCAGGCATTTATCAATGGACAAGAAGTTGATGTAAATCGCGCAAACGCAGCTTTGCAGCGTCGATCGGGAATGCCTGTGCAAGTTAATTCTGGGGCGAGGCAGATGTTTTAAAATAGTTGTTACGTAGAAAGCAAAAAGCCTGCTCGAAAGCAGGCTTCTTTGAATTTGGCTCCTCTGACTGGACTCGAACCAGTGACATACGGATTAACAGTCCGCCGTTCTACCGACTGAACTACAGAGGAATCGTGTGAACGGGGCGCATATTAATGGCAGCGTTCCGCGATGTCAAAGGGGGAAATGCATTTTTTTGTTCGTTTGCTGGCAATTTCGACAAAGCGATGAACATTCAATCTTTTTGTAATGTTCCATTGTAGTGCATGCCATCCTTTTATGGGGCAATGAACGCTCGTTCTGTAACCCAGACGAAAGGACAAAACAATCATAATCTCTTATTTGACAGGCGATTAGCTTTCGCATTAGTGCCAAACTTAAACTGGCAAGCATCTTGCAATCTGGTTGTGAGTAATACCGGCACTTGGGCCGATTCTTAAAAACCGGAGGCAACATGAACTTCAGACGCCTGAAATACTTCGTAAAAATTGTAGACATTGGTAGCCTGACCCAGGCTGCTGAAGTGTTACATATCGCGCAGCCTGCGCTCAGTCAGCAGGTCGCCACACTGGAAGGCGAGCTGGATCAACAACTTTTGATTCGCACTAAACGTGGCGTTACTCCAACAGACGCCGGAAAAATTCTCTATACCCATGCGCGGGCAATTTTACGTCAGTGTGAACAGGCCCAACTGGCAGTTCATAACGTAGGTCAGACATTATCGGGTCAAGTCTCAATTGGCTTTGCGCCAGGAACTGCCGCGTCGTCTATCACCATGCCCTTATTACAGGCGGTACGAGCCGAATTTCCGGAAGTGATTATCTATCTACATGAAAACAGCGGCGCTGTTCTTAACGATAAACTTATAAATAGCCAGCTTGATATGGCGGTAATTTACGAGCATTCCCCTGTGGCAGGCGTATCCAGCCAGGCTTTGTTAAAAGAAGATCTTTTTCTTGTCGGAACTCAGGATTTTCCAGGGCAAAGCGTTGATGTTAATGCTATAGCGCAAATGAATCTCTTTCTTCCCAGCGATTACAGTGCCGTAAGACTCCGCGTTGATGAGGCTTTTTCTTTACGGCGACTCACGGCAAAAGTCATCGGTGAAATTGAGTCTATCGCCACGCTTACCGCAGCGATTGCCAGCGGCATGGGGGTTGCAGTGTTACCCGAATCAGCCGCGCGCTCGTTATGTGACGCAGTTAACGGATGGATGTCACGTATTACCACACCGTCAATGAGTCTCTCTTTGTCATTAAATTTACCTGCCAGAGCAAAACTGTCGCCACAGGCACAAGCAGTGAAAGAGCTGTTATTGTCAGTGATCACTCCCCCAGTCAAGGAAAAAAGACAATGGCAATTGGTTAGCTAAACGTTATATCTGGATGGAATAAGATGCGGGTTTTTATTATTTGTTATGCCGGGCGTTAGACTTTAACAATAGCGGAATGTCTGATCTGCCCGGAGTTTACCGTGAATTTCCAACAACTAAAGATAATCCGCGAGGCTGCACGTCAGGATTACAACCTGACAGAGGTTGCGAATATGCTTTTTACCTCACAGTCAGGTGTCAGCCGTCATATTCGAGAGCTGGAGGATGAGCTTGGTATAGAAATATTCGTTCGTCGGGGAAAACGACTGCTTGGTATGACTGAACCGGGCAAAGCATTGCTGGTAATTGCAGAACGCATTCTGAATGAAGCCAGTAATGTTCGTCGACTTGCCGATCTCTTTACCAACAATACATCTGGCGTTCTCACTATCGCAACGACGCATACTCAGGCACGCTACAGCTTGCCAAAGGTCATTAAAGCCTTTCGCGAACTTTTCCCGGAAGTGCGGCTTGAGCTTATCCAGGGAACACCACAGGAAATTGCGACGTTGCTGCAAAATGGCGGGGCCGATATTGGCATCGCCAGTGAGCGTCTGAGCAATGATCCGCAACTCGTCGCCTTCCCATGGTTTCGTTGGCATCATAGTTTGCTCGTCCCAGATAATCATCCCTTAACAAAAATTACGCCATTGACGCTGGAATCAATAGCGAAGTGGCCGTTGATCACTTACCGACAGGGGATTACTGGTCGCTCGCGGATTGATGACGCATTTGTCCGCAAAGGTTTGCTGGCAGATATTGTATTGAGTGCGCAGGATTCTGATGTTATCAAAACCTACGTAGCCCTTGGCCTGGGGATTGGATTAGTCGCCGAACAATCCAGTGGCGAACAAGAGGAAGAGAATTTAATCCGTCTGGAAACGCGCCATCTTTTCGATGCTAATACCGTCTGGTTGGGACTAAAACGAGGACAATTACAGCGTAACTACGTCTGGCGTTTTCTGGAACTGTGCAATGCAGGACTGTCGGTTGAGGATATTAAGCGACAGGTGATGGAAAATAGTGAAGAGGAAATTGATTATCAGATATAGCAAAAAGCCCGCTATAAAGCGGGCTTTTCAGAAATTTGGCTCCTCTGACTGGACTCGAACCAGTGACATACGGATTAACAGTCCGCCGTTCTACCGACTGAACTACAGAGGAATCGCTGTTGAGGCACATCTTAACGGCGAAAAATCTTTTGTCAAACCTGATTTTTAAATTTCTCAACCGTTTGCCGTTTCTATCAACAGTTTGTTGCATTTGCAGACAATTTGCTGGCGAAAATCTTTGCAGCTTTGCTGATTCTCCCTCATTATTTGAAATGTGGTTTCACTTTCTGCAATTAAGGTCAGTTTTGAATATCTCCTCAGCTTTACGCCAGTTTGTTCACGGCACTCGCTGGCACGCAAAACGTAAGAGCTACAAGGTGTTGTTCTGGCGTGAGATAACCCCGCTTGCTGTTCCTATCTTTATGGAGAATGCCTGTGTCCTGTTGATGGGCGTACTGAGCACGTTTCTGGTCAGTTGGCTGGGAAAAGATGCGATGGCAGGCGTTGGGTTGGCGGACAGTTTTAATATGGTCATTATGGCTTTTTTTGCAGCTATCGACCTTGGTACTACAGTCGTTGTGGCATTTAGTCTCGGTAAGCGTGATCGACGGCGAGCGAGGGTAGCGACACGGCAGTCATTAGTGATCATGACATTGTTTGCCGTACTGTTGGCAGCGCTTATTCATCATTTTGGTGAGCAAATTATCGATTTTGTTGCAGGTGAGGCCACACCGGAGGTAAAAGCACTGGCGCGGACTTATCTGGAGCTGACAGTCATCAGTTATCCTGCGGCGGCAATCACCTTGATTGGCAGCGGAGCACTTCGCGGCGCAGGGAATACGAAAATACCGCTTCTTATAAATGGTAGTTTGAATATCCTTAATATCATCATTAGCGGCATATTGATTTACGGTCTTTTCTCCTGGCAGGGGTTAGGGTTTGTCGGGGCAGGACTGGGATTAACTATTTCCCGTTATATTGGCGCAGTCGCCATTTTGTGGGTTCTGGCGATTGGTTTTAATCCTGCGCTACGGATCTCGTTAAAAAGCTATTTTAAGCCATTGAATTTCAGCATTATCTGGGAAGTCATGGGGATTGGTATTCCTGCAAGTGTGGAATCCGTATTATTTACCAGTGGCCGGTTATTAACACAAATGTTCGTTGCCGGGATGGGGACGAGTGTTATTGCCGGGAATTTTATCGCTTTTTCGATTGCAGCTCTTATCAATTTACCAGGAAGTGCACTTGGATCTGCTTCTACAATCATTACGGGTCGAAGGTTGGGGGTAGGGCAGATAGCACAAGCAGAAATTCAATTGAGGCATGTTTTCTGGCTGTCCACTATTGGATTAACGGCAATAGCCTGGTTAACAGCCCCCTTTGCCGGGATTATGGCGTCGTTTTATACCCAGGATCCGCAGGTTAAACATGTCGTTGTGATTCTGATTTGGTTGAATGCTTTATTTATGCCGATTTGGTCCGCCTCCTGGGTACTACCTGCTGGTTTTAAAGGTGCTCGAGATGCTCGCTACGCCATGTGGGTTTCTATGCTGAGCATGTGGGGATGCCGGGTGGTAGTCGGTTATGTGCTGGGAATTATGCTTGGCTGGGGCGTGGTTGGCGTTTGGATGGGGATGTTTGCCGACTGGGCCGTGCGGGCGGTGCTGTTTTACTGGCGAATGGTGACAGGGCGATGGTTATGGAAATACCCTCGTCCTGAGCATAAATAGTATGAAAAAAAGCCAGATGTGTCGGAATAAACGACAAAGCGCAGATTATTTCAGCAAACGAATTCAAAATTAAAAAACAGGCTTTGACATTGTGGATGGGCATCGTTAATATTCGCCCCGTTCTCGCGATTCCTCTGTAGTTCAGTCGGTAGAACGGCGGACTGTTAATCCGTATGTCACTGGTTCGAGTCCAGTCAGAGGAGCCAAATTTCTGAAAAGCCCGCTTTTATAGCGGGCTTTTTGCTTTGTTACTTAATCAAATCCTTCACATCTTTCCCTGACGCAAAGGATCTGAACTCATTATCGGAACGGTGGTTCATTAAAGGTCCGCAGTTTACGCGAATGCAGTCGGTCGCCTTCTGCGCGCAGCAAGTCTATCGCCCGAATGCCAATTTGCAGGTGCTCGGAAATTGCGCCTTCATAAAAACGGTTAGCCTGACCGGGAAGTTTAATCTCACCATGCAACGGTTTATCTGAAACACACAGTAGCGTCCCGTATGGTACGCGGAAACGATATCCTTGCGCGGCAATGGTGGCACTTTCCATATCAATTGCTACGGCCCGGCTTAAGTTAAAACGAAGTGCAGAAGCTGAGTAACGTAATTCCCAGTTCCTGTCATCTGTGGTTACTACAGTTCCAGTGCGTAGCCGCTGTTTAACTTCCTCACCCGGCCTGCCGCTGACGAGTTTGGTGGCGTCATAAAGTGCACGTTGTACTTCAGCAATGCTCGGAATAGGAATATCGGGCGGCAGAACCGCATCAAGAACGTGGTCATCGCGTAAATAAGCATGCGCAAGTACGTAATCTCCAATAGCCTGGCTTTCACGTAATCCTCCGCAGTGACCAATCATCAACCAGACATCAGGGCGTAGCACCGCCAGATGATCGCAGATAGTTTTGGCATTTGACGGCCCCACGCCAATATTAACCAGAGTAATACCCTGACCATCGGTAGTGATTAAATGCCATGCGGGCATCTGGTGTTTTTTCCATGCGAGGTCGGAAATTGCTTCTTCCGGTGCTTCGGTTTCAGCGGTGATCCAGTTCCCGCCAGCACAAGAAAGGGCAATGTAGGGGCTATGAGGATCAAGGATCTGGCTGCACCCCCAACGTACGAATTCATCCACATAACGTGTGTAGTTGGTAAACAAGACGAACGGCTGAAAATGTTCGACTGGCGTACCCGTATAATGGCGTAACCGTGCTAGGGAAAAATCTACCCGACGTGCATCAAAATGCGATAGCGGGGAGAATTCCGTTGGATGATAAATGCCGTCTGCCGTTTCATCGCCAATTTGTGCCAGTTCGGTTGTCGGGAAATAACGAGTTAATCCGGCACTCATTGAGCGATCAAGCGTCAGCTCTGAGCCGTCGATGACATAGGGATAAGGAATTTCATGCTCTGACGGTTGCACGGAAATATGTGCACCATAATCCTGGTACAGCAGAGTTAATTGTTCATTAAGATATGAACGAAAGAGAGCAGGGCGGGTGATGGTAGTCGTGTAGCTGCCAGCGTGAGTAAAACGACCAAACGCGCGTGTTTTGGGAGGGTTTGTTGCGCTACCGTCCCAGGTCACGGTCAGCGATGGATAGACAAAAAGACCGTGTTTTCGGGCGTTTTCATCAGGCAGTTCGCCACTTTTAATATATCTGCCAATGGCGTTGCGTAAAGCGACTACAGATTTTTCATACAGCGCGTCAAGTTTATCCAGTGCCTGAGCTGGGGTCAGACCGGAGCCCTTATTATTCATGTGTGTCTCCTGTTCCATGCAATTACCGCATTTCCGATAGTATGTCACAGGAATGTGAAACAAAAGTGTAAGGCGAAGATCGGACGATCTTCGCCAGGCTATCAATCGTGTTGATTGTCTTTCATCAACAAAGCGGTTATTGCGGAAATCAGGCAGCCAGCCAGCAAATAAATGGCGACGCTATGCCAGTCTCCTGCAAAATAAGTAATCAGAGCAGCAGCAATAAAAGGTGTAAATCCACCGCCTACCACGCTGGCAACCTGATATCCGACGCCAGCGCCGCTGTAGCGATAACTGGCACCAAACATCTCGGTGAACATCGGCTGTTGCACGCAAACCACCATGTCATGCGCAATGTTCGCCAGCATAATGGAGAAGAAAACGATCCAGAAAATGGACTGTGCCTCAAGCGCTATAAAAAAAGGAAATGCGCTTAACGTTCCGATTATTGCGCCGCTGATATAAACCCTACGGCGACCAAAACGATCGGCAAGCCAGGCAAAACAGGGAATTGTCAGGCAGCTTAATCCACCCACCAGCAAACCAATATTGAGGAATAATTCGCGCGGCAGCCCCATATTCTGGGTCGAATAGTTAAGTGCAAAGGCGGTAACGATATATATCGTCAGCAACTCGCACAGTCGCAGTGCAATAATCTTAAGGAAAGCACCGGGATGTCGTAACAGAGCTTCGATAACCGGGATGCGTTTTTGCACCGCCGCTTGATTATGCTGCTGTTGTTCAAATTCAGCGGACTCCTCCATGCCATTGCGCACCCACAATGCACCCAGCACCAGTACGATGCTAAACAGGAAAGGAATGCGCCAACCCCAGCTCAAAAATTGCTCGTCAGTTGTCGTCATACTGATCAATGAAACCAGTCCGGTTGAAAGGAGTAGACCTACTCCGTAACCAACTTGTACGCCGCTACTGTAAAAGGCTTTTTTGTTTTTGGGCGCGCTCTCAACGGACAGCAACGCAGCGCCTCCCCATTCGCCGCCAACAGCAAATCCCTGAATAGCTCGCAGCATCACCAGTAAAATTGGTGCCCACCAGCCAATAGTTGAGAATGAAGGGAGAATGCCGATCAATGCTGTGGCGATGCCCATCATCCAGACGGTAAACATCAACATGCGCTTACGCCCCAGTCGGTCGCCGAAATGGCCGAAAATGACGCCACCGAGCGGACGAAAAAGGAAACCGACACCAAAGGTAGCAAATGCAGCGAGCGTTCCCATTGCCGGGCTTACCTGCGGGAAAAACTCGCGATTAAACACCAATGCGGCAGTAATGCCATAGAGTAAAAAATCATACCAGTCGACGACGGCACCCGCGAAACTGCCTAACGCAGCGCGTCGGGCGCGACTTAACGAAAGCGTTCCTTCATCGGGACGCGTGGAGATGAGCGTGGAGTCCATAGTGATCCTGTTTGTACTGTCTTTTTATAATTAGTATGGAAAAGGTAACTCACATTGCCGTCGATCTATAAACGAACCTTATGAGACTACCGCGACAGAAAGCATCTGCAAATGTTTTTATGCCAGGAACTGAGGATGAAGGGCCGGGAGGGGGGCAGTTACATATCACAACCGCGTTGAACAGAAAAATGTGAACGCTAAAGCCGCAACGCATGCTCGGCTGATGCTATTTTTCTCTGATGGATTTTTTTGAATTTTCCTAATGGGATTTGTGTCACTGACACCAGGCGAGCTAATTGCTTGAATGATTGGCGGAGAGAGGGGGATTTGAACCCCCGGTAGAGTTGCCCCTACTCCGGTTTTCGAGACCGGTCCGTTCAGCCGCTCCGGCATCTCTCCGTTCAGATGGTTGCCATGATGCCAGGAAATTTGGCATTTTAACAGTCCCTGTCCGTGCAATTTTGTTCAAGTGACGAGTTTGCGAGCAAAACGATGATTAAGTGGCCCTGGAAAGTACAAGAAACAGATCATGAAGATACGCTGCCATGGAAGGAAGCTCTGGCGATACCTCTTTTGACATGTCTGACAGAGCAGGAGCAAAGCAAACTAGTCACTCTTGCCGAACGTTTTTTACAGCAAAAAAGACTGGTCCCGCTACAAGGATTTGAACTTGATGCATTGAAAAGTAGTCGCATCGCCTTACTTTTCTGCTTGCCTGTTCTGGAGCTTGGACTGGAATGGTTGGATGGTTTTCATGAAGTGCTAATTTACCCTGCGCCATTTGTGGTAGACGATGAATGGGAAGACGATATAGGGCTGGTGCATAATCAACGTATCGTTCAATCAGGACAAAGCTGGCAGCAAGGCCCAATCGTGCTGAACTGGCTCGATATACAAGATTCTTTCGATGCCTCGGGCTTTAATCTGATTATCCACGAAGTTGCACATAAGTTGGATACACGAAATGGCGATCGCGCCAGTGGGGTTCCCTTCATTTCTTTGCGTGAAGTCGCTGGATGGGAACACGATCTTCATGCGGCGATGGATAACATTCAGGAAGAAATTGAGTTAGTGGGCGAAAATGCCTCCAGCATCGATGCTTATGCTGCCAGTGACCCTGCAGAATGTTTTGCCGTACTTTCCGAATACTTTTTTAGTGCACCGGAACTTTTTGCGCCACGCTTCCCCTCGCTGTGGCAACGTTTCTGCCAATTTTATAAGCAGGATCCATTACAACGGCTACGAAATGCCAATGGGCGAGACACCAATTCAGTACCAAATGTTCATTAAATATAAATTTTGTTGCTTAATTAACCGATTGAAATGACTTGCGAATTTTAGTGTTGACACTCGCTGCGCTGCTAAGTAATATTCGCCTCGTTCTCACGATTCCTCTGTAGTTCAGTCGGTAGAACGGCGGACTGTTAATCCGTATGTCACTGGTTCGAGTCCAGTCAGAGGAGCCAGATTTTAGTCCTGAGATATCTCTATGAGTCTCAAGATAGTTAAAAAACAAGAACTTATCTTTACCCGGTTGTCTCGCAAGAGGCTGCCGGGTTTCTTGACATCCATAGTTTTTGGGGGCCTAATCAGGGGCCTCACGGTTCGGTGAGCAAACGGAGCCCCCACGCTATGGCATTAACAGACACCGCTATTCGCAAGACTAAACCCTCTGACAAACCCTTCAAAATGACAGACAGTTCTGGACTGTACCTGTTGATCAAACCTAATGGCTCAAAACTCTGGTATATGAAGTACCGCATCGACGGCAAAGAGAAGAAGTTAGCCTTTGGCCCCTACCCGGAGATCTCGCTGTTGCAGGCTCGCCGCCTGCGCGAAACGGCACGCAATAACATTCATGCAGGCGTCGATCCCGCTGCGGTAAAGCAGACGGAAAAGCAGAAGCGGAAAAACGGGCAGACGTTCAGCCAGATCGCCACTAACTGGCATGGTGAACATAAACGCTGGTCCGAGCATTACGCGAAAACCGTGATGCGCAGGCTGGAAATGTACGTTTTCCCGGATATCGGGGATCGCCTTATCGAGGAAATCGAAACGGAGGATTTGTTATTCACGCTGCGCAAGGTGGAGAGCAAAGGCTTTCTGGAGATCACCGCCCGGCTGAAAAACTACGTCACCGACATCATGCACTATGCGATGAAAAAGCAGTTGCTCAAGGCGAACCCGGCGTTGTATCTGGATGGTGAGTTTGCCGCGCCAGAGACGAATCACTACCCGGCCCTGTCGCTCGACAGGTTGCCAGAGCTTTTATCCCGGACGGATAGCTACTGCGGCAGGCTGCTGACGAAATACGCCCTTAAGCTGTCGCTGATGTTTTTTGTGCGCTCCAGCGAGCTACGCTTTGCCCGCTGGAGTGAAATCGACTGGCAGCAAAAACTGTGGGTGATCCCGAAAGAACGCGAGCAGATCGAAAACGTGCGCTTCTCTTACCGGGGTTCGAAAATGAAAATTCAGCATATCGTGCCGCTGTCGGATCAGGCGATTGAGATCCTCAAACAGATCGAGGCCCTCTCCGGGCATCTGGCCTTTATTTTTCCCGGTGAGTACGACCAGGATAAGTGCATGAGCGACAACACCGTCAACAAGGCGCTGCGCGTGATGGGCTATGACACCAAAAAAGACGTCTGCGGGCATGGCTTCCGGGCGATGGCGTGTAGTGCGCTGAGTGAATCGGGGTTGTGGAGCAAAGAAGCGATTGAAAAGCAGATGAGCCACCAGGAAAGAAACAGCGTCCGCGCTGCATATATTCATAAGGCTGAATACCTGGAAGAGCGGATCGAGATGATGCAGTGGTGGTCTGATTATCTTGATGCAAACAGTGACGGGTATGTTTCGGCTTACCAGTATGCCCGGCGACTGAAACAGGCGTCGTAAAATATCAACCTCTATTTTTCGGTAATAAGCGGAAAGCGTACCCTTTGCCTCTTTTCAGGGGCAAAGTCTCAATATTACTGCGGTTTCACAAACACAATTGAACCTGCATGATTCTTTCTATACTGATGATATTGAAGGATCACTGTCGCCAGATCATCATCTACAGCATAAAAATAAGCTTCTGGTATATCGAGCACTGCTGCAAATTTGCGCGCTAATCCAAAATCAGGTGAATGAACTTCGTTTTCATAAGAACTGATTCGGGAGCTTGCCGACTCTTCATCAAGACCTGCACGAACACCCAATTCTGTTTGAGTCAGGCCAGCATTGATTCTGGCAATTTTTAGCCTTTTCCCAATCATGATGGACACCCGCAGTTTTGCTTCGATATGCGAATTATCGCTCTTATGGGGTAAGCCTCTCTTCATGCTTTACCTTGCTAAATCATGTAATACTTGAATTATGGTTTATAAATAATCAATATTAAGGGATTACAGGATTTATAGCGGTTAAATAAGGAGAAAGATGTTATGCGACTAAAAGAAAGAGATCTTGATTGGCACCCGGCAGATATCATCGCCGGGCTAAGAAAGAAGGGAACGTCCCTCGCGGCAGTGTCTCGTGAGGCCGGGCTGTCTTCCAGTACGCTTGCAAACGCGCTGTCCCGCCCGTGGGCTCGTGGAGAAAAACTCATTGCTGATGCGCTGGAAATATCACCAGAAATAATCTGGCCTTCCAGATACTTCGACGATAAAGGTAATCGCCTGGAAAGGATCATGCGAAAACGGTGATCCTGATACAGCAAAACCGGATCTCCCGGTGTGTGGTCAGCCTCTGGCTGATCGCGCAGCGGGAGACGTCAAGCGAAGCGCGGCAGTGTGTCATTCACAAACTTTCTATAAATTCAAGGGGAAACTCAATTTCCAGAAAAATGAGTTTCCCCTTTCTGCGCCAGAAATAACGGTGTAATCTCTCTCCTGCAATAAGCTGTCAGTTGACAGCCCCTTTGGCTTCATGGTCTGCAAGAAGCCCCTGATTTATCAGGACGACCAGCCCCCTGCTACCGGTACGACCTCCGCAATACCGGAACGCGAAAGCGTTTGAGGCTAAGAGTACATACACCTGGACGGCTTCATCGTCATCGCTTAACGGCAACAGTCTTCACCGGCTGCACGGCTTCTCTTTGCCGGAATATCTCCGGCCCACTTACACCCTGCTGATTTCCAGCGCCCTTTACATGACGGGCTGCGGCCTGCATTGCCGAAAGGCTTTGCTGCCGCGTGACCGTTAACCTGCACCAGACTGTTAATTTTCAGACCCTGCGCCAGACCAGGGCGTCAGTCGCTCACGCAGAGTGAGAGACTGACGCCCGCAAAAATTTTCATCTGCACCAGTCATATCAACTGTTCCAGCCACAGGTGAGCTTCTGACGTCGCTTATTCAGCAATTACCTCAACCATTCATTCACAAAAGGAGAACATGAGCCAGTACCGGAGGGGGACCACCAGGACGGTCCGGGGGATGACCAGCTAACGCTGGCGGCTGCTCTGAGAGCACAACCGATGCCCCGCAACACCTCAACAGCCATCGCCCCGGCGCTCAGGTACTGCTCGCGGCCCCGACAACAATCAGGGGCTATCGGCCTACGCGCCGGGGAAAGCTGTATCCGTTGTTTGTTGTGTTTTTGTGAAAATCAGGAGCGAGAGAAGAGGAAAAGCAAAATGGGTATGCTGGAAAGAGAGATGAAAAACCTGGCGCAGCAGGCTGGCGGGTCGCACAAGACTGTCCACGACCGTATCGCCACGGCGGGACGATTCTGCAAGCGCCTGATGGAGCTGAACATTCAGATACGCTATGTCCACCATTTAAAGGCGAAGCATATTGAAGCGTATATTCAGATGCGGCTGGCGCAGGGTATTCAGAAACAGACGCTGCATAACGAAACGGCGGCTATCCGTAAAATACTGACGCAGGCCGGGCGTGACAAACTGGCGCAGAGTGAACGGATATCGAATAAATCGCTGGGGCTGGCTGGCGTATCCCGCAATGGTACGCGACGGGCCATCACGCCAGAGCATTATCAGCAGGTGGCAGAAACCGCCCGGCTGAAAGACGCGGGGCTGGCCGCAGCACTGGAACTGGCGCGGCTGATGGGGTTACGTTCACAGGAGGCGGTACGCTGTTCCGGTTCGCTGAAAACCTGGCGCGAAGCACTGGCACACGGCGATACCCAGCTGACCGTGGTACTCGGCACCAAAGGCGGACGGCCCCGCGGCACCCTTATTCAGGATGCTGGCGCAGTTAAACAAGCGCTCGATAATGCCATTGCGGTGGCAGAACGGCGTAACGGCAGGCTGATTGATGCGGCGAGCCTTAAACAGGCAATGAAATACTGGCGCAACCAGACTTTGCGTATGGGGCTGACGGGCAAATACTCCCCGCATTCGCTACGCTATGCCTGGGCACAGGACGATATCCGCCGGTATCTGGCGCAGGGGTTCAGCGAAAAAGAGGCGCTGGCAATGGTGGCGATGGACCTGGGGCATGGCGACGGGCGCGGTCGCTGGGTGAAGCAGGTATATGCGCACGAATGGCAGGAGGAATGACGGCTTTCATGACTGGCGCAGAATAATACGTTATACAGTAACGGCTGTAATTTCCCCTGATGTAACAATCATGGAAAATAAAATCCGATAGCACCGTTACTGCGTAACACCAGTAAATTGCCGATCCCTCTGTACCGGATCTGGTGCAGGGGGATAATTGCTATGATGTGAATTGACTGACCAATTTGATTTACTCCTCCTCATCTAGACCTACGATTTTCGCTTGAATTAATTTATACTCAGCTCGCAGCGAATTATATTGCGAAGCAATTAAAAGCCTATTGGAGTTTAGCTCAATAACATTAGCATCCTGTTTGAATTCATTTAACACATTATTCTCCATTGCGCATAATATTATCTGATAATCCTGAGGGATACTGCGCATTAATTCTTTAATGACTGTTTCATAACGATGTCCTGCCTGTTCTTGTTGGTTAGGCGTATCAATGACGAAAGGAGGCACTATGCAAGTTTTAGCACCATGTATTTGTTGCAGTACGGAGATCTGATAAGCAAGCAATCCCCTCGCAGCCTCAGCAGCACCGCCACCAAGCAATTGTTTGTAGTCAGTAGGTGATTTTACTTTGCTAAGATTTATTCCTGTTGAATCTAGCGCTCCAATGTTAACCAACAGTTTGGATATAAAGGACGAGTTCAACTCTTCCTTGTCTTTGGTTGAAAGAAGTTTTTTCTGATCTTTTTTTAATTCCCGGATAGAACTGGTGGCGTTGCTTATTTTGTGCTCTTCATTATCAATTTTTACTTGAATGTTTCTGGAGACATTTTCGGTGGATATAGTATCTATCACCTGTGCAATAATGTCTTTTTTATTTGCATTATCATCTGTAACATATTTTTTATTTATCCTTTCAATTTCATTAATGGCAAACTGAGCATTCTCATTTAATTCAGCTAATGATGATTTCAGTTCGACTAATTTAGATGCTATAGAGTTTGCCTCATCAAGCAGCGAATTTTTTTCTGAAAGAAGCAGCGCTCTGTTAAGCAATGAATTATCGTGAAGAGTACCACATAATGGACATTCTAAATTATCCGTAGGTATGGATTCTACCGCAAATTTATAATCCTCTTCGAGTTCGTTTGCCGAACTAGTAGCTAACTCATATTGCCTTTCAAGATCATAAATATTTGAGGTGATCGAAGCTTGAGCATCATAAAGCCTCGTTTGATAGTCGATCAATTCGAGAAGCTCAGTGTTTATCTCTTCTTGGATTCTACTGAAATTCTCATTGTCTAATGCTATTGGGGAATCAGCTGAATTATCAACTATAATTTCAACAGCGCTTTGGAATTTCTCTATTTTTGCAGCTGATTCCTTCTTGAACTCATTGTATTCATAAATGTTTTCTTCAATGTCAAAATGTTCTGGTTTCAGATAACCAGTAAAATACTTGATTAACGGTTTTTTCCAGTTGGCATATTGACCTAAGTTTTCAAATGAATCCCAAGGTGAACTCCAGCTTTTTATCTGATCGATATAGAATGGTAAAAAGTAATATGCTGGAGGAGGAGTCTCTAAATTTCCATCATTACGATTAGGAAGCTTCATTTTAAAATCAACAAGCTCAGATAGGTCTTTTGAATAATCACCAGTTATATGAGTGTATCTTCTCGCTTCACCACCTATAGCTCCCAAAATTATTGAGTGGCTTCCTCGACAAGTAAAATATTCTTTGTTATTTATAGTGAAATATAATATCGCTTTAATATCATTTGATTTCCATTCCTCATCCATAACAGGATCACATCCTAGAGACCACAGTAAATTCTTGGCTAGAGTGGACTTGCCTATACTATTATCTTTTCCTGTAATTAGATTCAATCTTTTCGGAAACGTGAACTGATTCGCAAGTCTTTTCGAATCTGATATCAGAACTAATCGTTGAAATGTCAAGCTTCTCATTTTTCTTGTTCCTTAAGTTTCGAATTAATAATTTATAGTGATCTTTTGGGTTTCTTGTGTTATTCATGCATCACCTTTAAAAAACAATAGATTATCTCACAAAGTATATCGTCATGTTCAGGGATTTGACTTTCAATGTTCAGTTTTTTAGCTTCCACAATAGCTGACTCAATGTAATCACTGGTTTCTGTAAACTCTTCTTCTGGAACGCTACTGAGTGCCTGTTGAGCTATTCTCATTATATTAATGTCAAAAGCTGAAGCATGTCCGACTCGACGTAAGAAAAGTTGCTTTATTTTTTTATTAATCTTTCGATAAGTTAGCGTGTTCCATTTCATATCGTTTTTGGCTAAATATTCAAAGTCTCTATCAAAATCTTCAAATTTTGGACTTGTTGTATTAACTGCTATGACATCCTTAACCTTATGAGATGTGAGAGACTTATCCTCTACCATTTTTTCCCAAACAGTAAAGTCGTAAGTATTATGTCCTTTGCGATGAATCTCATCGATGACTGCCCTATAAATATTAACGGCATTACAATGACTATTTGGGAATATATCATTAACTAATTCAGCAAATCTGGCAATGACAAATTCTTCTTGATTCTCAAGCTTTATTTTGGGGACGATAAATTTTAGATTTTCTGGAAAAATAACTATCCCAAGTTCAGCTTTTAATTTCTCAGTTAGCCCCGAGAGACATTCTACGCTAAGATCACCTGAAGTTATAATGTCTAATTTTAATCTATTATCTTTTTGATCAAATGAGAAGCCACTTGAAGATACAAGACCTATTTCCGTAATACGATCTTCATAATCAGTACCAATGCATGAGCTTAATAACTTACCTAGAATGGAGTTCTTCGGTCCCTTAGCTCCTTTTTCTCGTTTAGTTAAAGCGTCAGAAGTGAAAGGATTTCCAGTGTTCTTTACCTGGAAGAATTCAAATTTTGCTGAACTTCCATATAATGAGTCTGCTATAACAACATCCTCATGATATTCAATTAATAATGCATAGTCAGAATTTTCTTTATGCTTTTCAATTATTCTGCATAACGCCCAATGATATTGGAAGTCATATTTTCCGAATGTGGTTGCTCCTGATGTTTCTCTTTGAGCATGACCTAAAATACTACTTTCCATTGATAAGCCCATCCTTCCGGTAGAGATGACTCGAATCACTATTGATTTTCTTACTAATTTAATTTAGGTCAGCCCCAAAGTCTATCAAATCGTTCGCTCGATCAACTCCGAAGCAGGTACATGCTGTGAGCTTACCGAAATCCACAAGGTTCAACCGTGTTGCACCTAATGATCAGCTCACATAGAAGTACTGACTGTAACGGATTTCTTTACCTCCCTGCACTTACAGGTTCGAAAACAAAGCGGCAATTGTTAACACCAAAGTTTATGGCGTCACAGTCTTATATCATTGACGCTAATACAATCATCAAATCACATGATTCTGGCACTATATCCGTAATCAGTAAGCACATACCCTGACCCTGAATCCCTTGAAAGTGTAACTCTCAGGATGCGAATACCTATATCTGGCACATAGCCGACGGTCAAAAGGAAAAGGGCTAAAGGTAACAGCACCTGACCAGAAAGGGCTACAACCAACCCAAAGGGCCAACTCTGGCTCAGATTGATGTATTCCAACAGAATCTGGCGCAATCATGGACTTTTGCAGCGACAGGATGTAGTGAAGACAGCCATATCAAAGCTGGTGCAAATTTCTGTTTCTGTATGTCTGGTGCATTCCCGCTATACGTCAGGAATGATGACCTCTCGGTGGTTTTAAGATCTCCAGGTAACAGTCTCTGAAAATGTGATTTACATCATCTTTTCAATCAAAAATATCCCAGGGGCCCTTCTGAGGGCCTCATTTTAAATTTATTAATAAAAACCATTTATATTCAATTAATTATAGTAAAGTACGCATCCAGTCAGAGGAGCCAAATTCAAAAAAGCCTGCTTTCGAGCGGGCTTTTTGCTTTTCTGCAAACGTGCTTTAGTGTTTGAATTTTTGTTAGAGCTTTCATTACGCTGTGACTGAAATTTTCGCGATAATCCTTTTCAGCGTATTGCTGAATTCATCCAAATTTAGATGATCAATAGCCTTTCCAACCACAATCGTCTCTGAAATGCCGGCCATGGCAGGCCAGCGAGTCTTATAATCAGCATACACGGCGATGACAGGAACATTATAAGCACTTGCCATGTGTAAAATAGATGTATCTGGCGATATTGCAAGGAAGGCATCTCTTATGATTGCTGCAGACCGCATTATTGAAGGTGATAACGACAAATGATAAACGTTATCAAAATGCCGGGTTAGTTTCAGGGCTGTTTCCGAACCTTTCGGACCATGAACAATGACAATTGGCATGTCTGATTGCATTTTAATCATCTCAATGATTTTTTGTGCCATTGCTAATGAAAATGTTCTCTCTTGCACGCTACCTTCTAAATTAAGAGCAATATATGAACCTAATGAATGCATCTCACAACGTACTTCTTTTAGCACTATTTCGCTGAGGGGCAATTCAAATATGGGCGGGGGCGCCGGAAATCCTACTTCTCGCATCATGAAGGCCCAGGTCAGCGGTACTGGGGCGCGTAGTGACTGATCCATTTTCGACGCTGACTTACATATCGGTGAATAACATTTCATTGTTAAACCCACAACCTGTAAATTTGTATTGGCTCGTAAATGGCTAATAAATAGCATCGTCTTCAGGTTTTTCTTGCGCATTGCTTCAATACAAAGATCAGGAGTTCCATATTGTTCATTGATGTTTTTTGCTAATTTTTTTATTTCTTTAATACTGGCATGATCCTGCATTGTCATACTGATCAATGTTAATTTTGTTTGTTCCAGATGAAGTGCATCAAAAACAGATTTATTAATTGTTGATGTGACAATTAATAAGTGTTTTATTTTATGCATTTCAAGCGATCGGATTATTGGGTAAATAGCCATTGCATCCCCAATTTGATCGGGAATGTGAATAACTACGAATTCACTTTTTGCAATATCAGTATTTTTGCAGCGATAATCATAATACGCAAATGCAATACGTCTGAAAAATGATACAAATGACATTTCCAACCTCGCTTCCATTCTGGTTAAAACGTGGTGAAGTTTAACAGAAATGATTGATTTCTAAAATCGATAAATAATAACGTGGAATATGCTATATATTTATTGTTTATGTGTTAATCATTTTCGAGAATTATCATTTTGTTTAAAAACAGCTTGTGTCGCATTCCTCAGTCTGGGGGGCATAAAGTGAAGGGAAGCGTTAAAACGTCAGTAATTGGAGGTGGTCGTTTTCATGTTTGTTAAGTGGGGGAGAGTTACCCCCACTTTTATTCCACAGTAAGTGTCAGCCGATTAACCTACGTATGCGGCCAGCATCTCCTGTGCTGCCAGTTTGCCTAACGCATTTGCTGCGAAAGGACTGTCACCGGTTAAAAGCTTACGATCTTTGTGTACCCGGCCGGTAATATCATCATTGACGATGTTCATGCCCATTTTCTTCAGTTCTTCACCAAAGTACCAGGTCAGATGACCCGGCATGTAGCCAATCTCTGGTGTTTGTTTGTCTGCAGCGTCAGGGAATGCGCAAATTGAATAACCATTTAATGGGTTATCGCCGTGGCGAAACGCCAGAAAGGCTGCCGGACCGTGGCAAAGGGAGATAACAAAACGGTCATTTTCGATTGCCCACCGCAGAGCGGCAGCCACGTCTTTGCTTTCTGGTAAACCAATGAGTGCACCGTGACCGCCAGGAACAAAGATTGCTGCGTATTCGCTGTCTGCGTTGAGGCTGGCGACAACATCTGCCAATTTTTTCGGATTGCGGAACAGAGATTTGTGCTGCTCAAAGAATGGCATAATTTTTTCATCTTTCCGCGGCATAGCCCAATATTCAAATTTTGTCATCAGGCCAGAAAGCGTCGCAACCTCGAACTCGAAACCAGCAGCATGCAGATGATATAACGGCAGCAACGTTTCAATCGGATGGTTTCCTGTTGAGAAGAGCTTACCATTATCGGTTGGCAAATAGCGTTCATCGGCGGCGATTACCAGGATTTTTTGCTTTCCGCTATACGGTTTTGGATAGTCTACCCCATCAAGATCAGAAATCGGGCTGGTATATTGGCCTAACGAATATTCTGACGGGAAGAAAGCATTATCTTCAGCCATATCGATTTGCGGGTTCTTACTTTGTTGAACAGTCATAGTGTATTCCTTGTTGTTACTTATGTAGGTTAGTCACTATATTCGCGACTGAGCTGGTTGCTATTTTTAACCAGATAGGAAATTGGAGTCAATATATCGAAAGCGGTATGCAAGGGGGAGTGTGCGATGACTATGCTGCACTTGTGTAGGATATTAGTCATGCCAATTTTCTCCTTATTGCGTAAAGTGGTTGGAACTGGTGTTAATTTATTTTAGTCTATTTTTCAGAAATCAGGATATTGACACACTGGTAGCACAATTTTTAATTGTGGGGATTTTTTGTGCTCACGTGATGCTTAGAGCGGCGCCGGGGGAACTGGCAACAGAATGATTTGCCTGAGGCCTGCTTAAGATAGGTAAATGCTGGAGCAAAGAATCTCCCCGGAACATGCGATGAGAGTGTAAGTTAAGAAAATGAGATTATTAGCAAAAAAATAATCGTAAAACTGTCTGGCACGAGAGATTATCGCGAAAGAATGATGATCCAGATTAAGGTTTAACTGATGACAGATATGATTAATTACTTGTCATCAGATGTACTCTTTGCACAATTTGTCAGAGGGAATGGCCTGGAGACTAAAGTGGGGCAGCAACGATAACTTTTCCAAAAAAACGACTTAAATATAGTATTAGAAATATGCACTAATAATTCAAGTGCAGTTGATTATATTGAATTTTTTCAGGGAATACCTATGTACCGAAATATTGTTATTCCGGTGAATGTTTTTTCTCGGGATGATAGAGAGCAAGCGTTTTTGCACGCGCAATTTTTCGCCAATGTTTCTTCTGGACATGTTCACTTACTTGGCTTTATACCGGAATATTTAAGAGTTCTCGAGCGTGGGTATATTTCTGATATGCATCGTTTTAAAGAAGGTCTACGTGGGCAGGCTGTGTGCCGTTTAGCTCATATAGCAGAACAACTGGTTTTGCCGGAAGGATTTATTCATACATATGTTCATTTCGGCACTCTTCCGGAAGGGATAAAGGAACTTGCTGAACAACAACTGGCTGATGTTATTGTGCTGGGAGCTACGCAGGAATTAGGGTTTATCGACATGCTACGGCAGTTTAGCGTGCCGCTGTTGGTGATTTGATGTGGGATATAAAAAAGCCTGAGTTCGATGAGGGACGAACTCAGGCCGATATTATATTTACAGTTACGTGCCGCGGCGCGTTGGCTGATTAGAACTGGTAGACTAAGCCCACAGCAACGATATCGTCGGTCGCGATGCCGTTTTCTTTGTAGAAGTCGTCGTCGTTGTCCAGCAGGTTGATTTTATAATCAATATAGGTGGACATGTTTTTGTTGAAGTAGTAGGTCGCACCAATATCAACGTATTTAACCAGATCTTTGTTGGTGTAATGATGATTACCCTGGCTGTCAAAGTTATCACCATTCAAACCGCCTAAATCCTTACCTTTGGATTGCAGGTAAGCAATGGACGGACGCAGACCGAAGTCGAACTGATACTGAGCAACAACTTCAAAGTTTTGGGTTTTGTTAGCGATAGCATCAGCATTACCGTAACCAGTCATGTTACGGGTTTCAGCATACATGGCTGCTAAGTAAACGTTATTAGCGTCGTATTTAGCACCCACGGTCCATGCTTCTGCAGTTTCACCGCCAGCAGTTGCATCGAAGCGATCACCGTAACGAGAATCATGCAAACCTTTGTGAACCTGGTTATCAGAACGGTCAGAGTTAGAGTATGCCGCACCCAGACTTAAACCGAAGTCGAAGTCATAGGAAGTTGACATACCGTAACCGTCGCCGTTCTCTTTGGCCAGTTTACGGCCATTACCGTTACCGGAACCTTCTTGACCAAATAATCCGCTTTTCTCGTTATTACCCTGATATTGCAGAGCAAAGTTCAGGCCATCAACCTGACCAAAGAAGCCATTGTTACGGTAGGTTGCAACGCTGTTAGCACGACCGTTCATGAAGTTGTCGGCGCCAGCATAGGTATCGCCACCAAATTCTGGCAGCATATCGGTCCATGCTTCTACGTCATATACGACACCGTAGTTACGACCATAGTCGAAAGTACCGTTCTGACCGAAACCTAAGCCTGCAAATGCCAGACGAGTTGCGGTATTACCCTTGTCGCTTTCAGGGCCGTTTGCACCAATGTTAAACTCCCACTGACCATAGCCAGTGAACTGGTCAGCGATCTGGGTTTCACCTTTGAAACCGATACGGGCATATGACATGTCACCATCGCTGCCAGAATCATCAGAGAAGTAGTGCAGACCCACTACTTTTCCGTACAAATCCAGTTTATTACCATCTTTATTATAGACTTCAGCCGCATTTGCTGCGCCAGCAACTAATAACGCCGGGACCAGCATTGCCAGAACTTTTCTTTTCATTATGTATTCCCTTGTGATTATAATCTTCATGAATATATCAATAAGTGCCGTTATCCAAAAAAAAGCACATTTGGATACTATTCTATGAAGTTCATTTTATTTTAAAGATTACATGTAACAAATGTATTTAAAAGATTTCAAAATGTTTCTATTCTATTTAATATAATTCATAATTATGAATTTAAGACATAAGCATTCATCATATTTATATTTGTATATCAATTGGTTATTGTTCTTTTGGAAGGATGGATTACATCAATGATTGTTGAACTAAAGACTGAGTGTGATCTACTGCACATTAATGAACGCATAAAAAAAGCCGGCATCATGCCGGCCCAAAAAAATATAAACAAGACGATAAAAGGCTAATAACGTAGTCATCATGACACAGAAAACAAAAAAGGTATAATTGTATTCAATGCCAATATATTCAAAATATGAATTAATCCATTATGCCCAAACAAAAAACAAATGCCTTCCGACTTGTTTTTTCTGCACATAATGTCAGTGGTTAAGATTCATATATTTGTTCAAAAAATGAGTGAGACTTGACTGGCTCGACCGATGTGGAAAAATGTGACTTTTATCACATAACAGTATAAGTCTGAATTTTCCGGGTTATCTCAAAATGGAGTATGGTTCGACAGCAATGGAAGAAAGACTCTCTCGTAGCCCTGGCGGCAAACTGGCTTTATGGGCTTTCTATACCTGGTGTGGTTATTTTGTCTGGGTAATGGCGCGTTACATCTGGGTAATGAGCCGCATCCCCGATGCCCCCGTGTCTGGATTTGAAAGTGATTTAGGTTCAACTGCGGGGAAGTGGCTAGGTGCGTTAGTGGGGTTTTTGTTTATGGCCATGGTCGGTGCGTTGTTAGGCGGCATTGCCTGGTACACGCGACCTCGCCCCGTACGTAGCAGACGCTATGAGTAAAAACTGCTAAGGTTGCGACTCTTTGGCAGCGGAGCGCATATGGACTTACAACACTGGCAGGCACAATTCGAGAACTGGTTGAAGAGCCATCATCAGTATCAGGACGCGGCCCATGACCTGTGTCATTTTCGCCGCGTTTGGGCGACGGCACAAAAACTGGCGGTAGATGAAGACGTGGACATGCTGGTGATTTTAACCGCCTGTTATTTTCACGATATCGTGAGTCTGGCGAAAAATCATCCGCAACGGCAGCAATCTTCAATGCTGGCAGCAGAAGAGACGCGTCGCCTGCTATGTGAAGAGTTTGCGCAATTTCCAGCGGAGAAAATAGAGCCCGTTTGTCATGCCATTGCCGCACACAGTTTCAGTGCGCAAATTACGCCCTTAACGGCGGAAGCTAGAATCGTGCAGGATGCGGACCGGATGGAAGCATTAGGCGCGATTGGCCTGGCGCGCGTGTTTGCGGTTTCAGGCGCGTTGGGTGTGGCGCTGTTTGATGGCGAAGATCCGTTCGCGCAGCATCGCCCGCTCGATGATAAACGTTACGCGCTGGACCACTTTCAGACCAAGCTGCTAAAACTACCTCAAACGATGCAAACCACAAAAGGTAAACAACTGGCGCAACACAACGCCCGTTTTCTGGTGGAGTTTATGGCCAAACTAAGTGCTGAACTGGCGGGGGAGAATGAAGGTATCGATCACAACGTGATTGATGCGTTTTCGCCAGCTGACTGCGCGCGTGGCCCTAAACCGATGTAATTATGTTAACCTGTCGGCCATCTCATATGGCCGGTTAAATCTATGCAGGAAAATATTTCAGTAACCGATTCATACAGCACCGGGAATGCCGCACAGGCAATGCTGGAGAAACTGCTGCAAATTTATGATGTTAAAACGCTGGTGGCGCAACTTAATGGTGTGGGTGAGAACCACTGGAGCGCGGCGATTTTAAAACGTGCGCTGGCGAATGATTCGGTATGGCACCGTTTAAGTGAAAATGAGTTCGCCCACCTGCAAACGTTGCTACCCAAACCGCCAGCACATCATCCGCATTATGCGTTTCGCTTTATCGATCTCTTTGCCGGGATTGGTGGTATCCGTCGCGGTTTTGAGTCAATTGGCGGCCAGTGCGTATTTACCAGTGAATGGAATAAACATGCGGTGCGCACCTATAAAGCCAACCATTATTGCGACCCGGCGACTCATCATTTTAATGAAGATATCCGCGACATTACCCTGAGCCATAAAGAGGGCGTAAGTGATGACGCGGCGGCGGAACATATCCGTCAGCACATTCCTGAACACGATGTTTTACTGGCCGGTTTTCCTTGCCAGCCGTTTTCACTGGCTGGCGTATCGAAAAAGAACTCGCTTGGGCGGGCGCACGGTTTTGCCTGCGATACCCAGGGGACGCTGTTCTTTGATGTGGTGCGCATCATCGACGCTCGTCGTCCGGCGATTTTTGTGCTCGAAAACGTTAAGAACCTGAAAAGCCACGACCAGGGTAAAACGTTTCGCATCATCATGCAGACGCTGGACGAACTGGGCTATGACGTTGCCGACGCAGAAGATAACGGCCCGGACGATCCGAAAATCATCGATGGCAAACATTTTCTACCGCAGCACCGTGAGCGCATCGTGCTGGTGGGCTTCCGTCGCGATCTTAATCTGAAAGAAGATTTCACCCTGCGTGATATTAGCGATTGTTTCCCGGTGCAGCGAGTGACGCTGGCGCAGTTGCTGGACCCGATGGTCGAAGCGAAATATATCCTGACGCCGGTGCTATGGAAGTATCTCTATCGCTATGCGAAAAAGCATCAGGCGCGCGGTAACGGCTTCGGTTATGGGATGGTTTATCCGAACAATCCGCAAAGTGTCACGCGCACGCTTTCTGCCCGTTATTATAAAGACGGCGCGGAAATCTTAATCGATCGCGGCTGGGATATGGCGACAGGTGAGAAAGACTTTGACGATCCGCAGAATCAGCAACATCGCCCACGCAGATTAACGCCTCGCGAATGCGCGCGCCTGATGGGCTTTGAAGCGCCGGGAGAAGCGAAATTCCGTATACCGGTTTCTGATACGCAAGCCTATCGTCAGTTCGGTAATTCGGTGGTAGTACCGGTTTTTGCCGCGGTGGCAAAACTGCTCGAGCCAAAAATCAGACAAGCGGTGGCGTTGCGTCAGCGAGAAACACAACATGGCCGACGTTCACGATAAGGCCACGCGCAGCAAAAATATGCGCGCGATTGCCACGCGCGATACGGCAATCGAGAAACGTCTCGCCAGCCTGTTAACTGAGCAGGGGCTGGCGTTTCGTGTTCAGGAAGCCAGTCTTCCCGGACGTCCGGATTTTGTCCTTGATGAATTTCGCTGTGTGATATTTGCCCACGGTTGCTTCTGGCACCATCACCATTGCTATCTGTTTAACGTCCCCGCCACGCGAACAGATTTTTGGCTTGAGAAGATAGGTAAAAATGTCGAGCGCGATCGGCGCGATATCAGTCGTTTGCAGGAACTCGGCTGGCGTGTGTTGATTGTCTGGGAATGTGCGTTACGCGGGCGGGAGAAATTAACGGACGCGGCACTTACCGAGCGTCTGGAAGAGTGGATCTGCGGCGAGGGCGCCAGCGCGCAGATCGACACTCTGGGGATTCATTTACTCGCTTGATGCATCCTGAATGACGGGAGCGACAACGGGTTTAGCCGGAAAGAGATATTTCCCCAACGTGACCAGTACCACGGCGAAAACAATCACTCCTAGCGCCAGCCATTCAATCTTCGACAGCGTTTCTCCGCCCAGACTCGTACCCAGCAATACCGCGACCACGGGATTAACATAGGCGTAGCTGGTGGCCAGAGCCGGACTGACATTGCGGATTAAATACATATAAGCGTTGATGGCGATAATCGAGCCAAACAGCGTCAAATAGCCGACTGCAAGGAAACCAGAAAGCGAAGGGACTGCTGTCAGTTTTTCACCCGCAATCATCGACGCAATCATTAACACTACGCCTGCTGCCAGCATCTCAATGGCGCCTGCCATCATCCCTACCGGCAAGGTAATGCGCGAGCCATAAACCGACCCAAACGCCCAGCTAATTGAGCCGATTAAAATCAGCATTGCACCCCACGGGTTACCGCTTAAATTACCGCCACTATTGAGCATGATGATCCCGGCAAGCCCAATGGCGATACCCACCCATTCCAGTTTGCGCGTTTTAATGCCAAACAGGCGGCTGAAGCAAAGAGTAAAGAGTGGCACAGTTGCCACCACCACGGCGGCAATGCCGGAAGGGACGTTTTGATGTTCGGCAACCGTCACCATACCGTTACCGACAGCCAGCAGTAACAGGCCAATAAGCGCGGCGTTGAGCAGGGGACGTAGCGGCGGAAATTTGTGCCCACGCAGCAGTAAAAATGCCATCAATAAAAGACCTGCTGCCAAAAATCGCACCCCCGCCATCATTAACGGTGGCCAGCTTTCAACGCCAATCCGAATGACAAAATAGGTCGAGCCCCAAATGATATACAACGCAAACAGCGCGCCAAAAAGCGGTAACAACTGGCGGAAACGCATAATCCCTCACGGTGGAAATAAAAAGGTGGTTCATAGTAAACGTGAAAATCATTCTGCTGGCGAGAGATATAATTGTGCTTGATTGTTAAAAAAATGTTGACCTATGAAGCACAGTATCAGGCAAGCCGATTTTGCTTCATACTTAGCGCGTCAACGAAAAAATGAGAGGGAATGCTTTTGGCCGGGAGTAGTTTATTGACGTTGCTCGATGATATCGCCACTTTGCTGGACGATATCTCCGTGATGGGCAAGCTGGCGGCGAAGAAAACCGCCGGCGTATTAGGGGATGACTTGTCGCTCAACGCGCAACAAGTTTCAGGCGTGCGTGCCAACCGGGAACTTCCTGTGGTCTGGGGCGTGGCGAAGGGATCGCTAATCAATAAAGTGATTCTGGTGCCGCTGGCGCTGATCATCAGTGCATTTATCCCGTGGGCAATTACGCCACTGTTGATGATTGGTGGTGCGTTTCTCTGCTTTGAAGGGGTAGAGAAAGTGCTACATATGCTGGAGGCGCGTAAACACAAAGAGGATCCGGCGCAGAGTCAGCAGCGTCTGGAAAAACTGGCGGAGCAAGACCCGCTCAAGTTTGAAAAGGACAAAATAAAAGGGGCCATTCGCACCGATTTTATTTTGTCTGCGGAAATTGTCGCCATAACGCTGGGTATTGTGGCGGAAGCGCCGCTGATTAATCAGGTGCTGGTGCTCTCAGGGATTGCTCTGGTGGTAACGATTGGCGTGTATGGCCTGGTGGGGATTATCGTTAAGATTGATGACCTGGGCTACTGGCTGGCAGAAAAGTCCAGTACGTTGATGCAGGCGTTGGGTAAGGGGCTGTTGATTATCGCGCCCTGGCTGATGAAAGCATTATCGGTTGTCGGCACGCTGGCGATGTTCCTGGTTGGTGGCGGCATTGTGGTGCATGGCATCGCGCCGCTGCATCATGCCATTGAACATTTTGCCGGACAGCAGAACGCGCTGGTGGCGATGATATTACCGACTGTTTTAAATCTGATTCTTGGATTTATCATCGGTGGCATCGTGGTGCTGGGAGTGAAAGTGGTAGCGAAAATGCGCGGCCAGGCACATTAAAATTCACATTGGCTGTTATGCAAAATTCGCCATCCTCGACTAAGGTGAACAAGTTTCACTCGAAAAAAGGAGGCGAGTATGAGCTTTATGGTTAGTGAGGAAGTCACGGTAAAAGAGGGCGGCCCGCGGATGATTGTCACCGGGTATTCCAGCGGTATGGTTGAGTGCCGGTGGTATGACGGTTATGGGGTCAAGCGGGAAGCTTTTCATGAAACCGAGCTTGTTCCGGGGGAGGGGAGTTGTTCGTCGGAAGAAGTTTGAAAATGTGCAATTAACACCAGGCCGGATGTGGCGTTCATGCCGCATCCGGCAGTTGTGCCAGCGTCTGCATGGAATGCCTGATGCGACGCTGTCGCGTCTTATCATGCCTGGGTTATACAAATAATCGATATCTGGCGATAGAATCAAAAGTAGGCCGGATAAGGCGTTCACGCCGCATCCGGCAGTCCTGCCAGCGTCAATATCGAAGGCCTGATGCCTCGTATCATGCCAACATTATAAAATTATCGTTGTTTGGCGGTACGCTATCGCCAGGTTATGCCAGAATCATTAAAAAGCAGGTTGGGAGTCGTCAGGGTGCAGCACGAGACAAAAATGGAAAACCAGAGCTGGCTAAAAAAACTCGCGCGCCGCCTGGGGCCAGGTCATGTCGTTAATCTGTGTTTTATCGTGGTGTTGATCTTCTCCACTTTGCTCACCTGGCGTGAAGTCGTGGTGCTGGAAGACGCCTATATCTCCAGTCAGCGTAATCATCTGGAAAACGTTGCCAACGCGCTCGATAAGCAATTGCAATATAACGTCGATAAACTGATTTTTTTGCGTAATGGAATGCGTGAAGCCCTTGTTGCGCCGCTGGATTTCACCTCTATGCGTAACGCTGTTGTCGAGTTTGAACAACATCGCGACGAGCACGCCTGGCAAATCGAACTCAACAGACGACGCACTCTGTCAGTAAACGGTGTCTCGGATGCGTTAGTGAGCGAGGGAAATCAGCTTTCTCGCGAAAATGAATTACTCGACAATGAAATTACTGCCGCACTGGAAGTCGGCTACTTACTACGACTGGCGCACAACTCTACTTCGATGGTTGAACAGGCAATGTATGTCTCACGCGCCGGATTCTACGTTTCGACGCAGCCGACGTTGTTTACCCGAAATATCCCTACGCGTTACTACGAATTTGTCACGCAACCCTGGTTTATCGGCCAATCAGAACGAGAAAATCGTCAACGTGGCGTACGATGGTTTACCTCTCAGCATGACCATAACAATGTTACTGAACCGCAGGTCACCGTAAGCGTACCGGTCGACAGTAATAATTACTGGTATGGCGTGTTGGGAATGAGTATCCCTGTGCGCTCGATGCAGCAATTTCTAAAAAACGCTATTGATAAAAAACTGGATGGTGAATACCAGCTCTACGACAGCAAACTAAAATTATTGACTTCATCTAACCCGGAACACTCGGCGGAGGACCTTTTTGATCCTCGAGAGCTGGCATCTCTGGCGCAGGCTATGGAACACGATACGCGCGGTGGTATTAGGATGAACAGTCGCTATGTTAGCTGGGAGCGACTGGACCATTTTGACGGCGCATTAGTGCGCATTCATACGCTTAGTGAAGGTGTGCGTGGTGATTTCGGCAGCATCAGCATTGCGTTAACCCTTCTGTGGGCGCTCTTTACGACGATGTTACTTATCTCATGGTATGTGATTCGCCAGATGGTCAGCAATATGTATGTCCTGCAAAGCTCGTTGCAGTGGCAGGCGTGGCATGACACCTTAACGCGCTTGTATAACCGTGGCGCATTGTTCGAAAAAGCGCGTCCGCTTGCCGAATTGTGTCAGATACACAAACATCCGTTTTCTGTCATCCAGGTCGACCTTGACCATTTTAAAGCGATTAATGACCGCTTTGGTCACCAGGCAGGCGATCGTGTGCTGTCGCATGCTGCCGGATTAATCAGTCGTTCATTGCGTTCACAGGACGTTGCAGGCCGCGTGGGCGGCGAGGAGTTTTGTGTGATTCTGCCTGGCGCTAACCTGGCGCAGGCAACGGAAGTGGCCGAACGTATTCGCCTGAAGCTGAATGAAAAAGAGATGTTGATCGCCAAGAGCACGACCCTACGCATCAGTGCTTCGCTGGGGGTGAGTAGCAGCGAGGAAACCGGCGATTATGATTTTGAGCAATTACAGTCTCTGGCCGACCGGCGGTTGTATCTCGCAAAACAAGCGGGGCGCAATCAGGTCTGCGCGAGCGATAGCCCTTAACTGGCCGTGAAAAAGTGATCCAGCCCTTCGCGCCAGCCTTCCGGTCCTTCTCGCTGTGTCCGCCAGACACGGGCCGGATCCTCATTTTGCAAATGCACGCCTTCCCGGTTTAGCCCTTTTACGATCACCGCATAATCCATCACTTCCAGTAATGGTGCGTCATTTGGGCCGTCGCCTAAGCCAAGCGTGGTCGGACGTTTTCCACGCGATTGCTGATATGCCGCAATGATCCAGTTGGCTGCCTGATCTTTCCCGGCTGAGACATCCAGCACATGCCAGAAACGCGCACCTTGCACAAACTGCAAGCCCAGTTCATTCAGGCGAGCGGTAAATTGTGCCATCCGCTCGTCACTGTCGCGCCAGATAAGCGTGACCGAAGCCTCATGCAACTGCGTCAGTGCGGCCTGGCTGCGGCTTAAGCCAGTCCATTCAGCGATGGTTGTATCATCGACGTCATTAAAGGTGGTGAATTTGAAGTGTTCTTTCTCACGCAGCGTATTTAATACCAGGCTGATTTCACTATGAGCAATCCCCGAGATGATGCGCGGAAAGCCGGCCAAATCCTGCCATTGTTGATCCAGTTGGATCACCGCGCCGTTCTCCGCAATGAGTGACAACCCTTGCAGACCTAACATCTTTTGCAGGTACAGCATTTCAGCCGAGGTTTTACTACTACACAGGATCACGGGGATCTCCGCTTCCCGCAGGCGGATTAACCAGGAGGCGGCAGGTTGCCAGTCATAGCTATGACTGTCCAACAGGGTGCCATCAAGATCGGTGAAAATCAGCAGCGGTTGATGAATTGAAAGCATGATCGCGCAGTACTCCCTTTGCCGGATATTTCTTAAAACAGCACGAATAATAAAAAATCGTTTTTTGGGAGCGATCACGTGAACGCCATAGCCTCCAAGGGGTGACGCGGATCACACTTCCATTCATTAGTGACGTTAATCATTCATATCAAGAATATTTTCTTGTCAGCCTAAAAAATTGCGGATAAGGTGATGAACGCATCAGATTTCCTGGTGTAACGAATTTTTTAAGTGCTTCTTGCTTAAGCAAGTTTGATCCCGACCCCAACAAGGGTCGGGATTTTTTTATCACGCATTTAGCGATTCACTTCAGAGACGCTAAAGTCATGAATATCAAGTTCAAAGGCATCGGCTAATTCACGCCATGTATGATATTCACGGCCATCGACGCTAACGTGTTCCGAATCGTTCTGGCTGCGATGAACTTCGCTTTCGCTAATTTCATTGATCGCCGCCAGCAGGGCATCGACATCGACGCTGACCTCACGTTTTGCGGTATCGCTGTACTCTTTTGCGGTTTTCATCATCTTTCCTCGCAACCGTTGCTTATATGTTGCTGCCGACACCTCATGTCAGCCAGGCATTTCTTAAGTATAGACCGTTGAGAAAATCAGCACTCGCACGCGCCCGGCGCTGTCAGAAAAACGAAATTGTTCTAAACTGGCACAAAGCCACAGGAGGAAAACGATGAAGGTGAATGATCGGGTAACAGTCAAAACGGATGGCGGTCCGCGTCGTCCTGGCGTGGTACTGGCAGTTGAGGAGTTTAGTGAAGGCACAATGTACCTGGTTTCGCTGGAAGACTACCCGCTCGGCATCTGGTTCTTTAATGAAGCAGGGCATCAGGATGGTATCTTTGTGGAGAAAGCCGAGTAATTTCTGCCAGCCTGACTGGTGGTATCCCACCAGTCAGTATGCCTTAGCGCATGTTAACAAAAATACCATTTGTCACATTATCCGTCAGTCGGACGACATGGTAGATAACCTGTTTATTATGCGTTTTGATCTTACGTTTAATATTGCCTTTATGCGATGAAACGGTCTTGGCTTTAATATTCATTTGGTCGGATATTTGAATCGTTCCCTGGCCAGCCATCCACATTCGCAACATACTTGATTCGGTCCGGCTTAATGATAACGTTGGCATATTTAAAATGCTGGCCATCGTTGTCTCTTTTTTCAGAATATCGCCAAGGATATCATCAAGAGATTCTGGCTTAATCGATTTGGAACTGATCAATAAGTTTTTTCTGACCAATAGATATTTATCAAAATGAACATTGGCAATTGCCATAAAAACGATAAATAACGTATTGGGATGTTGATTAATGATGTACTTGATACGTTGACTGTTAGAAGCATCGTGGATAAAACAGTCCTCATTAATAAACACCACTGAAGGGTGCTGTGAATCACAAGCGATGGCAAGGTCATCAACGGTTTCAATGTCGTTGATTTCTCTTTTTTTCACCCCTCTACTCAACAGATACCCGGTCAAACCCAGCCGGGTGTAACTACATAAATCCATAATAATCGTTGACATGGCATACCCTCACTCAATGCGTAACGATAATTCCCCTTACCTGAATATTTCATCATGACTAAACGGAACGACATGGGTCACCTAATGCGCCACTCTCGCGAATTTTCAGGCGGACTTACTATCCCGTAAAGCGTTGTATAATTTGCCTGGAATTGTCTTAAAGTAAAGTAAATGTTGCGATATGTGAGTGAGGTTAAAACAAATATTTCGCCACAGGAGTATCCTGGAAGATGTTCGCTGGTATTATTTTTCGGATAATCCTTAGGATAACAAGATAAACATTAGGGAATCATATTACAGGTAATTCGCTGATAATATCTGCCAGCAAATTAAAAATTTCACTAAATAAATGTTCGCAAAAAGGAGCAATTAACGGCATTAATGCCGCCATTAATGAGATGCCGACAGTCAACGTTAATGGAAAACCAATAACAAAGATTGATAATTGCGGGGCCATACGATTCAGTAAACCTAATGCGAGATTCAGGGTCAGCAACAGGGTAATGAGCGGTAACGCCAGCATCAACCCGTTAAGAAAAATCAAACTCCCTGCCCTGGTGAGTGCCAGGAATGCATTGCTGTTCAGCGGTTCGCCACCAATGGGTAGAGTGTGAAATGTATCGACCAGCAACGAAATCAGCCATAAATGACCGTTAAATGTCAGGAACAACAGTAGCGCCAGCATATCCATAATGCGCGCTAAGACGGGCATATTGAGATGACTGCCAGGATCGACAAACGTCGCAAATGACAGCCCCATTTGCAGACCGATAATTTCGCCAGCGGTGCGCACAGCGGCAAAGGCAAATTGCATGGTAAAGCCGAGAGCAATGCCAATCAGGATTTGCTGCACCGCCAGCCATAGGGCATAGAACGAAAAAATAGCCACATCGTTGGCGGGTATTGCCGGAGCAATGGCGAACGTGATCATCATTGCGAGGCCCAGTTTTACCCGTTTTGGCACGCTGCGTTCGCTCAAAATGGGCGCGGTGGAGATCAGCGCCAGCACGCGCAGTAATGGCCAGAAATACAGGCTTAACCAGGAAAGCCATTGATCGCTTGTTACCTGCAACATTACATCGATTACCCGATGATATACGGTAGGTTAGTGAATAAGGTACGAACGTAATCCAGCAACAAGTTGAGCATCCACGGTCCGGCAATAATAATGGCGATAAATACGGCGATGATTTTCGGAATGAACGACAGCGTCATTTCGTTAATCTGCGTGGCGGCCTGCAAAATGCTGATGATAAGACCGGTGACCAGCGCCACCAGCAACAGCGGGGCAGCCAGTGCCAGCGCGACTTTCATCGCTTCTGTCCCCATCATCATGACCGATTCGGGTGTCATTTGGCCTCTCTAGCTGTAAAAGCTTTGTGCCAGCGAGCCGACCAGCAATTGCCAGCCATCCACCAGTACAAACAACATCAGTTTAAACGGCAGGGCAATGGTCGCGGGGGGAACCATCATCATCCCCAATGCCATCAACACACTTGCAATAACCAGGTCGATAATCAAAAACGGAATGAAAATCGTGAAGCCTATCTGGAAGGCGGTTTTCAACTCGCTGGTCACGTAGGCCGGGAGCAAAATGCGCATCGGTACTGCTTCAGGTCCCTGCAACGGGCCGGTATTCGCCAGCCTGGCAAACAACCCTAAATCCGCCTCGCGGGTCTGGCGCAGCATAAACTCACGCAGCGGCTGCGCCCCTTTTTCCAGTGCCTCCTGCATTGAAATTTTCTCTTCGCTGAATGGCTGGTACGCATCGACATAAATTTTGTCGATTACCGGAGACATAATAAAAAAGGTCAAAAACAGCGCCAGCCCCAGCAAAACCTGGTTGGGCGGCGCGGAGGGCGTTCCCAGTGCGTTACGCAATAAACCAAAAACAATGATGATGCGGGTGAAGCTGGTCATCATCAGTAAAATTGCCGGAATAAAAGTCAGCGAGGTGATGAACACCAGCGTCTGCACCGGGAGTGACCAGCTTTGTCCACCGCCAGGCAGCGGCTGGCTGGTGATGCCAGGCAGTTGCGCAAAGGCGAGGGGGGTAAGCAGCCAGAGAAGGGCCGGTGCGGCAGACAAGAGACGACGCATCAGGCTCTCCCGCCACGCTTAAGCAAATTTTTCATGACCGACTGAAAATCGGCTTGAGGTAACTCTTCCGTTGGCGCAGAAGGGGGAAGTTTATGCAGCAGATTGATTTGCCCGGTAGTAACACCGAGCACCAGTCGCGCATCTTCCACATCGACCACCACAACCCGTTCACGCGCCCCCAACGAGGCACTAGCGCTGACTTTCAGCCCGTTCGTGCCATTACGTTTGGGAGCAAATCCCAGCCTTTTTACCAGCCAGGCCGCAGCGAGGATCAGGACAATAATGGCAATTAGCGCGCCGCTCACCTGAAGGAGCGGAGCAGCAGAAACCGGCGCGGAAGGTTGTACAGTAGCGTGGTTATTCATCACTAACGGCTCAGGCGGCGCATCCGCTCGGACGGGGTAATGATATCGGTGATCCGCACGCCATATTTATCAGCGACTACGACAACTTCGCCCTGAGCAATTAAATAACCGTTGATCAGAATATCCAGTGGTTCGCCCGCCAGACCGTCCAACGCCACGACTGACCCTTGCGTCAGACGCAACAACTCTTTGATAGTCATTCGTGTGCGGCCCAGTTCGACGGTCAGCTTAACCGGAATATCCATAATCAGGTCGATATCCTGCAATGTTCCACTGACGTCGCCGCCGCCAAGCTGCTGGAACACGGCTTCAGCCGCGCTTTTGCCGCTTGTTGATTTTTGTTCGCCTAACGCTTCAGCCCACAGATCGTCCATTGCGCCGTTGTTGTCATCGGCCGGATTATTCAAGTCACTCATTTGGGCTGTTCCTCGTTCAGAGAATTCAAAATCGGGTTAATCAAATGTTCTATCCGTAACGCATACTGACCGTTGATGGTGCCGTACTGGCTGGTCAGTACCGGAACGCCGTCAACATGGGCGATAATGCGATCGGGTTTTTCTATCGGCAGGACATCGCCGGGCTTCAGCTTTAAAATCTGCGACAGGCGCAGCGAAATATCGGCAAAGTTGGCAACCAGCTCCAGCTGTGAATGCTGCACCTGGCGCACCAGGTTATCGCGCCAGTTCTGATCTTCATTACGCGAGTTTTCCAGCGGCGGGTTAACCAACAATTCCCTCAGTGGCTCGATCATGCTGAATGGCAGGCAGATATTAAATTCGCCGGTCAGGTTGCCAATCTCCACATGGAACGGCGTGTTAACCACAATGTCGTTCGGTGAGGTGGTGATATTGGTAAATTTCACCTGCATTTCGGAACGCACGTACTCGACTTCCAGCGGATTAATCGCCTTCCACGCGTCGCTATAGCCTTCAAGTGCCAGCTTCAACATGCGATTGATGACGCGCTGTTCGGTATGAGTAAACTCACGACCTTCTACTTTGGTAGGGAAGCGACCATCGCCGCCAAACAGGTTATCCACGGCGATAAACACCAGACTCGGCGAAAACACCACCAGCCCTGTGCCGCGCAGCGGTTTCAGATGGATAAGGTTCAGGTTGGTTGGCACCGGCAGGTTGCGGGCAAATTCATGGTACGGCTGAATGCGAATGGCCCCGACGGTAATGTCTGGGCTACGGCGCAGCAGGTTGAACAGCCCCATACGAAAATGGCGGGCAAAACGTTCATTGATGATTTCCAGCGCCTGTAACCGTTCGCGCACAACCCGTCGTTGGGTATTAGGATCGTACGGACGAATGTCACTTTCGCCGCTAACACTGGTTGTCGGTTCGTCTTTGACTTCGCTGTCACCATTCAACAGCGCATCAATTTCAGCTTGAGAAAGAATACTATCGCCCATGTCGTTATCGCAGAATAAAAGCGGTATACAGCACGTCGGTGACATCCTGTTTCGGTTGCCCGGCAACAAGCGGGGGGGAAAGTGTGGCTTTAATTGCGGCAATCAGTTGTTGCTTGCCTTCTTCCGTTGCCAGCACGGCGGCATCCTGGCGCGAAAACAGTAACAGCAAACGACTGCGGACTTCCGGCAAATACTCGCTCAACCGCGAACGGGTGGCTTCATCTTTCAGTCGCAGCGTTATGCCGATATAAAGTACGCGATCTGCATCGCCAAGATTGACCGTAAAAGTGTCTAGCGCATAGAAGACAGGTGAGAGCACGACGCGTTGCTGTGCTTTGTCGCCAGCGGTCACTTGTTGCGAATGCCAGTAGCTGTAACCCGCGCTGGCACAAGCCGCGAGAGTGATGAATACCAGGATCGGGAGCCAAAGCGATCGCCTGCTTTTCTTGCTTATCGCGTAATCAGTCATGTGTTGCGGTCTTCCTGTGTCGCTACTGCTTATCGGCTAATTATCCTGCGTCTTAAGTGTGGCAAAGCGGGGAAAAGACGCGGATTAAGGTGCTACCTCTGGCGTTAGGCGAAAATATCGACGCCACTATTGCCCGATGAAACTCTCTGAAGAGTTGTTGGAACTGGCAATGCATCGTCATCCTCGGTTGTCAGGCGTTCATGGCCTGCTGTGCGTGGACTTTGTTGTTGCTCGGAAGCTGCCTGCTGCTGACCGCTAAAACTCTCACCGCTGATATTGCTCTGCCCCAACTGAATTCCGCTTTCTGCCAGTTGTGTGCGCAGTACCGGCAAAGCCGCTTCCAGAGCGGCGCGCACGTGCTGATGCGGTGAAACCATCTGAATTTGCGCCTGGTTGTCATCCACCTTAAGGGAGATTTGCACTTCGCCTAAATCTTGCGGATGCAAACGCAGTTCGGCACTTTGTTGCCCCTGGCGGGTAAACAGCGAAATATGCTGGCTTAAGGATTGTTGCCATTCGTGGGAACCCAGCGGTGCGCTCAAAACAGGCGCTGCGACGGTGGGCAGTGGCTGCGTCTGGTGCGGAGTAATTAGCGGACTGGTGACAGTAGTAACAGGTGAAGGCGTGCTGATGATCTCCGCTTTACTCTGGGCTTCAGCGACCAGCGGTGTTAATGGCTGATCTGGCGCACCAGGGGCGTCGTCAGGTTGTGCTGTTGCGAGTTGCGCGGTAGTCAGTTTTGTTGAGAGTGCTTGCTTCTGCGTCGGTAACGCTGTGACAGGCGCATCAGTCACTTTGGGGGTATTGTCAAAACCGGGCAGCATAGCAAAAAGGGCGCTCAGGCTGGCGACAGAATCTTCATTAAGGTCATCCGTTTTATCGTCGGCGACCGTCTCCTTTTCTGGCATGGCTGCCAGCGTATTAACCAGAGCCGTCGTCAGCGGCGTTGTATCGGGTCGTGCTGCGGTTATTTCAGCCAGCGTTTCGTCAGTAGCGATGTGTAAATCAGACGGCAATACCCCGGCCAGAATTTCGCTGGCGCGTTCTTTACCTTGCGCGTGTGGGGTATCCACTGCAACCTGAAGCAATGGCGAAGCTTTGCCTGGTGCTGCATCTCCTGCTAATGCCCCGCTCAACAACGCAAGAAAATCCTGTGCCGTGTCAGTGGCGCTAGCACCGGGCAATGTGGATGTGTCAACGTCAGCGGTAATCAAGGGCGCTAAACGAATCATTCAGTTTTCCTCATGGCGGCGCGCTGGGCGAACTCGTCCATCTTTTTCTGATCGAGGCGGTTTTCTGCTAACAGGGCCGCCGTGGATTGCCGTTCTTGGAGGGTCTGCCAGGCCTGCAAACGTTGTTTCTTTTCTCGCCAGCTGTTCAGAGCAATGTCAACTTTCTGCGTCCACTGATTAAGCTGCTGGCGGTGCTGGGTAATGGCCTTTTCCAGCGTCTGAATGAACTGCTGGTAGTTGATCCAGCGATTACTGGTCATTCCTGCACTCATGTCGTTGTTCAGGTTACTGCGATATTCGTTTTGATAATCGATCAGCATTTTGAGTTGTTCTTCCGCCTGCTGACATCCGCGACGCATTTCACCCAGCAGGCGGGCCGCATTATCCACCTCTTTTTCTGCCAGATCTTTCAGGGTCGCCAGGGCGCCATGTTCTGCCATCTGCTGTTATCTCCTGCGTAATCACACCGTCGGAAAAATACGTTCCAGCCCCTGGAGAGAGTCTTCCCAGTCCGCGCGTTCAAAAATGCCTTGTTGCAAATAGCCCTCCAGCTGCGGCCACAAGGCGATAGCTTTATCGAGCATTGGATCGCTGCCTTTGGCATACGCGCCGACGCTGACCAGATCGCGGTTACGCTGAAAACTCGACAACAGCTGCTTGAATGTGCGTACCCGCGCGTAATGTTGCTCGCTGATCAACGCCGTCATTGCACGGCTGATTGAGGCTTCAATATCAATCGCCGGATAGTGCCCGGCTTCTGCCAGACGGCGAGACAGCACGATGTGACCGTCGAGGATCGCCCGCGCGGAGTCGGCAATCGGATCCTGCTGGTCATCGCCTTCGGTGAGCACGGTATAAAACGCGGTAATCGAGCCGCCGCCGCTGATTCCGTTTCCGGCACGTTCGACCAGCGCCGGTAATTTGGCGAATACCGACGGCGGATAACCTTTGGTGGCGGGTGGTTCGCCTATCGCCAGCGCAATCTCACGCTGGGCCATCGCGTAGCGGGTGAGGGAGTCCATAATCAGCAATACATGCTGACCACGATCGCGAAAATCTTCGGCAATGCGCGTGGCATAGGCGGCACCCTGCATTCGCAGGAGCGGAGAAACATCCGCCGGAGCGGCAATCACCACGGAGCGCGCACGCCCTTCGGCACCGAGAATATTCTCAATAAAATCTTTTACTTCTCGCCCACGTTCACCAATCAAACCAACGACGATCACATCGGCACGGGTGTAGCGTGCCATCATTCCCAGCAGCACACTTTTACCAACGCCAGATCCGGCAAACAGCCCCATACGCTGCCCGCGCCCAACGGTAAGCAGGGCATTAATTGGGCGCACGCCCGTATCCAGCACATGCTCAATCGGTGTACGTTGCAACGGGTTAAACGGCGGGGTAATCAGGGCGCCAGTTTCAGTCGTGTCTGGGGAGGGCAGACCATCGAGCGGTTTACCACCGCCGTCCAGAACGCGACCTAATAACGCCGGACCGAGCGGTAGCTGCTTGCCGCTTTGCAGCCCATCGCCGGAGATGTTTCTGGCGTAAACGCGTGCGCCGGGCAGCACGCCTTCCACTTCCTCCAGCGGCATTAAAAACAGCCGTTGACCGTTAAAGCCAACCACTTCGCTTTCTACTTCGTGCGTTTCAGTGCCGTTCTGACGTTCAATGACACAGGTTGCGCCGAGCGGCAGTTGCAATCCGGTGGCTTCCAGCACCAGCCCGGTGGCGCGGGTTAATCGCCCGTAGCGACGCACCGCAGGCAACTGCGCCATTTTGGCTTCGAAGTTATCCAGCGAGGTTAGCCAGCGAGTCAGCCGCGTGGTCATTACACCACTCCTGGCGCTGCCAGACGGCAGAGTTCTTGCCAGCGGGTGGCGACACTGGCGTCGAGATCGCCTTCATCAGCGGAGACTTTACAACCGCCAGGATGCAGGGTCGGGTCGCCGCGCAAGCGCCAGCCATGCAAACTTAAGGTTGCGCCGAGCATCTCATCAACACGTTGCAGATCATCCGGGTGCACGCGTAGCTGCGGTTTGCCGCTGAATAACGGTTCTTGCTGCAACAACTGTTGAATCTGTTTGATCAGTGCCGAGTTGTCCACCGTTGGCGTCTGGCCGATCACCTGACGCGCTGCCTCCAGCGCCATCTGCATCAGGCGTGAAGCAATCACGCTATCCAGCGCGTCAAGGGTGGTCTGAAACTCGCTGACCAGTTGCTGCATCCGGGCATGAATCGGCGCTTGCTGGGATTTTGCTTGTGCCAGTCCTTGTTCCAGCCCCTGAGCCAGACCTTCCTGATAGCCTTGTTCATGGCCTTGCTGGCGACCTTCGGCAATCCCCGCCTGATAACCTTGCTCGTGGGCCTGCATTTGCAGTTGTGCCAGTTGCTGCTCAAGGCTGGGTTCGGCCTCTTCAGTGACGGTTTCTTCTGGCTCCATCAGTGGCACAAACTCCGCCTGTGGTGGCGCGAGATCGTCCGGTGTCCAGGTTTTCCACGGCAGATTATCAGACATAGGTATCCTCGCCGCTGCCAATCACCATCTCGCCGGTTTCGGCAAGGCGGCGCACAATCAGCAGAATCGCTTTCTGTTCGTTTTCCACCTGCGACAGACGCACCGGACCACGGTTGGCGAGATCGTCGCGCAGTATATCGGCGGCACGCTGCGACATATTGCGCAGGAATTTCTCGCGCAGTGGCTGTTCTGCACCTTTCAGCGCGATCAGTAACGATTCGGAATCCACTTCCTGCAACAGACGCTGGATGCTGCGATCGTCGACATCCACCAGATTTTCGAACAGGAACATCTCGTCGATAATTTTCTGCGCCAGCTCGCCGTCAAATTCACGCACGGCGGTAATAACCGCTTCTTCCTGCTGAGTTTTCATCAGGTTGATAATTTCCGCTGCTGTTCTCACGCCGCCCATTTTGCTGCGTTTGAGATTCTGGCCATCGAGCAGGCCATTCAGCACTTCTGTCAGTTCAGCCAGCGCGGCAGGTTGTACGCCGCCAAATGTGGCGATACGTAGCATCACGTCGTGGCGCAGACGTTCATCGAACAACGCCAGAATATCGGCGGCTTGAGCGCGTTTCAGATGCACCAGAATGGTGGCGATAATCTGCGGATGTTCATCGCGAATCAGATCGGCGGCGCTCTGTGGCTCCATAAAGTTGAGCGTTTCAATACCGCTGGCAGTGTCGCGGGTTTCGAGAATATCTTCCAGCAGGCTGGCGGCACGCTCTTCGCCCAGCGCTTTGACCAGCACTGAACGCAGATAATCATTGGCGTTAATATTCAGTGCGGCAAACTGTTCGGCTTCTTGTTCAAACTCTGCCAGTACTTCAGTTAATTGTTTGTTGGAGATCTGCGAGACGTTCGCCATTGCCGCGCTCAGGGTTTGCACTTCTCGTTGGGACAGGTGCTTGAATACCTCTGCCGCCCGGTCTTCGCCAATGGTCATCAGCAGAATGACGCTTTTATCGGTGCCTGTCAGGTTACTCATGATCGTTATTTATCCACTGGCGAATGACCAGCGCCACTACGCGCGGATCGTTATCAGACATGTCGCGGATGCGCTGGCTCATTACCTCAGCCCCCAGACGTTGGTTAGCGCGGCGTTGTTGCAGTTGTTCGTCTTTGCTCAGGCGTACTTCCACTGCATCTTCCGTCTCCTGGCGAGTTTGTGTCTGTTGCTGAACGGCTTTCACCACCTCAGCGCGGCGGATTAATTGCGGACGTACCGCTTTACGCCACAGCAGCCACGCCACCAGTATCACCAGCAACCAGCGTCCGGCAGCCAGTAACTGATCGATAAACGCTTGTTGTTGCCAGAACGGCAACTCACCACCACTTTCATCACTACTGGTAAACAGCGAGTTGACGACATTGAGCGAATCACCGCGTTTTTCCGAAAAGCCCATTGCCTCGCGGGTCAGATCATCAATTTGTTTCATCTGTTCGGCGCTCAGTGGCAACGGTTTGCCATCCGGCAGCGTTTTGTAATTCACCACTACCGCGACAGACAGACGTTGCACGTCGCCGACGTTCATTTTGGTATGACGAATGGTGCGATCGACTTCGTAGTTGCTGGTTTCATTACGCTGTGTGCTGCGCGGCCCACTATTGCTGGTGGTGCTCGTCTGTTGCTGGCGATTGTTTTGATTTGCCGGAGGCGTACTAATCGGCGCGTTATTTGCAGGTGCGGGCTGATTAGACAATGCACCCGGCACGCCGCCCGGATAACCGGAACCGCTCTGCTCGCTTTCATTCAGTTGACGGGAACGAAGTGCTGCCTGTGACTCATTGCCATTAGGGCGATACTGCTCTTCTGTTTGCTCTTTACTGGCGAAATCCAGCTGCGCTGTGACTTGCGCATGAATATTGCCGTTGCCGACAATAGGCGACAGAATTGCTTCAATACGACGCTGAATGCGGCCTTCGACATCGCTGGTATATTTCAACTGAACATCATTGAGATCGCGCCCGCTGGTGTTGGACTGGGTTAACAGATGCCCACCTTGATCCACCAGTGTAACGTTACCCGGTGGCAGCCCAGCTACTGCACTGGAAACCAGATGCACAACGGCGCTAATTTGCCCTTCATCCAGCGCTCGTCCTGGCAATAAATTCACCGTTACCGATGCGGAAGGGGATTTTTGCTCACGGACAAATAAAGACGGTTTCGGCATCGCCAGATGCACGCGCGCCCCTTTTACCGGGCCGATGGTTTCGATGGTACGAGAAAGTTCGCCTTCCAGCGCTCGCTGATAATTCACCTGTTCGCTGAACTGGCTGATACCAAACTTTTCCTGATCGAGCAGCTCAAAGCCGACCGCCCCGCCTTTAGGTAAGCCTTGCTGCGCCAGACGCAGACGCAATTCGTGAACCTTATCCGCCGGAACTTCAATTGCACCACTGGCTTCACTAAAGCGGTAAGGGATGTTCATCTGCGTCAGTTGGCTGACGATCGCACCACCATCCTGATCGGAAAGGTTGCTGAATAACGTGCGGTAATCAGGGGCTTTTGCCCATAGAACTAACGCGACTATCACTGCCACTGCAGCGGAACCAGCAACAATCAAAGGGATTCTCGGATTCGCGCGTAGGCGATTAAGCCACTCAAGAGATTTTGTCTGGGCTGCAGTCGTATTCATCGCGCACCTCGCGGCAGATGAAAGACGGCGTTATTGGCAAAGTGGAACAAGACGCACTCCCGGGTCAGCAAACTCGAAAAATTGACGGCCTCATTATTTGTGGTTTTATTTTTTTCTATGCGCCAATTAACCCGGTTTTTTATCGTTATTTAACGCCTTTATCTTATTGACTTGCTGTTAATCTCTGCTACCAGAAATGGTCCAGGAGATGAATATGTCAGCCATACAGGGGATTGAAGGGGTTATCAGCCAGTTACAGGCTACGGCGATGAGTGCCCGTGCGCAGGAATCACTACCACAACCTGGCATTAGTTTTGCCGGACAGTTTCATGCCGCGCTCGATCGTATAAGTGATACGCAAACCGCCGCCCGCACCCAGGCAGAAAAATTCACTCTCGGCGAACCCGGCGTAGCGCTAAACGATGTGATGGCCGATATGCAAAAAGCCTCAGTTTCAATGCAAATGGGGATTCAGGTGCGTAATAAGCTGGTGGCGGCGTACCAGGAAATGATGTCCATGCAGGTGTAGGTTTTGTAACCTGTTGACTATACTTGTTTAATTACATCCGATCCCACAGCGTGGGGCATGGATGGGGCAAACTCACTCAATTTCTGGTTTAAAATGGATACCTGATCCTGATTGTTTTCTGCCATCCACGATCCGTAAACGCGATAAACCATCTGAGCATCAGAGTGTCCCATTTGCTTCGCGATGAAGTTTGGGTTAGCTCCAGCGGTCAAAGACCAACATGCAACTATGATACCGGAAGTTCACGCAATTTTATGATTGCTGTAAGGCTGCCAATGGTTTGACAGCCTTTTATATATTCCATTAACAGAAGAATATATTTTATGTGCACTGATTATAACCATGAATGAAATTAGTTAAAGAATCCGCTAGCTTCTTTTTCTTTGGCTTTTCCAGTACTTTTCATTAACTCCTTTCCACCTTCAGAAATATTTCTATTTGCATCTGCGTTGGATTGAAGGATGTCTGTCTGTGCAGCTTTGTTCTTCAGTTCTTGATCTATAAAGTCATTCTCTCTTTTGACTCGAGCTTCTTCTCGAGCTAAAGCCAATTTTAGTTTTTGAATCTCTAAGCTTCGTAATTCATTTTCATATGCGATGTCTCGTTTCTTATCTTCCTTAATTTCAGATTCTAACTTTTCGCGTGCGGCTTTTCTGTCTGCAGCAATAGCTGCAGCTTTTCTATTTTGTGCTTCAATTGCACTAGCACGTCGTTGCTGCTCCAGACGGGCTTCTCGCTCTAGATTTTCCTTATGTGCGTCATTTGCTCTTTTTTCTTCAGCGATTCCTTGTTGTTCTGCTTCAGCTACTGCCGCAAGTTGACTTTGTAAGGAACTGGCAAAACTGAGAGAGAAAGGTATAGCAACAAGAGCTATGAGTATTTTTTTCATGATGGATACTGTGTGTTATGCTTTTTCAGGGCAAGAGGCATTAGGCTGAATTCTAGTTTCATTATTTTTTGTCGAAATGACTACAGCTAAACCTGGGGTAAATTGACAAGATTTGCCCACTTGGGTTGATGTAAACATTTTTGTTCCATCTTTGTAGGTTAAAGAAACACCCTCTACAATAGATTTATCTTTTACAAGTGTACCCGCAGCTGCTCCAACTGCTCCCCCACCCACAGCTCCTGCTGCGGTTCCCAGATTACTTCCGGTTCCAACGTTATGTCCAGCCACCCCCCCAGCAACGGCGCCTAAAATAGCTCCGAAAGTTTGAGCTGCTTGTTTATTTGCAGTGTTGTCAACAGCAACTTTAGCGGGAAGAACAGAAATGATATTAACTGTTTTAGTTTCTTGCTTTGAATTTAATTGATTGGCTTCGTAAACGTCAGCAGCATACTCATCAGCATTTGATTGACATCCAGAGATGCCGGCAGATAGGCATAACATGATGATAGTTATTGATTTTTTGTGTGTAAACATTACGTTTCTCCTTTTTAGGTAAAATTGTTAAAGCGCGTATTTTTAGGATTAATCTCAAAAAAGTAAAGAAATAAATTATATTCGGATAATAAAAACAAATAAAATGTTGCCTAATTCGATATGGCTCACATTTTTCTGATGTAAAAAATGAATAATTATATATGTCAAGTCATCATATTAATAACCTGAGTAGTAACAGATAATAAGTGGTTAATTTGTGTTAAGGCAGGAAAAATAGTTATCTATTAAGGTAGAAAAGATGTTTGTAACATTTGTTATAATTTACTGCAGGGATTTGTTTGCTATTTAATGTAAGTTTGCAATTAGTTGAAATATAGCATATGCATTTCTGTAATTTACATGGTCGATATTTGTTCACTTATAATGCAATATGCTAATTTCATGTATCTGCAGATATCTACTGTTTGACTGAGAAATGTAGTTTTTTACGAGAGGATTTGAATCTACAAGACCCCCATGGCAGCGCGGCACTATCACATGGGGACTGCTTTGTGCCAGAGGCGGAAGTTCCTAACATCATGCTGCATTAGTTTAAGGGGAGTAGGTCGGCACGCGTAACGAAGTTTCTCATACTGAATGTGAGCGCATCGATGTTTGTCGATGTAGTATGCTTGGAACTTGTTTGATTTTATTTCCTGTGATGCTTTTCAGCATAATAGCTTCCTAGTTTACCTAGGAATATATGATGAACTATTTTTATATTTAAGGATTTACTTTGAAATTAAAGTCTGCTGCAGAGAGAATAAGAAGAGATAGTTTAAATGCATATTTTAAACGCATAAATTGGAGGTTTATGGACGATCGAGTTCAAAGGGAGTTTGAAATTTTAAATGCTGACACTCATAGTGCCGATATCTTTGGAAACCTTTACATTAGCAGATCAAAAGATGATGAACCAATCAAATCATCTAATCTTATTAGTTCACAATATATTAATTCGACTCATATTTTTACTGGGGTCAGATTCTTGGGTTTTAACATATCATCATCTGACAACAAAAGATTAGAAGTTGCATTCGAAAGGAATGCTCAATTATGGTATTCGCAGGGACCATCCGGTGATGTTCTTGTGTTTGTTGCGCCTTATCAATCTAATGCTGGGAAAATCAATGAAACTGAAATAATAATAGGTAAGTATCAAAACCCATCCCAAATAACACCCAAACACATAAAAAAACATTTTTCCATATATTGTAGGTATTGTACATCCACTGCACAGCATTCTGCTTCCAATATGAGCAATTATATTTATAGGCAATACCTTATTTTTAATGACTTTAGATTCAAGTCAACATATAGATATAAAATTATCAAAACGGTTGAGAGATTTTTAGTTCTTATCTTGGCAGGGGCTGCTATATGGGCCTCCCTTTATGCTGGTGGAAAACTATAGTGAATCAATACTCACCAAAATCTCGGACTGAGACAAGTATTAAACTTTTAAAAGCACTCCTTTGTCTGCTTCTCGCTCATAACAGACATTCACTTCAGTTGTGGCAGAAAGGTATGCATGCTGGGGAAGGGGAAGTCGTGAAAGAAAAGAAGACAGCTGCGTCGTTTGACATCACTGCTATCTTCTAACTGGTTATGCAGGTCGTAGTGGGGGGCACACAAAGCTTTGCACTGGATTGCAAGGCTTTGTGCTCTTCGATGCTGAGTGGTGGGGCATATATGGGGCAAATCACATCGTTATATCTACGGCGAACTACGATGCTTGATGTTTCAGTCAACTCTAACTGCCTGTTATCTGGTGTGCTCTTGGGCGATATTTGTGATTTATGAAAAATACATGGTCATATGATGAGCATGCAGGTGTAGGTTTTGTAACCTGTTGACTATGCTCATTCCGTGACGAACTCCCGTATAAACAGCCAACAACCATTTATTTTTAAACTTCATACAAATAGCGAATAAAAATGAAAACCACCCGCTAAACGGGTGGTTTTGCTTACGTGAAATTTGACAATTTCAGTGAATGTTTACTCTGCAATAATGCAAATGACAGTGGGCAAAAAAGCTCTAACGACCGAGGGATTCACCGTAGAATGCAACCGCCTGAGCGTTAAGTAAGTGAGTTATAATCTGTCCGAATCCAAAATTCTCCAGCCAATAATAAAGGTTATTTTCTTTATCAAAAGTGTAAATACAACAATCATCGTGGGTCGTTGTATTTACTTTCCATCCACCATGACCCACGTTGCCCCATTCCTGGTAAAGCCCTGCGTTAACTTCTCGATTGATAATATGGGTTTCATCAATACAATAAGCGCCACTATCGACATCAAGCGGTGCCGGAAATTCTCCGCCCATGCTTTCAATCCACGGTGAAATGTCTTTAACTGAATTATAAATTTCATCGCTGTATTTAAAAAAACGTTTCACGATAAAAATATAAATGCCAGCAGATTTATTCGTTATTTTATCAGTGGCGAAAATAACAAAAATTTTCCCAATGCACGTTTCATCTACGTCAGGAAAGGTCACTGTGCCATCTTGACTAATAGCCAGGATATCATCATCTGCATTAGTGCTACAGCTCCATTTTACCTTGTCATTATTTGCAGGGTCATTATCAATGACCATCTTGAAGGTAGCGCCAGGGAACAAGCTGTTAGGAAAGCAGTAACCACTCTCCATGTCATTTTTAATATCGTAGATATGGTCATCAACTAAAACACCTGTAATTTTGCTCATCATTAAATCCTTGTTGTTAATTAAATAAATGGTTTTATTCCTGTGCAACGGAATATGTGGATGTTAATGCAATGAATGAATGGTTGTTATTATTTGGGTGTTATATAGTGGTATAAAAATGATTATGTGATATCTCTGAGTACTGGAACCAGGCTTGTATGATTCGTTTTTGAGAATTGCTTATGTCAAGCGGTGCTGTTCATTATCCCCATTGTCAGACTTTTCTGCTTTGATCTAATAAAAATCATCACTGGATTATCTGTTTTCTCTGCAGTTATATAATTAATTAGACACTATGAGGTATTATTGAATTTCATCTTAAATTAATTATCCATAATCAACCAGCCATCATATCACCGGAGCATTAACATCTCACGGTTGGCGTCGGCATTGCACAAACCAGGACGCTGACTAAACTCGCCAATCATGCGGCAAAACAGCGTTTGAAAGCGTGAAGGCAAAGTTCGTAAGTTAGCGATGGGCTAGATAGTAAAAAGAAACGCGGCTGTCGGATTGGAGCCGCGGGACAAGGTCAAATATTTCCATGATTTGTTGAATTTCCAAGTTTTTTGGAAGCAGATGTATTTTACTAACAACTAAAAAAGGTTGAAACTATAAAACTAATCGTATTTTTAGGTAGTTATTACCGACATATCCTCACGGCATTCAGACGATTAAAGTAGCACTGACAATCATCCTCAGATACTGGAAAGTAATGACGGGGATAGCCCCGTCGCTCTCTGTTTACTTAATCTGTATGTTGACGCTATATTTTTTAGCCTTGTTTTTACGAGCGTCATTACGGGTTTGAAGTACTCTTAGCTCATATTTACCGGAAGCGGGAAGGATGTACTGACCATTGTCATCAAGTTCGGGAGAGTATCTGGAGAGATCAACCGAATTGCTGATTCCTGGCCCGAAGAGGACAATATCAGCACCCTCATTGGAGATGCTGACGTGTACTTTCTGGTCTTTTTTGGCATAGAAATTATATGTGTCGTAATCGTATCCCTTTATCTCTCCTGAGAACTGTGCACTATTATGATCCTTCCTGAACTCAACATTAACCTCCTTGCCAGCAGCAGATGCCATTGAGGTTAGCAGTGCAAAAAGAAAAATGGCTTGACCTATCCAATTGATTTTCATGTGTGTTTTCCTCAGCCATGGTAAAACTGTTCGTTGATATAATATAACAATTTTTGGCAGGCATTTTCCATGAGCCTCCCGCAGGAGGCTCATGGACCGGGAGTGGCGTCAGGGAAGAGTAAATCAAGCCAGAGATAATCTGACAGATACCTGTATAAATAACGGATAACTGTCAGATCTGAGATGAGCTAATACATCTAAATTAAGGGCTTATTGTTTTCAACATCTTCAATATATAAAAGTGTATTATCGATAGAATAGTAACGCCGCTTATTATCACCAGCGTCAGTAACCCACCGGAAAACGCCAGCCTTTGCAAGCGTTATACAATATTCCCGAAATGTTGACTGTCTTGAAATGTGAGTCCGGGCTGCTTTTTTGACTTGCTCAGGATCCTTGATGGCACTGACTTTTAATAGACTCCTGCTCCCTCTGATTAACAAAACATTGTCATCGTGCGTGACGATCCTGATGTTATCTGTGGCAAGATAGTAAATATAATGTGCAATACGATGACGTTTTAACTCAGCATAAAACCAGGAAAAGTTTAGCTCCGTTCTCACTTGCTCAAACATCTTTTGAAAATTAGCAACCTGATCCATCAGGGAAATAATCTCTCGTCAGTTGTGAGGGAGAGTAGTTTGCATGATCGGTGTTATTCCTTCAATCTGGTCCGAACACTTAATGCTGTGTCTGTGTGAATCAATAATAGTCCAACTACGGTACGGAAAATAGACAACGGAGTATTCGTCGCAAGTGACTCCCGCTGCCTGAAACAGCGGAAGAAAAGATTACTTCTGAATTAAATAACGAATGGTCGGCCCGTCTTGCTGAATATCCAGTACCGTATAGCCGTGATTACGCGCATCCAGCGGAATATTGTTAATCGACTGTGGACAATCGCTGACCACTTCGAGGATCTCGCCTTTTTTTAACTGCGGCATCGCCTCAAGGGTTGCAACCGCCGGGTAAGGGCAGGGCTCGCCCACCATATCAAGACGGTAATCAGGAACGATATTTTTCATGCGATCTCCTTAGCTGTCTGCGGCGCCGCACGGCGGAAGAAGCGTTTTTCCCAACCGATAATCAACATCAGCGCAGCGAACAATAGTAAATATGTCACCAGCAGGCCGCCCATTGGACCAAAGGTTTTTAGCAGGTTGATTTTGTCCCAGTCGGTTGCCAGTGCCGGGGCGAAATCATCCCAGTAATACGCCAAAATCGTGGAGCCAATAACGTTGCCCAGACCGACCCACCAGTAATGCACTTGGCCTTCCACCGCGCGGTACATCCATCCCGTTTCGCAGCCGCCCGCCAGCACAATACCAAAACCAAACAGTAATCCACCAATTACCGCGTTCGGACCCGCCCACATGATTTTAGGTTCTACGCCTAACTGTACATAACTGAAAATCCCGATGGCACTTACCGCCATACCGAAAATGATCGCTTTCGCCATGTGGGTTCGTCCGGTGATCCACATGTCGCGGAACGCCGAAGTAAAGCAGATTTGTGCACGTTCTATCAGTAAGCCAAAGCCGACACCAAACAGCATCGCCAGCCCCAGCTTTGGTTGGTTCATCGCCGTCAGCAGCGCCCAGCCCAGCATGCCGAAAAAGACCAGCATCCCGAGACGAAAACGGCGCCGCGCCTGATCTGGTTTCTGCGTCAGCGGTGAGGCCGCAGAGACTTTCTGCATTTTCACGGGGATACGAAAGACAGGCAGCAGGGTAAAGCGCGCGCCAAACCATGAGCCGATGGCGGTGGCGATGGCAAAGAACCAGGCGTGCAGCGAGAACTGAGGAATGCCGGTAAAGAACGCCGCCAGGTTACAGCCCATCGCCAGACGCGCACCAAAACCAGCAATAATCCCGCCAATAATGGCCTGCATAATGCGGATACGGCTACGCGGCATGCGTAGTTTGACGTTGTTGGCCCATAATGCCGCGGCAAAACAGCCGCCGAACATACCGAGAATCATCATCCCGTCAATGCGGGTTAATGGCGATCCTTCCAGATGGATAATTTTAAAATAGCCCCACTCTTCAGCATGGACGCCAAACAGTTGCAGGAGCTGACCGCCCCAGCGGGTAAATTCACCCGTAACTGCCCAAAAGGTGCCGGTAATGCCAAAATAGTAAGTGGAGAGAATGCCCGCCGCGATGACCGCAGGGATTGGCGCCCAGAATTTAATCAACCAGGCTTGTTTGAATTGCTGCCATGACATGTATGTAGCCTCTGAACTCAGAAGGTTTAAACAAGAGTCGCGAATCATACATCAGGAGAATTTATTTGCGCGGCAATAATTCACAAAAATAATAGTTAGATCAAATTTCTCTTTGGGCCTGGAAAGGGTGGCAGCGTCAGGGCTTTAATGCCACAATCCACTTTTCTTCTCATGCAGGACGAATGATGAAAAAACTCGCAATTGCAGGCGCACTCATGTTGCTGGCAGGCTGTGCCGAAGTCGAAAACTATAATAATGTTGTAAAAACCCCTGCGCCAGACTGGTTGGCAGGGTACTGGCAGACCAAAGGGCCGCAACGTGCGCTGGTCAGCCCGGAAGCGATTGGTAGCCTGATTGTCACTAAAGAGGGTGATACCCTGGATTGCCGTCAATGGCAGCGAGTGATTGCGTTACCGGGTAAGCTGACGCTGATGTCTGATTCTCTCACTAACGTTACTGTGAAACGTGAGCTGTACGAGATTGAGCGTGACGGTAACACTATTGAGTATGATGGCATGACGATGGAACGTGTGGCGCGTCCGACGGCAGAGTGTGCCGCCGCGCTGGAAAAAGCGCCGTTACCGACGCCGCTGCCGTAATGAAACTCCCCTGGCTCTGGGGGATTTTCATGTCAAAAAAAGTGCCCGATACGCAAGCTTATCGGGCCTGAAACTGTAACGGCGCCGCAATAACGATGCGTGTATTGTCAGCGATCGGTTTTAAATCACCTCTTCGATAACCCAAACGCTGACGCTGCCGCCGTTGCAAAAGAATGTCGCTTCGCCATTTTCATCGGTAACTATGCTCTCTTGTCGATTACCGAGAAAATCGCGCCAGGTTTTATTGCCGTAGTTCTCACCCAGTTTAATCGTCTTTTCGCCATCGTCACCGTTCGACATAACCACAACGCAGCCAGGATATTCATCGGTGCCACTGCGACTAAAGGCAATACAGTTCGGATGATCGAAAAATAGCGTCTGTACACCGTGGGCAAAACGCTGGCGGGCGAGGATTAGCTCATCAAGTTGTTCGATTATTGGCATATCGATTGGATAGGTCTGTCCGTCACCGCCGACATCTTCGTAATGAGCCCCGTACAGATCAGGATAAAACACCGAAGGCACGCCATTTTCCCGTAGCAATATAAGGGCATAAGCCAGCGGCTTAAACCACGGCTCCACTGGGGCTTCAAGGGCTTGTAACGGCTGGGTGTCGTGGTTGGCGACCAGCGTCACAGCGTGGAAAGGATCGACTTCAACCAATGTGCCGCTAAAAATCTCAGTCATATCATAATCACGCCCCATACGAGACGCTTCGTGGAATTTCATCTGCAGCGGTGCATCAAACAGCATGGTTTTACCTTCCACCTGATCAATATACGTTTGCAGTTTCTCGACCTCGCGCGACCAGTATTCCGCCACAATAAAGAGTGGTTTCGGCGCAACTTCTTGCACATGCTCGATCCACTCTTTATAGAACCACGCCGGAATATGTTTTACCGCGTCGAGACGAAAACCATCGCACTGAGTTTGTTCCATTACCCAGCGCGCCCAGTATTTGAGCTCTTCGGTGACGGCATGGTTACGAAAATCGATATTTTCGCCCATCAGATAATCGAAATTGCCTAATTCATCATCAACCTGATCATTCCAGCCTTCGCCAGTGTAATCGTTGACGATTTTAAAGATGCCATCTTCATGCGGGTTTTCGATATGGTCGATACCGCTAAAACATTTGAAGTCCCATATAAATTGTGAATATTTTCCGGCGCGTGCAGGGAAGGTGTAACGGGTCCAGCCTTCGCATTCGATAATTTCATCATCAATTTGCGTGCGACACTCTTCGTTAACTCGCTGAACGCGAATTGCTTCTTTTTCGTCGGCACCCATTTTGTGGTTCACCACCACATCCAGCAGTACGGCGATGTCGTTGCGTTTAAGCGCGTCGATGGCCGCCAGCAATTGCGCTTTATCACCATATTTCGTCGCGACAGTGCCTTTTTGATCAAACTCGCCTAAATCAAATAAATCATAGGAGTCGTAGCCGACAGAATATCCGCCCGATGCGCCTTTATAGGCAGGTGGCAGCCAGACCATATTGATACCAATATCATTTAAACCGTCGGCGCGCTCGGCAAGCTCGGGCCAGAGCTTGCCGCCTTCAGGGTAATACCAGTGAAAGCATTGCAACAGCGTGGGATTACGCATTCTTCGACTCCACATGAGGGGAACATTAGAAGCGTAGCCGTAATCAGGTTATTCGCGAGTAATCCAACTTTTATGCTTTGCCAAAATGCAGATGGGGAGAAAAATTGACGATATTCTCCTGCGGCGCCAGTACGTAGCCGCCCTGGTCGCCGTAAGCACTTAATACGGATTTTTGCATCGATGACTGACCAACCAGCTTCGCCAGCTCATCCATTCGCCCCTGCAATAACTGCTTAATGTTGCTTTCGTTGTCCAGGACGAGGCGTAGCATCGGTTTGAGTTGTTCCTGCATCATTGCAGAGGGTTCCATCTCTTCCGTCAGGTGCGCGATTTGTTGCACCGCATTCACATAATCCATTTCGCTGGCGATGAGTTCATCCCATCGTCCTTCTGTCGCCAGGCGTAACATGAGCTGGCTTTTTTCGACAAGTTGCTGCCAGGCAAAATACAAGTGCGGTGCATGGTTCATCAGACAGGGTCCTGAATCAAAGAAGGGGAGAGTAAAGTCTCTTTCCAGGCATCGGCAATATTGCGCATCAACGTTTCCACTTCTTCTACTGCGGAGACATCGTTACGCAAATTCGCTTGCAGCAAACGCCTGACCATATAGCTATAGAGCGCAATTAAATTCTGGGTTAATTCATCCTGGCTTTCTTCTTCGAGGCTCACCTTCAGCCCATTCTCAATGATGTTGATAGCTTTCGATAAAGAAACGCCTTTACCTTCCAGGTTGTTGGCCTGCATAAACAGGCGTGCTCTTACCAGCGCACTCAACACGCCGTCAAATAGCATGGTAACCAGTTGCTGTGGACTGGCGCTCATCACGGCGCTCTCAACGCCAATTTGTGCATAGGCCTGCGAGCCTTTTGCGCTGTACATAGTCTCTCCTGAAGATTATTTCGAGCTGCTATTTGAGGTGTCGAATTGCTGTGTCAGATAGCTACTGGTGGAGTTAAGCGAGTTCATTAACACATCCAGTTGGGTGAACTGGGCTTTGTAGCGCGCCATTAATGTATCGATACGTTCACTGGCAGCGTTGTACTGATCCGTCAAATTGTTCAGTGTTTTGCTTACGCCATCTTTTGCAGCCTGGATTATCCCGGTGGAGGAGAGCCAACTGGTCAGGTTGCTGCTAATGCTGGTGGTTACGCCAGTGCTTTTACCGTCACCAATAAACATTTCACCTACGCCAGTGGCATCTTTCTTTAGGGCCGTTTGCAGCTTGTCGGTCGCTATTTCCAGCTTACCGGTACTGGCGTCGGTGGTGATACCGATCTGTGCCAATGTTTTATAGGCTGAACTGCTATGCGTATTGGCAAGCAGCGTTTTTAACTGGGTCTGGATGGTACGCAGCGTGGAGTCACCGAGTAACGCGCCGTTGCTGGAGTCCTGACTTTCTGCCCCGGCATCGACTGCGGTGTATTTTGTTAAGCTGCTGAACGTATCCTGTAACGTGTTATAGGCATCCACCCACGCTTTAACCGCATTTTCAGCTTTGGAGGTGTCTTTGCTGATGGTGAGGGTCTGATTACCAGTGGTGACGTCATTCAGGTTGAGAGTGATATCTTCCAGCGCGTCACTGATAGTGTTGCTGCTGTTTTCAATCTCAACGTTATTAACCGTAAGTTTGGCGTTCTGCGCGGTGACGCTTTCAATCATGCCATTACTGCTATCACCCGACGTTCCGTTGTAACCCATAAAACTTTGCAGGGCGCTGTCGCCGCTGACGCTCAGTTTCATGGCGTTATCGCTACCGGTATCATTGGCGGTGATAGACAAACGATACTCGCCGTTACCCACATTGATGATACTGGCGCTGACGCCGGCTTTGGCGTTGTTAATTGCATCGCGGATACCAGAGAGTGACGAGTTAGCCGCGCTGATATCAATCGTGACGGGATCTTTTCCACCGCCTTGCTGGATGGTCAGTACGCTATCGCTGGTGGCGATGGCGGCTTTGTTGTCTTTTTGGCTGTTTTGGGTCGTGAGCGTCTGTGCCTGTGCCAGTTGGCTGACACTAATGGTGTATTTTCCGGCAATTGCGCTGCCCGTGGTGGTGGCGCTAAAAGCCGAGGAACTGCTGGTGGTTGAGGTAGCGGTAAATAAGTCGGCTTTATTCAGTGCCGTGTTGGCGGTCTGAAAACTCTCCAGCGCGCTTTTCAGCGTCCCGTAGGCGCTCAGTTTCGCGGTGTACGAGCTTTGCTGTTTTGATATCGGCGTCAGGGTAGATTTTTCTGCCGCCTCAAGACTGTCGAGGATGCTGCTTAAGTCCAGCCCCGACCCAACCCCGAGCGTTGAAATACTAGCCATATATATTCCTTAATCATGCGACATGTAGAACGAATACCGGGGTTATCGGCGCAAGCGGGGCAAAGTTTACGATTTATTTTTGGGCTTAATGACACGAACAGCAACGAGGAAGGGGAGTATTTCGACGGCTAGAAAAAAATTCTAAAGGTTGTGAGTGACCAGACGATAACAGGGTTGACGGCGACGAAGCCGAAGGGTGGAAGCCCAATACTTAAACCGTAGAGCTAAAAAACAGGAATAAAAATTATGGCACAAGTCATTAACACCAACAGCCTCTCGCTGATCACTCAGAACAACATCAACAAAAACCAGTCTGCGCTGTCGACTTCTATCGAACGCCTCTCTTCTGGTCTGCGTATCAACAGTGCGAAAGACGACGCCGCTGGTCAGGCGATTGCTAACCGTTTCACCTCTAACATTAAAGGGCTGACTCAGGCCGCGCGTAACGCCAATGACGGTATTTCTCTGGCGCAGACCGCAGAAGGCGCACTGTCTGAAATCAACAACAACTTGCAGCGTGTGCGTGAGTTGACCGTTCAGGCGACGACTGGGACTAACTCTGATTCTGACCTGTCTTCTATTCAGGACGAAATCAAATCCCGTCTGGATGAAATTGACCGTGTTTCCGGTCAGACCCAGTTCAACGGCGTGAATGTGCTGGCGAAAGACGGTTCGATGAAGATTCAGGTTGGCGCGAATGATGGGCAGACCATCTCTATCGATTTGCAGAAAATTGATTCTTCAACATTAGGGTTGAATGGTTTCTCCGTTTCGGGTCAGTCGCTGAATGTTAGCAGTTCCATTACTCAAATTACGGGTGATGCAGGAACGGAACCCGTTGGTGTTGATTTCACTGCTGTTGCGAAAGATCTGACTACTGCGACAGGTAAAACAGTCGATGTTTCTAGCCTGACGTTACACAATACACTGGATGCGAAAGGGGCTGCCACTGCACAGTTCGTCGTTCAATCCGGCAGTGATTTCTACTCCGCGTCGATTGATCATTCAAACGGTAAAGTCACGTTGAATAAAGCCGATGTCGAATACAAAGACACCGATAATGGACTAACGACAGCGGCTACTCAGAAAGATCAACTGATTAAAGTTGCCGCTGACTCTAAAGGTGCGGCTGCGGGTTATGTAACATTCCAGGGCAAAAACTACGCTACAACGGTTTCAACGGCGCTTGATGATGACACTGCAGCAACAGCCACAGGGAACAAGGTTGAAGTTGAATTATCTACAGCAACTCCGACTGCACAGTTCTCAGGGGCTTCTTCTGCTGATCCACTGGCACTTTTAGACAAAGCGATTGCATCAGTCGACAAATTCCGCTCCTCCCTCGGTGCCGTACAAAACCGTCTGGATTCTGCGGTCACTAACCTGAACAACACCACCACCAACCTGTCTGAAGCGCAGTCCCGTATTCAGGACGCCGACTATGCGACCGAAGTGTCCAACATGTCGAAAGCGCAGATCATCCAGCAGGCGGGTAACTCCGTGCTGTCTAAAGCTAACCAGGTGCCGCAGCAAGTTCTGTCTCTGCTGCAGGGTTAATCGCCAAAACCTGACTAACCGATAATGACAGCAAACGCCAAATTGCCTGATGCGCGGCGCTTATCAGGCCTACAAGATGAATCGCAATTAATTAAATTTGCATATTCGTCTGGGCTGGATAAGGCATTTACACCGCATTCGGCAAGATGAAGCGAACGTTGTCAGATCTCTTAACCCCGCCTCCGGCGGGGTTATTTTGCTCATTATTTATCGATCACTCTAAATAACCGCTTATTTCACCCATTAATCGTCCGATTAAAAAACCTGCAGAAACGGATAATTATGCCGATTACTTATATAACGCAGGGTTGTTTATCGTGAAATCACTCTATACCGCTGAAGGTGTAATGGATAAATACTCGCTGTGGCAGCGTTATATCCCGCTGGTGCGTCACGAAGCATTGCGCCTGCAGGTCCGACTGCCCGCGAGTGTAGAACTTGATGATCTCCTACAGGCGGGCGGCATTGGATTACTTAATGCCGTTGAACGTTATGACGCCCTGCAAGGAACGGCATTTACAACTTACGCAGTGCAGCGAATCCGTGGCGCTATGCTGGATGAACTTCGCAGCCGTGACTGGGTGCCACGAAGCGTGCGACGCAATGCGCGTGAAGTGGCGCAGGCAATGGGGCAACTGGAACAGGAACTTGGCCGTAACGCCACAGAAACTGAAGTGGCAGAACGTTTAGGGATCGAAATCGCCGATTATCGACAAATGTTGCTTGATACTAATAATAGCCAACTCTTTTCCTACGATGAGTGGCGTGAAGAGCACGGCGATAGTATTGAACTGGTAAGTGACGATCATCAGCGCGAAAACCCGTTACAAAAATTACTGGAAAGTAATTTGCGTCAACGGGTAATGGAAGCCATCGAAATGTTGCCGGAGCGTGAACAGTTAGTATTAACGCTCTATTACCAGGAAGAGCTTAATCTCAAAGAGATTGGCGCGGTGCTGGAAGTTGGTGAATCGCGGGTCAGTCAGTTACACAGTCAGGCCATTAAACGGTTACGCACCAAACTGGGTAAGTTATAACTTAAGTAAATGCCGCACATTAATTTTGAATACCAGGAGTTCTTAATAATGATGCAGCACCAGAAAAGGCGGCCATTGAGTCGCTATCTTAAAGACTTTAAACACAGTCAAACCCATTGCGCATTTTGCCGTAAACTACTTGATCGCATTACGCTGGTTCGCGACGGTAAAATAGTGAATAAAATCGAGATTTCCCGTCTCGATACACTGCTTGATGAAAATGGTTGGCAGGAAGAACAAAAATCATGGTCCGCGTTGTGTCGTTTCTGCGGCGATTTACACTGCAAAACGCAGAGTGATTTTTTTGATATTATCGGCTTCAAGCAGTTTCTCTTTGACCATACTGAAATGAGCCCCGGTACTGTGCGCGAGTATGTGGTACGTCTGCGTCGTTTGGGTAATTATTTAAGCGAGCAAGATATTTCCACCGACCTGTTGCAGGATGGTTTTCTTGATGAAAACCTTGCGCCTTGGCTACCCACCACAAGCACCAATAATTACCGCATCGCATTACGTAAGTATCAGTGTTACCAGACGCAAACCCGCGGTGATCTTGCGCAGAATTCCCCCTGCATGTCAGCTTCTGATATATATTAAATAAGAATAAGATGTAGCAGAGTTGTTTTTGTGTTTACAAACAATGGCTCTACACTGCAAACCAACAAAACAACATTCGGGGTGAATATGAAACTAGCACATCTGGGACATCAGGCGTTGATGGGCGTTATGGCCGTGGCGCTGGTTGCGGGTATGAGCGTGAAAAGTTTTGCCAACGAAGGCCTGCTCAATAAAGTAAAAGAGCGTGGCACGTTGCTGGTGGGACTGGAAGGGACTTACCCGCCGTTTAGCTTTCAGGGCGATGACGGCAAGTTGACTGGTTTTGAAGTGGAATTTGCCCAACAACTGGCAAAACATCTGGGCGTTGATGCCGCATTAAAACCGACCAAATGGGACGGGATGCTGGCGTCACTGGATTCTAAACGCATCGATGTGGTGATTAACCAGGTCACCATTTCTGATGAACGCAAGAAAAAATACGATTTTTCTACCCCATACACCATTTCCGGTATTCAGGCGCTGGTGAAAAAAGGTAATGAAGGCACAATAAAAACCGCAGACGACCTGAAAGGTAAAAAAGTTGGTGTTGGTTTAGGCACCAACTATGAAGAGTGGCTGCGTCAGAATGTTCAGGGTGTTGATGTGCGCACCTATGATGACGACCCGACCAAGTACCAGGATCTGCGCGTAGGCCGTATTGATGCCATCCTGGTTGACCGTCTGGCGGCGCTGGATTTGGTGAAGAAAACCAATGATACGCTGGCAGTAACTGGCGAAGCCTTCTCCCGCCAGGAGTCAGGTGTCGCGCTGCGTAAAGGTAACGAAGACTTGCTGAAAGCAGTTAACGATGCCATTGCAGAAATGCAAAAAGATGGAACCTTGCAAGCACTTTCCGAAAAATGGTTTGGTGCTGATGTGAGCAAATAATCAACGTATTGACTGGTCCTGCTATAAGTTGACAGATTTCTGTCTGTAAAACGCCTGATGAACTTCATCGGGCGTTTTGTCTTTCAGTGCCAGGTGTGGCCGCTCATGGTTATAAATTGCCACGGATTTTTTACTATTATCCGGACCTGCAGGACGCGAGTTTTTCAGGATCTCGTTTATTCGTTCAGCCAGCGCATTCTGGTCGCAGTCATAACCAACGGTCATTGAGCAGGTTATCCCGTTTCTCTCATGCACTGACTGATAAAGCGCTGGCTACTCCACTACCCGCTTCAGAATGTATACTTCGCCCCCAGCATGGCAGAGGCGTCACTGTATCCCTCGTCACCGATCTGTACACCCACATTGCCCCACAGGTTCAGATGGTCATTAATCTGTCCCTCAACACCGGTTTTTACTTCTCCGATATTGCTGGCGCCGTCCTGATGTACCGTCACACCGTTCATGCGGGTGCCAAAATCACGGGTGTTGTGCAGCCAGTTCACCTCAACGAACGGACGGAACTCATGGGATTTGCCGTCATTCATTCTGTTGTGTTCCTTAATCCAGGTTTTCACGCCAAGAAGGGTATGGACGTTACCGTCACCAGTGCTTTCAACACGGGTACCATTGCGTTCGCGGTGCTCATCAGCTTTTACACCCATCCAGATAACCTGAGCCTGAGGCTGGACATACCATTCGTTCAGACTGCCATGGCTACCGGTAAACTCACCGGTTTTCCAGACATAACCGGTTTCCAGTGAGGCTGTCAGACCTTTTGATTTCCAGGATTCCCCCGGTAGTCCGTCACCTTTCACATCGTTATCGAACCAACTGTACTGTGCCCAGCTATCCAGATAAGCCCCGCTATGTGTCTCATCATTAGCATACCAGGTGGCATACAGACCTGTGTTGTATCCTTTCACACTGCCTTTTGAACTGTATCCGGTACGTACAGAATCTGTATTGTTATGGTCATTACCGTAACCAGCCATAACCCCCAGATGCCAGCGGTCAGATCTGTTCCGGCTCCACTGGGCCAGGTCACCGCCCATCTGCAGGACGTAACGGTTACCCTGTGTTTTCAGTTGACCTGTACCGTCACGCCAGCGGTTGTGTCCCCCTTCATGGTGCATCCACATGCTGGTTTCTTTCTGCTCACCGGTAATCACATCGGTGTAATGCATTGGCCCCAGGCGTTCATGAAGACGGGTCACGAACAGAGTGTTTGCGGCAGCAATGTTCGCCGTGTAGGAGCCAGCTTCCGGGCGCAGGTCGTTGTCATGACCACCCGGAGCAGGTTCAGGGGCAGGGGGTTGCATTGCTTTCAGAGCGCGCAGCAGGAACGGAGTGTTTTTACCACTGGTCAGATACCAGTTATCACGGTTGCTTCCCTGACCACGTCCCAGCGTGTAGTCATAAGCCCCGGCGGCAATACGCCCGGCCTGAATAAATGCAGCACTGTCAGCATTTCCGTCGACATGAATCAACTCAATACCGTTCAGTGTCTGTGCTCCGGTACCACCTGCATTTATAACAACCACTCGGGTCTGACTGGAAGCATTGCCTTTAATAACCAGTTTATCTGTTGCGGAGCTGTCATTCCCCAGAGCGGTGTTCATGAGCAGTAAGCCATTATTACCGGTATAGTTACCTCCGATCGTCAGTACATTACCCGGAGCATCGGCTCTCAGGTCAAGAGTACCGCTGTTGGTTACGTTCCCGGCGACACCACCAGAGCCGGAGAGTGTCCCCTGCTGAGCGATGGTGACCTGGCTGTTGGCAAGCATGACAGGTGCATCAGCTTTGCCCAGAATCAGTGTGCCGGCAGTGTTAACCGAGCCTGCTCCCAGTCCGTCAGTATTAAGCACTTTCACCATTGCCTTTTCTGCGATAGTGGTGGTGGCATTCAGGGCGCGGCTGGCACCAGTAATATCGAACACGCCACCGCTGATGTTCAGGGAGCCAGAGCCGATGAGGGTACCTGCAGACAGGCCTCCACCTGTGAGGGTCAGATTACCGCCATTAATGTTCAGTATGGAACCTGCTGCGCTGTTCAGTTTGCCTGCGGTCTGGCTGTGACCGTTCATATCCAGCATGGTGTCGTCTGCCAGGCGAATCTCGCTGGTCTGCCCCAGAGCACTGTTGCTGTTCATGCGAACATTGCCGCCGCGGATGTCTGTTACACCCGTGTAAGTGTTTTTGGAAGACAGAATCAGTGTTCCTTCGCCGGCTTTGGTCAGCGTTTTTCCATCCCAGCCATGAGATAACTGAGCCGCATTGTTATCTGCAAGTCGTACCTTCAGCTCTAACACCGCGCCATATCTCAGGTCAAACGTGCCATATCCATTTCCTGAAGGGTCATTCCACTTCAGAGAAGAACTCACCTCTTTTACTGTCTGCCCGTTACCACTAAGTGATGTTAAAACATAGTCTTCAGCACCATCACTCAGTAGATTATTATGCTGATAAATATTATTTTCAGAGAGCCCTGTTATGCCGTCGGAGGTCGTCAACAAGCCGTACTCATTTTGCTTCCATATTGTCATGGCAGTATCAACATTAAGCACTGCACCGTTATTGAACTGAATACTTTTGGCAGTTAAATGACTGGAACCTGTGCTCATATTCAGCGATGAATCTGTGTCAAATACCGAACTTCCGCGAAAGGTGACATCAGCTCCTGAAACGGAAACATGTGTACCTGTACCCGCACTCAGATTGCCTTTTATCTCAGAGCTGGCGGAGTCTTTATTTGTAATGGACAGAGAATTACCATCAGCACTATTTTCAACATTATTCAAAACAATATCACCTTGAATGACAGAACCAGCGAAGAGATTCAACGAGTTAGTTCCACCATTCAGAGATATTGCGGTATCACAATCTTGCCCTCTGTTACCCGGTATCCCTCCGTAGAAGTCAATGTTGCCTCTACCGTCCTCTCCTCCACTACCAGGCAAAATCCTACCATGATTATTTATCGTAATATCACTCCCGGATATAGCAGTACCACCATTACCTCCGTTGCCACCATTACCTCCGGCACCAGTTTTATTATTATCAAGGGAACGCCCTCCATCGCCACCATTACCACCAGTACCGCCATTTCCACCAATAATATTTCCATAATTATTTATTTCCATATTATTTCCAGATATGGCAATTCCCCCGGTGCCACCAATACCACCAGTACCACCAGAACCAAGGGGCGCTGAGTCAATGTGATCATATTCATCTGTACCACCTCTACCACCTTCACCACCAGTGCCCCCCTGTCCGCCAGTTATATCTCCCGTATTATTTATCTTAATATTATTACCATATATAGCAGACCCTCCAATACCACCACTACCACCGGTACTCCCATTAATATTCGGAACGGTAGAAAATTCGAGACTACCTTCACCACCGCGAGCACCATCCCCCCCCTGGCCACCTGTAATGTGATTATTATTTGTTATCTCCATATTATTTCCGGATATGGCCGTGCCTCCATTCCCTCCTGTGCCGGCAGAAGACCCCCATACCGCCCACTCGGCACCACTACTACCTTGCCCGGCAGTGATGTTTCCGTTATTGCTTATTTGAAGATTATTGCCAGATATGGCAGTCCCACCAACAGCAGGAGTCCCCGTTAAACCACCGCTCTTATCGCCATAACCACTGGCTCCAGGCATTCCGCCATCGCCACCCGTAATGCTTCCGTTGTTCGTAATGGTAAGATCATCTCCGGAAATAGCGGTACCTGCTTCACCTCCATCGCCTCCACCATTACCATAACCTCCCCAACCCCCCTTACCACCGGAAATATCACCAGAATTAACAAGAGTAAAATTATTTCCAGTAATGGCTGTACCGCCCTGGCCTCCTGCAGATCCCATCTTAGTAACATCATCATCACCAGCCCATCCGCCTTCACCGCCACTAATGCTAGTACCGCTGTTAATTGTCAGGATATTTTCATCCTGTAACGAACCGGGTACAACATTAACAATGAGAGCATCTTCACCGGCTTCTCCATCATCACTACCTGGCATGCGATGCGCGCCATCAGCACCAATGATATTTTCAGATATTTCCGCAGGGTTTCCTTCAGAAAGAGTGACTTCCATTTTGGCTCCCAAAGCAGGCTGAATGGTCAGAGTGGCAGATATAAGACTGCAAAGTAATGTAGTCTTCATTCCCTCTTGCGTTACGCCGAATGTTTTTCTGTTGTTTATATATACATTAAACCTTTCTTTTTTATTAATTTTGATTTTCACAAAAGCTCCAATTTTTTTGTTTAAGAATGGTGGATTAAATGTTTTGACTGTGTAAATGTCATTGGGAAATAATATGTATTATCTAATCATCATACAAATGATCGATGCGAGCATTATTGCAAATAAACAGAAAAAATCCATCTCAAGCAATCAGGTTGATTTTTTTTGACGAGTAATTTGAAATTGTAATGTTTTCTGGATGTTAGTTTGTTTATTGGTCGGCGTAATTTTAGATAGTGAGTGTTTCTCTGCTTTTTTATAAGAAAAGTGCCTGAAAATACCGTCATGGAATATAATATTTTTATCCTAAAAACAGACCTGGATATAAATAATAATTAATACAGAGATAATGATTACCATATTAATGAACGGGTATGGATAACCAGGCTTGATCAACCTAAGATGCCAGGAGAAGTTATCCCCATAACCAGGGGACATCAGATTTTCTGCTTTATGTACATAAGCAGCCTTTACACCGTTACGTTCCTGATGACCCATCGGACATTCAACAGCATCACGGGACCACAAATCTGATTCTATTAACACACTACCTGCTATCGCCCGGAATCCATGAGTACTACAGTTGCCATATGCTCAACGAAAGACCGAGAAAACTCCAGAGTACGAATCACCCGCAGATCGGTTCAACCACTGTGTTGCATCCCTCGGTTCAACTCACAGTCGGGAACGTGTCAACGCTATTCTGGACGGGCATAATGACAAAAAAGGGCGCTTTAATCGGCGCATTTTTTATTTATACGTTTCCAGCGTGCATAATAACAAGATCACAACAACACACATCGGAGGCTTTTATGCCACTGCATAATTTAACTCGTTTTCCACGGCTGGAGTTTATCGGCGCACCGACACCGCTCGAATATCTGCCACGTTTTTCTGATTATCTCGGGCGGGACATTTTCATCAAACGGGATGACGTCACCCCGTTGGCAATGGGCGGAAATAAGTTACGCAAACTGGAATTTCTCGCAGCAGACGCCTTGCGCGAAGGTGCTGACACACTGATTACCGCCGGAGCGATTCAGTCTAACCATGTGCGCCAGACTGCCGCAGTGGCCGCAAAACTTGGTCTGCATTGCGTGGCGCTGCTGGAAAATCCCATTGGTACTACCGCAGAAAACTATTTAACCAACGGCAACCGTTTGTTGCTGGATCTGTTCAATACTCAGATTGAAATGTGCGATGCGCTGACCGATCCTGATGCCCAACTGGAAGAGTTAGCGACTCGCGTCGAAGCGCAAGGCTTTCGCCCATACGTCATTCCGGTTGGCGGCTCCAATGCTTTAGGGGCGTTGGGCTATGTGGAGAGTGCGCTGGAAATCGCCCAGCAGTGTGAAGGGGCGGTTAACATATCTTCAGTGGTGGTGGCATCAGGCAGTGCCGGAACTCACGCCGGGCTTGCAGTAGGGCTGGAACAACTGATGCCTGAAACAGAACTGATTGGCGTGACCGTTTCGCGTTCCGTTGCTGACCAGTTGCCGAAGGTGGTTAGCCTACAACAGGCGATCGCGAAAGAACTGGAGCTGACTGCATCAGCGGAAATTTTACTCTGGGATGACTATTTTGCACCTGGCTACGGCGTGCCGAATGACGAAGGCATGGAGGCGGTGAAACTGCTGGCGCGTCTGGAAGGCATTCTGCTTGATCCCGTGTATACCGGAAAAGCGATGGCGGGGCTGATTGATGGTATAAGTCAGAAACGCTTCAAAGATGAAGGGCCGATTCTGTTTATTCATACCGGCGGCGCACCTGCACTGTTCGCCTATCACCCCCACGTTTAGCTCCGGAAACGCTCATGCAAGAAAGCATACAACTGGTTATTGATTCGCTGCCATTCCTGTTGAAAGGGGCAGGGTATACGCTGCAACTCAGCATCGGCGGCATGTTTTTTGGCTTACTGCTGGGATTTATTCTCGCGCTGATGCGCCTGTCGCCCGTCTGGCCTGTGCGCTGGCTGGCGCGTTTTTATATCTCCATCTTCCGTGGTACGCCACTCATCGCACAGCTGTTTATGATCTACTACGGTTTACCGCAGTTTGGTATTGAATTAGACCCGATTCCGTCAGCGATGATTGGCCTGTCACTGAACACCGCCGCCTATGCAGCCGAAACGCTGCGGGCAGCGATTTCGTCTATAGATAAAGGTCAGTGGGAAGCAGCTGCCAGTATCGGCATGACGCCGTGGCAAACTATGCGTCGTGCTATTTTGCCACAGGCCGCGCGGGTAGCACTGCCGCCGTTGTCGAACAGTTTTATCAGCCTGGTAAAAGATACTTCTCTGGCTGCGACGATTCAGGTGCCAGAGCTGTTCCGTCAGGCGCAGTTGATTACTTCGCGCACACTGGAAGTTTTCACCATGTATCTGGCGGCTTCGCTCATCTACTGGATTATGGCGACGGTGTTATCGACGTTGCAGAACCATTTTGAGAGTCAACTTAATCGCCAGGAGAGGGATCCAAAATGAGTGCCATTGACGTTAAAAACCTGGTGAAAAAATTCCACGGTCAGACGGTGCTGCATGGCATAGATCTGGAGGTTAAAACCGGCGAAGTGGTGGCGATTATAGGTCCAAGCGGCTCCGGGAAAACCACGTTGCTACGCAGCATAAATTTGCTGGAACAACCAGAAGCGGGGACGATTACCGTCGGGGATATCACCATTGATACCGCGCGTTCGTTAAGTCAGCAAAAATCCCTGATTCGTCAGTTGCGCCAGCACGTTGGTTTTGTTTTCCAGAACTTTAATTTGTTTCCGCATCGTACGGTGCTGGAAAACATTATTGAAGGGCCGGTGATTGTCAAAGGTGAACCTAAAGAGGACGCCACGGCGCGCGCACGTGAGTTGTTGGCGAAAGTTGGCCTTGCAGGCAAAGAAGCCAGCTATCCACGTCGTTTATCTGGCGGTCAACAGCAGCGTGTGGCGATTGCCCGGGCGCTGGCGATGCGTCCCGAGGTGATTTTGTTTGATGAGCCAACGTCGGCCCTGGACCCAGAGCTGGTGGGCGAAGTCCTGAATACTATCCGCCAGCTGGCACAGGAAAAGCGCACAATGGTGATTGTGACACACGAAATGAGCTTTGCCCGTGACGTTGCTGACCGCGCGATCTTTATGGACCAGGGGCGGATAGTAGAGCAGGGCTCGGCGAAAGCGTTATTTGCTAATCCACAGCAGCCCCGTACCCGCCAGTTTCTCGAGAAGTTTCTACTGCAATAATAAGAAAAAATCAGCCCCGGTGAGTTAGTGACCGGGGCGAACCACTCTCCTGAAGACTCAATAAACGGTTAATAAATCAGCATAACTCATTAATAACATAAGAGAATGCGATGTCTTGCAAAAGTAATTCATTATCTGAATAATATAAATTATATATAAATCTTATTTATGTGATAGCTTGAGTTTTCAGTATAAATGATACTCACTCTCAGGGGCATTGCGGTTTACTATGCAGGATACGGATTTTTTTAGCTGGCGTCGCACAATGCTGTCGCGCTTTCAGAGGATGGAGGCCGCAGAAGAGGTCTACCATGAAATAGAGCTTCAGGCTCAGCAGCTCGAGTACGATTACTATTCGTTATGTGTTCGCCACCCGGTGCCATTCACGCGACCCAAAGTGGCTTTCTACACCAATTACCCTGAGTCGTGGGTTAGTTATTATCAGGCAAAAAACTTTCTCGCTATTGATCCCGTGCTCAACCCTGAAAACTTCAGTCAGGGCCATTTATTGTGGAATGATGACTTATTCAGTGAAGCCCAGCCATTATGGGAGGCTGCGCGTGCACATGGTTTACGCAGGGGAGTTACTCAGTATTTAATGCTACCGAACCGGGCGTTGGGATTTTTGTCATTTTCTCGTAGCAGTACGCGCGAAATACCTGTTCTTAGTGATGAGCTGCAATTAAAAATGCAGTTACTGGTGCGCGAAAGTCTGATGGCGCTGATGCGTTTAAATGATCAAATAGTGATGACGCCGGAGATGAATTTCAGTAAGCGGGAAAAGGAAATTTTGAAATGGACCGCGGAAGGTAAGACATCGGCAGAGATTGCGATGATCTTGTCAATCTCCGAGAACACGGTTAATTTTCATCAGAAAAACATGCAGAAAAAAATCAACGCGCCAAATAAGACCCAGGTTGCCTGTTACGCTGCCGCAACTGGCTTAATATGACCTCTATTACATTCTGCGTGCCAGGTGTAAAACCGGCTGAAAGGTGTGCTTTCAGCCGGTTTTATATTACTGACGGTAGGCCTGTTTAATTTGCTTAACCGTTTTGGAAAATACCGCAGCCTGGGTTTCGTCTTCGATCAGCGCAAGCTGTTTTTCCATCTTTAACATCACGCGGCCCGCGTCAGCTTGTCCCATCGCCTGCAGCATCAGCGTCAGCATCGCTTTCAGGCAGGAGACTTCATTTGCCAGTTCTTGATTATTCTCGGCAGTAGAAAAATCAGGCGTACTCATTTATTTTCCTCGTCATGTTGCAATGAAAATTTGCAGTAAAAAATGTTAAGGCGGCGGAGTATACCATAAGCTTTGCTAAAAATAGCAGTGGTTGTTTTTTGGTCGCTGAATCATCATTGGTATTAAATTAGTTAATATAGTGGTTAATAAATATTTATATCATGAATGTTTTTTGTGCGCATTTATTGAGTTAATTAATGTTACATATTCATGCTGATGATTTTTCATTTGTGCTGAATGAAGTCAATTTTTGTCACATTTCAGTCTAACAGATAGGTTACAACGCCCCGGAAGCTTTTTGGTGACGGACGTGATCATAACTGTGGACAATCGAATTATCAAAAATGAGAGAAAAATCGAATACCCACCATTTTTAACGTTTCAAAGTTGCAATAAAACCCGCTAATATACGGATGACTAACTATCAGTAGCGTTATCCCTATTTCTGGAGATATTCCTTTGATCAACGTTCTACTTGTTGATGACCACGAACTGGTGCGCGCAGGGATACGACGCATTCTGGAAGATATAAAGGGTATTAAAGTCGTTGGTGAGGCTTCCTGTGGTGAAGATGCCGTTAAGTGGTGCCGGGCAAATTCCGTCGACGTGGTGCTAATGGACATGAGCATGCCTGGCATTGGCGGCCTTGAGGCGACGCGTAAAATCGCCCGTTCAACCGCAGATGTCAAAATCATCATGCTTACGGTTCACACCGAAAACCCTTTACCAGCAAAAGTCATGCAGGCTGGCGCTGCGGGCTATCTAAGCAAAGGTGCGGCCCCGCAGGAGGTGGTGAGCGCGATTCGTTCTGTCTATTCTGGGCAGCGTTATATTGCTTCTGACATTGCGCAACAAATGGCGTTAAGCCAGATCGAACCAGAAAAAACAGAAAGCCCATTTGCCAGTTTGTCTGAACGCGAATTGCAGATTATGCTGATGATTACCAAAGGCCAGAAGGTCAATGAGATTTCAGAACAGCTTAATCTCAGCCCGAAAACGGTGAACAGCTATCGCTACCGTATGTTCAGTAAATTAAACATTCATGGCGATGTTGAGCTGACTCACCTGGCTATTCGCCATGGTTTGTGTAATGCGGAGACGTTAACAAGTCAGTGAGTATTCAGTTTGACGCAAAAGCGTTTTTAAAAACCGTCACCAGCCAGCCGGGCGTTTATCGCATGTATGATGCTGGTGGTACGGTTATTTATGTCGGTAAAGCGAAAGACCTGAAAAAACGGCTTTCCAGCTATTTCCGTAGCAATCTCGCTTCGCGCAAAACGGAAGCGTTGGTCGCCCAGATCCAGCAAATCGATGTCACGGTGACTCATACTGAAACCGAAGCATTATTGCTGGAACACAACTACATCAAACTCTATCAGCCGCGTTACAACGTTTTGTTACGCGATGATAAATCTTACCCCTTTATCTTCCTCAGTGGCGATACACATCCACGTCTGGCGATGCATCGCGGTGCGAAGCACGCCAAGGGAGAGTATTTCGGCCCGTTCCCGAATGGTTATGCGGTGCGTGAAACTCTGGCGTTGTTGCAAAAGATTTTCCCCATTCGCCAGTGCGAAAATAGCGTTTATCGCAATCGCTCGCGTCCATGCCTGCAATACCAGATAGGGCGCTGTCTTGGGCCGTGCGTGGCCGGGTTGGTTAGCGAAGAAGAGTATGCCCAGCAGGTTGAATATGTGCGCCTGTTTTTATCGGGTAAAGACGATCAGGTGCTTAAGCAACTGATTAGCCGCATGGAAACAGCCAGCCAGAATCTGGAGTTTGAAGAAGCGGCACGTATTCGCGACCAAATTCAGGCGGTGCGACGCGTCACCGAAAAACAATTTGTCTCTAATACGGGCGACGACCTTGATGTTATTGGCGTGGCGTTCGATGCTGGTATGGCATGTGTCCATGTTTTGTTTATTCGTCAGGGCAAAGTGCTCGGTAGCCGTAGCTATTTTCCGAAGGTGCCGGGCGGTACGGAACTGGGCGAAGTCGTGGAAACCTTTGTTGGTCAGTTCTATTTACAGGGCAGCCAGATGCGCACTCTCCCGGGTGAGATCCTGCTCGATTTTAATCTTAGCGATAAAACGCTGCTCGCCGATTCATTATCAGAACTGGCGGGGCGCAAGATAAACATTCAGACCAAACCGCGAGGCGATAGGGCGCGTTACCTGAAACTTGCGCGGACGAATGCAGCAACAGCGTTAACCACCAAACTTTCGCAGCAATCAACCGTTCATCAGCGACTGACAGCGCTTGCCAGCGTGTTGAAATTGCCGGAAGTGAAACGGATGGAATGTTTCGATATCAGCCATACGATGGGCGAACAAACCGTTGCCTCGTGCGTGGTGTTTGATGCTAATGGCCCACTGCGTGCGGAGTATCGGCGCTATAACATCAATGGCATTACGCCGGGCGATGATTATGCGGCGATGAATCAGGTGTTGCGTCGGCGTTATGGTAAAGCCATCGATGACAGTAAGATTCCGGACGTGATCCTGATTGATGGTGGCAAAGGACAACTTGCGCAGGCGAAAAATGTCTTCGCCGAGCTGGACGTCCCCTGGGATAAAAACCATCCGTTGTTACTTGGCGTTGCCAAAGGGGCCGACCGTAAGGCTGGGCTGGAAACATTGTTCTTCGAGCCTGAAGGAGAGGGCTTTAGCTTACCGCCAGATTCGCCTGCGTTGCACGTCATCCAGCATATTCGCGATGAATCACACGATCATGCGATTGGCGGACATCGCAAAAAACGGGCGAAGGTCAAAAATACCAGCACCCTGGAGACCATTGAAGGCGTCGGGCCAAAACGTCGGCAAATGTTGTTGAAATATATGGGCGGTTTGCAAGGTTTACGTAACGCCAGCGTCGAAGAAATTGCAAAAGTGCCGGGTATTTCGCAAGGTCTGGCAGAAAAGATCTTCTGGTCGTTGAAACATTGATGTCTCTGTAGCAACATAGGGGTAATCTTACTGACAACAGATAGTTACCCGTCATTATGCAATTTAATATCCCTACGTTGCTCACACTGTTCCGTGTCATCCTTATCCCATTCTTTGTATTGGTTTTTTATCTACCTGTTACCTGGTCGCCGTTTGCTGCCGCGCTCATTTTCTGCGTCGCGGCGGTGACTGACTGGTTCGATGGTTTTCTGGCGCGTCGCTGGAACCAGAGTACCCGTTTTGGTGCCTTCCTTGATCCAGTAGCAGACAAAGTGCTTGTCGCCATCGCCATGGTGCTGGTAACCGAGCATTATCATAGCTGGTGGGTGACCTTACCGGCGGCAACGATGATTGCCCGTGAAATTATCATTTCTGCTCTGCGTGAATGGATGGCTGAACTCGGTAAACGTAGCAGTGTGGCCGTATCCTGGATTGGTAAAGTCAAAACGACTGCCCAGATGGTCGCGCTGGCCTGGTTGCTGTGGCGCCCGAATATTTGGGTTGAGTACGCCGGTATTGCCCTTTTCTTTGTGGCTGCGGTGCTGACACTCTGGTCAATGTTGCAATATTTGAGCGCTGCTCGCGCAGATTTGCTTGATCAGTGATCGTTTCGACGCAAATTTCAGCAAACGATCAAAAGTGATGAAAAATATCGTTGACTCAACGCGTCAGGTAAGTAGAATGCAACGCATCGAACGGCGGCACTGATTGCCAGACGATAATAAAATCAAGTGATTAGCTGATTGCTTGATGATTGCGGGAATAGCTCAGTTGGTAGAGCACGACCTTGCCAAGGTCGGGGTCGCGAGTTCGAGTCTCGTTTCCCGCTCCAGTTTAAAAGACATCGGCATTAAGCGGGTGTCTGGCTGAAAAGCCTGAAGAATTCGGCGCGTTAACAAAGCGGTTATGTAGCGGATTGCAAATCCGTCTAGTCCGGTTCGACTCCGGAACGCGCCTCCAACTTTTCCCGAGCCCGGATGGTGGAATCGGTAGACACAAGGGATTTAAAATCCCTCGGCGTTCGCGCTGTGCGGGTTCAAGTCCCGCTCCGGGTACCATGGGAAAGATAAGAATAATCAAAGCAATAAGCAGTGTCGTGAAACCACCTTCGGGTGGTTTTTTTGTATGTGCAACTTGTCGTTACACCCTCTCTGATTTTTAATCTCCGGGTAATCCACTCGAAAAGTATCTCTATGCCAGACCGACATGTAAGATAGGCGCTGGCGAGTCGAGATCCACAAGGAAAAGCGTATGAAAACTGGACCGTTAAACGAAAGTGAGTTGGAATGGCTGGATGATATCTTGACCAAATACAACACTGACCACGCCATCCTTGATGTGGCAGAGCTGGACGGTTTGTTGACGGCGGTGTTGAGTTCTCCGCAAGAAATTGAACCAGAACAGTGGCTGGTTGCTGTGTGGGGTGGGGCGGATTATGTGCCGCGCTGGGCGTCAGAGAAAGAGATGACGCGCTTTATGAACCTGGCGTTTCAACATATGGCCGATACTGCAGAGCGCCTCAACGAGTTTCCTGAACAGTTTGAACCGTTATTTGGTCTACGAGAAGTTGACGGTAGGGAGCTGACGATTGTCGAAGAGTGGTGCTTTGGCTATATGCGTGGCGTTGCGCTTTCTGACTGGTCAGCATTGCCTGACTCATTAAAACCGGCGCTTGAAGCGATTGCGCTGCACGGTACTGAGGAAAACTTCGAGCGCGTAGAGAAGATGTCGCCAGAAGCGTTTGAAGAAAGCGTGGATGCCATTCGACTGGCGGCGCTTGATTTGCATGCTTACTGGATGACGCATCCTCAGGAAAAAGCTGTTCAGCAACCGATTAAAGCTGAAGAAAAACCTGGTCGTAACGACCCTTGCCCATGTGGTAGTGGCAAGAAATATAAGCAGTGCTGCCTGCATTAAGAGGCTATATTGGGTGTCAGAATTAACTCTGGCACCCATGTTTTAAGGATGCGGACAAAAATCTGGACTATGTCCATATACACGGCAAAGCATTTATCCCACTTCTGGCAACAATCCTGCCGCAATCAAAAATTGCACGCCAATCACGCCAATGCCACAGATAAACACCAACACCAGTGCGGGACGTCCACCTTTCACCCGATAGCTTGCTTGTGGATTATGCTTCCTGCTCTGCCAGGTCAGCAGTGAAGGAATTATCAACGCTAATACTGCCAGCGCTACGCCAGCATACCCGAGCGCCATTACAAAACCACGTGGATAAAACAGCGCAAACGCCAATGGCGGCAGAAAGGTAATTACACCGGTTTGCAGTCTTCCACCAACGGTATTGGAACGCTGAAACAAATCCGCCAGATAATCAAATAAGCCTAACGCTACGCCCAGGAAAGATGTGGCGAGGGCTAAATCAGCGAATAAATGCACTGCCAACTCGACATGCGGCGAGGCCACCACTTCGCGTAATGCCTGTAACAGCCCATTTAATCCTGCATGATTCGCCAGCAGTCCCATAAAGGTTGTTGAATCAATACTGCCCAGTGTCGCCAGTTGCCAGAAAATATATGCCACCAGAGGGATCGCGCTACCGGTAATAAACACCCAGCGCAATTTACGAATGTTGCCATCCATATAGCTGACGATGCTCGGTACGCTACCGTGAAAACCAAACGAGGTAAAAATCACCGGAATTGCAGACAATGCCAGACCCTGTTGCAGTGGCAGCGTTAGCAGATTGATTTTATGAATATGTGGTAGCAGCAATACCAGCATTAGCACCAGGAAAATAATCTTGGCGCTGAACAAAAAACGGTTAAACAAATCGACCAGCGACGTCCCAACACAAACCACACCACCGGCAACAAAAGTAAACAACAGCACACCAGCGGTTGTGGTCATTGAAATGCCTGTCCAGTCGCTGATGCTGGAGGCAAGCAATTCACCGGCACCGCTGATATATGCTGCGGTCAGGGCATACATTAAAAACATCATACTGAAGCCGGTCAGCCACTGACCGTAGCGGCCCAGATAGCGTTTTGCCAGCGTGCCTAAGCCGGTATCTGCAGGGACATGCTGATACACTTCCAGCAGTAACAGCGCGGTGTAACACATCAAGGCCCACAGGCCAATTAACAATGTCAGAGTGACGGTAAAACCGACGCCAGCCGCTGCCAGCGGCATTGCCAGCATACCTGCGCCAATTGTGGTTCCCGCCACGATAAAAACACTTCCCAGAGTTCTGTTTTTCACGCTTTCTTCTGTCCTGACGATCTTTATGAGTGATATCTGCGGCGCAGGTTAAGGCATTATCCAAACTTCGTCAAATCGACGTTACATACAGTGTAAATAAAAATGTACGATAAATGCATTCAGAACTGAGCTGGCGCAAAGCCATAAGGCGCGGGGATCGTTACGCTATGCTTTTTTTGAGGAGGAACGATGGAATCGATTCACGGTCATGAAGTGTTAAATATGATGATTGAATCAGGTGAGCAATATACGCACGCCAGCCTGGAAGCGGCGATCAAAGCGCGTTTTGGTGATCAGACACGTTTTCATACTTGCTCGGCAGAGGGGATGACAGCGGGAGAGTTGGTGGCTTTTCTGGCGGAAAAAGGCAAATTTATTCCCTGCGAAGAGGGGTTCTCAACCGATAAAAGTAAGATTTGTCGTCACTGATCTGAAACGGCGGCAGAAAATCTGCCGCCAGAGAAGATTAGTTTTGTGCGTCGAGGGTAGAGAGTTCTTTATCGATGAAATAAAGTCCTTCGCCGCTTTTCCCTGCCAGGCTCAATTTATCAATAATAGATTTGAACAACTTCTCTTCTTCGTGTTGCTCAGACACATACCATTGCAGGAAATTGAACGTTGGGTAGTCCTGATTAGTCATGGCAGCGTGAGCGAGTTCGTTAATTTTTTGCGTAATTAATTGTTCGTGTTTATAGGTTTCCTGGAATAATTCATCAAGTGAAGAATATTCAGCAAACGGCGATTCAACGGTATTAATTCGCGGTAAATTTCCGGTATCGGTCAGGTAATCAAACAGACGCTGCATATGCGTCATCTCTTCCTGGGCGTGGCGACGCAGAAACGCGGCAGCACCTTCGAAGGTGTGATAGCTGCACCATGCGCTCATTTGCTGATAAAGCAGTGAAGAGTAGAGTTCCAGGTTCATCTGCTCATTAAGTTTTTCAATCATTTCTGGTTTCAGCATGATAGTGCTCCACAAAGGTTATATTTGTTGCTGTGGCGCCACTATAATTTGTTATTTTATTATTTGCAAAAGGTAAAATATTAAATTCAATTATTAAAAATGCGAATGTGAATAAAACGCATTAACGCTATTTGAGATGGTAATTAACCAGCGAAGCCTCCCTCGCTGATTAAAATCTTTATTGATAAGCCGAGGGGGTTAAGTATCGGCACTGATACGACAGTGTAAATTGCGTATTCAGACATAATGATCCCGCAAACAAACTACAGTTACTTACAGGTTGCCCAAACGCAAAGGCGCGGGTAAATCCAACCTGCTGACATGCGCGGTTCGCGATTCCCTGATCGAGATAGTTGTCAGTGCGGGCGTGTTGTAAAAAAGCCTGATTATAAACGAGGCGGACAATGCCACTCGTGGCGTCAACATCGCTGAGGTGAGCCTGACGAGTTACGGTACAGCCCGCTACTGTTAAAAGTGAAAAAACAATTATCAGATGTTTCATGTCACAGCCTGAAGAGGGAGAAGAAACAGGTATTGTACTTGTGGACACAGCCAGGTTATGGACAGAAAAGACGACGGATTAGCGCTATTCCTTGCTTTCTGCAGAACGCACACATCTTGTGGTTATCATTTATGTAACATTAAAGGGGTATTTATGTGATTTGCATCACATAAAGATTGATTTTTGTGATGGATGTCATATTATAAGCAGCAAGAACAATAACACCTGCATAACAAATAATCGGAGTGGCGCGATGAAACTGCGTAAGATCCTGAAAAGCATGTTCAATAATTATTGCAAGACGTTCAAAGACGTACCGCCAGGCAATATGTTCAGATAATAAAAAAACCTGCTCCGGCAGGTTTTTTTGTACCCTGATGCGGGCTGATGTGACTATCGTTGAGGAAGGGAAGCCGCTACTATAACGGCTTTCAAAATGCTATCAGGAGTTTAGGATGTCCCAGCCGCTGAATGCCGATCAGGAACTGGTTTCTGATGTTGTTGCTTGCCAGTTGGTGATCAAACAAATTCTCGACGTGCTCGATGTGATCGCGCCTGTTGAGGTTCGTGAAAAAATGTCCAGCCAGCTGAAGAATATTGATTTTACCCACCATCCGGCTGCTGCTGACCCAGTCACTATGCGTGCTATTCAAAAAGCCATCGCGTTGATTGAGCTAAAGTTTACCCCACAAAACGAATCCCATTAAAAAACCGCCGCCTCAGCGATGTGAGGCAGCGGTTTTCACCACTTTTTGTGTATTCGGCGCATCTTTTCATGCGCCGATTTTATTAATGTATCTGATGCGACACGACATTCAGAACATGCTGGTCGGTCTGGACAGGGCACATACCGGCCAGTTTCGCACTGCGCACTTCATCAAGAATGGTTTGCAGTAAGAGACCATCGTGCTGCTGTTCTTTTTCCAGATCGCGCAGAAAATCGACAGTAGAATCATCATTCAACTCTTTAGCTTCATTTGCTAATTGCGCCAGCGTGCTTGAACGCTGCTCATATTCTTCCAACGTTTTTTGGAAGAGTTCTTCCAGAGAGTTCAGTTTTTCGCCAGGTACATCAATGGCTTTAACGATGGGCGTCGCTCCGACGCTTTTCATGAAGTTAAACATGCGCATCATTTGAGTCACGTTACTTTGTGCCTGGGAGCGAAGAAAAGTCGCGGTGCCATTCAGACTTTGTTCAGAACACCAGTTGCTCAGGTGGAGGTAGAGATTGGATGCATAAAACTCGCGGTTCATTTGAGTGTTGAGTTTGAGAAGCATTCCAGTGGTTGCCATACCTAATATCCTTATATCCAGAAGACGAGAGGTGCAAGATAAATCAAAACACCGTAATTACTGTTTGCAGAATAATTCCTTTCTGCAGGTCCGAAATGTGATCCTGGAGTCAATTCTGACGATGATCTGAAATAAGCATAACGTCTGAAGCATTATAAGAAAATCCTTAAATCACCAAGTTTATATTTTTTTACATTTCATTGATTAGAGTTATTGATTTGCAATAACTCTCAATGTTGTGAATTTCTTGATGTTATTGATATTAAATGAATTTATCAATTTCATGATGCTGTTCTTATATTTTCAGGTATTTTTTCAGTTTTGCGATGATGCTCGCATTATGGATTTACCCTTCATTAATGAAGGTGGTGATAATTAACAGCGAAAGGAATTTTGTCTGGAGTTTTTATTCTTCTTACATCATTCACCATTCAGCTGTAATGAGCAGCTTCTTGCCCGAGCAAATTAGATTAAAAAGAAGACACGCCAGAGCTATCAAATGATGCCACAAGGATTTCCAGGCTAATCTTATGGACTAATCTGCTAAGTCATTTCTCATTTGTCATACAATTGACGTCTTCCGTATGTCTTTTATTGCTAAATTCATGCACGTTCTCACTGTAATTCTGCGGTGTGATATTGCTCTCCTATGGAGAATTAATTTCTCGCTAAAACTATGCCAACACAGTCACTTATCTTTTCGCCAAAGGTAATGCTTTGTTTTCCGATTGAATTAACGAAAGTTCTTAGGTTTTGCCCTACACAAAATGATGCTAAAGCTGGAGATAACCATGCACAAATTTACTAAAGCTCTTGCAGCCATCGGTCTGGCTGCCGTTATGTCACAATCCGCTATGGCGGAAAATCTGAAACTCGGTTTTCTGGTGAAGCAACCAGAAGAACCGTGGTTTCAGACTGAATGGAAGTTTGCCGATAAAGCCGGGAAAGATTTAGGCTTTGAAGTTATTAAGATAGCCGTACCTGATGGCGAAAAAACACTGAACGCTATTGATAGCCTGGCAGCCAGTGGCGCGAAAGGTTTTGTTATCTGTACTCCGGACCCGAAACTGGGTGCAGCCATCGTGGCGAAAGCGCGTGGCTACGATATGAAAGTTATTGCCGTGGATGATCAGTTTGTTAATGCCAAAGGTAAGCCGGTTGATACCGTTCCATTGGTGATGATGGCGGCGACGAAAATTGGCGAACGTCAGGGCCAGGAACTGTATAAAGAGATGCAGAAACGTGGCTGGGATGTGAAAGAAAGCGCCGTAATGGCGATTACTGCCAACGAACTGGATACCGCCCGTCGTCGTACCACCGGTTCTATGGATGCGCTGAAAGCCGCCGGATTCCCGGAAAAACAAATTTATCAAGTTCCTACCAAATCTAACGACATTCCAGGGGCGTTTGATGCCGCCAACTCTATGCTGGTTCAACATCCTGAAGTTAAACACTGGTTGATCGTCGGTATGAACGACAGCACCGTGCTGGGTGGCGTTCGCGCGACGGAAGGTCAGGGCTTTAAAGCCGCAGATATTATCGGTATCGGTATTAACGGTGTGGATGCGGTGAGTGAACTGTCAAAGGCACAGGCTACGGGTTTCTATGGTTCACTGCTGCCAAGCCCGGACGTTCATGGCTATAAATCCAGCGAAATGCTTTACAACTGGGTAGCAAAAGACGTTGAACCGCCAAAATTCACTGAAGTTACCGACGTGGTGCTGATCACGCGTGACAACTTTAAAGAAGAACTGGAGAAAAAAGGTTTAGGCGGTAAGTAATCTGCCGGAAAAATTCCCCTCTGCGTTATGCAGAGGGGGTGTAAAACGACCAGTGATTCACGGAGACGTTATGCAACAGTCTACCCCGTATCTCTCATTTCGCGGCATTGGTAAAACCTTTCCAGGCGTTAAGGCGCTTACGGATATCAGTTTTGACTGTTATGCCGGTCAGGTTCATGCGTTGATGGGTGAAAATGGCGCCGGAAAATCAACACTCTTAAAAATCCTTAGTGGAAACTATGCGCCAACCACGGGTTCTGTAGTGATTAATGGGCAGGAAATGTCCTTTTCCGATACAACCGCAGCACTGAATGCGGGTGTCGCGATTATTTACCAGGAACTGCATCTCGTGCCGGAAATGACCGTCGCGGAAAACATCTATCTCGGCCAGCTTCCTCATAAAGGCGGTATCGTGAATCGTTCACTGCTGAATTATGAAGCTGGGATACAGCTCAAACATCTGGGTATGGATATTGACCCGGATACGCCGCTGAAATACCTCTCCATCGGGCAATGGCAGATGGTTGAAATTGCCAAAGCTTTGGCACGTAACGCCAAAATTATCGCTTTTGATGAACCAACCAGCTCCTTATCCGCGCGTGAAATAGACAATCTGTTTCGCGTCATTCGTGAACTGCGAAAAGAGGGACGGGTGATCTTATACGTTTCTCACCGTATGGAAGAAATTTTTGCGCTCAGCGATGCCATCACTGTTTTTAAAGATGGTCGTTACGTCAAAACCTTTACCGACATGCAGCAGGTAGATCATGACTCGCTGGTACAGGCAATGGTTGGTCGCGACATCGGCGATATCTACGGCTGGCAACCGCGCAACTACGGCGAGGAGCGCTTGCGTCTGGATGCGGTAAAGGCACCAGGCGTGCGTACGCCAATAAGCCTGGCTGTTCGCAGTGGCGAAATCGTCGGCCTGTTTGGTCTGGTGGGGGCAGGGCGCAGCGAATTAATGAAAGGCATGTTTGGCGGTACGCAAATTACCGCTGGGCAGGTTTATATCGACCAACAGCCGATCGATATCCGTAAACCGGGCCACGCCATTGCCGCTGGCATGATGCTCTGCCCGGAAGATCGCAAAGCGGAGGGCATTATTCCAGTGCATTCGGTGCGCGACAATATCAACATCAGCGCTCGTCGCAAACATGTGCACGGCGGTTGCGTGATCAACAACGGCTGGGAAGCCAATAATGCCGATCACCACATTCGTTCTCTCAACATCAAAACGCCAGGTGCAGAGCAATTGATCATGAATCTTTCCGGCGGTAATCAGCAAAAAGCCATTTTAGGGCGCTGGTTATCCGAAGAGATGAAAGTCATTTTGCTTGATGAACCTACGCGCGGCATCGATGTAGGGGCTAAACATGAAATTTATAACGTGATTTATGCGCTGGCCGCGCAGGGTGTGGCGGTACTGTTTGCCTCCAGTGACCTGCCCGAAGTCCTTGGTGTCGCCGACCGCATCGTAGTTATGCGGGAAGGTGAAATCGCCGGTGAATTGCTACACGAGCAGGCAGATGAGCGTCAGGCACTAAGCCTTGCTATGCCTAAAGTCAGCCAGGCAGTTGCCTGAGTAAGGAGAATAAGATGTCTTCTGTTTCTACATCGGGTTCTGGCGCGCCTAAGTCGTCATTCAGCCTCGGGCGTATCTGGGATCAGTACGGTATGCTGGTGGTGTTCGCAGTGCTTTTTATCGCCTGTGCCATCTTCGTGCCGAACTTTGCCACCTTTATTAATATGAAAGGGCTGGGACTGGCAATCTCCATGTCGGGGATGGTGGCTTGCGGTATGTTGTTTTGCCTGGCCTCAGGTGACTTTGACCTTTCTGTCGCCTCGGTGATTGCCTGCGCAGGCGTAACCACTGCGGTGGTTATTAACCTGACCGAAAGTTTGTGGATTGGCGTGGCGGCAGGTTTACTGCTGGGCGTTCTCTGCGGCCTGGTGAATGGCTTTGTTATCGCTAAATTGAAAATCAACGCCCTGATTACCACGCTGGCGACGATGCAGATTGTCCGTGGTCTGGCGTATATTATCTCTGACGGTAAAGCGGTGGGCATCGAAGATGAAAGCTTCTTTGCACTCGGTTATGCCAACTGGTTCGGCCTGCCTGCGCCAATCTGGCTCACTGTGGCTTGCCTGGTCGTCTTTGGTTTGCTGTTGAACAAAACCACGTTTGGTCGTAATACATTGGCAATTGGCGGTAACGAAGAGGCGGCACGCCTCGCGGGTGTACCGGTAGTCCGTACCAAAATTATTATCTTCGTTCTCTCTGGTCTCGTATCGGCGATTGCCGGGATCATTCTGGCTTCTCGTATGACCAGCGGCCAGCCAATGACGTCTATTGGTTATGAGCTGATTGTTATCTCTGCCTGCGTTTTAGGTGGCGTTTCTCTGAAAGGCGGCATCGGAAAAATCTCATATGTAGTGGCGGGTATCTTAATTTTAGGCACCGTGGAAAACGCCATGAACCTGCTTAATATTTCTCCGTTTGCACAGTATGTTGTTCGTGGCTTAATCCTGCTGGCTGCGGTGATCTTCGACCGTTATAAGCAAAAAGCGAAACGCACTGTTTGATGCTTTATACGATAATTATTTAGTTCCAAAATCCTCCACAGCCAACCGCCACAACGGTTGGCTGTTCTTTTTGTCAATGGCGAGCCTCGTCACACTGTCTATACTTACATGTCTGTAAAGCGCGTTCTGCGCGAACAATAAAAAGATAAGGAGGAGTACCGGGTGACAGAACCGTTAACCGAACCCCCTGAACTATCCGCGAATTATGCCTGGTTTTTTGATCTCGATGGAACGCTGGCGGAAATCAAACCGCATCCCGATCAGGTCGTCGTACCTGAAAATATTCTGCAAGGACTCCAGCTGCTGGCAACCGCAAGTGATGGTGCATTGGCATTGATATCAGGGCGCTCAATGGTAGAGCTTGACGCACTGGCGAAACCTTATCGCTTCCCGTTAGCGGGTGTGCATGGGGCGGAGCGCCGTGACATCAATGGTAAAACGCATATTGTTCATTTGCCGGAAGCGATTGCCCGGGATATTAGCGTTCAACTGCATACGGCTATCGCCAGGCTTCCCGGTGTGGAGATTGAGGCTAAAGGGATGGCGTTTGCGCTGCATTATCGTCAGGCACCGCAGCATGAGGACGCCTTATTGACATTAGCGCAACGCATTACCCAGATTTGGCCGCAAATGGCGTTACAACAGGGAAAGTGTGTCGTTGAGATAAAACCGAGAGGTACCAGCAAAGGGGACGCGATTGCCGCATTTATGCAGGAAGTTCCCTTTATTGGCCGCAAGCCTATTTTTTTAGGCGATGACTTAACCGATGAATCTGGCTTCTCGGTCGTTAACAGGCTGGGCGGAATGTCAGTGAAAATTGGCACAGGCGCAACTCAGGCATCATGGCGGCTGGCGGGCGTGCCGGATGTCTGGCGCTGGCTTGAAATGATAACCAACGCATTACAACAACTAAAAAGAGACAATAACAGGAGTGATGACTATGAGCCGTTTAGTCGTAGTATCTAACCGGATTGCACCACCAGACGAGCACGCCGCCAGTGCCGGTGGCCTTGCTGTCGGTATACTGGGGGCGCTGAAAGCCGCAGGTGGACTGTGGTTTGGCTGGAGTGGCGAAACAGGGAATGAGGATCAGCCGCTAAAAAAGGTGAAAAAAGGAAATATCACCTGGGCCTCTTTTAACCTCAGTGAAAAGGATCTCGACGAATACTACAACCAATTCTCCAATGCTGTTCTCTGGCCCGCATTTCATTATCGACTCGATCTGGTGCAATTTCAGCGTTCCGCCTGGGAAGGCTATTTACGTGTGAATGCATTGTTGGCAGATAAATTACTGCCGTTGCTGGAAGACGATGACATTATTTGGATCCACGATTATCACCTGTTGCCATTTGCGCATGAACTCCGCAAACGTGGCGTGAATAATCGTATTGGTTTCTTCCTGCATATTCCTTTCCCGACGCCGGAAATTTTCAACGCGCTGCCGACTTATAACACGTTGCTTGAACAGCTTTGTGATTATGATTTGCTGGGGTTTCAGACAGAAAACGATCGCCTGGCGTTTCTGGATTGCCTTTCCAACCTGACGCGCGTCACGACGCGTAGTTCGCGCAATCATACGGCCTGGGGCAAGGCATTTCGCACCGAAGTTTACCCTATTGGTATTGAACCGGATGAAATAGCCAAACAGGCTGCCGGACCGCTGCCGTCCAAACTGGCGCAATTAAAAGCGGAGCTGAAAAGCGTACAAAATATCTTTTCTGTCGAACGACTGGATTATTCCAAAGGTCTGCCTGAGCGTTTTCTCGCCTATGAAGCCTTGCTGGAAAAATATCCGCAACATCATGGCAAAATACGTTATACCCAGATAGCGCCAACCTCGCGTGGTGATGTGCAGGCGTATCAGGATATTCGTCATCAGCTGGAAAATGAAGCCGGGAGAATTAACGGAAAATATGGGCAATTAGGCTGGACACCGCTTTATTATCTGAACCAGCATTTCGACCGTAAATTACTGATGAAAATCTTCCGCTATTCCGATGTCGGATTAGTGACGCCGCTGCGTGACGGGATGAATCTGGTGGCGAAAGAATATGTCGCCGCCCAGGATCCTGCCAATCCCGGTGTACTGGTACTTTCACAATTTGCGGGGGCGGCGAATGAACTGACGTCAGCGTTAATCGTTAACCCATACGATCGTGATGAAGTCGCGGCGGCGTTGAATCGGGCATTGACTATGTCGCTGGCAGAACGTATTTCCCGTCATGCAGAAATGTTGGAAATTATCGTGAAAAACGATATTAACCACTGGCAGGAGTGCTTTATTAGCGACCTAAAGCTGATAATTCCGCGCAGCGCGGAAAGCCAGCAGCGCGATAAAGTTGCGACCTTTCCAAAGCTGGCGTAATTGCGCTTAATCTCCCTTAAGCGGAACCAACAGCACATCAACCTCACTTGAGGCAATCACACTTTTCGCAGAGCAGGATGCTCGCGAAAAGAAACTGTGATTATGATTACCGCAAATCACCAAATCGAATTTATGTTTACGGCATACCGCCAGAATATGTTCGCTCAACTCTCCGTAAGCTATAAACTTTTCTTCAACGGGATATCCAGCATCCTGAATTAATTTGTCCAGAAAGTTTTGTGTTTCTTCATGCATCACACTGCGTAAATCCTCAAGCATCGGCGCGGCTAATTGATTGTACATTTCTGGATCGGAAGCGAGGGTGATTAAACTGATACGCCCATTAACGGGACGGGCGATAGATACCGCTTTTGCTAACAGTTGCTGGCTTTCCGGTGAGACAGCAACGGCAACAAGAATATTGGCGTAACTCATAACCTGCTCCTTATTCTATGAACTTCAGGTGAGATCACAGCTTTACCCTGAATGAGCTATAGATGCAATAACAACTTGGTCAAAAATGCAAATATTAGCATGATCATTAATAAAGATAATTAATCAATATCGTAGTGTTACTATGTAGTCATGCGGGTGATGATGAGGAAGTGGAGAAATTGATTTCTCTCACTAAACAAATGGTTAATATCAATAAAACATCTTGTTAACATTGATATTGTTGGCAGCCTTAATTTTTTTTAAATGGCATATTATTATTTAATTGGCTGTTTTTTTAATGATTTACAGAGATCATAGATATTTATCCCATATCCGGGATATGGTTATTCACGGTGATTTATATTAACAGTGCGCAACATCTCAGTTTTATCCCGCCACATCATTTTTGCTCACAGATAAGCTGAAAAACTTTTTAACAGAATGAAATATACGCAAAACAAAAGTATGACTTATACATCAATGTTAAGTAATTGAGTGTTTTGTGTGATCCGTGTCACACATTGTCGAAAATCGCAGCTCCGCTCCGTTGTATGTATGAGTGGTGACGAGTACAGTTGCGTCGAATTAGGAAAAATCTTAGATAAGTGTAAAAAGCATCACTCTGTGTAAGACGTGTTTCACCTCTTATGATGTCTGTGTGTTTTTTCGTTGATCGCTACTATTCCATTTTTATTTACTTTTTACCGGGATTTCCCGGCGACATCACGGGATGCGGTGATACCGCATAAAAAATAAAGTTAGTTATTCTGGGTGGGAATAATGCATACCTCCGAGTTGCTGAAACATATTTATGACATTAACTTGTCATATTTACTTCTTGCACAGCGTCTGATCGTTCAGGACAAAGCGTCCGCCATGTTTCGTCTCGGTATTAATGAAGAAATGGCTACAACGCTGGCGACGCTGACTCTTCCGCAAATGGTTAAACTGGCCGAAACCAATCAACTGATTTGTCAATTCCGCTTTGACAGCCACCAGACTATTAACCAACTGACGCAGGATTCCCGTGTTGACGATCTCCAGCAAATTCATACCGGCATTATGCTCTCCACGCGTTTATTGAATGATGTTAATCAGCCCGAAGAAGCACAACGTAAGAAAAGGGCCTGATCATGAGTGAAAAAAGCATTGTTCAGGAAGCCCGTGATATTCAACTCGCCATGGAGTTGATAACCCTGGGCGCTCGTTTGCAGATGCTGGAAAGTGAAACACAATTAAGTCGCGGACGCCTGATCAAGCTCTATAAAGAGCTGCGCGGAAGCCCGCCGCCGAAAGGGATGTTGCCGTTCTCTACCGACTGGTTTATGACCTGGGAACAAAATGTCCATGCGTCGATGTTCTGTAATGCATGGCAGTTTTTACTGAAAACCGGGTTATGTAATGGCGTCGATGCGGTAATCAAAGCCTATCGTTTATACCTTGAACAGTGCCCACAAGCCGAAAACGGACCACTGTTGGCGCTAACCCGCGCCTGGACTCTGGTGCGATTTGTCGAAAGCGATTTACTGCAACTTTCCAGCTGCAACTGCTGCGGCGGTAATTTTATCACTCATGCTCATCAACCTGTCGGCAGTTTTGCCTGCAGCTTATGTCAACCGCCATCGCGCGCCGTAAAAAGACGTAAACTTTCTCAGAACCCTGCCGATATTATCCCTCAACTGCTGGATGAACAGAGAATACAGGCTGTTTAACCCATACGGTGTGGCGAAACACTCCAGCAGCGGTAATTAATTACCGCTGCTTATTTTTCTCCAGCCGTAAGGTAACGTCTGCCGACTGAACATCCTGTCATGGTCAACAGTGAAAGGATGATGTCGTGCTTATCTTATTAGGTTACCTGGTTGTTCTCGGTACAGTTTTCGGCGGTTATTTGATGACCGGTGGAAGCCTTGGAGCACTCTATCAACCCGCTGAACTGGTGATTATTGCCGGTGCAGGCATTGGGTCGTTTATCGTCGGCAATAATGGCAAAGCAATCAAAGGTACGCTAAAGGCGCTGCCATTGTTGTTTCGTCGCTCTAAATATACCAAAGCAATGTATATGGATTTGCTGGCGTTGCTTTACCGTCTGATGGCGAAATCGCGGCAAATGGGCATGTTCTCACTGGAACGCGATATTGAAAATCCACGAGAGAGCGAGATCTTCGCCAGTTATCCGCGCATCCTCGCGGATGCCGTTATGCTGGATTTTATCGTCGATTATCTGCGTCTGATTATCAGCGGCCACATGAATACCTTCGAAATTGAAGCCCTGATGGACGAAGAGATAGAAACGCACGAAAACGAGGCGGAAGTCCCGGCGAACAGCCTGGCGTTGGTCGGAGACTCTCTTCCTGCGTTTGGGATTGTTGCGGCCGTAATGGGAGTGGTGCACGCATTAGGATCAGCCGATCGTCCTGCTGCCGAATTGGGGGCGCTCATCGCACATGCGATGGTGGGGACTTTCCTCGGTATCTTATTGGCTTACGGATTTATTTCCCCGTTAGCGAGTGTTTTGCGCCAGAAAAGCGCCGAAACCAGCAAAATGATGCAGTGCGTCAAAGTCACACTGCTTTCTAATCTGAACGGTTACGCACCGCCTATCGCCGTTGAATTTGGTCGCAAAACGCTCTATTCCAGTGAACGTCCGTCATTTGTTGAACTGGAAGAGCATGTGCGCGCGGTGAAAAATCCGCAACAGCAGACGACAACCGAGGAAGCATGAAGAATCAAGCGCATCCGATTATTGTCGTCAAACGACGCAAAGCGAAATCCCACGGCGCAGCACATGGTTCGTGGAAGATTGCTTATGCTGACTTTATGACCGCGATGATGGCTTTTTTTCTGGTGATGTGGCTTATCTCCATCTCCAGCCCAAAAGAGCTGATTCAGATTGCGGAATACTTCCGTACGCCGCTGGCGACAGCGGTAACGGGCGGCGATCGAATTTCTAATAGCGAAAGCCCAATTCCCGGCGGCGGTGATGATTTCACCCAAAGCCAGGGGGAAGTGAATAAGCAGCCGAACATTGAAGAACTTAAAAAACGCATGGAGCAAAGTCGGCTGCGGAAATTGCGTGGCGATCTCGACCAGCTTATTGAATCAGACCCGAAACTACGGGCGATGCGTCCACATCTCAAAATCGATCTGGTACAGGAAGGTTTACGTATCCAGATAATTGATAGCCAGAATCGCCCGATGTTTAAAACTGGTAGTGCTGATGTCGAGCCCTATATGCGCGATATTCTGCGCGCCATTGCGCCGGTGCTGAACGGTATTCCTAACCGTATCAGCCTTTCCGGTCATACCGATGATTTCCCTTACGCCAATGGTGAGAAAGGTTACAGCAACTGGGAGCTTTCCACTGAACGCGCCAATGCGTCGCGCCGTGAGCTAATGGTGGGAAGTCTGGCTGATGGCAAAATTTTACGCGTTGTCGGCATGGCGGCGACCATGCGCTTAAGCGATCGCGGCCCGGATGATGCCGTTAATCGTCGAATCAGTCTGTTGGTACTGAATAAACAAGCCGAACAGGCCATTTTGCATGAAAACGCCGAAAGCCAGAATGAGCCGGTAAGCGTCCTGGAAAAACCTGGGGTAACACCGCAGGTCAGTGTTTCCACAATGCCATCAGCCGAATCGAGGTGACAGCGTGAGCATGGATATAAGCGATTTTTACCAGACATTTTTTGATGAAGCGGACGAACTGTTGGCCGATATGGAGCAGCATCTGCTGAATTTACAGCCAGAAGCGCCAGATGCCGAACAATTGAATGCCATCTTTCGTGCGGCCCACTCCATCAAAGGAGGGGCGGGAACCTTTGGCTTTAGCGTATTGCAGGAAACCACGCATCTGATGGAAAACCTGCTCGACGAAGCCAGACGCGGTGAAATGCTGCTTAACACCGACATTATCAATCTGTTTTTGGAAACGAAGGACATCATGCAGGAACAGCTCGACGCTTATAAACAGTCGCAAGAGCCGGATGCCGCCAGCTTTGACTATATCTGCCAGGCCTTACGTCAACTGGCAATAGAAGCGAAAGGCGAATCGACACCCGCCATGGCCCGGTTAAGTGTGGTTGCCAAAAGTGAACCGCAAGATGAACTGGGTAACAGTGAGTCGCCGCGACGAATTCTACTTTCGCGTCTGAAGGCGGGAGAAGTCGATCTCCTGGAAGAAGAGCTGGGTCATTTGACAACGTTAACTGATGTGGTGAAGGGGGCGGATTCTCTCTCGGCAATATTACCGGGCGACATCGCCGAAGATGACATCAAAGCGGTGCTCTGTTTTGTGATTGAGGCCGATCAGATTACCTTCGAAACAGTAGAGTCCGCGCCCAAAATATCCCCGCCACCGGTACTTAAACTGGCAGCCGAACAAGCACCAGCAGGGCGAGTGGAACGGGAAAAAACGTCGCGCGGTAGCGAATCTAGCAGCATCCGCGTGGCGGTTGAGAAGGTTGATCAGCTGATTAACCTCGTTGGCGAACTGGTGATTACTCAGTCGATGCTGGCCCAGCGCTCCAGTGAACTGGACCCGGTGAATCATGGGGATTTGATTACCAGCATGGGGCAGTTACAACGTAACGCCCGCGATTTGCAGGAATCAGTGATGTCGATTCGCATGATGCCAATGGAATATGTCTTTAGCCGCTATCCCCGGCTGGTGCGCGACCTGGCGGGTAAACTTGGCAAACAGGTGGAACTGACGCTGGTGGGCAGTTCCACCGAACTCGACAAGAGTCTGATAGAACGCATTATCGATCCTCTGACCCACCTGGTACGCAATAGCCTCGACCACGGTATTGAACTGCCAGAAAAACGACTTGCTACGGGCAAAGATAGCGTTGGAAATTTAATCCTGTCTGCTGAACACCAGGGCGGCAACATCTGCATCGAAGTGACCGACGATGGCGCGGGGCTTAATCGAGAGCGGATTCTGGCAAAAGCCGCCTCGCAAGGTCTGAGCGTTAGCGACAACATGACTGACGACGAAGTGGCGATGTTGATATTCGCCCCTGGTTTTTCCACGGCGGAGCAGGTCACCGATGTCTCCGGGCGCGGCGTCGGCATGGATGTCGTCAAACGTAATATCCAGGAGATGGGGGGCCACGTTGAAATCCAGTCGAAGCAGGGCGTTGGCACCACAATCCGCATTTTACTGCCGCTAACGCTGGCGATCCTCGATGGCATGTCCGTACGCGTTGCTGACGAAGTTTTCATTCTGCCGCTTAACGCCGTCATGGAATCGCTACAACCTCGTGAAGCCGATCTCCATCCACTGGCAGGCGGCGAGCGAGTACTGGAAGTGCGTGGTGAATATCTGCCCATCGTCGAACTGTGGAAAGTGTTCAACGTCGCAGGCGCGAAAACCGAAGCTACACAGGGGATTGTTGTCATTCTGCAAAGTGGCGGTCGCCGCTACGCCTTGCTGGTGGATCAGTTAATTGGTCAACATCAGGTGGTGGTTAAAAACCTTGAAAGTAACTATCGCAAAGTCCCTGGCATTTCTGCTGCAACCATTCTTGGCGACGGCAGCGTGGCACTGATTGTTGATGTCTCCGCCTTGCAGGCGATAAACCGCGAACAACGTATGGCGAATACCGCCGCCTGATTGAGTAAAAAGGGAATAAATATGACCGGTATGACAAATGTAACAAAGCTGGCCAGCGAACCGTCAGGCCAGGAGTTTCTGGTATTTACCCTCGGTGACGAAGAGTACGGCATCGATATTCTGAAAGTGCAGGAGATCCGTGGCTACGATCAGGTTACGCGGATTGCCAATACACCCGCGTTTATCAAAGGCGTCACTAATCTGCGCGGCGTGATTGTGCCAATTATTGATTTGCGTATTAAGTTCAGCCAGGTGGATGTGGAGTACAACGATAACACGGTGGTTATCGTTCTGAATCTTGGGCAGCGGGTGGTCGGCATTGTGGTAGATGGCGTTTCAGATGTTCTTTCGTTGACGACGGAACAAATTCGCCCGGCACCGGAATTTGCTGTGACGCTTTCCACAGAATACCTCACCGGCCTGGGTGCGCTGGGCGATCGCATGCTAATTCTGGTTAATATCGAAAAACTGCTGAATAGCGAAGAGATGGCGCTGTTGGATAGCACGGCATCAGAAGTCGCATAATTTATCCCGCCGTACTCAAATGAAATGAGCCCGATGCCCTGCGCATTGGGTTTTTCATTTTAATATCGCCATGACTGGCATCAGAAATAAAGTTTCCCTCCTTCCTGCCGATAACGAAACCAACTTGTTTTCAGGAAGGTGCCTTATGATTAACCGTATCCGCGTAGTCACGCTGTTGGTAATGGTGCTGGGGGTATTCGCACTGTTACAGCTTATTTCCGGAAGTCTGTTTTTTTCTTCTCTTCACCATAGCCAGAAAAGTTTTGTGGTTTCCAATCAATTACGGGAACAACAAAGCGAGCTGACCTCAACCTGGGATTTAATGCTGCAAACGCGCATTAACCTGAGTCGTTCAGCGGTGCGGATGATGATGGATTCATCCAATCAACAAAGTAACGCTAAAGTTGAATTGCTTGATAGCGCCAGGAAAACATTGGCCCAGGCTGCAATCCATTATAAAAAATTCAAAATCATGGCACCGTTACCTGAAATGGTCGCTACCAGTCATAATATCGACGAAAAATATAAAAACTATCACACAGCATTAACAGAACTGATTGGTTATCTTGATTATGGCAATACCGGAGCCTATTTCGCTCAGCCAACCCAGGGAATGCAAAATGCGATGGGCGAAGCCTTTGCCCAGTACGCCCTCAGTAGTGAAAAACGGTATCAAGATATCGTCACTGACAACGCGGATGATTACCGATTTGCCCAGTGGCAACTGGCGGTTATCGCGCTGGTGGTGGTATTGATTCTGCTGGTGGCGTGGTACGGCATCCGCCGCATGCTACTTAACCCGTTAGCGAAGATCATTTCTCACATCCGGGAAATTGCTGGTGGCAATCTGGCGCATACCCTCAGCATTGCTGGCCGCAGCGAAATGGGCGACCTGGCACAGAGCGTTTCACATATGCAACGCTCTCTGACTGACACGGTCAACCATGTGCGAGAAGGTTCAGACGCTATCTATGCTGGTACTCGTGAGATTGCTGCGGGGAATACCGATCTTTCCTCCCGTACTGAACAGCAGGCATCGGCGCTGGAAGAAACGGCCGCCAGCATGGAACAGCTCACAGCAACAGTGAAACAGAACGCCGATAACGCCCGTCAAGCCTCGCAACTGGCGCAAAGTGCCTCCGATACTGCTCAGCATGGTGGCAAAGTCGTGGACGGTGTGGTGAAAACCATGCACGAAATTGCCGACAGTTCGCAGAAAATTGCTGACATTATTAGCGTTATTGATGGCATTGCTTTCCAGACCAATATCCTGGCACTGAACGCGGCTGTTGAAGCCGCCCGAGCAGGGGAACAGGGGCGTGGTTTTGCCGTGGTGGCGGGCGAAGTGCGTAATCTCGCCAGTCGCAGCGCCCAGGCGGCAAAAGAGATCAAAGCGCTGATTGAAGATTCCGCCTCCCGCGTTGATACCGGTTCGGTGCTGGTAGAAAGTGCCGGGGAAACCATGACGAATATTGTCAATGCCGTCACCCGTGTTACCAACATTATGGGCGAGATTGCCTCTGCATCGGATGAACAGAGTCGCGGTATCGATCAAGTGGCGTTGGCAGTGTCGGAAATGGATCGCGTCACCCAACAAAACGCATCGCTGGTGCAGGAGTCTGCCGCGGCGGCGGCGGCCCTTGAAGAGCAGGCCAGCCGTTTAACGCAAGCAGTTTCCACATTCCGTCTGGCTGCAAGCTCGCAAACGAATAAACCACAATCCCGTCCAACCACTGAACAACCACCCGCACAGCCGCGACTGCGTATTACTGAACAAGATCCAAACTGGGAAACATTTTGATGAGTATTTACTCACTCGGTCATTTCAGCCAAATGGATCAGGTGATGCAACAAAACGTCGCACTGGCAGAAGAAGCGGCGGCAACGGCACAACGGGTGAATCAGTGGTTTCCTGAAGTGACTGAGAAGGCGCTATGACATCATCTCTGCCCTGCGGGCAAACGTCTTTATTGTTACAGATGACCGAGCGCCTGGCGCTTTCCGACACGCATTTTCGGCGGATAAGTCAATTGATCTATCAACGTGCGGGGATAGTCCTGGCGGACCACAAACGCGACATGGTTTACAACCGCCTGGTGCGCCGTTTGCGCTCGCTGGGGCTTGCAGACTTCGGCCATTATCTGAATTTACTGGAATCTAATCAGCACAGCGGCGAGTGGCAGGCGTTTATTAATTCGCTGACCACAAACCTGACGGCATTTTTCCGCGAGGGGCATCATTTCCCATTGCTCGCGGAGCACGCCCGCCACAGCTCTGGCGAGTATCGCGTATGGAGTGCGGCAGCATCGACAGGTGAAGAACCCTACAGCATTGCGATGACGCTGGCGGACACGCTGGGCACCGCGCCCGGACGCTGGAAAGTGTTCGCCAGCGATATCGACACCGAAGTGCTGGAGAAAGCCAGAAGCGGCATTTATCGCCATGAAGAGCTGAAAAACCTGACGCCGCAACAACTCCAGCGCTACTTCATGCGCGGTACGGGGCCGCACCAAGGGCTGGTGCGTGTGCGTCAGGCACTGGCGAACTACATCGATTTTTCCCCGCTGAATTTGCTGGCGAAACAGTACGCTGCGCCGGGGCCGTTCGATGCGATCTTCTGTCGTAACGTCATGATCTACTTCGATCAAGCGACCCAGCAGGAGATTTTGCGCCGCTTTGTACCGCTGCTTAAACCCGACGGATTATTGTTTGCGGGTCACTCTGAAAACTTTAGCCACCTTGAGCGCAGCTTCACATTGCGTGGACAGACGGTGTATGCGCTAAGTAAGGATTAACGATGAGCAAAATCAGGGTGTTGTCGGTCGATGACTCGGCACTGATGCGCCAGATAATGACAGAAATCATCAATAGTCATAGTGACATGGAAATGGTAGCGACGGCTCCCGATCCTCTGGTCGCGCGTGATTTGATTAAGAAATTCAACCCTGATGTGCTGACGCTGGACGTCGAAATGCCGCGTATGGACGGACTGGATTTCCTCGAAAAATTAATGCGTTTGCGACCGATGCCAGTAGTGATGGTTTCTTCTCTGACAGGCAAAGGTTCCGAAGTCACGCTGCGTGCTCTGGAGTTGGGGGCGATAGATTTTGTCACCAAACCGCAACTGGGGATCCGCGAAGGAATGCTGGCGTATAGCGAAATGATTGCCGAAAAGGTGCGTACGGCAGCAAGGGCGAGCCTTACTGCGCATAAACCGTTATCGGCACCGACAACGCTGAAGACCGGACCGCTCTTGAGTTCAGAAAAGCTGATTGCGATTGGCGCCTCAACGGGGGGAACTGAGGCGATTCGTCACGTATTGCAACCGTTGCCGCTTTCCAGCCCGGCACTGTTAATTACCCAGCATATGCCGCCCGGTTTTACCCGCTCTTTTGCCGACAGACTTAATAAGCTGTGCCAAATCGGCGTGAAAGAAGCCGAGGACGGAGAACGCGTCTTGCCGGGGCATGCCTATATCGCCCCGGGCGATCGGCATATGGAACTGGCGCGTAGCGGCGCGAATTATCAAATCAAAATTCACGATGGTCCGGCGGTTAATCGCCATCGGCCATCGGTAGATGTGTTGTTCCATTCTGTGGCCAAACAGGCGGGGCGTAATGCGGTTGGGGTGATCCTGACGGGCATGGGCAACGACGGCGCGACGGGAATGTTAGCAATGCGTCAGGCGGGGGCATGGACTCTTGCGCAAAATGAAGCAAGCAGCGTGGTGTTCGGCATGCCGCGCGAGGCCATCAATATGGGTGGCGTCTGCGAAGTGGTCGATCTTAGCCAGATAAGCCAGCAAATGCTGGCAAAAATCAGTGCCGGACAGGCGATACGTATTTAAATCAGGAGTGTGAGATGGCGGATAAAGAGCTTAAATTTTTGGTTGTGGATGACTTTTCCACCATGCGACGCATCGTGCGTAACCTGCTGAAAGAGCTTGGATTTAATAATGTTGAGGAAGCGGAGGATGGCGCCGATGCTCTCAATAAGTTGCAGGCGGGAGGATATGGTTTTGTTATCTCCGACTGGAATATGCCAAACATGGATGGCCTGGAGTTGCTGAAAACGATTCGTGCTGATGGCGCGATGTCAGCATTGCCGGTGTTAATGGTGACTGCAGAAGCGAAGAAAGAAAACATTATTGCCGCAGCACAAGCGGGGGCCAGTGGCTACGTGGTTAAGCCATTTACCGCCGCGACGCTGGAGGAAAAACTCAACAAAATCTTTGAGAAACTGGGCATGTGAGGATGCGACTATGATGCAACCATCAATTAAACCTGCTGATGAAAATTCTGCTGGCGATATCATTGCACGCATCGGCAGCCTGACGCGTATGCTGCGCGATAGTCTGCGGGAGCTGGGGCTGGACCAGGCCATTGCAGAAGCGGCGGAAGCCATCCCCGATGCCCGCGATCGTTTGTACTACGTTGTGCAGATGACTGCCCAGGCTGCGGAAAGGGCGCTCAACAGTGTTGAGGCTTCACAACCGCATCAGGATCACATGGAGAAATTAGCAAAAGCGTTAACCCAACGCTGGGATGACTGGTTTGCCGATCCCATTGACCTTGCCGACGCTCGCGAACTGGTGACCGATACACGGCAATTTCTGGCGGATGTGCCGACGCATACCCGTTTTACCAATGCGCAGTTGCTGGAAATCATGATGGCGCAGGATTTTCAGGACCTCACCGGGCAGGTCATTAAACGAATGATGGATGTCATTCAGGAGATTGAACGCCAGTTGCTAATGGTGCTGCTGGAAAATATCCCGGAACAGGATGCACGTCCGAAACGTGAAAGCCAGAGTTTGCTGAATGGACCACAGGTAGATACCAGCAAAGCCGGTGTGGTAGCCAGTCAGGACCAGGTCGACGATTTGTTGGATAGCCTTGGATTCTGATTTGTATTGCCTGATGTGACGCGGCCGCGTCACATCGATCTTCAAGGTTGGATAAGGCGTTTACGCCGTACCCGACAAACATGTCACCATGCCTGATGTGCTGTGGCAAAAGCCCTAAATCCCGCCTTTTTTACCCCTTACTCAAACCATTGAACGCTTTGCGCTCTGGCATCATTCACGCTTATTACTCTTTCCAGGATTGGCGACGTGTCTGACGAGAGCGACGACAAAACAGAAGCCCCCACACCTCACCGACTTGAAAAAGCGCGGGAAGAGGGGCAAATCCCGCGTTCCCGTGAATTAACGTCGCTGCTGATTTTGTTAGTGGGCGTGTGTGTTATCTGGTTTGGCGGTGTGTCGCTGGCTCGTCGATTGTCGGGCATGCTCTCCGCGGGATTGCATTTTGATCACAGTATTATCAATGACCCGAACCTGATCCTCGGGCAGATTATTTTGCTGATCAGAGAAGCCATGCTGGCGCTGCTGCCGCTGATTAGCGGCGTGGTGCTGGTGGCGCTCATTTCTCCGGTGATGCTAGGTGGGCTGGTATTTAGCGGCAAATCCTTGCAGCCGAAGTTTTCCAAACTCAACCCGCTACCGGGCATTAAACGGATGTTCTCGGCACAGACTGGCGCGGAGTTGCTGAAAGCGATACTGAAATCCATCCTGGTCGGCAGTGTGACGGGGTTTTATCTCTGGCACCACTGGCCGCAGATGATGCGCTTAATGGCCGAGTCTCCGATTACCGCCATGGGAAACGCCATGGATCTGGTTGGGCTATGCGCGTTGTTGGTGGTGCTTGGCGTTATTCCGATGGTGGGATTTGACGTCTTTTTCCAAATCTTCAGCCACCTGAAAAAGCTGCGTATGTCACGGCAGGATATTCGTGATGAGTTCAAACAAAGTGAAGGCGACCCTCATGTCAAAGGGCGAATCCGTCAGATGCAGCGAGCTGCGGCGCGGCGGCGGATGATGGCCGATGTGCCGAAAGCGGACGTTATCGTCAATAACCCAACTCACTACTCAGTGGCTTTGCAGTACGACGAAAACAAAATGAGTGCGCCAAAAGTCGTTGCCAAGGGCGCGGGGCTGGTGGCATTACGCATTCGTGAAATAGCCGCTGAAAATAACGTCCCGACCCTCGAAGCGCCTCCGCTGGCGCGTGCGCTGTATCGACATGCTGAAATCGGTCAACAAATACCTGGTCAACTCTATGCCTCCGTAGCGGAAGTGCTGGCCTGGGTCTGGCAACTGAAACGTTGGCGTCTGGCTGGTGGACAGCGCCCTGTACAACCAACTCATCTTCCGGTGCCGGAAGCCCTGGATTTTATTAACGAGAAACCGACCCATGAGTAATCTGGCCGCGATGCTGCGCCTGCCTGCAAATCTGAAATCGACACAATGGCAGATCCTTGCCGGACCGATTTTGATCCTGTTGATCTTGTCGATGATGGTGCTGCCACTGCCCGCATTCATACTCGACCTGTTGTTTACCTTTAATATCGCGTTGTCGATCATGGTGTTGCTGGTGGCGATGTTTACCCAGCGCACGCTTGAGTTTGCTGCGTTTCCGACAATCTTACTGTTCACCACGCTGTTGCGTCTGGCTCTTAACGTAGCTTCAACCCGTATTATTTTGATGGAAGGGCATACCGGCGCGGCGGCGGCTGGGAAGGTGGTCGAAGCGTTCGGTCACTTCCTCGTTGGTGGCAATTTCGCTATCGGTATCGTGGTGTTCGTCATTCTCGTGATCATCAACTTTATGGTCATTACCAAAGGTGCTGGGCGTATCGCGGAAGTGGGCGCGCGCTTTGTTCTCGATGGTATGCCGGGTAAGCAGATGGCGATTGACGCTGACCTGAACGCCGGATTGATTGGTGAAGATGAGGCGAAAAAACGCCGCTCCGAAGTGACTCAGGAAGCCGACTTTTACGGCTCAATGGACGGGGCAAGTAAGTTTGTTCGCGGCGATGCCATTGCCGGGATCCTCATCATGGTCATTAACGTTGTCGGCGGATTGCTGGTCGGTGTGCTGCAACATGGCATGAGCATGGGACACGCGGCGGAAAGTTATACGCTATTGACCATTGGCGACGGTCTGGTGGCTCAAATCCCGGCACTGGTGATTTCTACCGCCGCGGGGGTCATCGTTACGCGTGTCAGCACCGATCAGGATGTTGGCGAGCAGATGGTGAATCAGCTTTTCAGTAATCCAAGCGTTATGTTGTTAAGCGCCGCCGTGCTCGGTTTACTCGGGCTGGTGCCTGGAATGCCGAACCTGGTATTTTTGCTGTTCACGGCGGGATTGCTCGGGCTGGCCTGGTGGATCCGCGGACGCGATCAAAAAGCGCCTGCCGAACCAAAACCGGTAAAAATGGCAGAGAATAATGCTGTAGTCGAAGCAACGTGGAATGATGTGCAACTGGAAGATTCTCTGGGAATGGAAGTGGGCTATCGACTGATCCCGATGGTTGATTTCCAACAAGATGGCGAGTTGCTGGGCCGTATTCGTAGTATTCGTAAAAAATTTGCTCAGGAAATGGGCTTCCTGCCGCCGGTGGTGCACATTCGCGACAATATGGATCTGCAACCGGCACGTTATCGTATTTTGATGAAAGGCGTAGAGATTGGCAGTGGCGATGCTTATCCGGGGCGCTGGCTGGCAATTAACCCGGGTACCGCTGCCGGGACGTTACCTGGTGAAGCGACCGTCGATCCGGCTTTTGGTCTGAACGCTATCTGGATCGAAAGTGCGCTAAAAGAACAGGCGCAGATTCAGGGGTACACCGTGGTTGAGGCCAGCACAGTGGTGGCAACGCATCTTAACCATCTCATTAGCCAGCACGCCGCAGAGTTGTTTGGTCGCCAGGAGGCGCAACAATTGCTGGATCGCGTCGCCCAGGAGATGCCAAAGCTGACGGAAGATCTCGTTCCTGGCGTCGTCACGCTCACCACGCTACATAAAGTGCTGCAAAATCTGCTCGATGAAAAAGTGCCTATTCGCGACATGCGTACCATTCTCGAAGCGCTGGCGGAGCATGCGCCCATTCAGAGCGATCCGCATGAATTAACCGCCGTCGTGCGCGTGGCGTTGGGACGGGCGATAACCCAGCAGTGGTTTCCCGGCAAAGATGAAGTCCATGTTATTGGCCTCGACACGCCGCTGGAACGTTTGTTACTACAGGCGTTGCAGGGCGGGGGCGGACTGGAACCAGGGCTGGCGGATCGTCTACTGGTGCAAACCCAGGAAGCGCTATCCCGTCAGGAGATGTTGGGTGCGCCGCCTGTATTGTTGGTGAACCACGCGCTGCGACCACTATTGTCTCGCTTCCTGCGCCGCAGCTTGCCGCAGTTAGTGGTGCTGTCGAATCTGGAACTATCTGATAACCGACATATCCGCATGACGGCGACAATTGGCGGTAAATAATGAGAACCTTATTGGCTATGCTGTTGTTTCCGGTGATTGCGCAAGCCGCCGGGGAGGGGATGTGGCAGGCAAGTAGTGTCGGAATTACGCTAAATCATCGCGGTGAGTCGATGTCTTCTGCGCCTCTTTCTTCGCGACAACCTGTTTCAGGATTGATGACGCTGGTGGCGTGGCGTTATCAGCTTATCGGTCCGACCCCCGCGGGACTGCGGGTACGTTTATGCTCACAATCTCGTTGTGTCGAATTAGAGGGGCAGAGCGGAACCACCGTGGCCTTTTCCGGTATAGCGGCAGCAGAACCATTGCGCTTTATCTGGGAAGTGCCTGGCGGTGGGCGGTTAATTCCGCCGCTGAAAGTACAACGTAATGAAGTGATTGTGAATTATCGGCGGTGATAAAAAAGCCGATGTCCGTAACTGCGACATCGGCCTTTGACACATAACGCGATTACATACGCTCTACAGTCTCAATACCCAGCGTATCCAGACCCAGCTTCAGCGTCTTCGCCGTCAGTTGTGCCAGTTTCAGACGGCTGTTACGCACTTCTTCGTTTTCTGCGCTGAGGATCGGGCAGTGCTCGTAGAAGCCAGAGAACAGACCAGCCAGATCGTACAGGTAAGCACACATCACGTGCGGCGTGCCTTCACGGGCAACCACGGTGAGGGTTTCTTCAAACTGCAGCAGACGAGCAGCCAGTTGCGCTTCACGATCTTCACGGATGATTACCGGAGCTGAAGCCAGTTGCTCTTCGTTAATTTCTGCTTTACGGAACACAGACAAAACACGCGTGTAAGCATACTGCATGTATGGCGCGGTATTACCCTCAAACGCCAGCATGTTGTCCCAGTCGAAGATGTAGTCGGTAGTACGGTTTTTGGAGAGATCCGCGTATTTCACCGCGCCGATACCCACCGCATTGGCCAGTTTTTCCAGCTCGTCAGCTGGCATATCCGGGTTCTTTTCTGCCACCAGACGACGTGCACGCTCCAGTGCTTCATCCAGCAGATCGGCCAGTTTCACCGTACCGCCCGCGCGGGTTTTGAACGGTTTGCCGTCTTTGCCCAGCATCATGCCGAACATGTGGTGTTCCAGCGGTACGGATTCCGGCACATAGCCTGCTTTGCGGACGATCGCCCATGCCTGCATCAGGTGTTGATGCTGACGGGAGTCGATGTAATACAGCACGCGATCGGCATGCAGTGTTTCATAACGATATTTCGCACAGGCGATATCAGTAGTGGTGTAAAGATAGCCGCCATCTTTCTTCTGAATGATCACGCCCATCGGTTCGCCTTCCTTGTTTTTGAACTCATCAAGGAATACGACGGTTGCGCCTTCGCTTTCTACTGCCAGACCTTTGGCTTTCAGGTCCGCTACGATACCCGGCAGCATCGGGTTGTAGAGGCTTTCGCCCATCACGTCATCGCGGGTCAGCGTCACGTTCAGACGATCGTAGGTGATCTGGTTCTGCGTCATGGTGATGTCGACCAGTTTGCGCCACATCTCGCGGAAGTATTCGTCACCGCTTTGCAGTTTTACCACGTAGTTACGTGCGCGCTCGGCGAACTCTTCATCTTCATCGTAATGCTTTTTCGCATCGCGGTAGAAACCTTCAAGGTCAGCCAGTTCCATTTCACCGGCGTTTTCCTGCTGCTGTTTTTCCAGCCACGCAATCAGCATACCGAACTGAGTACCCCAGTCGCCGACGTGGTTCGCGCGAATCACTTTATGACCGAGGAACTCCAGAGTACGCACTGCCGCGTCACCAATAATGGTAGAGCGCAGGTGACCGACGTGCATCTCTTTCGCCACGTTCGGTGCGGAGTAGTCAACCACAATGGTCTGTTTTTCTGGCGTAGCAACACCGAGACGATCTGACGCCAGCGCCTGCTGAACATGTTCAGCCAGGAATGCCGGATCAAGGAAAATGTTGATAAAGCCTGGACCGGCGATCTCAACTTTGCTGGCGATACCGTTAAGATCCAGATGAGTCAGCACCTGCTCTGCTAATTGTCGCGGTGCCATACCCAGTTTTTTAGCAACTGCCATCATGCCGTTAGCCTGATAGTCGCCGAACTGAACTTTTGCTGACTGACGAACCTGCGGTTCGCAATCCGCAGGCGCGCCTGCCGCAATCATGGCCTGACGGACTTTTTCTGAGAGAAGAGCCTGAATATTCACCGGAATACCTTACATTGATGAAGCGAGCAAAAATTGCCCGCACCAGTTAAAGAAATTAGGGCGGGAGTATACTGCAAATGGCTGTTTTCGTCAGCAACGTGCGCGCGGCGTATTGCCGTTTTCACTATTGCATCAGAAGCGGCGTGAAATCAGCGGTTGGTTGGCGCAGGGCAACAGGGTAAATTAACGCTTTTACTGAAAGACGAAGAGTGATTATGGCGAACTGGCAATCTATCGACGAGCTGCAGGATATTGCATCGGATTTACCGCGATTTACCCACGCATTAGATGAACTTTCCCGCCGTCTGGGGCTGGATATCACTCCGCTGAATGCCGATCACATTTCTTTGCGTTGCCATCAAAACGCCACCGCTGAACGCTGGCGTCGCGGGTTTGAACAGTGCGGTGAACTCCTGTCAGAAAATATGATCAATGGCAGGCCGATTTGTTTGTTTAAATTGCATGAGCCGGTACAGGTTGCTCACTGGCAGTTTTCCATTGTTGAGCTACCGTGGCCCGGGGAAAAACGTTACCCGCACGAAGGTTGGGAACATATTGAAATCGTTCTGCCGGGCGAGCCAGAAACGCTGAATGCCCGTGCGCTGGCGTTGTTTTCTGATGAAGGACTCAGCCTGCCGGGGATTTCAGTTAAAACCAGTTCGCCAAAAGGTGAGCATGAGCGATTACCGAATCCGACGCTGGCGGTGACCGATGGCAGAACAACCATTAAGTTTCATCCGTGGTCCATTGAAGAGATCGTCGCCAGCGAGCAGTCGGCGTAATTAAGGAGCAAAAATGGCATTACTGGAAATTTGCTGTTACAGCATGGAGTGCGCACTAACGGCGCAGCAAAATGGCGCTGACAGAATTGAATTGTGTGCGGCACCGAAAGAAGGGGGCTTAACGCCGTCGCTGGGCGTGCTTAAATCCGTGCGTCAGCAGATAACGATTCCCGTACATCCGATCATCCGCCCGCGCGGTGGTGATTTTTGCTACAGCGACGGCGAGTTTGCCGCCATTCTTGAGGATGTTCGTACTGTCCGCGAATTAGGCTTTCCGGGACTGGTGACGGGCGTTCTTGATGTTGACGGTAATGTCGATATGCTACGAATGAAAAAAATAATGTCTGCTGCCGGTCCGTTGGCCGTGACTTTTCATCGTGCCTTCGATATGTGTGCTAACCCATTAAATACAATGAATAATCTTGCGAAATTGGGCATTGCCCGGGTACTGACTTCCGGGCAAAAATCAGACGCTCTGCAAGGTTTATCAAAAATTATGGAACTTATTGCCTATGGTGATACTCCAATCATCATGGCCGGAGCAGGAGTTCGCGCAGAAAACCTGCACCACTTCCTCGATGCCGGAGTGCTGGAAGTCCATAGCTCCGCGGGAGCGTGGCAAGCCTCACCGATGCGTTATCGTAATCAAGGATTGTCCATGTCATCAGATGCACACGCGGACGAGTATTCGCGTTATGTCGTAGACGGGGCGGCGGTTGCTGAAATGAAAGGAATCATTGAACGCCATCAGGCCAAATGATTTTTACCGTTGCATCATGTCGCCCAATATGATGCTTGCTCGTACCAGGCCCCTGCAATTTCAACAGGGGCCTTTTTTTATTCCCTGGCAGTATAAAAAACGAACGATTGCTGTGATGTGTAGAACGGGTGACAGTGCGCATAGCGTTGTGCTTAAAATGTTTTATATATTCATATTAATTATGCGATTTAAATTACTAAAACTGACAAATATATATTATAAATAACGACTGGGTTATTCTTTCGCAATTAATGATTACATTGTAATAAATCATATTCTTTATCGATTATTTCAGGCAGTGTTGTGCCGAATTAAGCAAGTAGTCAATTCGTTGTGTATTTATTTATACAATGATTTCGGTGTCCTGGAATTTAATTAGAGGAATCTATGCGAGGGAAAAAACGCATTGGGTTATTTTTTCTGCTGATAGCGGTTGTGGTTGGTGGCGGCGGGTTATTGCTTGCGCAAAAAGCCTTACATAAAACGTCGGATACAGCATTTTGTCTTTCCTGCCACTCGATGAGTAAACCTTTTGAGGAATATCAGGGAACTGTCCACTTTGCGAACCAGAAAGGTATACGTGCGGAATGTGCCGATTGCCATATTCCAAAGTCAGGGATGGATTATTTATTTGCCAAATTAAAAGCATCTAAAGATATTTATCATGAATTTGTTAGCGGCAAAATAGACAGTGACGATAAGTTCGAAGCGCATCGTCAGGAAATGGCCGAAACAGTATGGAAAGAATTAAAAGCATCGGATTCTGCAACGTGCCGTAGTTGCCATTCTTTTGATGCGATGGATATTGCCTCGCAAAGTGAATCTGCGCAGAAAATGCATACCAAAGCGCAAAAGGAGGGTGAAACGTGTATTGATTGTCATAAAGGAATTGCCCATTTCCCGCCAGAAATAAAAATGGATGACAACGCGGCGCATGAACTGGAAAGTCAGGCTGCCACTTCTGTGACCAATGGCGCACATATTTATCCTTTCAAACCTTCCCACATAGGCGAACTGGCCACTGTGAATCCTGGTACCGATCTCACCGTCGTTGATGCCAGTGGCAAACAGCCGATCGTTCTGTTGCAGGGTTATCAAATGCAGGGCAGTGAAAACACGCTCTACCTGGCGGCAGGTCAACGTCTGGCGCTAGCCACATTAAGTGATGAAGGTATCAAGGCGCTAACGGTAAACGGGGAATGGCAGGCTGACGAATACGGTAATCAATGGCGTCAGGCGTCATTACAAGGGGCGCTAATCGATCCCGTATTAGCGGATCGTAAACCGTTATGGCAATACGCTGAAAAACTCGATGACACCTATTGTGCTGGCTGCCATGCGCCTATTGCCGCTGACCATTACACCGTCAATGCCTGGCCCTCTATCGCCAAAGGAATGGGGGCGCGAACCAGCATGAGCGAAAACGAACTGGACATTTTGACGCGGTACTTCCAGTACAACGCCAAAGATATTACCGAAAAACAGTGATCCTCGTAGATCAGGGAGGAAGTTATGACATTAACAAGACGTGAGTTTATTAAACATAGCGGTATTGCTGCCGGGGCGCTGGTGGTGACATCGGCTACGCCGTTACCCGCATGGGCAGAAGAGAAGGGCGGAAAAATCCTCACCGCGGGTCGTTGGGGAGCGATGAACGTAGAAGTGAAGGACGGTAAGATTGTTTCTTCGACAGGCGCGCTGGCGAAGACTATCCCGAACTCGTTACAGTCTACGGCGGCGGATCAGGTACACACTACGGCGCGTATTCAGCATCCGATGGTGAGAAAAAGTTATCTCGACAATCCACTACAACCGGCAAAAGGTCGCGGGGATGACAGCTACGATCAGGTGAGCTGGGAACAGGCATTAAAACTGATTCATGAGCAACACGATCGCATCCGCAAGGCCAACGGCCCTTCGGCCATTTTTGCAGGGTCTTACGGCTGGCGTTCATCAGGGGTGCTGCATAAAGCGCAAACGCTGATGCAACGTTATATGAATCTGGCGGGGGGATATTCCGGGCATAGTGGCGATTACTCTACCGGGGCTGCGCAGGTGATCATGCCGCACGTTGTCGGTTCTGTGGAGGTCTATGAACAGCAGACTTCCTGGCCGCTGATTCTGGAAAACAGTCAGGTGGTGGTGTTGTGGGGCATGAACCCGCTGAATACCTTAAAAATTGCCTGGAGCAGTACCGATGAACAAGGGCTGGAATACTTCCATCAGCTGAAAAAATCGGGCAAACCGGTGATTGCCATCGACCCTATCCGTTCCGAAACAATCGAGTTCTTTGGCGATAACGCGACCTGGATCGCGCCGAATATGGGGACCGACGTGGCGCTGATGTTAGGCATCGCGCATACCCTGATGACTCAAGGCAAACACGATAAAGCCTTCCTTGAGAAATACACCACCGGTTATCCGCAGTTTGAAGAGTATCTGACCGGCAAGAACGATAATACGCCGAAGAGTGCGGCCTGGGCGGCAGAAATTACTGGTGTACCGGAAGCGCAGATTGTCAAACTCGCTGAACTGATGGCGGCGAATCGCACGATGCTGATGGCTGGTTGGGGGATCCAACGCCAGCAATACGGCGAACAGAAACACTGGATGCTGGTGACGCTGGCGGCGATGTTAGGGCAGATTGGTACACCGGGCGGCGGTTTTGGTTTCTCTTATCATTACTCCAACGGTGGCAACCCGACGCGTGTTGGCGGCGTGCTGCCAGAAATGTCTGCGGCGATTGCCGGACAGGCAAGTGAGGAAGCTGATGATGGCGGAATGACCGCGATTCCTGTTGCCCGTATCGTCGATGCGCTGGAAAATCCTGGAGGCAAATATCAGCATAACGGTAAAGAACAAACGTATCCAAATATCAAAATGATCTGGTGGGCGGGTGGCGGTAACTTTACCCATCACCAGGATACTAATCGTCTGATTAAAGCCTGGCAGAAACCGGAGATGATCGTCGTTTCTGAATGCTACTGGACCGCAGCAGCCAAACACGCAGATATCGTATTACCGATCACCACATCGTTTGAGCGCAATGACCTGACGATGACCGGTGATTACAGCAACCAGCATATTGTGCCGATGAAGCAGGCTGTCGCTCCGCAATTTGAAGCGCGTAACGATTTTGACGTGTTTGCCGATCTTGCGGAATTACTGAAGCCTGGCGGAAAAGAGATCTATACCGAAGGTAAAGATGAAATGGCGTGGCTGAAATTTTTCTATGATGCCGCCCAGAAAGGTGCGCGTGCGCAACGCGTGACTATGCCAATGTTTAATGCCTTCTGGCAGCAAAATAAACTGCTTGAAATGCGCCGCAGCGAGAAGAACGAGCAATATGTTCGCTATGGCGATTTCCGCGCCGATCCGGTGAAAAACGCGCTGGGTACACCAAGTGGCAAAATTGAAATCTACTCAAAAACACTGGAAAAATTTGGCTATAAGGATTGCCCGGCACACCCGACCTGGCTGGCTCCTGATGAATGGAAAGGTACCGCCGACGAGAAGCAGTTGCAGCTTCTGACCGCGCATCCGGCACATCGTCTACACAGTCAGCTTAACTATGCGGAGCTGCGTAAAAAATATGCGGTTGCCGATCGTGAGCCGATCACAATTCACACCGAAGATGCAGCTCGGTTTGGTATTGCAAATGGCGATCTGGTCCGTGTCTGGAATAAACGTGGTCAGATCCTGACAGGCGCTGTGGTGACTGACGGGATCAAAAAAGGCGTTGTATGCGTGCATGAAGGTGCATGGCCGGATCTGGAAAATGGCTTGTGTAAAAACGGCAGTGCGAACGTGTTAACGGCGGATATCCCCAGCTCGCAGCTGGCGAATGCCTGTGCCGGTAACTCTGCGCTGGTGTATATCGAAAAATATACGGGTAATGCGCCGAAGTTAACGGCGTTTGATCAGCCAGCTATTCAGGCATAAGACGTGAAAAGCGCCCGGAAACGGGCGCTGAGGTTATGCAAACGCAAAACTGCCTGATGCGCTATGCTTATCAGGCCTACATAGTCCCTGCAATATATTGAATTAGCAAGGTTTTGTAGGCCGGATAAGGCGTTCACGCCGCATCCGGCAGTAATACCAGACCTTTACGGCTTACGCGCAATCAGCACCGCGCGTTTAGGCGCAGGATAACCTTCTACCGTTTTACCCGGATCATGTGAATCAAGAAAATCTGCCAGCGATTCGGTGACCATCCACTCGGTACGACGCTGCTCTTCTGTAGTGGTGACGCTCACATCCGCAATGCGAATATCAACAAAACCACACTTCTTCAGCCAGTTTTTCAGCGCCAGGGCCGACGGGATGAAATAAACATTACGCATTTGTGCGTAACGATCGCCTGGTACCAGCACCGTGTTTTCGTCGCCATCAATAACCAGCGTTTCAAGCACCAGTTCGCCCTCATTCACCAGTTGATCTTTCAACTGCCACAGATGTTCCAGCGGTGAACGACGATGATAAAGCACGCCCATCGAAAAGACGGTATCAAAGGCTTTCAGTGCCGGAAGTTGTTCAATCCCTAACGGCAGCAGATGCGCCCGTTGGTCGTTACCCAACAGTTTACGCACTGCTTCAAACTGGCAGAGGAATAGTTGCGTAGGGTCGATCCCCACCGCAAGGTGTGCGCCTGCGCCAATCATGCGCCACATGTGATAGCCGCTGCCGCAGCCGACATCAAGAATGGTGCGCCCGGTTAAATCAGAAAGATGTGGCAGAACACGATCCCATTTCCAGTCGGAACGCCACTCGGTATCGATGTTGACGCCATACAGTGAGAACGGCCCTTTGCGCCACGGCATCAGGTTGCGCATCAGCGTTTCAATGCGCTTAATCTGCCCGGCGCTGAGTGGCTCTTCGCTTTCCGCTGTCACGCTATGCAGTAAATCAAGACGATACGGTTTAATTTCAGGCAGAAATTCCACCGCGTTGGACCACTGTTTAAACAGACCGTGCTGCTGTTCGCGCTGCCAGCTGGCAATCTGCGCGGGCAGGGTTTCCAGCCAGTGTGAAAGATGATTTTTGGCAATCAGAGAATAAAAGTTACCAAAGTCGATCATGCAGCGTCCTCTGCTTTTAATGCCACCAGTGAACCAAAATTAAAGCACTGGAACCACAGCTCGCTATGCTCAAAACCGGCTTTATGCAGGCGTGCCTTGTGGGTTTCCACGGAATCGGTCAGCATGACGTTTTCTAACATGCTGCGCTTCTGGCTGATTTCCAGCTCGCTGTAGCCGTTGGCACGTTTAAAATCGTGGTGCATGTTGAACAGCAGTTCACCAACTTTGGCATCTTCGAAACTAAATTTTTCCGAAAGCACCAGCGCGCCGCCCGGGTTTAGCCCTTGATAAATTTTATCCAGTAACGCCTGGCGCTCGGAAGGTTCCAGGAATTGCAGGGTAAAATTCAGTACCACCATCGACGCGTTTTCAATGGCAATATCACGAATATCACCTTCAATAACGTCAACAGGCGTAGGCGCTTTATAGGCGTCGATATGACGGCGGCAGCGTTCAATCATTGCCGGGGAATTGTCGATGGCGATAATTTTACAATTATCATGATGAATGTTACGACGCACTGAGAGCGTCGCCGCGCCCAAAGAACAGCCCAGATCGTAAATCTGCGTACCCGGTTGAACGAAGCGTTCAGCTAACATACCAATCATTGAAATAATATTGGAGTAGCCGGGAACGGAACGTTGGATCATATCCGGGAAGACTTCAGCTACCCGTTCATCAAAGGTCCAGTCGCCCAGTCTGGCGATAGGGGCAGAAAATAGCGTGTCGCGGTGAGACATAACGTAAAAATCCGGGAAAAAGAAAGTGGCATATTGTGCGCTAACGTAGGGAGAAAACCAACTCCCAGGGCATATACCAAAGATTCGCCAGCACCATCAGCAATAGCGCACACCAGGTGGCGCTCATACCAGAACGTCGCCAGCGAAACAGACGGTGATGGAAACCGTAATAATGCATCAGACGACCAGCGAGCAAAACGAGGCCGCAAATATGCACCATCCAGGTTTCAGCACCATTCATTTCCATAAATAGCATCAATACAATCGCGATAGGAATATATTCCACCGCATTGCCATGAATACGAATAGCGCTTTGTAGTTCGCTAAAACCGCCGTCGCCATAGGCAACGCGATACTGCATTCGCAGGCGAACAACATCAAAAGAGAACTTCATTAATAACAACGCACCTAAAACGGCATACAGCGCGCTTACCATACAAACTCCCTTTAAAATGGCCGATGGCACTTGTCTATGATAGGTGGCAAATTCAGAAAAGAGAAGATTGCTGTGGAATAGCCGGGACTGCTCCGATCTCTGGAAGCATTTTACGTAAGTCTTCCCACAGTGTATGTACCAGTTCCGGGGCCTGAGCAATATCTGGCGTGTGCAGAAAAAGATAAGGCGTGGTGCTCTGCTGCCACTGCGCTAATTTCTGTAACCAGACCTGAAATAATTCCCTGTTTTGCGCCATATCATCGCTGCCGATAAAACGGATCAGCGGATTTGTTGCCGTCAGTACGGCATGTACCGGAACCTTCGGTTTCTTCCGTTGAGCGTCGCGTATGGCTTCATTATGCGGAGGTGCAGCATGAACCGGGCGGCTATCTAAAATCACCCGATTAACAGCGCGCTGATGTAAACCTCGATTAAGCGTTTGTTCCGCTTCCCCTTTGGCGAAAAACAACGGATGACGCACTTCCACGCCATAGGGAAACTCGTCGGGAAGAGTATCGAGAAAATGCCAAAGCGCAGGCAAATCCTGTGGGCCGAAGGTGGCAGGCAGTTGCAGCCAGTATTGCCCAATGCGCGGAGCCAGCGGTGACATACGGGTCAAAAATTCACTGGTTAAATCATCGCAATGACGCAACGCTGCCTGATGCGAAATGGTCGCCGGAAACTTAAAACAGAAGCGGAAGTCATCTGTGGTCTGCTCCCGCCAGCGCAGGACAACCTCGGGTTTCGGCAGGGCGTATAGCGTGGTGTTGCCCTCCACGCAATTAAAGTAGCGGGCATACTCTTCCAGGCTGGTTATCCCCAACCGCACCCATTTAGGATGCGACCATTGTGGCAGACCGATATAAATCATAACGCGTTGAGGATCTCTTCCACGCTGCGCACACGGGCGATGCGTGGATAGATATGGTTGATGCTGTTATGGTGCTGCTCGGCACTGGCGGCGCTACAGGCATCTTCGGCAATCACCAGATTAAAACCGAGTTCCCAGGCATTGCGGGCGGTGGACTCAACGCCGATATTGGTCGAGATCCCACATAACACTATTGTATCGATACCTCGGCGGCGTAATTGCAACTCCAGATCCGTACCGTAAAACGCACCCCATTGACGTTTGATGATTTCGATATCGCTGTCGGTTGCACCTAATGCAGCAGGATGTTGCCACCAATTTTCGGGCAACACTTTGGCCGGTGAGGGCGCATCGACCGGCTGTTTTAATGCTTCAGCATAATCGGCAGACCAGCCAACACGCACCAGAAACACGGGCTGACCGCTCGCGCGAAATTTCGCCGCCAGTCTTCCTGCGCGATTCACCACGTCTTCGGCAGTATGCGGACCACCGGCAAAAGGCAAGATGCCTTCCTGTAAATCAATCACCACTAGCGCTGTGGTTTTGGCATTAAGTTCAAGCATGATCACTCCAGATAAAACAAAATCGTGCCTCTCACCTTAATGCGATTAGCCGATGGCGGAACGACAAATTTTGTTAATTTTTATGAGTTCGGGCAACACCTTTATAGCAAACTGGCGTAGAGTCTGATTTCAGGCCCGACATAAAGTGGTAACGAGGCGTTCCAGCGCGGGCCAGGCTCTTACGGTTCGGCAGAATTTCCAGTATAATAGCCGCCTTTTTTCATTCAGTTGTGACATACAGCTAACGCTGCGACTCAGGTCACCTGCACAGCAGGGGACATCCGCCAGCAGCTAAGTTAAGGGATATCTCATGCGTACAGAATATTGTGGACAGCTCCGTTTGTCCCACGTGGGGCAGCAGGTGACTCTGTGTGGTTGGGTCAACCGTCGTCGTGATCTTGGTAGCTTGATCTTTATCGATATGCGCGACCGCGAAGGTATCGTGCAGGTATTTTTCGATCCGGATCGTGCGGACGCGTTAAAGCTGGCCTCTGAACTGCGTAATGAGTTCTGCATTCAGGTCACGGGCACCGTACGTGCGCGTGACGAAAAAAATATCAACCGCGATATGGCGACTGGCGAAATCGAAGTGCTGGCTTCCTCGCTGACCATCATCAACCGCGCAGACGTTCTGCCGCTTGACTCCAACCACGTCAACACCGAAGAAGCGCGTCTGAAGTACCGCTATCTTGACCTGCGTCGCCCGGAAATGGCTCAGCGTCTGAAAACCCGCGCTAAAATCACCAGTCTGGTGCGTCGTTTTATGGACGACCACGGTTTCCTCGACATCGAAACTCCGATGCTGACTAAAGCCACGCCGGAAGGCGCGCGTGACTATCTGGTGCCTTCTCGTGTGCACAAAGGTAAATTCTACGCGCTGCCGCAATCCCCGCAGTTGTTCAAACAGCTGCTGATGATGTCCGGTTTTGACCGCTACTATCAGATCGTTAAATGCTTCCGTGACGAAGACCTGCGCGCTGATCGTCAGCCTGAATTTACTCAGATCGATGTGGAAACTTCTTTCATGACCGCGCCGCAAGTGCGTGAAGTGATGGAAGCGCTGGTGCGTCATTTGTGGCTGGAAGTGAAGGGCATTGATCTGGGCGATTTCCCGGTAATGACCTTTGCGGAAGCTGAACGCCGTTACGGTTCTGATAAACCGGATCTGCGCAACCCGATGGAACTGACCGACGTTGCCGATCTGCTGAAATCCGTTGAGTTTGCAGTATTTGCAGGTCCAGCGAACGATCCGAAAGGCCGTGTTGCCGCTCTGCGTGTTCCGGGTGGCGCATCGCTGACCCGTAAGCAGATCGACGAATACGGTAACTTCGTTAAAATCTACGGCGCGAAAGGTCTGGCTTACATCAAAGTTAACGAACGCGCGAAAGGTCTGGAAGGTATCAACAGCCCGGTAGCGAAGTTCCTCAATGCGGAAATCATCGAAGCCATCCTGGATCGTACTGCCGCGCAAGATGGCGATATGATTTTCTTCGGTGCCGACAACAAGAAAATTGTTGCCGACGCGATGGGCGCACTACGTCTGAAAGTGGGTAAAGACCTTGGCCTGACCGACGAAAGCAAATGGGCACCGCTGTGGGTTATCGACTTCCCGATGTTTGAAGACGACGGTGAAGGCGGCCTGACGGCAATGCACCATCCGTTCACCGCGCCGAAAGACATGACGGCGGCAGAACTGAAAGCTGCACCGGAAAATGCGGTGGCGAATGCTTACGATATGGTCATCAATGGTTACGAAGTGGGCGGTGGTTCAGTGCGTATCCATAATGGTGATATGCAGCAGACGGTGTTTGGCATTCTGGGGATCACCGAAGAGGAACAGCGCGAGAAATTCGGCTTCCTGCTCGACGCCCTGAAATACGGTACTCCGCCGCACGCAGGTCTGGCATTTGGTCTTGACCGTCTGACCATGCTGCTGACTGGCACCGACAACATTCGTGACGTTATCGCCTTCCCGAAAACCACGGCAGCAGCGTGCCTGATGACTGAAGCACCGAGCTTTGCTAACCCTACTGCACTGGCTGAGCTGAGCATTCAGGTTGTGAAGAAGGCTGAGAATAACTGATATGAATCAAATACACGAAATCATTCGCGTTGCATCGAGGCGGCAACTGAGTGAACTCCAATGAGCATAGATAACTATGTGAATGGGATGAGCGAAGGCAGTCAACGAAGAGGCAGCGTGAAGGTTAAAGTGTATAAGCGTCCCGTTTCGATCTTAGTGGTCATCTATGCACAAGATACGAAACGGGTGCTGATGTTGCAGCGGCGTGACGATCCCGATTTCTGGCAGTCGGTAACCGGCAGCGTGGAAGAGGGTGAAACCGCGCCGCAAGCTGCCATGCGCGAAGTAAAGGAAGAGGTCACCATCGATGTTGTCGCTGAACAACTGACCTTAATTGACTGTCAGCGCACGGTAGAGTTTGAAATTTTTTCACATTTACGTCATCGCTATGCGCCGGGCGTGACGCGCAATACGGAATCATGGTTCTGTCTTGCGCTCCCGCACGAGCGCCAGATTGTTTTCACTGAACATCTGGCTTACAAGTGGCTTGATGCGCCTGCTGCGGCGGCGCTCACTAAGTCATGGAGCAACCGGCAGGCGATTGAACAGTTTGTTATTAACGCTGCCTGAACAGGCAGGGCTATCTGGAGATATTTTTATGGCAGGTCATAGTAAATGGGCCAACACCAGACATCGTAAAGCTGCGCAGGATGCTAAGCGCGGTAAAATCTTCACTAAAATCATTCGTGAGCTGGTAACCGCGGCTAAGCTGGGCGGTGGCGATCCGGACGCTAACCCGCGTCTGCGTGCAGCAATTGATAAAGCACTGTCTAACAACATGACCCGTGACACCCTGAACCGCGCAATTGCACGTGGTGTGGGCGGTGATGATGATGCAAACATGGAAACCATCATCTACGAAGGTTACGGTCCTGGCGGCACGGCAATCATGATTGAATGTCTGTCTGACAACCGCAACCGTACCGTTGCTGAAGTGCGTCACGCATTCAGCAAATGTGGCGGTAACCTCGGTACTGACGGTTCCGTAGCCTATCTGTTCAGCAAAAAAGGCGTGATCTCCTTCGAGAAAGGCGACGAAGACACCATCATGGAAGCAGCACTGGAAGCAGGTGCTGAAGACGTTGTGACCTATGATGACGGCGCGATTGACGTCTACACTGCATGGGAAGAGATGGGTAAAGTACGCGACGCTCTGGAAGCGGCAGGTCTGAAAGCAGACAGCGCAGAAGTTTCCATGATCCCGTCAACCAAAGCCGATATGGATGCAGAAACTGCACCGAAACTGATGCGTCTGATCGATATGCTGGAAGACTGTGACGACGTGCAGGAAGTTTACCATAACGGTGAGATCTCTGATGAGGTTGCAGCGACCCTCTGATGAGGCCGGCTAAACAACAAAACGGAGACGCGTGATGTCTATTATTCTCGGTATTGACCCGGGTTCGCGCGTTACCGGCTACGGTGTTATCCGTCAGGTGGGCAGGCAACTGTCCTACCTGGGTAGCGGATGCATACGCACCAAAGTGGATGATTTACCGTCTCGTCTGAAACTGATCTATGCGGGCGTGACGGAAATCATCACCCAGTTCCAGCCCGATTATTTCGCAATCGAACAAGTCTTTATGGCGAAGAACGCTGACTCTGCCCTGAAACTGGGGCAGGCACGAGGCGTGGCGATTGTGGCAGCGGTGAATCAGGAATTGCCGGTGTTTGAATATGCTGCGCGTCAGGTGAAGCAAACAGTGGTGGGCATTGGTAGCGCCGAAAAAAGCCAGGTGCAGCATATGGTGCGTACCTTGCTGAAATTACCTGCTAATCCACAGGCGGATGCCGCCGATGCGCTGGCGATTGCCATCACCCACTGCCATGTCAGCCAGAATGCGATGCAGATGAGCGAATCGCGGCTGAACCTGGCGAGAGGGCGACTGCGCTAAATTATCACGCTTCAGTCAGTTCAGGCTGAGGCGTTTCTACTCCCTCCGCATGAATCAACATTAGACTCGGATGATGCCACAAACTCGCTGGCGTAACCGTTTTACGATCCCACGGAATAGAACCTAAGAACCAGAATTTCCAGAAAGTGAGTTTTGCATTCGGATTGCTATTTAACAATTCTCCAAATGTCTCTATTTCACCCACCGGAATACATAGCGCCTCTTTATAAATATCAAAGACAAATTTTGAACAGAACTGGCGTGAAGATTCGTATTTAAAACCGGTGTGGTAGAGTTTGCGTAGCCGGGAGGGAACCTGTTCAACAATTCGTTGTTTTTGTTGTTCTGTTAGCCCTGCGTCTAATCGCTTTATAGCATAGCGTTGATTAGAAGAACGTTTAATAAAACGGGATAGCGTGGTGATGGTTGAAAGGGGAACCCGGCTTTCTGCAACCAGGAAGTCTTCACCGTTATGACCTATAATGATCCCGACGTGATTACTCCAGCAATTTGATGCTGCTGATATTTGACCAAATAAGGCAGCACCTATACATGTAAAGACGATATCACCAATTTCATATTCAGCAGGGTAATTAATATTCACGTTGTCATTCTATTGAAATAAATATGAATACACGTAATAACATAAAAAAGTTTATTTTTCAGGAGTCGAAATGTATATTTTTTTTACGCATTAACTCACTGAATATGTAATATTCAAATATTTGCTTCCAATATAACCTGTAGAATAAATTATACTGCGCCATTTTTCAGAACATCGGGACGCCTCGCAAGTTTTCTTCATCCTTCGCTGGATATCTATCCAGCATTTTTTTATCATACAGCATTATCTTTGATTCATTACGCAGGAGCGTCATGTGATAGGCAGACTCAGAGGCATCATCATTGAAAAACAACCCCCGCTGGTGTTAATTGAAGTGGGCGGCGTAGGCTATGAAGTGCATATGCCGATGACCTGTTTTTATGAACTCCCTGAAGCTGGTCAGGAAGCGATCGTTTTCACCCACTTTGTGGTGCGTGAAGACGCGCAACTACTGTACGGTTTTAACAATAAACAAGAGCGCACGTTGTTCAAAGAGTTGATCAAAACCAACGGCGTCGGCCCCAAGTTGGCACTGGCGATCCTCTCCGGAATGTCAGCGCAGCAGTTCGTTAATGCCGTTGAGCGTGAAGAAGTGGGGGCACTGGTGAAACTGCCGGGTATTGGCAAAAAAACCGCCGAGCGTTTAATTGTCGAAATGAAAGACCGATTTAAAGGTTTGCATGGCGATCTGTTTACCCCGGCCGCCGATCTGGTGCTCACGTCGCCTGCCAGCCCGGCAACCGATGATGCTGAACAGGAAGCGGTTGCTGCGCTGGTGGCACTGGGCTATAAACCACAAGAAGCCAGCCGGATGGTGAGCAAAATTGCTCGCCCTGACGCCAGCAGTGAAACATTAATTCGCGAAGCTCTGCGCGCCGCGTTATGAGGTAAAGGATGATTGAAGCAGACCGTCTGATTTCTGCCGGTACGACTTTGCCGGAAGATGTGGCAGATCGCGCCATTCGCCCCAAATTACTGGAAGAGTATGTTGGTCAGCCGCAGGTTCGTTCACAGATGGAGATTTTCATCAAAGCAGCGAAACTGCGCGGCGATGCCCTCGATCATCTGTTGATTTTTGGCCCTCCTGGTTTAGGTAAAACCACGCTTGCTAACATTGTCGCCAATGAAATGGGCGTTAATTTACGCACGACTTCCGGTCCGGTGCTGGAAAAGGCCGGCGATCTGGCAGCAATGCTCACTAACCTTGAACCGCATGACGTGCTGTTTATTGATGAGATCCACCGTCTTTCACCAGTGGTGGAAGAGGTGTTGTATCCGGCAATGGAAGACTACCAACTGGATATCATGATTGGTGAAGGTCCGGCGGCACGCTCCATTAAAATTGATTTGCCCCCGTTTACCCTGATTGGTGCAACCACGCGCGCAGGTTCGCTGACATCACCGTTGCGCGACCGTTTTGGTATTGTGCAACGTCTGGAGTTTTATCAGGTGCCAGATCTGCAATATATCGTCAGTCGCAGCGCGCGCTTTATGGGGCTCGAGATGAGTGACGATGGCGCGCTGGAAGTGGCGCGTCGGGCGCGTGGTACGCCACGTATTGCCAACCGCCTGCTGCGTCGAGTGCGTGATTTCGCCGAAGTGAAGCATGATGGTACCATCTCGGCAGATATCGCCGCCCAGGCGCTGGATATGCTGAATGTCGATGCTGAAGGTTTCGATTATATGGACCGCAAATTGTTGCTGGCGGTAATCGATAAATTCTTTGGTGGGCCTGTAGGTCTGGATAACCTGGCGGCGGCTATTGGCGAAGAACGTGAAACCATTGAGGATGTGCTGGAGCCTTATCTGATTCAGCAAGGCTTTTTGCAGCGTACACCACGCGGGCGTATGGCGACAGTGCGGGCGTGGAACCACTTCGGCATCACGCCGCCAGAAATGCCGTAGTTCAAATAAGGCGCTGCGCCGCATCCGACACTGGCAATGTGCCTGATGCGACGCTGTTCGCGTTTTATCAGGTCTACCTGGTATAGCGAACCGTAGATCAGATAAGGCGTTTGCGCCACATCCGACACTGGCAATGTGCCTGATGCGACGCTGCTCGTGTCTTATCAGGCCTGGCATGTATAACGAACCGTAGGTCGGATAAGGCGCTTGCGCCGCATCCGACAAATGTGTTCAGGCGAAATTAGCTGGCCTGTTTTTTCATCATACTCAAAATAAACAACAGCGCAGCGCACAGCACCACTGACGGACCCGCAGGTGTATCGTAAAACGCTGAAAAAGTTAAACCCCCGGTTACAGCAATCATCCCCACCAAAACCGCGACACCTGCCATCTGCTCCGGTGTACGGGCGAAACGACGTGCGGTAGCCGCCGGAATGATCAGCAGCGAGGTAATAATCAACGCCCCGACAAATTTCATTGCCACACCAATCGTCAATGCTGTTACCAGCATCAACAGCAATTTCACTCGCTGTAATTTCACACCATCGACAAATGCCAGATCCGGGCTAATGGTCATCGACAGTAAATTACGCCATTGCCAGAACAGAATTGCCACCACAATGACCACGCCAATGGCGATGGAGATGAGATCTTCCGGCGTCACTGCCAGCAAATCACCGAACAGGTATGCCATCAAGTCAACGCGAATGTTAGACATCAGACTGACAACGACCAGGCCCAGCGACAAGGCACTGTGCGCCATAATTCCCAATAACGTATCGATCGCCAGCTGTGGACGCTTCTCCAGCCATACCAGACCGCCCGCCAGCAGCAGCGTAACGGCAATCACTGCATAGAAGGGATTCACGTCCAGCAACAGACCAAAGGCCACTCCAAGTAAAGACGCATGGGCCAGCGTATCGCCGAAATAAGACATACGACGCCAGACAACAAAAGAACCCAAAGGACCTGCGGCACAGGCCAGCATAATCCCGGCTAACCAACCGGGAAATAATAATTCAATCATGAGCGATCACTTCCCCGACGCAGAACAATTCGCCCCTGTAAATCGTGGCGGTGATTATGATGATGGCGATAAATACCCAGCTGTTCAGCTCCGCGAGGCCCGAACATCGAAATAAATTCCGGATGCAGGGAAACGACTTCTGGTGTGCCAGAACAACAGATGTGATGGTTCAGGCAAAGTACTTCATCGGTTTTTGCCATCACCAGATGCAGATCGTGAGATACCATTAAAACGCCACAATCCAGTTCGCGACGTAACTGGTCAATAAGGTCATATAACGCCACCTGACCATTCACATCCACGCCCTGGGTGGGTTCGTCCAGAACTAATAACTGGGGTTGATTTAACAATGCGCGCGCGAGTAGTACACGCTGCGTTTCACCGCCAGAGAGCTTTTGCATTGGCGCGTCAATAAGATGCCCAGCCTGAACGCGTTTTAGTGCAGGCAGAATATCTTCCTTATGTGTTCTGGGGCGTAAGCGTAAAAAACGGTTTACGGTCAGTGGCAACGTGGTGTCGAGATACAGCTTCTGCGGCACATAACCAATGCGCAGTTTTCCGTGGCGCTTGATAACACCTTCATCTGGTGTTACCAGCCCGAGAACAACCCGAACCAGTGTCGACTTACCTGCGCCGTTCGGCCCAAGTAAGGTCAAAATTTTACCAGGCTTGAGTTCCAGCGACACATCAGAGAGGACACGGCGTTGGCCAAATGAAACCGAGACATTTTCCAGGGAAACCAGACTTGTCATGTTAATTTTAGTCTTGCAGTAGTCATGAAATGTTATAATATCACACTTCTTGTATTCATTACGATGATTGGTCGCATTATGTTACATAAAAAAACGCTTCTTTTCGCAGCATTATCTGCTGCTCTCTGGGGCAGTGCAACTCAGGTAGCAGAAGCTGCCGTTGTCGCTTCGCTTAAACCTGTTGGATTCATCGCTTCCGCTATTGCTGATGGAGTAACAGAGACGGAGGTGTTACTTCCTGATGGGGCCTCTGAACATGATTATTCACTGCGTCCATCTGATGTAAAACGCTTACAGAACGCGGACTTAGTTGTCTGGGTTGGACCGGAAATGGAAGCGTTTATGCAAAAGCCCGTGAGTAAATTACCCGAAGCGAAGCAGGTAACCATTGCGCAGCTTGAGAGTGTAAAACCGCTGCTGATGAAAAGCATTCACGACGCTGATGATGATCATGACCACGCGGAAAAAAGTGACGAAGATCACCATCACGGCGATTTCAACATGCACGTTTGGCTTTCCCCAGAGATAGCGCGGGCTACAGCGGTTGCAATCCATGGAAAATTAGTGGAACTTATGCCGCAAAGTCGAGCCAAACTTGACGCCAACCTGATGGAATTTGAGGCACAATTAGCTTCAAGTAGGAAACAGGTTGGTAACGAGCTCGCGCCGCTCAAGGGAAAAGGTTATTTCGTTTTTCATGATGCTTACGGCTACTTCGAAAAACAATTCGGACTGACACCGCTTGGTCACTTTACCGTAAACCCAGAGATTCAACCTGGCGCGCAGCGTTTACATCAAATAAGAACACAGTTGGTTGAGCAAAAAGCAACTTGCGTTTTTGCTGAGCCACAGTTCAGGCCTGCGGTCGTTGAAAGCGTCGCACGAGGGACATCCGTTCGTATGGGAACGTTGGATCCCCTTGGGACGAATATCAAACTGGGCAAAACAAGCTATTCAGAATTCCTGAATCAATTAGCTAACCAGTACGCGAGCTGCCTGAAAGGAGATTAATGAGGAAGTGATTACGTGCAACAGATAGCCCGCTCTGTCGCCCTGGCGTTTAATAATTTACCGCGACCACACCGCGTTATGTTGGGGTCGCTCACCGTTCTTACACTGGCCGTCGCTGTCTGGCGGCCTTATGTTTACCACCGAGACGCCTCGCCTATTGTCAAAACCATTGAGCTTGAACAGAACGAAATTCGTTCTCTCTTACCTGAGGCCAGTGAGCCGATTGATCAAGCTGCGCAAGAAGATGAAGCCATTCCACAGGACGAACTGGACGACAAAATCGCTGGTGAAGCCGGCGTTCATGAATATGTCGTTTCTACGGGCGACACGTTAAGTAGCATCCTTAATCAATATGGTATTGAGATGGGTGATATCACCCAACTTGCTGCTGCTGATAAAGATCTGCGTAACCTGAAAATTGGTCAACAACTCTCCTGGACATTAACAGCTGATGGCGAGTTACAGCGTCTGACCTGGGAAGTGTCTCGCCGCGAAACTCGTACCTATGACCGCACCGCTGCTAATGGTTTTAAAATGACCAGCGAAATGCAGCAAGGGGAGTGGGTTAATAGTCTGTTGAAAGGAACCGTTGGGACAAGTTTTGTTGCCAGCGCCCAAAGTGCAGGTTTAACCAGCGCTGAAGTGAGCGCGGTGATTAAAGCAATGCAGTGGCAGATGGACTTCCGCAAAGTGAAAAAAGGTGACGAATTTGCGGTATTAATGTCACGTGAAATGCTTGATGGTAAACGTGAACAAAGCCAACTGTTGGGCGTGCGTTTGCGTTCAGAAGGCAAAGATTACTATGCTATTCGCGCTGAAGATGGCAAATTCTACGACCGCAACGGTACGGGCCTGGCGAAGGGATTCTTACGATTCCCGACGGCAAAACAGTTCCGCATTTCGTCTAACTTTAACCCGCGTCGTCTGAACCCGGTAACCGCTCGCATTGCGCCGCACAGAGGCGTTGATTTTGCGATGCCGCAGGGTACGCCGGTGCTTTCGGTGGGAGACGGTGAAGTGGTAGTTGCTAAACGCAGTGGCGCCGCTGGTTATTATGTCGCGATTCGTCATGGTCGCAGCTACACCACGCGTTATATGCATCTGCGTAAGATTCTGGTTAAACCAGGGCAGAAAGTGAAGCGTGGCGATCGTATTGCGCTTTCCGGTAACACCGGGCGTTCAACTGGGCCACATCTGCATTATGAGGTATGGATTAACCAGCAGGCGGTGAACCCGTTGACAGCGAAACTGCCGCGTACTGAAGGGCTGACCGGTTCAGATCGTACCGATTTCCTGGCGAAGGCCAAGGAGATTGTACCGCAGCTACAGTTTGATTAATTAATACCCATTGGCAGCCGGTACGCAGTCAGTGCCGGCTTTTTTATTTGGTGCGGGGCAAGTTGCGCCGTTACACTACCACCAGATTGATTATTGCCTTATCCGAAACTGGAAAAGCATGGAAACGAAAAAAAATAATAGCGAATATATTCCTGAGTTTGATAAATCCTTTCGTCACCCTCGTTACTGGGGAGCCTGGTTGGGCGTGGCGGCAATGGCCGGTATTGCCTTAACACCAGCGAAATTCCGTGATCCCATCCTTGCGCGGTTGGGGCGTTTTGCCGGAAGACTGGGTAAAAGCTCACGTCGTCGGGCGTTGATCAATCTGTCTCTCTGCTTTCCAGAACGTAGCGAAGCCGAACGCGAAGCGATTGTGGATGAGATGTTTGCCACCGCGCCGCAAGCGATGGCAATGATGGCTGAACTGGCGATACGTGGGCCGGAGAAAATCCAGTCTCGCGTCGACTGGCAGGGGCTGGAGATCATCGAAGAGATGCGGCGTAACAACGAGAAAGTGATCTTTCTGGTACCGCACGGCTGGGCAGTTGATATCCCCGCTATGCTGATGGCCTCACAAGGGCAGAAAATGGCAGCGATGTTCCATAATCAGGGCAACCCGGTTTTTGATTATGTCTGGAACACGGTGCGTCGTCGTTTTGGCGGTCGTCTGCACGCGAGAAATGATGGTATTAAACCTTTCATCCAGTCGGTTCGTCAGGGCTACTGGGGCTATTATTTACCGGATCAGGATCATGGACCTGAACACAGCGAATTTGTTGATTTCTTCGCAACCTATAAAGCAACGCTGCCAGCAATTGGTCGCCTGATGAAAGTGTGTCGCGCGCGTGTCGTTCCGTTGTTCCCAATCTATGATGGCAAAACCCATCGTCTGACGATTCAGGTTCGTCCACCGATGGATGACCTGTTAGAGGCGGATGACGCTACCATTGCGCGGCGTATGAATGAAGAAGTTGAGATTTTTGTTGGTCCGCGACCAGAGCAGTACACCTGGATTTTAAAATTGCTGAAAACGCGCAAACCGGGCGAAATCCAGCCGTATAAGCGTAAAGATCTTTATCCCATCAAATAAAAAAAGCCTCTCGTGAGGAGAGGCTCTCGTCTAATGTTAAGTGCGCATTTATTCTATGCGCATGCCGGCCCTACAGGTTGATCGTAATTTATTGAATTATCACGGTCCTGTAGGCCGGATATGGCATTTATGCCGCATCCGGCAACTAACTTACTCTACCGTTAAAATACGCGTGGTATTCGTCGAACCCACGGTACTCATCACGTCGCCCTGGGTGACAATCACCAGATCACCAGACATCAGGTAGCCTTTATCGCGCAGCAGATTAACTGCTTCGCTGGCAGCAACCACGCCATCATTTGTACTGTCAAAATAGACCGGCGTAACACCACGATAAAGCGCAGTCAGGTTCAGCGTGCGTTCATGACGAGACATGGCGAAAATCGGCAGACCGGAGCTGATACGAGAAGTCATCAGCGCGGTACGACCAGATTCGGTCATGGTGATGATCGCGGTAACGCCTTTCAGGTGGTTAGCTGCGTACATTGCGGACATCGCGATAGCTTCTTCCACATTGTCGAACTGAACGTCCAGGCGGTGTTTAGACACATTGATGCTCGGGATTTTTTCGGCACCCAGGCAAACACGCGCCATTGCAGCAACGGTTTCAGATGGATATTGACCAGCGGCGGTTTCCGCAGACAACATTACGGCGTCAGTACCATCCAGAACGGCGTTCGCCACGTCCATGACTTCTGCACGCGTCGGCATTGGATTGGTAATCATCGATTCCATCATCTGGGTAGCAGTAATGACTGCGCGGTTCAGCTGACGCGCGCGACGAATCAGCGCTTTCTGAATCCCAACCAGTTCGGGATCGCCAATCTCTACGCCGAGGTCGCCACGTGCGACCATCACCACGTCAGAAGCGAGGATAATGTCGTCCATTGCATCCTGGCTACAAACGGCTTCCGCACGTTCAACTTTGGCGACAATTTTCGCATCACAACCCGCATCGCGCGCCAGGCGACGAGCATAATTCAGATCTTCGCCGCAGCGTGGGAAAGAGACAGCCAAATAATCTACGCCAATCAATGCCGCAGTTTTAATGTCTGCTTTGTCTTTCTCTGTCAGCGCTTCAGCCGACAGACCGCCGCCGAGTTTGTTGATCCCTTTATTGTTGGAGAGAGGGCCGCCGACGGTCACTTCGGTGAACACTTTCATGCCCTGAACTTCCAGCACTTTTAACTGTACGCGACCGTCGTCCAGCAGCAGAATGTCGCCAGGCACGACGTCAGAAGGCAGACCTTTATAGTCGATACCGACTTTTTCTTTATCGCCTTCACCTTTGCCCAGGTTGGCATCCAGCAGGAATTTATCCCCAATATTGAGGAAAACCTTACCTTCTTTAAAGGTAGATACGCGAATCTTTGGCCCCTGAAGGTCACCGAGAATAGCCACATGACGACCCAGTTTTGCGGCAATTTCACGAACTTTATCCGCGCGCATTTTATGGTCTTCAGGCGAGCCATGAGAAAAGTTCATTCGTACGACGTTTGCACCCGCTGCGATGACCTTTTCAAGGTTATTATCGCGATCGGTAGCCGGGCCTAACGTGGTAACGATTTTGGTTCTGCGAAGCCTTCTGGACATGTAATACTCCGTTGACTGAAACAACCAGGTGTTGCTTGAACATGAATTCGCATAAACTAAAACCATTATGGTTGTAATTTAAACACATGCGAATATCGTATAAAGATAGAACAGTGATAATCGATTTAGCGATCGTCACTCAATTTAAGTAACTGCTTATCAAAGCGCGATTCCTTGAGTGCTTCCTTGACCCGCTTCAAGTTATCTCTGAATTTTGTGCCGCGTCGCAAAGTAAATCCTGTTGCCAGCACATCTATCACGGTCAACTGCGCAAGTCGAGACACCATGGGCATATAAATGTCAGTATCTTCAGGTACGTCGAGGGTAATTGCCAGCGTTGCTTCCCGGGCGAGTGGCGTACCGGCGGAGGTGAGGGCAATTACCATCGCGTCGTTTTCCCGTGCTAACTGCGCTAGTTCAACCAGATTTTTGGTTCTTCCGGTGTGAGAAATCAGCACAACCACGTCTCCGTCGCTACAATTCATACAACTCATGCGTTGCAGCACGATATCGTCGGAGTAAACCACTGGAACATTAAAGCGAAAAAACTTATTCATCGCATCGTGGGCGACGGCGGCAGAAGAGCCCAGACCGAAAAAGGCGATTTTTTTGGCCTGAGTCAGGAGATCGACGGCACGGTTGACGGCAGATTTGTCCAGCGAGTGACGGACGTGATCGAGCGTGGCCATTGCCGACTCAAATATTTTCCCCGTGTATGATTCAACGCTGTCATCTTCATTAACGTTGCGATTAACATAGGGCGTGCCATTTGCCAGGCTTTGTGCCAGATGAAGTTTAAAATCAGGAAAACCGCGGGTGTCCATGCTGCGACAGAAACGATTCACCGTTGGTTCGCTAACATTGGCCTCAAGCGCCAGAGCAGCAATACTCGAATGGATCGCGTTGTCAGGCGAAGCAAGAATGACCTCGGCGACTTTTCGTTCTGATTTGCTCAAATGTTCCAGTTGAGACTGGATTTTTTCCAGCATATTCATGATGTAAAGAGACTCACGGTAATGACGATTTCCACACTGAAAGAAATCGAAATGCAGTTTGGTCTGATATTACGCCTGTGTGTCGTATTAATGACAAAAGCGGATAAAAAAGTTGTCATTTTTTTTCATAACATGATCAGTGTCAGATTTTTACCCAATGGAAAACGATGATTTTTTTATCAGTTTTGCCGCACTTTGCGCGCTTTTGCCGTAATCGCACGGGGGGATAAGCGTTTACAGTTTTCGCAAGCTCGTAAAAGCAGTACAGTGCACCGTAAGAAAATTACAAGTATACCCAGGCTTAAGTACCGGGTTAGTTAACTTAAGGAGAATGACATGGCGGTAACGCAAACAGCCCAGGCTTGTGACCTGGTCATTTTCGGCGCGAAAGGCGACCTTGCGCGTCGTAAATTGCTGCCTTCCCTGTATCAACTGGAAAAAGCCGGTCAGCTCAACCCGGATACCCGTATTATCGGCGTAGGGCGTGCTGACTGGGACAAAGCGGCATATACCAAAGTAGTCCGCGAAGCGCTGGAAACTTTCATGAAAGAAACTATTGATGAAGGTTTATGGGACACCCTGAGTGCACGTCTGGATTTTTGTAATCTCGATGTCAATGACACCGCTGCATTCAGCCGTCTTGGTGCGATGCTGGATCAAAAAAATCGTATCACCATTAACTACTTTGCCATGCCGCCAGGCACTTTTGGCGCAATCTGCAAAGGGCTTGGTGAGGCGAAACTGAACGGCAAACCGGCGCGCGTGGTGATGGAAAAACCGCTGGGTACGTCGCTGGCGACCTCGCAGGAAATCAACGATCAGGTTGGCGAATACTTCGAGGAGTGCCAGGTATACCGTATCGACCATTACCTTGGTAAAGAAACGGTGCTGAATCTGTTGGCGCTGCGTTTTGCTAACTCTCTGTTTGTGAACAACTGGGACAACCGCACTATTGATCATGTTGAGATTACCGTGGCAGAAGAAGTGGGGATCGAAGGGCGCTGGGGCTATTTTGATAAAGCCGGTCAGATGCGCGACATGATCCAGAATCACCTGTTACAAATTCTCTGCATGATTGCGATGTCTCCGCCGTCTGATCTGAGCGCAGACAGCATCCGCGATGAAAAAGTGAAAGTACTGAAGTCTCTGCGCCGCATTGACCGCTCCAACGTACGCGAAAAAACCGTACGCGGGCAATACACTGCGGGCTTCGCCCAGGGCAAAAAAGTTCCGGGCTACCTGGAAGAAGAGGGCGCAAACAAAAGCAGTAACACGGAAACCTTCGTGGCTATCCGTGTCGATATCGACAACTGGCGCTGGGCTGGCGTACCGTTCTACCTGCGTACCGGTAAACGTTTGCCGACCAAATGCTCTGAAGTGGTGGTCTATTTCAAAACGCCAGAGCTCAATCTGTTTAAAGAGTCGTGGCAGGACCTGCCACAGAACAAACTGACTATCCGTCTGCAACCTGATGAAGGCGTGGATATTCAAGTGTTGAACAAGGTCCCGGGTCTGGATCACAAACATAACCTGCAAATCACCAAGCTGGATCTGAGCTATTCAGAAACCTTTAATCAGACGCATCTGGCAGATGCCTATGAACGCCTGCTGCTGGAAACCATGCGCGGTATTCAGGCGCTGTTTGTACGTCGTGATGAAGTGGAAGAAGCGTGGAAATGGGTGGACTCCATTACCGAAGCATGGGCGATGGATAACGATGCGCCGAAACCGTATCAGGCCGGAACCTGGGGACCGGTTGCTTCGGTGGCGATGATTACCCGTGATGGCCGTTCCTGGAATGAGTTTGAGTAATATCTGTACTCATCCTTTATGGTTATTTTACCGGTAACATGATCTTGCACAGATTGTAGAACAATTTTTACACTTTCAGGCCTCGTGCGGATTCACCCACGAGGCTTTTTTTATTACACTGACTGAAACGTTTCTGCCCTATGAGCTCCGGTTACAGGCGTTTCACTCATAAATCCTCTGAATGAAACGCGTTGTGAATCATCCTGCTCTGACAACTCAATTTCAGGAGCCTTTATGAATCCACAATTGTTACGCGTAACAAATCGAATCATTGAACGTTCGCGCGAGACTCGCTCTGCTTACCTCGCCCGGATCGAACAAGCGAAAACTTCGACCGTTCATCGTTCGCAGTTGGCATGCGGTAACCTGGCTCACGGTTTCGCAGCTTGCCAGCCAGAAGACAAAGCCTCCCTGAAAAGCATGTTGCGTAACAATATCGCTATCATCACCTCCTACAACGACATGCTCTCCGCTCACCAGCCTTATGAACATTATCCAGAGATTATTCGTAAAGCACTGCATGAAGCTAATGCGGTTGGCCAGGTTGCGGGTGGTGTTCCGGCGATGTGTGATGGTGTCACCCAGGGGCAGGATGGTATGGAACTGTCTCTGTTAAGCCGCGAAGTGATTGCGATGTCTGCGGCTGTGGGGCTGTCCCATAACATGTTTGATGGCGCGCTGTTCCTCGGCGTGTGCGATAAGATTGTCCCAGGACTGACGATGGCCGCGCTGTCGTTCGGTCATCTGCCTGCGGTATTTGTGCCGTCAGGTCCGATGGCAAGCGGGTTGCCAAATAAAGAAAAAGTGCGCATTCGCCAGCTTTATGCCGAAGGGAAGGTGGATCGAATGGCACTGCTGGAGTCAGAGGCTGCGTCTTATCATGCCCCTGGTACATGTACTTTCTACGGTACTGCCAACACCAACCAGATGGTGGTGGAGTTTATGGGGATGCAGTTGCCGGGCTCTTCTTTTGTTCATCCAGACTCCCCGTTACGTGATGCATTAACCGCAGCCGCTGCGCGCCAGGTTACACGCATGACTGGCAACGGTAATGAATGGATGCCGATCGGTAAGATGATCGACGAGAAAGTGGTGGTGAACGGTATTGTTGCGCTGCTGGCGACAGGTGGCTCCACTAACCACACGATGCACCTGGTGGCGATGGCGCGAGCGGCCGGTATTCAGATCAACTGGGATGACTTCTCTGATCTTTCTGATGTCGTACCTCTGATGGCACGTTTGTATCCAAACGGTCCGGCCGATATTAACCACTTCCAGGCGGCGGGTGGTGTACCGGTTCTGGTGCGTGAGCTGCTCAAGGCTGGCCTGTTGCATGAAGATGTCAATACGGTGGCGGGCTTTGGTCTTTCGCGCTATACCCTCGAACCATGGCTGAATAACGGCGAGCTGGACTGGCGCGAAGGTGCAGACAAATCGCTCGACAGCAATGTGATTGCTTCCTTTGAACAACCTTTCTCGCATCATGGCGGGACAAAAGTGTTAAGCGGCAACCTGGGCCGTGCCGTCATGAAAACCTCTGCAGTGCCGGTTGAAAATCAGGTGATTGAAGCGCCTGCTGTTGTTTTTGAGAGCCAGCATGACGTTATGCCTGCTTTTGAAGCGGGTATGCTGGACCGTGATTGTGTGGTTGTTGTCCGCCATCAGGGGCCAAAAGCGAACGGAATGCCAGAATTACATAAACTCATGCCGCCACTTGGTGTATTATTGGACCGGCGTTTCAAAATTGCGTTAGTTACCGATGGACGACTCTCTGGTGCTTCAGGTAAAGTGCCGTCAGCTATCCACGTAACACCAGAAGCCTACGATGGTGGGCTGCTGGCAAAAGTGCGCGATGGGGACATCATTCGTGTGAATGGACAGACAGGCGAACTGACGCTGCTGGTAGACGAAGCTGAACTGGCTGCTCGCGAACCGCACATTCCTGACCTGAGCGCGTCACGCGTGGGAACAGGACGTGAATTATTCAGCGCCTTGCGCGAAAAACTGTCCGGTGCCGAACAGGGCGCAACCTGTATCACTTTTTAAGACGACAAAATTTGTAATCAGGCGAGAGAAAACTCTGATGAAAAACTGGAAAACAAGTGCAGAATCAATCCTGACCACCGGCCCGGTTGTACCGGTTATCGTGGTAAATAAACTGGAACACGCGGTGCCAATGGCAAAAGCGTTGGTTGCTGGTGGGGTGCGCGTTCTGGAAGTGACTCTGCGTACGGCGTGTGCAGTTGATGCTATCCGCGCTATCGCCAAAGAAGTGCCGGAAGCGATTGTGGGTGCCGGTACGGTACTGAATCCGCAGCAACTGGCAGAAGTGACTGAAGCGGGCGCACAGTTCGCAATCAGCCCAGGTCTGACTGAACCACTGCTGAAAGCGGCGACAGAAGGGACTATTCCTCTGATTCCAGGTATCAGCACTGTTTCCGAACTGATGCTGGGTATGGACTACGGCCTGAAAGAGTTCAAATTCTTCCCGGCAGAAGCTAATGGCGGCGTGAAAGCACTGCAGGCGATTGCGGGTCCGTTCTCTCAGGTTCGTTTCTGCCCGACTGGCGGTATTTCTCCGGCTAACTACCGTGATTACCTGGCGCTGAAAAGCGTACTGTGCATTGGCGGTTCCTGGCTGGTTCCGGCAGATGCGCTGGAAGCGGGCGATTACGACCGCATTACTAAGCTGGCGCGTGAAGCAGTAGAAGGCGCGAAGCTGTAACAGTCAAAATGCCCGATCGTGGATCGGGCATTTTTGTCGCGTTTTTGCCAGATTTAACCTTGTACTTTTACCTGTGCGGCGGCGTGCTTCGCGCGTTCAATCGCTTCATCAACACTTTCTGCTGTAGCCAGCGCAACCCCCAGACGACGGCTACCATCAATTTCCGGCTTACCAAATAAACGAATCTGCAAACCTGCGCCAACGGCCTCCTGCACGTTGTCAAACGTGACATTCTGGCTGGTCAGTTGCGGCAGGATAACGGCTGAAGCGGCAGGACCATACTGGCGAATCCCGCCCACCGGCAGTCCCAGGAAAGCACGCACATGCAGGGCAAACTCAGAAAGATCCTGAGAAATTAACGTCACCATCCCGGTGTCATGCGGGCGAGGGGAGACTTCACTAAAAATCACCTCATCACCACAGACAAACAACTCGACACCAAACAGACCATAACCACCCAGTGCAAGCACCACCTTGCGGGCAATCTCCTGCGCACGTTCGAGGGCCAGTGGGCTCATTTGCTGCGGTTGCCAGGATTCACGATAGTCACCATCTTCCTGGCGATGACCTACAGGCGCACAGAAATGAACACCATCCACCGCGCTGACGGTCAGCAGGGTAATTTCGAAATCAAACTTAACGACGCCTTCAACAATCACGCGACCCGCTCCGGCGCGACCACCTTGCTGGGCGTACTCCCATGCCTGAGCCAGTTGTTCGGCAGAGCGAATAAACGTCTGCCCCTTGCCGGAAGAGCTCATCACCGGTTTAACAATGCAAGGATAGCCAATGGCGGCGACCGCCTCGCGGAAAAGGTCTTCGCTATCAGCGAAACGATAAGTTGAAGTGGGAAGCTGAAGCTCTTCCGCAGCCAGACGACGAATACCTTCGCGGTTCATCGTCAATTGTGTTGCACGCGCGCAGGGGACAACATTTAGCCCTTCCTCTTCAAGCTGGATCAGCATATCGGTAGCAATAGCTTCGATCTCCGGCACGATATAATGTGGTTTTTCCAGTTCAACAACACGGCGCAATGCGTCGCCATCCAGCATATTAATGACATGGGCGCGATGCGCGACATGCATGGCGGGCGCGTCGGCATAGCGATCGACCGCAATCACCTCTACGCCGAGGCGTTGGCATTCGATAGCCACTTCTTTACCCAGTTCACCGGAGCCCAATAACATCACGCGAGTTGCTGCCGGACGCAGCGCAGTGCCTAATAACGTCATAACGAATATCCCCTGATTAATTCCGCGTGAAGTATAAACGAAAACGTTTGCGCGTGTCTTTATTGCTTGATTGCTTGCGTTGATTTCTCGACTGAAAAGAAATATACTGTATAAAATTACAGTTATGATGAGAGGCTGCAAATGGCGGTTGAAATTAAATACGTGGTCATTCGTGAGGGCGAAGAGAAGATGTCGTTTACCAGCAAAAAGGAAGCCGATGCTTATGACAAAATGCTCGATACAGCGGATCTACTCGACACATGGTTGGCGAATTCTCCGGTGACAATGGAAGACGAGCAGCGTGAGGCGCTTTCTTTGTGGTTGGCGGAACAGAAAGATGTGCTTAGTACCATTCTGAAAACCGGTAAATTACCTTCTCCTCAGGTGGTCGATACTGACACGGATGGGGAAGGAGAAACCCACGCCGCCTGAAGCAACTTGCGCTCCTGATAATTTGTACCATGCTTTCTCCTGAATCATTGTGCTATGGAGAAAAACATGAAAAAAAGAGGAGCGTTGTTGGGGCTGTTGTTGGTTTCCGCCTGTACATCAGTTTTCGCTGCCAATAACGAAACCAGCAAGTCGGTAACTTTCCCCAAATGTGAAGGTTTAGATGCAGCCGGAATCGCTGCGAGTGTAAAACGTGATTATCAGCAAAACCGCGTGGCGCGCTGGGCCGACGATCAAAAAATCGTCGGTCAGGCCGATCCGGTGGCGTGGGTTAGTTTGCAGGACATTCAGGGGAAAGATGATAAATGGTCGGTACCGCTGACCGTGCGTGGTAAAAGTGCCGATATTCATTATCTGGTTAATGTGGATTGTAAAGCGGGAATGGCGGAATATCAGCGGCGCTAATGGCTTCTGATAATTCGGCTGACCGTTGGCGGATGCGGCGCGAGCGCCTTATCCGCCCAACAATGTACCAGCCCCCACAAGCCTGATAAGAAGCGCCAGGTTCGCATCAGGCAATTACAATCAAATCTACAAGTTTCAAATTAATCACATCACCCGGCACCTTACATGACGTGAATTTCCTGTGAGGACTGCCTCCCGTCCCGCTTATTTGCGCATCTTTTGTCTCTATATACACTTTCTGACATCCTCATTCGCTATGCTGTTGCCATTAAAATAGTGAATCGAGGAGTAAATATGGCTAACTGGTTAAATCAACTGCAATCCCTTCTTGGGCAAAGCAGCGCTTCCTCTTCGTCTACAGATCAGGGATTGGGCAAACTTTTAGTACCCGGCGCATTAGGCGGGTTGGCAGGACTGCTGGTTGCCAATAAATCAGCACGTAAACTATTAACGAAATACGGCACAAACGCGTTGCTGGTTGGCGGCGGAGCGGTCGCCGGTACCGTACTGTGGAACAAATACAAAGATAAAATTCGTGCGGCGCATCAGAACGAACCGCAATACGGCACCCAAAGTACGCCGCTGGATGAACGTACAGAACGTTTAATCCTCGCCCTGGTTTTTGCTGCCAAAAGCGATGGTCATATCGATAGTAAAGAACGCGCGGCTATCGACCAGCAATTGCGTGAAGCTGGTGTTGAAGAGCAGGGGCGTGTACTTATCGAACAGGCAATCGAGCAACCATTGGATCCGCAGCGCCTGGCCCAGGGGATTCGCAACGAAGAAGAGGCACTGGAGATCTATTTCCTGAGCTGTGCGGCTATTGATATTGACCATTTTATGGAGCGCAGTTACCTGAATGCACTGGGGGATGCGCTGAAAATTCCCCAGGAAGTCCGTGAAGGAATTGAACGCGATCTCGAACAGCAAAAACGCACTTTGTCTGAATAATATCTCACTCCGTATAGCCTGATATGCCTGTTTATCGGGCTATACAAAACCGCACAGCTATTTGAGCGAATTAATTTTCGCTGGCGACATCCTTTCGATTTTCACACCATTACCTGTCATCATCTATACAATGACCGCCCTGTTTCGCTTGCATCCCGGGTGAGTTTTGCCACCCTTATAAGATGTTTCAACCAGAAAGAACAATAACATGCTACCAAAAGCCGCCCGCATTCCCCATTCCATGACGCTTCATGGCGACACGCGCATCGATAATTACTACTGGCTGCGGGACGACACACGCTCGCAGCCGGAAGTGCTGGATTACCTGCAACAAGAAAATAGCTACGGTCATCAGGTCATGGCGTCGCAACAAGCTTTGCAGGATCGGATATTAAAAGAAATCATTGACCGCATACCGCAAAGAGAAGTCTCTGCACCTTACGTCAAAAATGGCTATCGCTACCGGCAAATTTATGAACCTGGTTGTGAATATGCAATCTACCAGCGTCAGTCGGCGTTCAGTGAAGAGTGGGACGAATGGGAGACTCTGCTCGATGCGAACAAACGGGCGGCGCACAGTGAATTTTATTCAATGGGCGGAATGGCGATTACGCCCGATAACACGATTATGGCACTTGCAGAAGATTTTCTTTCCCGACGCCAGTACGGTATCCGTTTTCGCAATCTGGAAACGGGCAACTGGTATCCCGAACTGTTGGATAACGTGGAACCCAGCTTTGTCTGGGCGAATGACTCCTGGACATTTTATTATGTTCGCAAGCATCCAGTGACGTTGTTGCCGTATCAGGTCTGGCGGCATGCCATTGGCACTCCAGCATCTGAAGACAAACTGATTTACGAAGAAAAAGACGATACCTTTTACGTCAGCCTACATAAAACGACGTCGAAACACTATGTGGTTATTCATCTTGCCAGCGCTACTACCAGTGAAGTTCGGCTGCTGGATGCAGAGCTGGCCGATGCCGAGCCGTTTGTCTTTTTACCGCGTCGCAAAGATCACGAATACAGTCTTGATCACTACCAGCATCGGTTTTATCTGCGCTCCAACCGCAACGGCAAAAATTTTGGCTTATACCGTACCCGTATGCGTGATGAGCAAGAGTGGGAAGAGTTAATCCCACCGCGCGATAACATCATGCTCGAAGGCTTTACGCTGTTTACTGACTGGTTGGTGGTTGAAGAGCGTCAGCGTGGGTTAACCAGTCTGCGGCAAATCAACCGCAAAACGCGGGAGGTTATCGGCATTGCCTTTGATGATCCGGCTTACGTTACCTGGATTGCCTATAACCCGGAACCTGAAACCTCACGATTGCGTTATGGCTATTCCTCCATGACTACGCCAGATACATTGTTTGAACTGGATATGGATACTGGAGAGCGTCGGGTATTAAAACAAACGGAAGTCCCCGGTTTCGATGCGGCGAATTACCGCAGCGAACACTTGTGGATCACTGCCCGTGATGGCGTCGAAGTGCCTGTTTCGCTGGTCTATCATCGCAAGCATTTCCAGAAAGGCCACAACCCGCTGCTGGTATATGGATATGGCTCTTACGGCGCAAGCATTGATGCCGATTTTAGTTTTAGCCGCCTGAGTTTGTTGGATCGCGGTTTTGTCTACGCCATTGTCCATGTCCGTGGTGGCGGCGAACTGGGGCAGCAATGGTACGAAGACGGTAAATTCCTGAAAAAGAAAAATACCTTTAATGACTATCTCGATGCCTGCGACGCATTGTTAAAGCTGGGCTACGGTTCACCTTCACTCTGTTATGCGATGGGGGGCAGTGCTGGCGGTATGTTGATGGGCGTTGCAATTAATGAGCGCCCCGAGTTATTCCACGGCGTGATTGCCCAGGTACCGTTTGTTGATGTTGTTACAACGATGCTTGATGAGTCGATTCCTCTTACTACCGGCGAATTTGAAGAGTGGGGAAATCCGCAGGATCCGCAATATTATGAGTATATGAAAAGCTACAGCCCGTATGACAATGTCACGGCTCAGGCTTATCCGCATCTGCTGGTAACGACCGGATTACACGATTCACAGGTGCAATACTGGGAACCGGCAAAATGGGTGGCTAAGCTGCGCGAGCTTAAAACTGATAACCATCTATTATTGCTTTGTACCGACATGGATTCAGGGCATGGCGGTAAATCTGGACGTTTTAAATCCTACGAAGGTGTGGCGATGGAATATGCTTTTCTGATAGCCCTGGCGCAGGGGACATTACCAGGCCAATCAGCGGGTTAAACACTCTCCAGATAATGCTTCAAGGTTAAACGTAACTCCGGGCTCATACTGTCAAGGTTGTTAAACAACCAGCGCAGATAGCCCGGATCGCGCTTTGCAACGTCTGATACGGCTTTACCGCGATACTTGCCAAACGTGAACGTCGTCAACAACGACGGCCGCCCGGTGATATCCGCCATCTGCTCCGCCGTCCAGCCTGACGTGTTCATAATATCGATAAGCAGGGCTGCGGTAATATAGCAATCATACAGCGCGCGGTGGTGATGCAGACCCGATGGTGTCTGGACATTCAGCTTGCGCGATTTATACAGTGCCATATTGCTGTACTTGATTCCTGGCCACAAACGACGAGCCAGTTTCATGGTGCAAATCCACTCACCGGGCATTTCTGGCAATACCCGGCGGTCAAAACTGGCATTGTGGGCGACATACCATTCGCTACCGTAATAGTGCGGGATAACTTCTTCAATCCACGGTTTGTCGGCAACCATGGACTCTGTGATACGGTGAATCGCCATGGCTTGTGGACTGATGGGGCGGTCGGGACGCACCAGGTGGCTCATAGGGTTGACGATTTTCCCGTTAACAACATCAACAGAGGCAATTTCAACGATCCCTCCCTGCAAACCGCAGGTTTCTGTATCGATAATGCGCAACATGGTCATGCTCCAGGAAGAAAACGCCTAGCGTAATGGAATGATATCGCCTTGCCAACCCTGCGAAGAGCGCTGACCAACCAACAAAAGAGAACCGCGATCGGCGCGAACAATAAGACGGCCATGTTCATCCCACAGTGCGCTGTTACCACGGGCGTTCGCCATTAGCACAGCGATGGAGTATTGATGTGAGAAAAACTCTAAGCGTCGGGTCGAAGCCAACAGGTCAGGTTCACCGATGCATTGCCCGGTTGTAAAGAGTGAACAACTCGGGTCCATATCAATACCTTCCGGTTGGCCATCCACTACAGTGATGGTTTCGGAACGTTGACCCAGGCATGCACCATGACTTTGATGATAAATTCCTGCCGTTTTCATCCAGGGGGCGAATACTGCAATACCGCGAATAAACCGCTCATTATATTCAACGGGAAGGCCAGCAATAATGGTCATTCGTGAGGTTGTTGCTGCATAACAAAGCGGGTCTAAAAGCGAGAGATCGGGCGGAGACGGAAGCGGACGACGTTTGTAATCGCATCCCAGTAGAGAAAGTGAGGGAAAAACCAACAGTTCGCACTGGTGCTTGGCGGCAGCCCTCACGAACTCCAGATGACGGGCTACCTGTTCAGTGAGTGAAGCATTACGAGGCTCATATTGTGCTGCTGCAACTTTCCAGTACGACATGATGACTTCCTTTTCATAGTGTCTGCGAATAATGGCGTGTATGAGAAAATACTTATAATTTAGCAGGCACCATGTAAGAAAGTGTAACTTAATATAAGGTTTATTTAAGTTTGGGCTCGTAAGGTAAACGTGACAGATTTACAGAGGCGAGACGGTGGGCAATAAGGCGCTCACGAAACCAGCCACGCAAGTGCTCCGGTTGTTCACGTTCAACCGCTTCAGCAATCACCGGCATATTGTACCGTTCTTTAAATGCCACTCCGGCAGCGGCCAGATCGACATTTACTTTATCCATTTCAGTTTGATCCAGTTTGGCCAGATTCTTCAGCATACGGTGTCTCCTCGTTAATTGCGGGCAAAAGTTACTAAGAGTCAGCCAGGATGGCAAGCCTGAATTGATGATCCTCGACTCTCTCATTAGACAAGGTTATGCTCTGTAAAAAACTCATTACAAAAAGGAATAGATAATATGGTTTCAACTGCGCGTTCTCTTCGTTATACACTGGCAATAATTGCCGGTTCGCTGGCGGCCCCTTCCGTCTGGGCTCATGCGCACCTGACTCACCAGTATCCTGCGGCGAATGCGGCGGTCACCGCTGCCCCACAGGCCATTACTTTAAATTTCTCTGAAGGTATTGAACCTGGATTCAGTGGGGCCAAAATCATCGGCCCGAAGAATGAAAATGTTAAAACATTACCCGCGAAACGTAATGAACAAGACAAAAAGCAATTGGTAGTTCCGCTTGCCGACGCCCTGAATCCCGGAAGTTATACCGTTGACTGGCATGTTGTTTCGGTGGACGGACATAAAACCAAAGGGCAGTACGCCTTTACAGTGAAATAAAGCATGCTAGCGCTTACTTGGGTCACACTGCGATTTATCTATTTTATCTCTCTGATGCTGGTTTTTGGCTTCGCGATGTACGGGGCATGGTTGGCACCAGTGACGATTCGTCGATTATTGACGAAGCGTTTTTTGCGTTTACAACAGCACGCAGCCGCATGGAGTTTGATCAGTGCCGCAGCGATGTTCGCCGTTCAGGGTGGGTTGATGGGGGCGGGATGGCCAGATGTCGTTTCGCTGAGCATCTGGCAGTCGGTGTTACAAACGCACTTCGGAGGCGTCTGGATCTGGCAAATCGTTCTCGCTCTCGTTACGTTGACCGTCGTTCTGATGCAACCACGGAATATGTTGCGGTTACTGTTCATGCTGACTACCGCGCAATTTATCCTGATGGCGGGTATGGGACACGCGACATTAAATGAAGGATTAACCGCAAAAATTCATCAGACCAATCATGCCGTACATCTTATCTGTGCTGCAGCATGGTTTGGAGGGCTACTGCCGGTTGTCTGGTGTATGCGGCTGGTGAAAGGGCGCTGGAGACGCCCGGCCATTCATGCGCTGATGCGTTTTTCCTGGTGCGGACATTTTGCTGTCATTGGCGTGCTAGTAAGTGGTGTGCTCAATGCATTACTCATCACGGGATTTCCCCCCACGCTTGCCACTTACTGGGGCCAGCTCTTATTGCTCAAAGTCATACTGGTAATGATTATGGTGGTTATCGCGCTGGCAAATCGTTATGTTCTGGTCCCGAGAATGCGGCATGATGAAGCCCGGGCTGTTCCCTGGTTTGTATGGATGACTCAACTCGAATGGGCGATAGGCGCGGTGGTACTGGTGATTATCAGCCTGCTAGCGACTCTGGAACCGTTTTGATGGATTACGATAAATGATGAAAAAAAGTATATTGGCGTTTTTGTTGCTCACCAGTTCCACTGCGGCGCTGGCGGCTCCTCAGGTGATTACCGTCAGCCGTTTTGAAATTGGCAAAGACAAATGGGCGTTTAATCGCGAAGAAGTGATGTTGACATGCCGACCGGGTAATGCGCTGTATGTCATTAATCCCAGCACCCTGGTGCAATACCCTTTGAACGATGTTGCGCAAAAAGAGGTTTCCAGTGGGAAGACTAAGGCCCAGCCTATTTCAGTGATCCAGATTGAAGATCCCAACAAACCCGGTGAAATAATGAGCCTGATGCCATTTATAGAACGAGCTGAAAAACTTTGCTGATTACCTGAATTAGTCTTTTGATTTGCCAAAAAAAACGCCCAGGATCTTTTATCAGATCGGGCGTTTTTTTTACTTTTAAAACGATGATTAAGACGCTTTTTTCTGACCACTTTTCGTGTGGACTGGAAAACCTGGCGTCGTCATCTATTCTTAAAGGGCTAGGCAACTAAGCCTGCATTAATGCCAACTTTTAGCGCACGGCTCTCTCCCAAGAGCCATTTCCCTGGACCGAATACAGGAATCGTATTCGGTCTCTTTTTATCTATTAAGCCAGCGGATGAATACATCACTGTTTTCCCTGTGCTGACTTCACAATCAACCATAACACACACTCTACTGCTTCAGTCCAGCCTTTTTTAACATTTATGTTAAAATAATGTGACCTTCTGCGCGGGAGTAAAAAATTGATGAAAGAGGCAGGCCGCACCTATCAGAAAATTGATGGCAGCCATTGGCGACATATCTGGTTGGTGGGGGATATTCATGGCTGCCTTGGGCTACTGCGTATCAAATTATGGCATTGCCGTTTTGACCCGTGGCAAGACTTATTGATCTCGGTAGGAGATGTTATTGATCGTGGTCCGGAGAGTTTACGTTGTCTTCAACTACTGGAGCAACGCTGGGTCAGAGCGGTAAGAGGTAATCATGAGCAGATGGCGATAGATGCGCTGGCCGCGCAGCAGATGTCTTTATGGTATATGAACGGTGGCGACTGGTTTGCTGCGCTGGCAGATAAGCAACAGAAGCAAGCAGAAAGGGCGCTCAGCAAATGCCAGCATTTGCCTTTTATTCTTGAATTAAACAGTCGCACTGGCAAACACGTTATTGCCCATGCTGATTATCCTGACGACGTTTATCAATGGCAAAAGGACGTCGATTTGCACCAGGTATTGTGGAGTCGTTCGCGATTACGTGAAGGCCAAAAAGGGCAGGGAATTACCGGTGCTGACCATTTCTGGTTTGGACATACGCCGTTACCTCATCGAGTAGATATTGGAAACTTGCATTATATAGACACCGGCGCCGTCTTCGGAGGGACACTCACAATGGAACAACTCCAGTAATTAAAAGTCACTGTACTCCTGCGCGGGCCGCCAGAACCCATCAATAAAATCCTCAACAGGAAAGCAGCCGCCGTGGCGGATCCGTTGATCGTCCATTGAGTAGACGCACTGCTGTTCCGTGTTGTAAACATCAACAACAATATCTTCACAGCCAGCGTCCAGATAGCAAACAAAAAGTACCAGCGCGAACATTTCATCCTCGAAGTGTGGTGCCGTACCGTTAAGTTTAGGAGAGGATTTTACTTCGGGGAAATAACCAGAATAAATAACCCGTCATGCCGACGGGTTCTTTTTGGATCAGGCAAGACGCATAATCCAGGCATCAGACTTTTGATCGTAGCGGGTACGGTACAGGACAGAGTGTTCGCCGTTTAGTAGAGCTGGAATGCTGGTTTCGGCGTCCCAGGCATCAAGTTGCATACACAAATCGGGGTCAGATTTACAAGGAATAGTTAATGTTCGATCACCTGGCGATTCGCCGTGTAACTCGCCGTCATCGATTTCAAAAGCGCCTATGCGCACACTGGTTTTCATCTTCGTGCTCTCCATTTATCTGCCGGTTGTGGTACGACCAGTCCGATCGCACCATTTTTCAGCGTAGTTGAGGCAGGCGAATGTGCCAGTCAAAAAGTGCGCTTTTTTTGTGCGCTATCAGGCGTTACCGGTAAAAAGTTTCCCATCGCGCACCAGTTCACGTGGGTAACTGTTTTTCAGTCGCGAGCCAATACGTTTGGCTAAACCTATTGGCTGATGCTGGAAGGTTACCAGCACATCATCCGTAGTTGGCACGGTTTGCGGGTAAACATCGCGCCCGCGATACCACTCTTCCGCTTCCTGAGGCGTCAGTTCGAAAGCGTTCGTATGGTTGGGGGAGGCCAGGGCAATAACCGCTTCATGCTGCCAGCGATAACCTTTGTTATGCGTTTCAGCAAGCTTAATTCCCAGACGGGAAAATCGGACTTTACCGATCAGGGCTTCAATACCCGCAGGGAACAGCCAGAGTTCTTTATCGCGCTGCCAGAGGCGCAGATTTTCATCCCACTGTAAGCCAACGGCAGTCGCCGCCTGGCGAATTTGTGCGGCTTCGCGATCTTTGATTGGGCTAAACGGGAAATTACCCACTTTGTATTTCGGTGCGGGTAAGGCGGGAATCGACTGTGTTTTGCGTAACCGGGCAACGAAGAAGCCTTCGCAGTCGTAAATTTGCGGAAAAACGTGCAAAAAGCCTTCTTCGGTGAGTGCCTTGTCCGCACCAGGGAAGAGATCGCCCAGCGGTAAAAACTCTACTGCATCGGGGTAAGTCTCTTTCAGCCACAAGCAAACGGCTTCGTTTTCTTCCTTGTTTAAGGTACAGGTCGAGTAAACCAGCGTACCGCCAGGGCGTAATGCATGAAAGGCACTGTCGATCAGTTCCCGTTGGGTGGCAGCAATTTCCTGATTGCTTTCTGGTGACCAGTTTTTCAGTGCGTCGGGATCTTTACGCACCACGCCTTCGCCAGAGCAGGGGGCGTCCAGTAAAATGGAATCGAACATTTCTGGTAACGCCGCACCAAAGACGCGGCCATCAAAATGAGTCAGAGAGACGTTACGGACACCGCAGCGACTGATATTGGCATGTAACACTTTTACCCGGCTGGCGGAAAACTCATTGGCAAGAATCGCCCCTTCGTTATTCATGCGAGCGGCAATTTGCGTGGTTTTTGAACCAGGTGCGGCGGCGACATCCATCACCCGCTGTGGGGTATTATCGTCGGCAAACAATGCGGCAACGGGCAACATTGAACTGGCTTCCTGAATATAAAACAGGCCGCTTAAATGCTCGGCGGTACTGCCCAACGGCAAGGTTTCTTCATCATCGCGTTCAATCCAGAAACCTTCTTCACACCACGGAATCGGCGTTAGCGTCCAGCCGTAAGGGGCGGTTAATTGCAGGAAATCAGCAACGGAGATTTTCAGGGTATTTACGCGAATGCTGCGGCGCAACGGGCGCTGACAGGCGGCGAGAAAATCATCAAAAGAGAGCATCGAAGGCATGGCTTCGCGCATTTGTGTCAGAAAGGCGTCCGGGAAATAAACGGTGTGTTGGGCCACGAGCATGTACCACTGGCAAAAAAACAGGCGCGCAGTTTAGCATAAACGCTCCGGCGCAGGCACGCCGGAGCAATGTGGCTTATCGGGGGAGTGCTGTTCCCCATTCACGCCACTCTTTCGGTTCACTTTCCTGCAACAGGAAGTGTTTGCCTTCCTGGGCTTTCGGTGCCAGCGGTGTACCTGGAGGCGTGGCGAAGGCGATACCCCCACGGATAAACTGGTTAAAGGTACCGGTTTTCACCACGCCGCCCGTCAGACCGAAGTCCAGACTGTAGCCCGAAGCTAGCCAGAAGACGGAATTGTTACGTACCAGGTGCTGGTAACGTTTACTGATGCGCATCGCAATCATCACGCGATCTGACAATGTCCCCAGCGTCATTCCGGTGACTGTACCTACTTCCAGACCACGGAACAGTACTGGCGTACCAACACCTAACGAACCGGCTTCCGGCGCTTCAACAATAATGCTTAAGCCATCAAGGTAACGCGAATCAGTAATGGTAGCTTCTTGCAATTCAAAGTCACGGCGAGGATTACCCCGACCTGGTTCGACGTTGATATACGGCTGGAGGATCGTATCAAGATGCTCAACGCCTGCTGCCGAAATTTGCGGTGTGACCACTGAGAAGCGTGTACCACCGCGCGCAAAGGTCTGGACATATTCAGGATAGAGCACCGCCTTTGCCTGTACTTCATTGCGCGCGGTGATCAGATCCAGAGTCTGGATTTGCCCGATATCAATACCGAGATAGCGAATTGGCATACCGACCGCCAGTTTTCCGGCATCGAATGCGTGGAGCGTAATCTGCCCGCCAACCGCACGAGCCGCTGTTTCGGAAGCATACAAAATCCGCTTATCGCCTTTACGTTGGCTGGCGCTGGCACCGCTGAGATTATCGAAGCTGATGGCTCCCTTTAACGCCCGCGAAAGCGGTGACGCCTGAACGGTCAGGCCGCTGCCGTTAAGTTGAACTTTCGCGCCACCTTCAGCCCAGAACACGCTGTTGCTGGTCAGCAGGTTGCGATATTCCGGTTTAATGTGCAGATCGATATCGAACGCATTGGCCCGTGGACGTACGGTAATCACTTCACCGACCTCAAATTTACGGTACAGCACTACCGACCCTGCCTGCACATCCGGCAGTGTCTCCGCACTTAAACTCACGGTCGTGGTAGGTAAATCGCTAAGACTATTTTCGAGGGCTTTTTCCAGATTGGCGTACAGTGGGTAACTGGTTTTCATCTCACCTTTGTCGCCTGGCAGAATACGGATCCCGCCGTTGAGCCATTCTGAGGCGCTGGCACCGAGAAACTCGACACCATCCAGACCCACTTTCACGTCGACACGACTATTAACGACAAATTTGCTGTCGCCTTTTACCAGTTCGCGATGCTGGGGTTCGATAGCGACGGTAAATGTCACGCCTTTGCTGGTGAGTTTACGGTCGATAACCTGACCTACCTGTACGCCGTGAAGAATGAGCGGCTGACCGGCATCAATTCCATAGCTTTCTGGTGCTGTCAGGGTTAGCGTCAGAACATCGGGTTCATGCAGTAAAGCTTTCTCGCCAGGCACAACGACAAACTCTTTGCGTGGTTCGCCATCACCCGGTACCAGTTCGAACGTTTTGCCGGTCAGCAGGGCGCTGAGATTGGCGTCGCTGAGGGATAACTTCGGGTTACGTAATTCGATGCGGGTGTTTTCACGAAGCAGAGTGACGACGCTGGGATCAACGGTCATTTCTCCGGTGACTTTGCCACCTGGGTTTAAATTCAGTTTGGTCAGTTGCCCGACTTCCAGTCCCTGGTACATGAGCGGCGTTGAATCGGCGTTTAATCCGGCTCCACTTGGTAGATCCAGCTTTATGATCACCCCACGCTGGCTGTGGGCGAGATCCTCATACAGACCAAAGGTATCTTCCGGATCGGCAGGTTTCGACTCTTCTGGTGAATCGAAGGCAATCGCACCGTTAACCAGGGCAGCCAGACTTTCCAGTTTTACCTTCGCGCCACTGATACTGACATTGGCATCAACGCCGGAAACGTTCCAGAAGCGGCTGCCTTTTTTCACCAAATCGGTGAAACGCCGCTCAATCAGGACATCAATCACCACGCCTTGCTTATTGGGATTGATCGCATAGTCATAGACGCGTCCCACCGGAATTTTACGGAAATAGACCAGCGAACCGCTGTTCAATGAACCGAGATCGGGGGCTTGCAGGTGGATCATCAGATCACCATTATCCAGCCGATACTTTGGCTGGGTATCGAGCGCCACAAAGTGATCCTGCTCTTTACCTTTACCCGGCATCATGCCGATATAGTTACCGCCGACCAGCGCATCCAGCCCGGAAACACCTGCCAGTGAGGCTTTCGGCGTCACCAGCCAGAACTGCGTCTCTTCGCGCAGGGCATCTTTCATATCGGACTTGATGCTGACCTTCACTTCAATCTTACGTAGATCGTCGCTAAGGCTGACATCCTGCACCGTGCCGACTTCAACGCCCTGATAACGAACAGGCGTGCGACCTGGAACAATGCCGTCTGCCGACATAAAGTCGATGGTGACGGTATTGCCTCTATCCTGATAACTACCCCAAATCAGCCAACCGGCAATCATTAGCGCGATGAATGGCAACAGCCAGAAAGGTGAGATACGGCGTTTAGTTTTAATTTGCGCTTCAGTCGTCGAAGCGGGCGTTTCCTGACTCATGTGCATCCCAAAGTAAGCGGCTGTCCAGCCATTCCACAGCAAGAATAGTCAAAATAACCGCTGCGCCGAAATAAAACGCAGCGGGTCCCATAGTAAAAGCGAGGATCTGATCGCGATTAATCAGCGACATGGTTAATGAAATGACAAACAGATCGAGCATCGACCAACGGCCAATCCAGGTCACCATCCGCAACAGCAAAATCCGCGTGCGTAAGCCTTGCTGGCATTTAAAATGAATGCTTACCAGTAAAGTAAACATGACGATCACTTTGGTGAACGGCACCAGGATACTGGCGATAAAAACAATGCCGGCAACTGCAATATTGCTGTTTGCCAGCGACATAATTCCTGAAAGAATCGTATCTTCTTGTCGTCCACCGTTCAGGTAGATGATCGAAATAGGCAGCAGGTTGGAAGGTAACAATAAGACAATTGAAGCCAAAAGAGCAGCCCAGCATTTTTGAATACTATGATGGCGACGCAAGCGAAGTGGGATATGGCAACGCGGACAACGACCGCGCGGATCGGGATAGCCGGTAAAGTGACAACCCAGGCAAACGCGTAATTTCTCATCCCTACGCGTGGCAGGGTGCTGCGGATAAAATCGCTCCCACAGCTGTTCAACATTAAGATGTGACAATGTCACTGTTGTTAAAATCACCAGCGCGAAAAAAGAGAATAGCCCGACGCCCGCCTGGATATGGGCGTAATCCTGTACCTTTATAGAAGCAACGCCAATGCCGACCAGATAGATATCCAGCATTACCCACTCTTTTAGTCGCTCCAGCATCAGCAACACCGGGCGTAAATTCATTCCCAGCCGATTGCCAAACCATAAATAAGCAATAGAGGTCACCAGTATGAGAGGTGCACCTATAACGCAGAAAAACACCATTGCGCCGGTTATCGCATCGCCCTGTTTGGTCATTTGCCAGATGCCTTGCATTACATTGGCGTCGATACGGATACCTAACAGCCAGATATGTAATAGAGGTTCGCCCCAGGCAAACGGCATAAGCAACAACATAGTAAAAGCCATTGCAGCCAGCCTTGTGAGCGACCAGTCACGCCCATCGCGAATTTTCGCCTGACAGCGCGGGCAATAGGCACTCTGGTGAGAATTTATCTCGGGCAGGCTAAACAGCATGTCACATTGCGGGCAACGTTGATAATCACCACGCGGTAGTTCCTCGCCAATTGCGCTCACTGTTATCTTTTTTGTCGGCGTAATTTGTGGGGTGTTAAGAGCCATGACATGCCAAATGTAATAAGAATTAACATTTATCTTAACCCATGATGGGAATGATCTTGAGCATTAACGCATTTAATGCTTATTTTAATAGGCTGGCAGTTCCAGGTAAGACAACCAAGTGATTATATAATGAACAAAACAGAATTTTACGCGGACTTAAACCGCGACTTTAATGCGTTGATGGTGGGAGAAACCAGTTTTCTGGCAACGCTGGCGAATACCAGTGCTTTGTTATACGAGCGTCTGACTGACGTAAACTGGGCTGGATTTTATTTACTTGAGGACGATACGCTGGTACTCGGGCCGTTTCAGGGCAAAATTGCCTGCGTACGGATCCCGGTAGGGCGTGGCGTGTGTGGCACTGCTGTTGCCCGCAATGAAGTACAGCGAATCGAGGATGTTCACGCCTTTGATGGGCATATCGCCTGTGATGCGGCGAGTAATTCTGAAATCGTTCTGCCGTTGGCGGTGAAAAATCAGATTATTGGCGTTCTCGATATCGACAGTACTGTCTTCGGTCGCTTTACAGACGAGGACGAGCAAGGCTTACGTCAGCTTGTGGCACAGCTTGAAAAGGTGCTTGCAACGACGGATTACAAAAAATTCTTTGCGAGCGTCGCAGGATAATCAACGGATAACGTAGCATTTACTGATGACGTCATTATAATGACGCCTGTTCATGCCTGCGCTTGTTGGCTACGTCCGTTGTAATCAGGAAATTTCATGGAAAATCAACCTAAGTTGAATAGCAGTAAAGAAGTAATCGCGTTTCTGGCCGAACGTTTTCCCCACTGTTTCAGTGCGGAAGGTGAAGCGCGTCCGCTGAAAATCGGTATTTTTCAGGATTTGGTCGATCGCGTTGCTGGGGAAATGAACCTTAGCAAAACGCAACTGCGATCCGCTTTACGTCTCTACACTTCGAGCTGGCGCTATCTGTATGGCGTTAAACCAGGCGCGACGCGTGTCGATCTCGACGGCAACCCATGCGGTGAGCTGGACGAGCAGCATGTAGAACATGCTCGCAAGCAGCTTGAAGAAGCGAAAGCGCGCGTCCAGGCGCAGCGTGCCGAACAGCAGGCGAAAAAACGCGAAGCTGCCGCAGCTGCAGGTGAGAAAGAAGACGCACCACGCCGCGAACGCAAGCCACGTCCTGCCGCGCAACGCCGTAAAGAAGGCGCCGAGCGCAAACCTCGCGCGCAGAAACCGGCTGAGAAAGCGCCAAAAACAGTAAAAGCACCTCGCGAAGAACAGCACACCCCAGTTTCTGACATTTCAGCTCTGACTGTCGGACAAGCCCTGAAGGTGAAAGCTGGTCAAAATGCGATGGATGCCACCGTATTAGAAATCACCAAAGACGGCGTCCGCGTCCAGCTGAATTCGGGTATGTCTTTGATTGTGCGCGCAGAACACCTGGTGTTCTGAAACGGAGGCCGGGCCAGGCATGAACATGTTTTTTAGGCTTACCGCGTTAGCTGGCCTGCTTGCAATAGCAGGCCAGACCTTCGCAGTAGAAGATATTACGCGTGCTGATCAGATTCCGGTATTAAAGGAAGAGACGCAGCATGCGACGGTGAGTGAGCGCGTAACGTCGCGCTTTACCCGCTCCCATTATCGCCAGTTCGACCTCGATCAGGCATTCTCGGCCAAAATCTTTGACCGCTACCTGAACCTGCTTGATTACAGCCACAATGTGCTGCTGGCAAGCGATGTTGAACAGTTCGCGAAAAAGAAAAATGAGCTGGGCGATGAACTGCGCTCCGGTAAACTTGACGTTTTCTACGATCTTTACAATCTGGCGCAAAAACGCCGTTTTGAACGTTACCAGTACGCCTTATCGGTACTGGAAAAACCGATGGATTTTACCGGCAACGACACTTATAACCTGGACCGCAGCAAAGCGCCCTGGCCGAAAAACGAGGCCGAGTTGAACGCGCTGTGGGACAGCAAAGTCAAATTCGACGAGTTAAGTCTGAAGCTGACAGGAAAAACGGATAAAGAAATTCGTGAAACCCTGACTCGGCGCTACAAATTTGCCATTCGCCGTCTGGCGCAAACTAACAGCGAAGATGTGTTCTCGCTGGCAATGACGGCGTTTGCGCGCGAAATTGATCCGCATACCAACTACCTTTCCCCGCGTAATACCGAACAGTTCAATACTGAAATGAGCTTGTCGTTGGAAGGTATTGGAGCGGTGCTGCAAATGGATGATGACTACACCGTTATCAATTCGATGGTGGCAGGTGGCCCGGCAGCGAAGAGTAAAGCTATCAGCGTTGGTGACAAAATTGTCGGTGTTGGTCAAACCGGCAAGCCGATGGTTGACGTGATTGGCTGGCGTCTTGATGATGTCGTTGCCTTAATCAAAGGGCCGAAAGGCAGTAAAGTTCGTTTAGAAATTTTACCTGCCGGTAAAGGGACTAAAACCCGTACGGTAACACTGACGCGTGAACGCATTCGTCTGGAAGACCGCGCAGTTAAAATGTCCGTGAAGACCGTCGGCAAAGAAAAAGTGGGCGTACTGGATATTCCAGGCTTCTATGTTGGCTTGACAGACGATGTCAAAGTTCAGTTGCAGAAGCTGGAAAAACAGAATGTCAGCAGCGTCGTCATCGACCTGCGTAGCAATGGCGGCGGGGCGCTGACCGAGGCAGTATCGCTCTCTGGTTTGTTCATTCCTTCCGGTCCGATTGTTCAGGTCCGTGATAACAATGGTAAAGTCCGCGAGGACAGTGATACCGACGGCCAGGTGTTCTATAAAGGCCCGCTTGTGGTATTGGTTGACCGATTCAGTGCTTCGGCTTCAGAAATCTTTGCCGCCGCGATGCAGGATTACGGTCGCGCGCTGGTTGTGGGCGAACCAACATTCGGCAAAGGCACTGTCCAGCAGTATCGTTCTCTGAATCGTATCTACGATCAGATGTTACGTCCTGAATGGCCGGCGCTGGGGTCAGTGCAGTATACAATCCAGAAATTCTATCGCGTTAACGGTGGCAGTACCCAACGTAAGGGCGTGACGCCGGATATCATCATGCCGACAGGCAATGAAGAGACGGAAACGGGAGAGAAATTCGAAGATAACGCGCTGCCGTGGGATAGCATTGATGCTGCAACCTATGTGAAATCAGGCGATTTATCGGCGTTTGAGCCGGAATTGCTGAAGGAACATAATGCGCGCATCGCGAAGGATCCTGAATTCCAGAACATCATGAAGGATATTGCTCGTTTCAATGCCATGAAGGACAAACGCAATATTGTTTCTCTGAATTACGCTGTGCGTGAGAAAGAGAACAATGAAGATGATGCGATGCGTCTGGCGCGCTTGAACGATCGCTTTAAACGCGAAGGCAAACCGGAGTTGAAGAAACTGGATGATTTGCCAAAAGATTACAAGGAGCCAGATCCGTATCTGGACGAGACAGTGAATATCGCACTCGATCTGGCGAAGCTGGAAAAATCCAGACCAGCGGAACAGCCCGCTCCCGTCAAGTAACATCAATCAGGCACAAGAAATTGTGCCTGATTTTTTAACAGTGGCAAGATGCCGTAAATCAGATGCTACAAAATGTAAAGTTGTGTCTTTCTGGTGACTTACGCTCTATCCAGACTTGAAAATAGTCGCGTAACCCATACGATGTGGGTATCGCATATTGCGTTTTGTTAAACTGAGGTAAAAAGAAAATTATGATGCGAATCGCGCTCTTCCTGCTAACGAACCTGGCCGTCATGGTCGTTTTCGGGCTGGTACTGAGCCTGACAGGGATACAGTCGAGCAGCGTTCAGGGGCTGATGATTATGGCCTTGCTGTTCGGTTTTGGTGGTTCCTTCGTTTCGCTTCTGATGTCCAAATGGATGGCATTACGATCTGTTGGCGGGGAAGTGATCGAGCAACCGCGTAACGAAAGGGAACGTTGGCTGGTCAATACTGTAGCAACCCAGGCCCGTCAGGCGGGGATTGCTATGCCGCAAGTAGCTATCTACCATGCGCCGGATATCAACGCCTTTGCGACAGGTGCTCGTCGTGATGCCTCTCTGGTTGCTGTCAGCACCGGTTTGCTGCAGAACATGAGCCCGGATGAAGCCGAGGCGGTAATTGCCCACGAAATTAGCCACATTGCGAATGGTGACATGGTTACCATGACGCTGATTCAGGGCGTGGTAAACACCTTCGTTATCTTTATTTCACGTATTCTGGCGCAGCTTGCCGCGGGCTTTATGGGCGGTAACCGTGATGAAGGTGAAGAGAGCAACGGCAACCCGCTGATCTACTTTGCGGTTGCGACGGTGCTGGAGCTGGTATTTGGTATTCTGGCGAGCATTATCACCATGTGGTTCTCGCGTCACCGTGAATTCCATGCCGATGCAGGTTCAGCCAAACTGGTTGGTCGTGAAAAAATGATTGCTGCGCTGCAGCGTCTGAAAACCAGCTATGAGCCGCAGGAAGCAACCAGCATGATGGCTTTTTGTATCAATGGTAAGTCCAAATCGCTGAGTGAGCTGTTCATGACTCACCCGCCGCTGGATAAACGTATTGAAGCCCTGCGTACCGGTGAATACCTGAAGTAATTTGCAGTAAATTATAAAAAAGCGCGTCTTGGTTGACGCGCTTTTTTTTTAGCCTTGTGCGCGCGGTTGGGTAATGCGTAAACCACTGACACAGGCGGCGATCACTGCCAGAATAGCCGCAGCCGTCAGCGAGACGTGCGTACCATTATCACCAAACTGATTCAACATCAGCGCCACCAGAGCTGCACCGCTACTCTGACCAAGCAGACGCGCTGTACCCAACATTCCACTGGCACCACCGCTACGCTCACGCGGGGCGGAGGTAATAATGGTGTGATTATTGGGGGACTGGAATAACCCAAAGCCTGCACCGCATAAGATCATCGGCCAGATGATATTGATATCGGCAGGCGAAGCTGGCAACAGGACCAGAGAAAAAAGTCCCGCGGCCATGATGAACAGCCCTAAAGCACCAAGCAATCCTGCATGGACGCGCTCTATCAAATAACCAGCCAGCGGAGCCATTACCATCGTTGCCAACGGCCACGGGGTCAGGAGCAAACCTGTCTCAACTTCACTACGTCCAAGTACGGTTTGCAGATAAAAAGGCAGGGAAACCATCGCCAGCATTTGCGCGCAGAAAGAACAAATGGAGGTACAAATTGATAGTGTAAACAGCGGAATACGCAGTAAATCCACCGGTAGCAATGGAACAGGAAGGGAAAGCTGGCGGCGAATAAAGAAAATACCAACAATAATCATTACCGCCAGTTCAGCACCGATCAGCGTCAGTGATTGCCCCTGAGCAAAACCACTCAAGGCAGTAATAAGCAGGCCAAATGTCAGCGCATTCATCACGGCGCTGGGCAGGTCAAACCGCGGCTTACTGGCACGAGAACCATTTGGCGGCAGAAAACGCATTGCCAGGAGTAGGGCGATAATACCCAACGGTACATTAATTAAAAATAACCACTTCCAGGACGCAATTGAAAGGATTGCGGCGGCGATCGTCGGCCCGGCAGCGGAGGAGACGGCGACGATAAAAGAGTTAATTCCCATCCCTCGCCCCAGAAAACGTTGTGGGTAGATTAAGCGGATGAGTGCAGTATTGACGCTCATTAACGCCGCGCCGCCAAAACCTTGTATTACACGCGCCAGGGTTAGCATTTGCAGTGAATCAGAAAGAGCGCAGAACAACGATGAGAGCAGAAAAACCACCAGACCGAATTTATAAATTCGTCGATAGCCAAACATATCGCCCAAAAAAGAGAACGAGAGTAAGGAGATAACAATCGCGATTTGGTAGGCATTCACCACCCAGATGGAACTGGCTGGTGTGGCGTGGAGATCGGTTGCAATGGTTGGCAAGGCGACATTAGCGATAGCGCCGTCGAGAACCGCCATCGAAATACCAATAATAATGGTTAATATTGCGCCGTACCGCTGAGGCAACGGCAGGCCATCGGCCTGAACTTTTGGCATAGGAATTTTATATCTTTTGGTAATAATCAACAGGGGTATGATTTTAGCACTGATATTCACGGTGAATGTCGCAGAATTGTAACTAACCGGCAAAAGATGGATTGCGACCACCCTGGCGCGAAATTATAATAAAAAACAGTTCTGATTTTTATAAAACACTCGCAATGAGGTGATAAATGGCTAACGCAGATCTGGATAAACAACCTGATTCTGTATCTTCCGTACTGAAGGTTTTTGGCATTTTGCAGGCGCTGGGCGAAGAGCGCGAAATAGGGATAACCGAGCTTTCACAGCGCGTCATGATGTCAAAAAGCACCGTTTATCGCTTTTTACAGACCATGAAAACCTTGGGCTATGTCGCGCAGGAAGGGGAGTCGGAGAAATACTCTCTGACCCTGAAATTATTTGAGCTGGGCGCTCGTGCGCTACAAAACGTCGATCTTATTCGCAGTGCTGATATCCAGATGCGTGAGATCTCCCGTTTGACCAAAGAAACCATTCATCTTGGCGCACTGGATGAAGACAGTATCGTTTACATCCACAAAATTGACTCTATGTACAATTTGCGCATGTATTCACGGATTGGCCGTCGTAATCCGCTGTACAGCACTGCGATTGGTAAGGTGCTGCTGGCATGGCGCGATCGCGATGAAGTGAAGCAAATTCTTGAGGGCGTGGAATATAAACGCAGCACCGATCGGACCATCACTAGCACAGAGGCGTTATTACCCGTGTTAGATCAGGTCCGTGAGCAGGGATACGGCGAAGATAACGAAGAGCAGGAAGAAGGGCTGCGCTGCATCGCCGTTCCGGTGTTTGACCGCTTTGGCGTGGTGATTGCCGGCTTGAGTATTTCCTTCCCGACGCTGCGTTTTTCTGAAGAACGTTTGCAGGAGTATGTGGCTATGTTGCATACGGCAGCGCGCAAGATATCCGCACAAATGGGGTATCACGACTATCCATTCTGATTAAAATAAGAACCTGTCTGCATAAAATTCAGACAGGTTCTTCATTTAGCGTGGATTAAATAATGTTAATAGTGATATCGTTCGAGCAGAAGATGAAAGTACTTTATATCCATTAGTTTTGATGTGGATATTTGTACCGTTATCTATCAATCATTATCGACGACGATATTGCTTTTACGTAGCAGCGGGCAATCTGTAATCCCCAAAAATCCACTTTTAGTATGAAGATATTGCACCGTGCTTGTGCTTCGGGCGGTGAGATATGTGCATTGCAGCCCTAACCCGGCAGCATTTTCCTTGCTTCCAATCAGAACGCCATATCCGCTGAGTAATAATCCTGTCCATACCAGTGCTATCAAGATAATTGTGCGAATGATGAATCGCATTACGACCTCTTCTCTTTTTGTTTGCTTAATCGTAGCGGCAATATGGACTGAAGCAAGCGTATCATTCCGAAAAAGCACGAATATCGACATGGTTAGACGTTGTTTAACTAACGCATGATAGTTTAAAGGCAGAAGATAGGTTAAACGGAGATTGGAGTGAAAAAGTTTCGATGGGTCGTTCTGGTTGCCGCTGTGCTGGCTTTCTTGCTGCTATGGATGCAGGTATTCAACATAATGTGCGATCAGGATGTGCAATTTTTCAGCGGAATTTGTGCCATCAATCAGTTCATCCCATGGTGATATCATTTTTTCATCAGTAGATTTCCTTCCTGCGTAGCAGTGGTAAAATGGCGCCTCTACTTAGAGGTGGTTAAATGAACGAAGTTGTAAATTCAGGCGTGATGAACATTGCGTCTTTGGTCGTATCGGTAGTAGTTCTTATTATTGGGCTCATCTTGTGGTTTTTCATCAACCGTGCCAGTTCCCGGACTAACGAACAGATTGAACTGCTTGAGGCATTGCTGGATCAGCAAAAACGGCAGAATGTACTGTTACGCCGCTTGTGCGAAGCTAACGAACCTGAAAAAGCCGATGAAAAGGTTACTGAGAACCAAAAAACGGGTGAAGATGAAGATATTATTCGTCTGGTAGCAGAACGGTAATCCTTCCTGCAATTTGAGTAACCCTGTGTTGATGGGTTACTCATCTCATCATTCTTACATGCACTATAATGATGCAATTGATTAAAATTAATCCTTTATTGGATTTTGATTATTTTCTCTGTTATTTATTCATTTATTTTGACATCAGAAAAAGTTATTTTTTATACTTGCTGATTGGGATGTTTGCATCGGAATATTGATTAATTACAGCATTGTTTATAAGCGAAACGTTTCTCTTCTCATTTTTTTTATCATTCATCATTTTTTCTTATTTTACATTATTAACATGCTTTGAATATGGCATCGGCATTGCATCTATGTATGTTGTTAACTGACTGTTTTATGAGATAAAGTTATATAACACTTTATCATTACATAGTATAAAAAGTGATATCACACACATTGTGGAATTAAATTTTATTTCTGAACTGGAAGATTAGAACTTATTGAACTATGTTAGAAACCACATCAGTTCAGGCATCTGTTTGTACTGGTATGCTTAAGTGTCTCGATATATCGACACGCAGTTCGTTGCATAAATGTGCAAAAAAAGTGGAAGGCGCATCGAGATTTGTGCAGCTGATCGAGACATGTTTAAAAATGGCTTGCCATAATTAACGTTGTATGTGATAACAGCTTTGGGTTAAACGAGGTACAGTTCTGTTTATGTGTGGCATTTTCAGTAAAGAAGTCCTGAGTAAACACGTTGTCGTTGAATACCGCTTCTCTGCCGAACCTTATATTAGTGCCTCAAGCAGTAATGTGTCAGTTTTATCTCTGTAATGCCTGCGGGCGAAGAAAACAATCTAAGGAATTTTTCAAATGGCAAAGATTAAAGGTCAGGTTAAGTGGTTCAACGAGTCTAAAGGTTTTGGCTTCATTACTCCGGCTGATGGCAGCAAAGATGTGTTCGTACACTTCTCCGCTATCCAGGGTAATGGCTTCAAAACTCTGGCCGAAGGCCAGAACGTTGAGTTCGAAATTCAGGACGGCCAGAAAGGTCCGGCAGCTGTTAACGTAACCGCTATCTGATCGAATTCACTGATCTGAAGTGTTAACGCACTTCAATCTCGCTATAAAGCCTCGTCGAAAAGCGAGGCTTTTTACTTTGTTTAATGCTCGCTTACGACCTTCGAATATTTGCCCGCAGCGCGATTCGCGTTACACTTGCGGCATTTAGTATCCCGCCGGAGTTTTCATGTCGTTTTCCTGTCCACTTTGCCACCAGCTTCTATCTCTTGAAAAAAATAGCTATATCTGTCCGCAGCGGCATCAATTTGATATGGCGAAAGAGGGATATGTCAATCTGCTACCCGTTCAATATAAACGATCCCGCGATCCGGGAGACTGCGCGGAAATGATGCAGGCGCGACGTGCGTTTTTAGATGCCGGTCATTACCAGCCGCTTCGTGATGCGATAGTCGCTCAATTGCGTGGATGTCTTAATGAGCACGCAACAGCGGTACTGGATATTGGCTGTGGGGAAGGGTATTACACTCATGCTTTTGCCGATGCCTTGCCAGTAGTGACAACCTTTGGTCTTGATGTCTCTAAGGTCGCAATTAAAGCTGCGGCGAAACGCTATAAGCAGGTTACCTTTTGTGTCGCTTCCAGCCACCGTCTGCCTTTTGCCGATGCCAGTATGGATGCCATTATTCGCATCTACGCGCCATGTAAAGCAGAAGAGTTAGCGCGTATCGTCAAACCAGGAGGGTGGGTAATTACCGTTACTCCAGGGCCACGACATTTAATGGAGTTGAAAGGGCTGATTTACGACGAAGTACTTCTGCATGCCCCCCATACTGAACAACTGGAAGGTTTTGCATTACAGCAGAGTGATGAACTGCGGTATCCGATGCGTCTTCGCGGCGATGAAGCTGTTGCATTGTTGCAGATGACGCCGTTTGCCTGGTGTGCGAAGCCTGATGTCTGGCAAACGTTGGCGGCAAAAGAAGTATTCGACTGCCAGACGGACTTTAATATTCACCTCTGGCAGCGAACAAATTAACCGTGGTAGTGCGTCCAGAGGATCTGGACGCCGATGCCGATCAGTACCAGCCCGCCGAGAATTTCCGCTTTTTTCCCAATAATTGAGCCGATAAAGCGACCAACCATCATCCCTAATGTCGACATAATCAAGGTTGCACAACCAATGGCCAATGCGGTCGCGATAATGTTGACCTGCAGGAAGGCAAGACCTACGCCAACAGCCATGGCATCCAGGCTGGTGGCAATCGCGGTGGTTACCAGTAGCCAGAAACCGTGTCGACGGCGCGGTTCTTCATCTTCATCATCTGCGCCACGAAAACCCTCAATAATCATTCGCCCGCCGAGGAATATCAGCAGCACAAACGCAATCCAGTGGTTCCATTCGAGGACAAAGCGGCTGGCTAACATGCCCATACCCCAGCCGATCAGCGGCGTCAGGGTTTCGACGGCACCAAAAATAAGGCCGGTTCGCAACGCTTCAGAAAATTTCGGTTTATGGAGGGTGGCACCTTTACCGATTGATGCAGCAAATGCATCCATCGACATACCAAACGCAAGAAGAACAGTAGCAGTGATATTCATGACAACGTCCTGACCGGGGTATCCATAAAACACATCTTCGCCCCCCGCAAACATGCACACATGAACGACAAGAGGCGCTCATGCAGGCATAGCGATTGATGTGCATATGGTCTCGCCTGACTGAAAATGTTCAGTCCGTACGTGCCACGTTTTGCAACGAGTATGTTGACACGTACATTTCCGGAGTCTGGAAATCGGCTACTCCCCAAATGAGGGCGCAACCTTAACATATTTTGAGAATATAAAACAACTGTTGGAATATATTATTTCATTACTTCATTGATAACGATTTTCATTTAGATTTATATATAAATGAAACGTTAAAATAAATAACAAATGATCGAAGAGATAATATAGCCTAAGCTATGTCTGGTTATTAAAAACACACTTAACATAGCTTTGGCTAAAGATATAACCTATTGAGTTGAAACAAGAAGTTTATAAATCTTTTCCAGATCGTCGATATTTCGAACGCGGATTAACAACCGACGCTGTTCTAATTGCATAACCAGGACACCATCTTCCGATAAGTTTATTGCTTTTATCCGGCTATATTCAATCCAGACATTGGCGAAGAAAAAACCTTTCTGTTTAAAGATGATCTTCGGAACGCGGATCCAGAATATATAAAAACCCATCAGCGCCAGAGCACTTAATAACCAGGTGGTAATTTGTGCGCCATGACTGGTCACATTATTGTAGATAAGAATGACAATCAGCCCGACGAAGATAACGCTGTCGATGCGACCGCGCCGCAGCAAAGGAATTGCCAGCAGGGTGGGGCCATTGCGGCGGGGCATAATGAACTGATCGTATATCGCAAAGGCAAGCAGTGCGGCGATGAACAGAATCAGCACCAGTTCCGTGATTGTCATTAATCCTCCAGATAAAAAAACGGGGCCAAAAGGCCCCGGTAGTGTACAACAGTCTTACAGTCCAAGCAGGCCGCAAGCGTAACCAGCGATACCGATGACGAAGAAGCCAACGATGATCCACAGCGGGTTCACTTTTTTGCGCAGCAGCCACATACAGGCGAAGGTCAGCAGCAGCGGTACCAGGCCCGGCATTAACTGGTCAAGAATGGTCTGTACAGTGGTAACGTGCTCTTTACCCGTCTGGTCAGTGATGCGTGAGACGACCAGCGGGATATTGACATGTGTCCACTTGTTAACCAATGCCCCCATGACAAACAGGCCGAGAATAGACGCCCCTTCCGTCAGTTTTTGCAGGAAGCCGCCGCCCATATCTTTAACGATATCGATGCCCTTGGAGTAACCATATGCTACGCCGTAGTAACGCGTTGCCAGACGTACCAGGTTAAACAGGATAAAGAACAGCAACGGACCTAACAGGCTGCCGCTCATCGCGATACCGGCGCCCAGAGCTGCAAATACCGGACGTACCGTACCCCAGAAGATTGGGTCGCCTACACCTGCCAGCGGACCCATCAGACCTACTTTGATACCGTTGATTGCACCATCGTCGATCTCTGCACCGTTAGCACGCTGTTCTTCCAGCGCCAGGGTTACGCCCAGAATTGGCGCCGCCACGAACGGTTGGGTGTTAAAGAATTCGAGGTGACGTTTAATCGCCTGTTTACGGGCATCGTTATTTTCCGGGTAGAGGCGACGAATCGCCGGCACCATAGAGAAGCAGAAGCCCAGCGCCTGCATACGCTCGAAGTTCCATGAACCCTGGAAGAGGTTAGAACGCAGGAAGACGCCACGAATATCACTCTTAGTGAGTTTTTTCTCAGTGGTAGTTTGAGTTGTATCAACCATTTCGCTCACCTGTTAGTCCAGTTCGTTGTCGAGATCGTTGTTACCAGCAGCCTGAACTGGCGCACCGGCGACACGGTTATATTTCGGGCTCAGCTGAATGTAGAGCACCGCCATAACGGTACCGATGACACCCAGAGCAACCAGGTTAAAGTTGGTGAATGCTGCGGTTACGAAGCCGAGGTAGAAGAACGGCATCAGGTAGCCAGCACGCATCATGTTGATAACCATCGCATAACCAACTACCACGATCATGCCACCGGCAATGTTCAGACCATTGGTCACCACTTCCGGAATGGCGTTCAGCATGTTTTGAACTTCACTGGTACCAACAGAAAGCGCAACGATAACGGCCGGAATAGCCACACGCATAGCTTGCAGGAACAGAGACGAAACGTGGATCCATGAAATCGCCGTCAGGTTACCGTTTTCAGCTGCTTTATCCGCAGCGTGCTGGAAGGCAACGGTAATAGTACGAACGATAATGGTCAGCACCTGGCCTGCTGCTGCCAGAGGGATTGCCAGCGCGATACCGGCACCGATGCTCTGATGACCAGCAATAACCAGAATGGTAGAAATAATAGAAGCCAGGGCGGCGTCAGGTGCAACAGCGGCACCGATGTTCATCCAACCCAGCGCGATCATTTCAAGGGTACCACCGATAATAATACCGGTTTTCATATCCCCAAGAACGATACCCACCAGGGTACACGCGATTAGCGGACGGTGAAACTGAAATTCATCGAGGATTGATCCCATACCTGCGATACAGGCTACGATAAATACCAGCACAATTTGAAGAGCGGTAATCTCCATTGTACTTCTCCTGTTTACGTAAGACTTAAGTGTGAAAACTGAGTGATAATCAACACAATACGTTACTTATCGATTTTGCTGATCAGATCCATCATTTTCAGTTTCTGGTCGGTGGAAACCTTACGGACTTCCAGCTCGATACCGCGCGCATTCAGTTTCTTGAACGCTTCGATATCTTTTTCATCAACCGAAACCGCGTTATTCACCTGAGTTTTGCCCTGACGGAATGCCATACCACCGACGTTGACTGAGGTGATTTTCACGCCGCCTTCAACGAGACGCTCAACATCTGTCGGGTTGGTAAATAACAGCATCACGCGTTCGCCCGCATATTTCGGGTTGTTGTAGACGCGAATCATTTTGGCGACATCAACTACATGCGCTGTTACGCCGGGAGGTGCAACCTGGGTGAGCAGTGTCTTACGAACGGTATCCGCAGCCACTTCGTCACTAACTACGATGATACGGGAGACATTAGTTTCTTTGGTCCAGCGGGTAGCAACCTGACCGTGAATCAAACGATCGTCGATACGCGCGAGGCCAATTACCATATAGTCGTTTGGTCCCATCGGTTTTGCCGGTGCAGGAGCCGCTTTCGGTGCCGCTGCGGCGGGGGCAGGTGCTGCTTTTTCAACTGGTTTCGCTTTCAGTGCTTTCACACCTTCGCGGCCTGTTTCTACGGCCAGTGCTACCAGTTCGTCAAAGCTTGGGTCATCATCACGAGCCATTAACGTTTCCACTAACATTGGAATGTTAACGCCTGCGATCACTTCATAATGCTCTTTGTCGACGACAATGCGGCTGGCAGCATTGAACGGACTGCCTCCCCATGTATCAACGAGAAACAGCACGCCTTTAGTGGTGTCGAGTTTTGCCAACTGAGCGTTGTACTTTTCGATTAGCGTTTCGGCATTTTCGCCAGGAACAAAATCGATCCAGCCAACGTTTTCCTGCTCGCCTAACAGCATCTCTGCCGTTTTAAGCAACTGCTCTGCAGCCCAACCATGTGTGCCTATAACAATAGCAATGGTCACTTGCTACCTCCTTATTATTGTTAACATCTCAACGTGCCAGATGTATTTTTGAATCGTCGTCCACAATCGAATCGATTCAGATAAGGGCTACAACCAGAAACCCCCTGTGCCTCGCGATTTATTTTAGATATCGAAAAAAATATTTTATGTGATGAAGATCCGTAAATTAACTTTGAATTGACAAAATTCCGAAAGAGTAAAAAATGTTGTCACATTCATTTGCAAAGGAAGGTAAATCTTTGCCAAATCAGAGATCTCTCTGATATGTTTAACTCCCGTTTAACAACCAAGGAGTATAGGGCTGCAGCCCGCAGTATGGATCGTCACCGACGTCACTTCAGCATCAGGCCATATAGCGCCTGCCTTCCTGGCATTTTTTGCCGTACCTTTTGTTTGTATTTTCTCGTTTCGCCTGCATTATTTCTGGCGCCGATTAGCTATTCCTTAAGCAGGAGCTTGTCATGGAATTCTTAATGGATCCCTCGATTTGGGCGGGGCTGCTCACGCTTGTCGTCCTTGAAATCGTGCTGGGTATCGATAACCTGGTTTTTATCGCCATCCTTGCCGATAAACTGCCGCCGAAACAACGTGATAAAGCGCGTTTGTTGGGGCTGTCACTGGCGTTGATTATGCGCCTGGGGCTGTTATCGCTGATTTCATGGATGGTCACGCTGACCAAACCACTATTTACCGTAATGGATTTTTCTTTCTCCGGGCGCGATCTGATTATGCTGTTCGGGGGGATATTCTTGCTGTTCAAAGCGACAACCGAGTTGCATGAGCGGCTGGAAAACCGCGATCATGACTCTGGTCACAGTAAAGGTTATGCCAGTTTCTGGGTGGTCGTCACACAGATTGTCATCCTTGACGCTGTCTTCTCGCTGGATGCAGTGATTACTGCCGTAGGGATGGTCAACCATCTACCGGTAATGATGGCTGCGGTAGTGATTGCGATGGCAGTTATGTTGCTGGCATCGAAACCGCTGACGCGATTCGTTAACCAGCATCCAACAGTTGTAGTGCTCTGTTTGAGCTTCCTGTTGATGATTGGTCTGAGCCTCGTAGCTGAAGGTTTTGGTTTCCATATTCCAAAAGGCTACCTGTATGCAGCAATTGGTTTCTCGATCATCATCGAAGTGTTTAACCAGATTGCGCGGCGTAACTTTATTCGCCATCAGTCGACTTTACCGCTGCGTGCGCGTACCGCCGATGCCATTCTGCGTTTGATGGGGGGTAAACGTCAGGCAAATATTCAACACGATGCTGATAACCCGGTGCCAATTCCGGTTCCAGAAGGTGCCTTTGCCGAAGAAGAGCGTTATATGATTAACGGCGTACTGACTTTGGCGTCACGCTCTCTGCGCGGCATTATGACGCCACGCGGTGAGATCAGTTGGGTAGATGCTAACCTTGGCGTTGATGAAATCCGCCAGCAACTGCTTTCTTCACCGCACAGCCTGTTTCCGGTGTGTCGTGGTGAGCTGGATGAAATCATCGGTATCGTGCGTGCCAAAGAACTGCTGGTGGCACTGGAAGTCGGTGTCGACGTGACGGCAATTGCTTCGGCTTCTCCGGCGATAATCGTTCCGGAAACCCTCGACCCGATCAACCTGCTGGGCGTGTTGCGTCGTGCTCGCGGTAGTTTTGTTATCGTCACCAACGAGTTTGGTGTGGTGCAAGGTCTGGTTACGCCGCTGGATGTACTGGAAGCCATTGCTGGTGAGTTCCCTGATGCAGATGAAACGCCGGAAATTGTTATCGATGGCGACGGTTGGCTGGTAAAAGGTGGTACAGACTTACATGCCTTACAGCAGGCGCTTGATGTTGAGCACCTTACCGATGATGATGATATTGCGACGGTTGCAGGTCTGGTAATTTCGGCAAATGGTCACATTCCTCGCGCAGGCGACGTGATCGATGTTGGACCGCTGCATATCACCATCGTAGAAGCCAATGATTATCGTGTTGATCTGGTTCGCATTGTTAAAGAGCAACCGGCGCACGATGAAGACGAGTAAGCGTTAACGTAACGGTATAATGGGTGTGATGCGCCCATTATGCCGGGTGGGCGGCGGTTGGCTGCCCGCCAGCCATTTCGGGAAATCACGCAGCGGCATGGGCTGCGCGTACAAATACCCTTGTAAAATATGCACGCCATGACGGCGCAAATACTTCGCTTGTTCTTGCGTTTCCACACCTTCTGCCACCAGTTCAATATTCAGTCTTTGCCCTAGCGCGATGATGATATCGGTCACCGTTGAGTTAACCGCGTCAGAACCGATAGCTGCGGTAAATGACTTATCAATTTTCAGCACGTCAGGACGTAACGTTTCCAGCCAGGAAAACGAACTGTTGCCGGTGCCGAAGTCATCAATCGCCAGTTTGACGTTTTTACGATGCAGTTCGCGGGCAATCCGATAATCAACATCCAGTAAGGCATCGCGCTCGGTAATTTCGAGGATTAGTGGCTGAATCGGGTTAGCACTAAACCAGTAACGATTGAGATCTTTTAACAATACGCCACGGCGAAAATGGCTGGGGGCGACGTTAATGCCGATGTGGAACTGGCTGCTCATTGGAAAAACGTGGAGTTGACGGATGGTTTCCATCATCACATAACGGGTAAGCGGCACTATAAGGTGATGTTCTTCCGCAATGGGGATAAAAACATCCGGCGAGATCCATCCCTGACGCGGATTATTCCAGCGCAGCAATATCTCTACACCAATACATTGCTGCGAGCGTGCATTGAGCAGGGGCTGACAAAATAACTCAAATTCGCGCTGCGCCAGCCCGAGATTTATCTCGCGTGAAAAGCTCATTCTATGGGCCGTGGCCAACCATGCGATGTACCCCACCAGTAAACTCAACAGTACCGCTAGTGGAAACTGGCTGGGAAGATATTGCAACGCCAGGGCTGTCGCACCAGGTCCACTAACGCTGATGATAAAAGGAAAATTCTGCGATGAAACCTGGTAACGTTCATTGCCATTAAGCGGAGGTAAAGAATCAACCAGACCATCATCATAGAGTAAATGGCGATCGGCTACCGTCAGGCTGGCCGTTCTTATTTGCGGTAATTGCGGCTCCAGCAACATTGCCATCAACAGGTCGATGTTGATCATCTCCATCACACCATCTCGACCATTGCCCGGTAAAGGTGTCCACTGAATCAATACCGGGCTGTCTTTAATTAATACGCGGTCGGTAGTTAAGCGTAAAAGGGGCTGCGGCGCGGGTAAATCAGCCTGGATATCTTCAGCAGGAACATTGCGATAACCAAAAATGCTGGAACAATAAAGCGTGCCGTCTTGCACCAGGCCAATTGACCGTACAGTTTGCAGTTTTGCCGCCTGTTTGCGTAAGGGGAGATGGGCGACTGAGCAGGGGAGTCCAATCAGGGGAAGCAGTACGTTGTTACCCGCCTGAAGTGGAAGCAGGACTTTGTCTAATTCCTCAACGGCGTGATTGGCAAAGAGCACTACCCGCTGCTGATTTAAGTTCCGCTGTGAAATAAATCGCACGCTCAGTGTTGCCACAAACGTAAAGAGTGCGCAAATCGTACAAACAATCATTCGATTACGGCGATAGGTTTTAATGATCCGTTGTGCTTTTTGCATGCGGGCCACCCGGTAAGCGTATGGCGACAAACGCCTGACGCAACAGTGGAAGTGTAGTGGGGAAAATTACAGCAGACGAGAAAGCGAGGATAAATTCGCCCATCCGTTGCAGATGGGCGAGGATAAAGTATTAGTCACACTGGACTTTAATCGCCAGACCACCGCGTGAGGTTTCGCGATATTTAGCGTTCATATCCTTTCCTGTTTCGTACATCGTTTCGATGACTTTATCCAGTGAGACGCGTGGTGCACTAGTACGACGCAGAGCCATCCGCGCGGCGTTAATCGCCTTCACTGATGCAATGGCGTTACGTTCAATGCACGGAACCTGAACCTGACCCGCAACCGGGTCGCAAGTCAGACCAAGGTTGTGTTCCATGCCAATTTCCGCCGCCACGCAAACCTGTTCAGGGCTACCGCCCAACAGTTCTGCAAGACCCGCCGCAGCCATTGAACAGGCAACGCCCACTTCGCCCTGGCAACCGACTTCCGCACCGGAAATAGACGCGTTCATTTTGTACAGTGCGCCAATCGCTCCGGCCGCCATAAAGTAGCGGGTATAAATATCAGGGCTGACCGATTCAATAAAGTGGTCATAGTATGCCAGCACTGCCGGAACGATGCCGCAAGCACCGTTAGTCGGTGCAGTTACCACACGCCCCCCCGCTGCGTTTTCTTCGTTAACTGCCAGCGCAAACATGTTTACCCAGTCGATGACATTCATCGGATCGTTAGACAGTTTATCGCTGGAAACCAGCATACGGCGCAGGGCAGACGCACGGCGCGGAACACGCAGCGGGCCAGGCAATACGCCTTCGGTGTTCATCCCACGATCGATACATGCCTGCATGGTTTGCCAGACATGAGCGAAATACTCGTCGATCTCTTTCTTACTGTGCAGCGCCAGTTCGTTCTGCATTGCCAGACCGGAAAGGGAATAACCGGTTTCATTACAGTATGCCAGCAGCTCGGTGGCGGATTTAAACGGATACGGCACACTGACTTCGTTGGCGGCATCGTGACCAAAATGTTCTTCATCGACGATAAAACCGCCGCCGATGGAATAATAAGTTTTGCTGTAGACGACTTCATCGCCGTTATAAGCGTGGATCTGCATCCCGTTTTCATGCAGCGGCAGGTTACCGTTATGAAAACGCATCCCGTTGTCGCGTGGGAAATCCACTTCATGCCGTCCCTGTGCCAGCAACAGACGTTCGCGCTTTTCTACGTCGCGAATAAAACCGGGAATACTGTCGATATCCACGGTGGCAGGTTCGTTACCTGCAAGACCCATAATAATGGCGATATCGGTGTGGTGGCCTTTACCCGTCAGCGACAGTGAACCATAAACGTCCACGGCAACGCGGGTAACGCTATCCAGTAAGCCTTTTTCGACCAGATCATCGACGAACTGTTTACCCGCCTTCATAGGCCCTACAGTATGGGAAGATGAGGGACCAATCCCCACCTTAAACATGTCGAATAGACTAATCACGATAATACTCCTGACAAGGTGACTGGACTTCCAGTAACGAACGAATAACAGCGCATAGTGTAAGAGGGAACGCGGCGACAGGCTTAACTATTCACATGAATTAAACTAATCAAAAACCGCGATTTAACTAATATTGCGATGATTGTCTCAAGTAGTGTTTTGTAGATGTAAAGATAAGTATAGTCAGGGTTTCACACCAATTTGCAGCGCCAGTTCACGAATTATGCCTGCGGTCATTCCCCATACAAAATACTGTTCGTACCAGGAAAACCATACCCGATGCGAATCGCCACGGCGGTAGATATCCAAAGGATGATAACGGCCCAAATGTAACGCCTGGGCGAGCGGCATTTCAAATACTGCGGAGACTTCATCTTCACTGGCGCGATACGGTAAATCAGGCGGGATAATGCCGACCACGGGGGTGACCTGGTAGCCCGTTACGCTATCGACAGGGGGTAACACGCCGATAACCTCAACGGCTGAAGGCGGTATGGCGACCTCTTCTTCGGCTTCACGCAGCGCAGCGGCGATAACTGACGCGTCCGTGTCATCGACTGCACCTCCAGGGAATGCGACTTGTCCAGCATGTTTGCGCAGATGAATGGAACGCTGAGTCAGCAGCAAGCCCGGTTGCGGTCGGCGGACGATGGGGATTAACACGGCAGCCTGACGATGATTTAAGGTTTCCCGGTTAATTTGCGGACGCAATAGTTGAAATCGCGATAAAAAATCATCAAGCGTCAGGCCACGGTATTCCACGTCTTACTTCTCCAGTTGCTTCAGGATACGATTAACTTTATCAAAAGTTTCCTGATATTCCGCTTCTTCCTGGCTATCAGCAACGATGCCGCCACCAGCGGAACAGTAAATCTGCCCGTTAACCGCCGTTAGCGTGCGGATGGTGATGCTGGTATCCATATTGCCGCAGAAGCTTAAATAGCCAATGCTGCCGCACCAGGCATTGCGTCGCTGCGGTTCCAGTTCATCAATAATCTCCATTGCCCGCACTTTCGGCGCGCCGGTGATTGAGCCTCCGGGAAAAGCCGCGCGCAGCAGATCGCTGGCATGCAACTGCTCTGGCAAGCGTGCCGTTATGGTGCTGACCAGATGATGCACGGCAGGGAAGGGTTCTACAACAAACAGTTCAGGCACTTTTACTGAGCCTGGTACAGCAACGCGACCGATGTCGTTGCGCATTAAATCGACAATCATCAGGTTTTCGGCGCGATCTTTCGGTGAGTTCGCCAGTTTTTCAGCTTGTTTGCTATCTTCCTGAGGATCGGACAAGCGTGGGAGTGTGCCTTTAATCGGGCGGGTCTGGATCTCACCACCATCACAAAGAATAAACCGTTCTGGTGAAAGGCTTAAAATCACACCTTGTTCCAGATGCAGGAAGGCACTGAACGGTGCGCGGTTGGCCTGATTAAGCTGAACGAACGCCTGCCATTCATCGCCAGAATAGGTCGCGTGAAAACGCTGGGCGAGATTCACCTGATAGCAATCGCCGCTGTGCAGATATTCCTGTACCTGGCGAAATTTCTCGCCATACTGCTCGCGGTTCATATTGGATTGCCAGGCAGATGTTAACTGGAAATCTTGCTGTGGTGCTATTTGCTGGCTGTCCAGCCACGCCAGACGAGCATTGATATCACGATGGCTGAGTAGCGAAATACGCTGGCGCTGGTGATCGACGATCAGCGCCCAGTCGTAGATACCAACCGCCATATCAGGCAGGTCGATATCTCTCAGCGCCACTTCCGGCAGTGACTCAAAACGGCGGCCCAGATCGTAGCCAAACAGTCCAAGCGCGCCGCCCTGAAATGGCAAATCACCATTATGCGACGGGTGAATGTTTGCACGGTCCAGTGCCTGCTGGAGCACTTTGAGCGGATCGTCAGTGGTCGTTGTGCGGATTTCTCCTTCACATACCCGGGTTTCATTATCGTGAGTGGTTAAAGTGCAAACGGGGTCAGCCACCACAATATCAAAGCGACTATGCGGATGGTCGGCGTAGCCGGAGTGCAACAACATCGCCCACGGCAGGTGGCTTAAGCGGGCAAAATAAAATTCAGCGGCGTCCTGACGCCAGGGTAAAGTAATCACAGCGGGAGATAACGTCTTCATCAGTCCTGACTCTACTGGCTATGTGCCGGGTAGCATGAAATAATTAGCGCCAACAATTTAGCAGGAGTTAACAATGTTTGCAGGTTTACCTTCACTCACCCATGAACAGCAGCAAAAAGCCGTTGAGCGTATTCAGGAACTGATGGCACAGGGGATGAGCAGTGGTCAGGCCATCGCGCTGGTGGCAGAAGAGCTGCGCGCCAACCATACCGGCGAGCAAATAGTGGCGCGTTTTGAGGATGAAGACGAGTAACACAAAATGATCCGTATCGATTTCGTCACGGATGACGTCCTGTATCTTGATACGGATAGCCTCATCGGCTGGGATTTTTCCGGCATGAACTTACATCGTGCCATTTTTGACGGTATGTGCCTGGACGGCGCGCGTTATGACAATGGTCCGCTGTGTTGAAACAAAAATCACGGGGCCATATCTGTTGATTAATTTTGGCTGTGTTTATGATGACGAGAAAAAAGGACGCTTTTCTGAGGTCAATGAAAGCGTCCGGATTGATTTTTAAAGCTGGAGTTTTAACTCACACAAGGGCTTTAAGTTCTTCCTGCATATAAGACGAGAAGTATTCAGGGTTTTTAATCACCACGCGTTCGTCAGAATCCATCTTTTTTGCCCATCCCACCATTTTTTCCGTGAATCCAGGATTCCAGCCTTCCTGTTCAGCTCGCGCAGTAATATCGGCGGTACTCGCGGGGACTCCCAGGTCATGCAAATATTTAAATATTCCTTTCGCCGTACTTTCATTCATCGAGCTTGGTGTTGATGCTGATACATCCATGGCACTAATGAAATCCAGGGCTTTATCTATTGCAGCAGGCATATTCTTGTCCTTAAATTAACCACGTTTTTGATAAGGCTATATATGACCTTAAATTGCATCTAATATCAAAGGGATTATAACGATATCTCATTAGTTAACCTGTTGACATTCAGGTATTTTAAAGGTAGCAGGTCATGGCGGGTTTTCTAGTGATATGGCAAAAAATTAACGGTAAATCGCCGCGCTCCAGCCAGATTGTTAAGGGCAGAAAAGTCAGAGTAAACGGCTCGGGGAGTTAACAGAATGGTTTAATTTGGGTGATTAATATCATTTTTGTATAGATGCAGTTGAAATCATAAAAATAAGTTACCTGACGGATTTCATTATTTATCTAAAGTATCCTCTTAAACACTGGCCGATTTGTTTATAACCGACCAGTATTTTCGAACAATTATCGTCTGATTTTTACTTTGATAGAATTCTTTTTCAGGAATTAAACCGCAGCGATAATCTTAATTTCAACCTTGTACTGCGGATTCATCAGCCCCGCCTGCACCGTGCAGCGCACCGGCGCGTGACCCGCTACAACCCAGGCATCCCATGCTTTATTCATTGCCGCAAAGTCGTTTTTATCGGCAAGGAAAATGGTGGCATCCAGAATGCTCGATTTATTGCTGCCCTGTTTTTCCAGCACGGCGTCAATTTGCGCCAGCGTGTTGGCGGTTTGTTCAAAAGCATCGGCATCGAGGTTTTCTGGTACGCCAGTGTAGTAGAGCGTGTTGTTGTGGATCACCACATCAGACCAGCGGGCTTCAGCGTCGATACGAACGATAGTCATCATTATGTCCTCATTAACTTTACATTTTTGTGCTGCAAAGACTGCCACAATGTGAGGTTGCCGTCACCACTTCAACTGGCGAAAACCAGCCTGGCCTGACATAATCCCTGTTCAAATCAACAGGGGGTAGTGTGACGGACGATTTTGCACCAGACGGTCAACTGGCGAAAGCGATACCTGGTTTTAAGCCGCGTGAACCACAGCGACAGATGGCAGTCGCTGTGACCCAGGCGATAGAAAAAAGCCAGCCGCTGGTGGTGGAAGCGGGAACCGGTACGGGTAAAACCTATGCCTACCTTGCTCCTGCACTGCGGGCGAAAAAGAAAGTCATAATCTCAACTGGCTCAAAAGCGTTGCAGGATCAGCTCTACAGCCGCGATTTGCCGACGGTGGCAAAGGCGCTGAAATACACTGGCAACGTGGCGTTGCTGAAAGGGCGCTCAAACTACCTCTGCCTCGAACGACTGGAACAGCAGGCACTGGCGGGCGGAGATTTGCCAGTACAAACCTTAAGCGATGTGATCCTCCTGCGTTCATGGTCAAATCAGACGGTAGATGGCGATATCAGCACCTGCGTTAGCGTGGCGGAAGACTCGCAGGCGTGGCCGCTGGTCACCAGCACCAACGACAACTGTCTTGGCAGCGACTGCCCGATGTATAAAGATTGCTTTGTGGTCAAAGCGCGTAAAAAAGCGATGGATGCTGATGTGGTTGTGGTGAACCATCATCTGTTTCTGGCGGATATGGTGGTTAAAGAAAGTGGATTTGGCGAGTTGATCCCGGAAGCAGACGTGATGATCTTCGACGAAGCCCACCAGCTGCCGGACATTGCCAGCCAGTACTTTGGACAGTCGCTCTCCAGCCGACAACTGCTCGATCTGGCAAAAGACATCACCATCGCCTATCGCACCGAATTAAAAGACACTCAACAGTTACAAAAATGCGCCGACCGTCTTGCCCAGAGCGCGCAGGATTTTCGTCTGCAACTCGGCGAGCCAGGTTATCGCGGTAATCTGCGCGAACTGTTAGCCAACCCACAAATTCAGCGGGCGTTTTTACTGCTCGATGACACCCTTGAACTCTGTTACGACGTGGCGAAACTGTCTTTGGGGCGTTCCGCCTTGCTGGATGCGGCATTTGAACGCGCCACGTTATATCGTACACGTCTGAAGCGGTTGAAAGAGATCAACCAACCAGGCTACAGCTACTGGTACGAATGCACTTCGCGCCATTTTACTCTGGCGCTCACGCCGCTCAGCGTGGCGGATAAATTTAAAGAGCTAATGGCGCAAAAGCCCGGAAGCTGGATCTTTACCTCGGCAACGTTGTCGGTGAATGACGATCTGCATCATTTCACCTCGCGGCTTGGCATCGAACAGGCCGAGTCGTTGCTGTTGCCAAGCCCCTTTGATTACAGCCGCCAGGCGTTACTCTGTGTGCCGCGCAACCTGCCGCAAACCAATCAACCAGGTTCCGCACGGCAACTGGCAGCAATGCTGCGACCGATCATCGAAGCCAACAACGGTCGTTGTTTTATGCTTTGCACCTCGCACGCCATGATGCGCGATCTGGCTGAGCAGTTCCGCGCCACCATGACGCTTCCCGTATTGTTGCAGGGGGAAACCAGCAAAGGGCAATTGTTGCAGCAATTTGTCAGTGCCGGTAACGCGCTTCTTGTGGCAACCAGCAGCTTCTGGGAAGGGGTGGACGTGCGTGGCGATACATTGTCATTGGTGATTATCGACAAATTACCGTTTACCTCGCCGGATGATCCACTGTTAAAAGCGCGCATGGAAGATTGCCGTTTGCGTGGTGGTGACCCGTTCGATGAAGTGCAACTACCAGATGCCGTCATTACTCTCAAACAGGGAGTAGGGCGACTGATTCGCGACGCCGACGATCGCGGCGTGCTGGTGATTTGCGACAATCGGTTGGTGATGCGCCCTTATGGCGCCACTTTCCTTGCCAGCCTGCCGCCCGCGCCGCGTACCCGTGATATTGCCCGTGCGGTTCGTTTCCTTGCGATACCATCCTCCAGGTAATTTGTGATGGAGTATGGTATGATGCGCGCCTTTTTATTGATCTAAGCACGAAGACCCATGCGAATTCTGGCTATCGATACCGCGACAGAGGCCTGCTCTGTCGCCCTGTGGAACGACGGTACTGTCAATGCTCATTTCGAGCTTTGCCCACGTGAACATACTCAACGAATTTTACCGATGGTGCAGGATATCCTGACCGCCAGCGGAACCTCCCTGACTGACATTAACGCTCTGGCTTACGGGCGCGGCCCCGGTAGTTTCACCGGCGTACGCATCGGTATTGGCATCGCGCAAGGGCTGGCACTTGGTGCGGAGCTACCGATGATTGGCGTCTCCACGCTAATGACGATGGCGCAAGGGGCGTGGCGCAAAAACGGCGCAACCCGCGTGCTGGCAGCCATTGACGCGCGAATGGGCGAAGTTTACTGGGCCGAATATCAGCGTGATGAAAACGGTGTCTGGCACGGTGAAGAAACCGAAGCCGTACTCAAACCAGAACTCGTTCATGAACGGATGCAACAGCTTTCCGGTGAATGGGCGACCGTGGGTACAGGCTGGCAAGCCTGGCCGGATCTCGGTAAAGAGAGCGGTCTGGTTTTGCGCGATGGCGAAGTGTTACTGCCCGCTGCAGAAGATATGCTGCCGATTGCCTGTCAGATGTTTGCCGAGGGTAAAACGGTGGCGGTGGAACATGCCGAGCCGGTTTATTTGCGTAACAACGTCGCGTGGAAGAAACTTCCGGGCAAAGAATGAATCTTAAGAGTATGCCCTGAGAAAAAAGGAGTCGCATCATGGCGGTTCAAAACAATGTTATCAAAGGCATACTGGCAGGTACGTTTGCGCTAATACTGAGCGGTTGTGTCACTGTGCCGGACGCCATTAAAGGCAGTAGCCCAACGCCGCAACAAGATTTAGTTCGGGTGATGAATGCGCCGCAGCTGTACGTTGGTCAGGAAGCGCGATTTGGCGGTAAAGTGGTTGCGGTGCAAAACCAGCAAGGGAAAACCCGCCTGGAAATTGCCACTGTACCACTCGACAGCGGAGCAAGACCGACGCTGGGAGAACCGTCGCGTGGGCGCATTTATGCCGATGTGAATGGTTTTCTTGATCCGGTCGATTTCCGAGGCCAGCTGGTGACAGTTGTCGGGCCAATCACCGGTACGGTTGACGGAAAAATTGGCAACACGCCATATAAATTTATGGTAATGCAGGCAACGGGTTACAAACGTTGGCATTTAACCCAGCAGGTGATTATGCCGCCACAGCCGATTGATCCCTGGTTTTATGGTGGGCGAGGCTGGCCCTATGGCTACGGCGGATGGGGCTGGTATAATCCCGGCCCCGCGAGAGTACAAACAGTTGTAACTGAATAATTGCTTGTTTTTAAAGAAAAAGAAACAGCGGCTGGTCCGCTGTTTCTGCATTCTTACGGTAAAGATAAAAATAAATAGTGACGCGCTTCGCAACCTTTTCGTTGGGTAATTATCAAGCTGGTAAGATGAGTTAATATTATGTTAACAACATGTTTATCACTTGGGGTTGCGATGACGACGAACACGCATTTTAGAGGTGAAGAATTGAAGAAGGTTTGGCTTAACCGTTATCCCGCGGACGTTCCGACGGAGATCAACCCTGACCGTTATCAATCTCTGGTAGATATGTTTGAGCAGTCGGTCACGCGCTACGCCGATCAGCCCGCGTTTATGAATATGGGGGAGGTAATGACCTTCCGCAAGCTGGAAGAACGCAGTCGCGCGTTTGCCGCTTATTTGCAACAAGGGTTGGGGCTGAAGAAAGGCGATCGCGTTGCGCTGATGATGCCTAACTTATTGCAATATCCAGTGGCGCTGTTCGGCATTTTGCGCGCCGGGATGATTGTCGTAAACGTTAACCCGTTGTATACCCCGCGCGAGCTTGAGCATCAGCTTAACGATAGTGGCGCATCGGCGATTGTTATCGTGTCTAACTTTGCTCACACCCTGGAAAAAGTGGTTGATAAAACTGCAGTCCAGCACGTTATTCTGACCCGTATGGGCGATCAACTTTCTACGGCAAAAGGCACGGTAGTCAATTTCGTTGTTAAATACATCAAGCGTCTGGTGCCGAAATACCATCTGCCAGATGCCATTTCATTTCGTAGCGCCCTGCATAACGGCTACCGGATGCAGTACGTCAAACCCGAACTGGTGCCGGAAGATTTAGCTTTCCTGCAATACACTGGCGGCACTACAGGCGTGGCGAAAGGCGCGATGCTGACTCACCGCAATATGCTGGCGAACCTGGAACAGGTCAACGCCACCTATGGGCCGTTGTTGCATCCAGGTAAAGAACTGGTAGTAACGGCACTGCCGCTCTATCACATTTTTGCACTGACCATTAACTGTCTGCTGTTTATTGAACTGGGCGGGCAGAACCTGCTTATTACTAACCCACGTGATATTCCGGGGCTGGTGAAAGAGCTGGCGAAATATCCGTTTACCGCTATCACCGGCGTAAACACCTTGTTCAATGCGTTGCTGAACAATAAAGAGTTCCAGCAACTGGATTTCTCCAGTCTGCACCTTTCCGCAGGCGGTGGGATGCCTGTTCAACAAGTGGTGGCAGAACGCTGGGTGAAACTGACCGGACAGTATCTGCTGGAAGGTTATGGCCTGACCGAGTGCGCGCCGCTGGTCAGCGTTAACCCGTATGATATTGATTATCATAGCGGTAGCATCGGTTTGCCGGTGCCATCGACGGAAGCCAAACTGGTGGATGACGACGACAACGAAGTACCACCGGGTCAACCGGGCGAGCTTTGTGTCAAAGGACCGCAGGTGATGCTGGGGTACTGGCAGCGTCCGGATGCTACCGATGAGATCATCAAAAATGGCTGGTTACACACTGGCGACATCGCGGTGATGGATGAAGAAGGATTCCTGCGTATTGTCGATCGCAAAAAAGACATGATTCTGGTTTCCGGTTTTAACGTTTATCCCAACGAGATTGAAGATGTCGTCATGCAGCATCCTGGCGTACAGGAAGTCGCGGCGGTTGGCGTACCTTCCGGCTCCAGTGGTGAAGCGGTGAAAATCTTCGTAGTGAAAAAAGATCCATCGCTTACCGAAGAGTCACTGGTGACCTTTTGTCGCCGTCAGCTCACGGGCTACAAAGTACCGAAGCTGGTGGAGTTTCGTGATGAGTTACCGAAATCTAACGTCGGAAAAATTTTGCGACGAGAATTACGTGACGAAGCGCGCGGCAAAGTGGACAATAAAGCCTGAGCGTTAAGTCAGTCGTCAGACGCCGGTTAATCCGGCGTTTTTTTTGACGCCCACTAAAGAGAATACAATTTGAATTACCAAATGATTACCACGGACGATGCGCTGGCTTCTTTGTGTGAAGCCGTCCGTGCCTTTCCGGCGATAGCCCTGGATACTGAATTTGTTCGTACGCGCACTTATTACCCGCAGCTGGGGTTGATTCAACTTTTCGATGGCGAGCATCTGGCGCTAATCGATCCGCTCGGGATCACCGACTGGTCACCGCTGAAAGCGATCCTGCGTGATCCGTCCATTACCAAATTTCTCCATGCGGGCAGTGAGGATCTGGAAGTGTTCCTCAATGTCTTTGGCGAATTACCACAACCCCTGATTGACACGCAAATCCTCGCTGCTTTCTGCGGACGCCCGATGTCGTGGGGATTTGCTTCCATGGTGGAAGAGTACACCGGCGTTACGCTCGACAAGAGTGAATCGCGCACCGACTGGGTGGCAAGACCGCTAACCGAACGTCAATGCGAATACGCGGCAGCGGACGTCTGGTATTTGTTACCGATCACCGCAAAGCTAATGGTAGAAACGGAAGCCTCTGGCTGGTTACCTGCGGCACTGGATGAATGCCGCCTGATGCAAATGCGTCGTCAGGAAGTCGTTGCGCCGGAAGATGCCTGGCGTGATATCACCAATGCCTGGCAGTTACGCACACGCCAACTGGCCTGTCTGCAACTGTTAGCCGACTGGCGCCTGCGTAAAGCGCGGGAGCGCGATCTGGCGGTTAACTTTGTCGTGCGTGAAGAGCATTTGTGGTCGGTGGCGCGTTATATGCCGGGGAGTTTGGGCGAGCTGGGCAGTCTGGGTTTATCCGGTAGCGAAATCCGCTTTCACGGTAAAACGCTGCTGGCGCTGGTGGAAAAAGCGCAGGCATTGCCGGAAGAGGCCTTACCGCAGCCGATGCTTAACCTGATGGATATGCCCGGTTATCGCAAAGCGTTTAAAGCGATTAAGTCGCTGATCACTGACGTGAGCGAAATACACAAGATCAGCGTCGAATTGCTGGCATCGCGTCGGCAAATCAACCAACTGCTGAACTGGCACTGGAAACTGAAACCGCAGAACAATTTGCCGGAGCTGATTTCCGGCTGGCGCGGTGAGCTGATGGCAGAAGCATTGCACAATTTATTGCAGGAATATCCGCAGTAAAACCTTCCTGAGCCGGACAGGTGCGTCCGGCTTCAGGCAAACTACAAATCCAACACCAGGCGTTTACCCTTCGCGCGTGAACAACAGATCAACATACTTTGCTGGCTGGCGCGTTCTTCATCGCTAAAATACTGGTCCCGATGGTCAGCTTCACCTTCCAGAATCGCCGTTTCGCAGGTCCCGCATACCCCTTCACGACATAAACATTCCACTTTTGCCGCTTTATTATTTTCAATAACCTGCAAAATGCTCATCTCTTCCGGCACCACAAACTCTTTACCGGAACGGGCGAGCACTAGTGTAAACGCATCGCCGGTTTTGTCTTCAATAGCAAACTGCTCAAAATGCAGCGTATCGGCGGCGATGTCCAGACGTGCAGCTTCACTTCTTACCGCTTCATTTAGCGCCTCGGGGCCACAGGTATAAACGTGTGTGCCAGGTTCGATATCCGCCAATAATCGCGCTAATTCAAGTCGCGTTCCGATCGATGAGTGATGAAAATGGATTTTATCAGTCTGCGGATGCTGGACTAGCTCATCACGAAATGCGCAACTTTCTGGATTTCGCGAGCAGTAATGTAGCTGCCAGTCGACGTCGCTGTGTTGCAACTCTGCCATATGCGACAGGAAAGGGGTGATACCAATACCGCCCGCGATAAACAGATGCTTTCTGGCCGAGGGAATTAGCGCAAACAGATTATTAGGCGTCGAAATGGTCAACCGATCGCCAGCTTTCACCTGCTGATGCAAAAAGCGCGAACCACCGCGCGAGTTTTCTTCCAGTCGAACGGCAATCTGATAATGAGTTGTATCGAGCGGCGAACTCAGCAGCGAATACGCATTGCTGTACTGGTTATCACCATCGCTCATCTGCACAATGACGTGACTTCCTCCGGTGAACGCAGGTAATGGTTTGCCATCGGTTGTCACCAGCGTGAAGCGTTTCACCTGCTCGGTAAGCGGTTCTACCTGACTCACCTGTACTTCAAACATTTGATAGTCTGACATTGCTGTACTCCATCAAAAATCAGCCCGGCGGCGGAATAGACCGCCGCCGATGTCATTAGTCCTTAAATACCTGCGCCAGCAGATTATGGAAATGGGCGATACCGTGTTCGGAAATCCCGCTACCGCTACTGTCGGCCATGATGCGCCCCTGACCACGATAGCCACGCGATTTCAGCCCTTTCTGTACGCTTTCAACCAGACGTAAATCCTCCGGACGGAACACATCGCGATACCACTCAATCAGCGATTTTTGCTCGTCGGTTAACTCTTCATTGGTGAAGTAAATATCGTAGTTTTGCAGGGTGGTTTCAGAATCCACCGGGAATTCATAAATGACCGTCATCATCCCTTTGATCGGTGTGACGTTCAGCATAGTGCACGGCCACAGCCAGAAACCGTGGAATGCCGCATCCGTACCCTCTTCAAATTTAAACGACTGTTCTGACGGTTTGGCGAAACCGTATTGCAGTGTCCAGTTACCGTGCATGGTGTGCCAGTAACGATCAACCTGAACGGAGTCGGAGAAACCTGGATGCGCCGGACCACAGTGATAGCACTCGAGATAGTTATCGACAATGTTCTTCCAGTTGGCTGGGGTGCGGGTGGTAAAGCGGGCCGCCAGTTTCAGGTCGTGGACTTCCGGGCAGGCTTCCAGCACTTTTGCCCCCAGACCAGGTAACTGATCTTCTACGCTGGTGGCGTTGGGGTCCATGTTGATGAAGACGAATCCGGCATATTCTTCCAGACGCACCGGGACCAGTTGCGCTTTGTCGCTGTCGAAATTAGCGACGTTTTCACAGTTACGTGCGTGGGCCAGGTTGCCATCGAGTTTGAATGCCCATGCGTGATACGGACAGGTAATCACATTTTTTGCTTTTCCTTCACCGCTCAACAACTGATGACCACGGTGCGGACACACGTTATAGAACGCGCGCAAAACCTTATCACGACCGCGTACCAGAACAATGCTTTCGCCAATGATCTCACGCGTCACGTAATCATTCGCATTCGCCAGTTCGCTACTGTGGGCGACGCAAATCCAGCTTTTAGCAAAGACGTTCTCTTTTTCGTGTTCAAAGGCGTTCTGATCGGTATAAAAACGGGCCGGAATGGTCCACGCCTCCTGCGGGTTAGCGCAAAAATTTTCGGGTAGTACAAAGTCAGGGCTCAGATTGCTCATAGGGATACCTTTATCGTTAGGATGATGGCGTTCAGTTGTCGCCTTTGAATACCGTTCCTGCCGGGATCAGCGGATCTTTTTCCGATGCTTCTACCGGTGTCTGCGGGAGATAATGTTCAACTTGATGAGCCGGAATGTCGGCGTAATCCTGTTTCAGCCAGCGAAGAAATCCGCCGACTTTCACCAGTAAAATGACGAGGAAGGGAAGGGCTGTGAGCACGACGGTGGTTTTCATTGTTTCCAGCGACGCGCCGGTGAACAGAATTGAAAGCGGGATCAGTGTGATAACCACGCACCAGAAAAGACGCAGCCCACGGTCAGGATCGTCACCTTCCTGGAGATTTCGCGTACTGGTCGCCGCCATGGTGTAGGCCACCGCATCCATATGCGAGGCAAGGAAAATAATCATCACGCCCAGGTATGCGGCGAGGAACAATTTACCGGCTGGCAAGGACATCAGAACTTGTTGAACGGCAGTTTCACCGCCCAGTGTTTCCAGCACCTGTGGGACGTTGATTACGCCATTGATAAACTGATGAATGGCATAGCTTTCCATTACACCGAAGAAGAACCAGCAACCGACGGTGCTGCCGAGGATCAAGCCCCAGATAACTTCTTTAATCTTACGACCGCGGGAAACGCGAGTGACAAACATTGCTACGCCAGGGGTGTATGAGATCCACCACAGCCAGTAGAAAACGGTCCAGTTGCGGGTAAATGAACCATCGCCAAGCGGATCGGTAAATAAGCTCATTTGCAGGAAGTTTTGCGTGGTCAGGCCGATGGCATTGATGATGCTGTTGGTAATAAATTCGGTTGGGCCGACAATCAGAACCAGCAATGGCAGCAGGAAGGCGCCCCAGCCAACCATTTTGCTCAGACGTTGCAAACCGTTGTTGATACCAATCCACGAGCTAAGGCAAAAAATGCCTCCGGAAAGCAGGATCACAAATGCCTGCACGGTGAAGTTATCCGGTAAACTGGTCAGCGCGGAAAGCCCACGGGTAAAGGTTGCGGCGGTGACGACCAGGGAAATGGTCAGTGCGCCGACAGTGGCGATCAGGAACATCAAATCGACCAGTTTTCCCCACGGACCTTGCGGGCGAACGCCGGTAATAGCAGCAATAATGCCGGAAAGGCTCAGCCCTTTATTTTTCCGCACATGAAAGTGGTAAGCCATGATTAATGAGGCCAGCGTATAAGTTGCCCAGGCGCTGATGCCCCAATGGAAGAAGGAGTAGGGAACGCTAAATTCGAGTGCCTGTTGTGAACGCGGCGCGATATTTAAACCAGGCGTTTGATAATAATAGGCCCACTCAGCAACCCCCCAATAAAGCGTAGAAGAACCTAAACCGGCACAAATAAACATAAACAGCCAGGAGAGCGTGCTGTATTCCGGTTTTCCTTCGCCAAGACGAATATTGCCGTATTTACTGGTGGCTAAATAAATCACCAGTCCCATTGCCAGCAAAACCAATACCTGTACGGCGGAACCTAACGTACGCGTGACAAAAGTGAATATTGCGTTGGCCGCGTCGGCCGATTGTTGTGGGAAAAGGCTTAATGCAGCTGCGATGAAAAGAATGGCCACCAGGCTGATGCTTATCAGCGGCACATCTTTTTTCTTAACATTGCTCATCATGAGTCATCTCCTGGGCATAAAAGCCCGTCTCTGGCTTTTGCCAGTTGTAATTATGTGCAGGGTAATGAATTGCATGTTGTGTTTAACAAATTGATTATTTGCATGTTACATAAATTAAACAATTAAGAATACGGAAAGCCATAAAACACGAAACGGAAACAATAAAAGGTGAAATGACGCAGGTTATTTACTGAAGAGAATGAATAAAAAAACCGCGTCAGTGACGCGGTTCAAATAAACTGGTTTGACCTTAACGCAAAATAATTTTGCAAATCGCGTCGGCAACCTGTGGCGTGGTGGCATTGCCTTTCATATCGGGTGTTTTCGGCCCGTGAGCAATCACTTCTTCAATCGCTGCCAGAATAGCGTTATGCGCTTGCTGGAAACGCTCATCGCCATTGCCGAGGAAATCGAGCATCATTGCACCGGCCCAAATCGTGGCGATAGGGTTAGCAATATTTTTCCCGTAGATATCCGGCGCGGAACCGTGGACAGGCTCGAAGAGCGACGGGAAAGTACGTTCCGGATTCAGGTTGGCGGATGGGGCAATGCCGATGGTGCCGGTGCAGGCCGGGCCAAGGTCGGAAAGGATATCGCCAAACAAATTGGACGCCACCACCACATCGAAGCGTTCCGGCTGCATCACAAAACGCGCGCAGAGAATATCAATATGCTGTTTGTCCCAGCGGATCCCAGGGTAATTCTCAGCCATTGCTTCCACTCGCTCATCCCAGTACGGCATGCTGATGGCTAAACCGTTCGATTTAGTGGCAGAAGTTAGCGTCTTACGTGGGCGGCTTTGTGCAAGTTCAAAGGCATAACGCAAAATACGGTCGACGCCACGGCGGGTAAATACCGATTCCTGGATGACAACCTCATGCTCCGTTCCTTCGTTTAGCCGTCCACCCAGAGACGAGTATTCGCCTTCCGTGTTCTCGCGCACTACGTAAAAATCGATATCGCCAGGCTGTTTCCCCGCCAGTGGGCAAGGTACGCCAGGAAAGAGGCGGACCGGACGCAGGTTAACGTATTGGTCAAATTCACGGCGAAATTTCAGCAGCGATCCCCATAACGAAATATGGTCCGGAACGGTATCAGGCCAGCCGACGGCACCAAAGTAGATAGCGTCGAAACTGCTGAGTTGTTCATGCCAGTCGTCCGGCATCATTTTGCCGTGATGGCTGTAATATTCACAGCTTGCCCATTCCATCTGCTCAAAGCTTAAGGCAAAGCCCCAGCGTTCAGCGGCAGCCTGTAACACACGAATCCCTTCAGGAAGGACTTCTTTGCCGATTCCATCCCCGGGTATTGCAGCGATCCGAAACGTTTTCATCATTGGGTTCTCACTTCCTGACCATCAAAATTGACAATACCCTCATCCTATAATTGACTGAAAAGGAATTAATCCCCGCAACTGGTGAAACATAAAACACGAATCATGAATAATTTACCGCTGCTGAACGATTTGCGCGTCTTTATGCTGGTGGCTCGCCGGGCTGGTTTTGCTGCTGTAGCAGAAGAAATGGGTGTTTCTCCGGCTTTCGTTAGCAAGCGTATCGCCTTACTGGAACAAACGCTGAACGTGGTGTTATTACACCGCACCACTCGTCGCGTGACGATCACCGAAGAAGGTGAGCGGATTTATGAGTGGGCGCAGCGCATATTGCAGGATGTCGGGCAGATGATGGATGAACTCTCCGACGTGCGCCTCGTGCCACAAGGGATGTTGCGTGTTATCAGTAGTTTTGGGTTTGGACGGCGAGTTGTAGCTCCGGCATTATCGGCGCTGGCAAAGGCTTATCCGCAACTGGAATTACGCTTTGACGTGGAAGACAGACTGGTCGACCTGGTCAATGAAGGCGTCGATCTCGATATTCGTATTGGTGATGACATTGCACCTAACTTAATCGCCCGCAAACTGGCGACCAATTACCGTATCCTCTGCGCGTCGCCGGAATTTATTGCACAACATGGTGCGCCGAAACATTTCACGGACCTTTCAGCGTTACCTTGTCTGGTTATAAAAGAGCGCGATCATCCATTTGGCGTCTGGCAATTGCGCAATAAAGAAGGAAACCACGCCATTAAAGTCACTGGCCCGCTATCGTCTAATCATGGTGAAATAGTGCATCAATGGTGTCTCGATGGTCAGGGTATTGCGCTGCGCTCCTGGTGGGATGTCAGCGAAAATATTGCCAGTGGCCATTTGGTGCAGGTACTACCGGAGTATTATCAGCCCGCGAATGTCTGGGCGGTGTATGTATCCAGGCTGGCAACATCAGCGAAGGTGCGGATAACGGTAGAGTTTTTACGCCAGTATTTTGCCGAACACTACCCGAGTTTTTCACTGGATCACGCCTGATTAATGATTCAATTATCGGGTTATTATCAGGTTAAAACCTGATTTTCTCCTTTCTAAGCCACTACAGATTGGTTAGCATATTCACCTTTAATCGCGCATTTCCCAAAGAAAATTAAAGAGGTTAACGTGTTCGCTGAATATGGGGTTCTGAATTACTGGACCTATCTGGTTGGGGCCATTTTTATCGTGCTGGTGCCTGGGCCGAATACTTTGTTTGTGCTTAAAAATAGCGTCAGCAGTGGAGTGAAAGGTGGTTATCTTGCAGCCTGCGGCGTATTTATTGGTGATGCGGTATTAATGTTTCTGGCGTGGGCAGGTGTGGCAACGTTGATTAAGACCACACCGATATTATTCAACATCGTACGTTATCTTGGCGCGTTTTATTTGCTCTATCTTGGGGGTAAAATTCTTTACGCCACCCTGAAGGGCAACAATAGCGAGGCCAAATCGGATGAACCGCAATATGGCGCTATTTTCAAGCGCGCACTAATATTGAGCCTGACCAACCCGAAAGCTATTTTATTCTACGTGTCATTTTTCGTGCAATTTATCGACGTTAATGCGCCACATACGGGTATTTCGTTCTTTATTCTGGCGATGACACTTGAGATAGTCAGCTTCTGTTATTTGAGCTTCCTGATTATTTCCGGCGCCTTTGTCACGCAGTACATTCGCACTAAAAAGAAACTGGCAAAACTAGGCAACTCTCTGATTGGTTTGATGTTTGTCGGTTTTGCCGCTCGACTGGCGACGCTGCAATCTTAATGCTTTCCGCCCGCGATCCCGCGGGCTTCCCTCCTGAACGCTACCGCGCCTGGACGTTGACGCTGTGGTAAAAAGTAACCAATAAATGGTATTTAAAATGCAAATTATCAGGCGTACCCTGAAACGGCTGGAATAAACGGTTTTCAGCGCATTTACCGAAGGAGGGAGAAGGATGCTACAAATCCCACAGAATTACATTCATACACGCTCAACACCTTTCTGGAATAAACAAACCGCACCTGCCGGAATATTCGAACGTCATCTTGATAAAGGAACTCGTCCCGGGGTTTACCCTCGATTGTCCGTTATGCATGGGGCGGTCAAATATCTCGGCTATGCTGATGAACACAGCACAGAACCTGATCAGGTGATCCTTATCGAAGCGGGGCAATTTGCGGTGTTCCCGCCGGAAAAATGGCACAACATTGAAGCCATGACTGACGATACTTATTTCAACATCGACTTCTTCGTTGCCCCTGAAGTCCTGATGGAAGGCGCAAAACAACGGAAAGTCATTCATACCGGGAGATGAATTATGGGCAAAGCAACGTATACCGTAACCGTCACCAATAACAGTAATGGTGTCTCTGTTGATTACGAAACAGAGACACCGATGACATTGTTGGTGCCAGAAGTTGCGGCGGAAGTGTTAAAAGATCTTGTTAACACGGTGCGCTCTTATGACACAGAAAACGAACATGATGTTTGTGGCTGGTAATTTTACCTGATAGAAAAATTCGCCATTTTATGCGCCATCGCAAAAAAAATATGCGTGATGCTCATCACAATTTTTACTTCTTTGATGTTGTGCTATGCTTTTTATTAGCGACCAACTCGCTAATACAAAACAGATAAGGAAGGATAAAATGGGCATTCTGTCATGGATTATTTTTGGGCTTATTGCTGGTATTCTGGCGAAGTGGATTATGCCAGGTAAAGATGGTGGTGGATTCTTCATGACTATCCTGTTGGGGATTGTCGGCGCCGTGGTCGGCGGATGGATCAGTACACTGTTTGGTTTTGGTAAAGTCGATGGCTTTAACTTTGGCAGCTTCGTGGTTGCGGTGATCGGTGCGCTTGTCGTGCTGTTTATCTACAGAAAAGTCAAAAGCTAACGCTCAAATAAAACAAAGGCTGCTTTTTCGCAGCCTTTGCTATTTTTACAGGTGCTGTGTTACCACCACCCTAGCTCGGTACCAAGGACGACAATAATCGCAACACCCATCATAATAATCGTTGTTTTTTTCATCTTTATGCTCCCGGGGCAGCATAGCCGCCAATAAAAAACCACGCTAAAAATACGACTGCCGTAATAAAGATTATGACAGGGAAAATAATACCGATTCGCATGTTATCACCAATCAAAAGGATTTGAATACGCCTCAGGAATCCAGAGCTGAATGCGCGACAAAAGGTTTTTTCTCTTTGTGTTTTTTCTCCTGGTACATTGCGATATCTGCGGCATGCAGGGCGCTGTCGGCATCAGTTGTTTCAGGATCCACTTCAATAATGCCGAGGCTGGCGCCAGGATAAAACAAGTCAACATCACCTAAGTGATATTCACCGCGTATTTGCTGCTGAATACGCTCACGCAATGACGGGATATCGGCATTTTCATCGGCCAGCGACGCGACCAAAAATTCATCACCGCCGAGACGACCAATAATCTCGCTATTCTGATGTAGTGTGTTAAGGCGCTGGCCAACCTGAATAAGAAACAGATCGCCGCTATTATGACCAAAACGGTCATTGATTAATTTGAAGTTATCCAGATCGATAAAGGCAATAATTGCTTTACGTTTCAGATGCCGCGCGAGAGAAAACAGTGTCGTCAGATTATCAAAAATTGCCCTTCGATTCGGCAGTCCCGTCAAAGAGTCAGTATAGGATTGCGCAATCAACGCCGCATTAGCTTCACGCAATTGCTCAACCAGCGCCTCTTTTTGGATGTATTGTGTAATAAGCCCGGCGAATAACTGCAAAACTTGCTCCGCGCGTTCGCTCCACGGGCGTTTCTCGCTGCTGGCGGCGCAAAGCGTGCCGTAGAATGAGCCATCCGGTAAGTGAATCGGCGTGCTCAGAAATGTCGTGATCCCAAGATTGCGTGCCGCAATGCAGTCGCCCCAACGGTCAGGGACTTCATCGCTGAAAAAACAGTTCTCATCAATTGCGCGTTTGCACAATGAGTGATCCCAGGAAACGGTAAAATTCTCCGGGATGTGCATTTTCTGGCTATTACGGGCATACAAAATGTGTTGCAGGCGCGCGTCAATATCCACTTTTGTCAGATACGTCGACTCCATGTCGGTAACCATTTCTAGCATCTCCAGAAGTTGCCGGACCAGACTTTCCAGAGACTGTTCCGAGACGAGTGACTGCGAGACGCGGGCAATGATCTGATCTGACACGAAAGAACTCCAGGCGGTGGTAGGTAAAATGCTGAATATTTAATCTTTACAGGCATGATAAAACATCATCAACAAAGATGAAACCAGACGTAATATATTTCGAATGAATGTAAAAGAAATAGTGCTGCAAAACATAACGATACCGCGATACTCTAAAGTGTAGATAAACGAGTGAGATCACTATATGAAAATTATCCGTTTTGTTTTGCCTTGCCTGTTAGTCCTGGCGGGGTGTTCAACTGCTTCTCAACCCGATGCGCCTAAACCGCCACATGTTGGAATGGCTAATCCTGCATCGGTCTACTGCCAGCAAAAGGGAGGTACGCTTATTCCGGTACAAACAGCGCAAGGGGTCAGCAACAATTGCAAATTACCGGGCGGCGAAACGATTGATGAATGGGCATTATGGCGCAGGGATCATCCGGCTGATAGAAAATAACAACCGGATGCCGGGCGAGAATTACAAACTGCGTAGCCAATCGGCCAGCACCAGAGCATGGTTTTGCGTGGTATTTTTTGCCGAATAGAGTAGGGTTAGTGTCTGCTGGCGGGCAATATCCGCCAGTCGTTTCCCTTCTTGCTCATGCTGCGCCAGTTCTGCAAGATATTGTTCGCGAAAGGTTTCAAAATCGATCACTTCGCCGTGAAAGGCTTTGCGTAATTCCGTTGAAGGCGTGATGGTTTTGTCCCATTCATCAAGTGCTAAATCTGTTTTTTTGATACCACGCGGCCAGAGACGATCGACCAGTACGCGATAACCATCGCCTTGTTCAGCCGGATCATAGACGCGTTTACACTGAATATTCATCGTGTTTGTTCTCCCTTTCACGCAACATTGCCACGCCACTATAGCACTTTGTTTTTATGGTTATGGCGGCTGCGGCAAAAACTACTGCTTACCAATAATCAGCGAAACCAGGCCAGCAGCAATAAGCGGGCCGACGGGCACACCGCGAAAAAGCGCTACGCCTAAAACCGTACCCATCAGCAATCCGGCTACCAGTTGTGGCTGACTACCCATTAACGTGACGCCGCGTCCGCCAAGCCAGGAAACAATCACGCCTACGGCAATCGCGACTAATGATTTCCAGTTCAGAAACGAGTGAACAAGTGTCGACGGTGGCAGCGTCCCGCTGGCGATTGGGGCCATAACACCGATGGTGAGAATAATTATCCCGATACTCAACCCTTGTTTTTCAATCCAGGGGAAAAAGGTGCTCAACGGTGTGACGCGGACAATGATCAACACCAGAATTGAAACGGCGACAGTGGTGTTGTGGCTGACAAAGCCCAGCGCAGCTAATCCGAGGAGGATTAACAAAGTGACATCAAACATCGTGGTTTCCTTGCCAAAAAATAATTATCCCCCGTACTTTACGCTTGCTGAGGGCAGGAATCAGACATTAATTACACTTTTTGCATAAAAAATAGGGAGAATTGTCATCAAACTGCCATTTGCGTACGCTAACAATAACGTGAAAACAGTTATCTCCAGGGGTAAAACCATGAACGATCAAATGTTCATTGAGACACTGATTATCACGTCATCGTTTTTTGCCATTGCGGTTGTGCTGGTACTGTCCGTTTTGCTACTTGAACGGACCAGCTAGTTATACAGTACGGCGGAAATGGACCAGCTCTGGTTGCGCAATGCGTAAATAATCTGCGGTGTTAAGAATAACTGATTTATCCAGCATGCCTGCGTTGAAGGCAATTTCATCGAATCGCTCGAAGAGTAGTGGGTCAGCGACCAGTTTGAGTTTGGGGTGGAAGCTGAAAGGCGGGATGGCGCCAAAAACGCAGCCCGTGAGTTCATCGACCTCCGCCGGGCTGGCAAGCGAGGCGCGTAACCCGCCAATGTGACTGGCGAGTTGGCTCAGATCGGCCTGTTGATCGGCAGGAAGTATCGCTAATACATGTTGATTAACGCCATTACCTTTGACTTTACATACCAGCGCCTTGGCGCCCTGACCTAAAGCGGTGCCGCGAATTTCTGACACCGCTTCACATTTGCCCACCGCTTCATGGGTGACGATGCGGAAGTTAGCGCCTTCTTGTGATAATAAAGCGATTAAGCGCTGATGCGTCACGCTTCCTTTAGCCATTTCAGTCATTTCACGCTCCTGGATTTACAACTAAACAACCACAGAAGATTATCATGAACTGCTGTTTTTGTTCTGTTTATTGACATACAGACGTTCATCGGAAGCTTTATAAGCATCGTGAATCGTATCGGTTTCTTTCATCGCATAAATGCCGGAAGAGAAGCCGATCTCTTTTTGCGGCGCGATATGTTGCAGGCGTTTTTCGATACGGTCAGGCAATTGCGCAGCAATTTGTGGCGTCGAATCGACCAGGATAATGCAAAATTCATCACCGCCGAGACGGATAGCATAATCGCTTTTACGAATCGACTGTTTAATCGCCTGTGCCAATAAAGTAATCGCTAAATCACCTTCCTGGTGGCCGAGTGTGTCATTAATTTGCTTTAACTTGTCCATGTCAATAGCAATAAACATGACTGCAGAACCTGCCTGAACCAGGCGCTGCAAGCGTTGCTGCAACTCAGGAGTCAATATTTTGCGGTTATACAATCCGGTCATCGCATCGCTAATATTTTCGCGAGTCACGTTTTGGTACAAGCGGAAGTGCATGCGCACCATATTCAGTAATATCAATGCCGTCAGCAGCCAGAAGACAACGCTTTTCCATGAAGATGTAATAAAGTAAAGAATATCAATGGATAATGTAACGCGAATTCCGCCAGGTAAGTCATGGACGTAACTGACATACTGAAACAGATTGTCTTCACTCTGGTTGATAATAATGTCCCGACCCGAATCTACATCGGTAAGCGTAACATTGAGAAAACGCCAGAGGAGAGGGCGGTCATGAGTGTAAAAGATATTCCGCAGGTTGTTTTTATTGATATCCAGCAGCACTATCCCTTTAAGTTGACCTGCGAGATAAACCGGCGTCAGCAGGCTCATCACATTCTGTTTGGTACGCTGATCCTGGTAAATGCTCGATAACACGGTGCGACCGGTAAACACCTTTTCAATGTCTTTACGGTTAATGCCAATGCTTCCTGATTGCAAAAACGACCAGTTATTCATGGCGAAGTATTCAACATTGACCGGCTCATAAAAATAGACATAGCGGTCATTGAGATCGAGATAATAGTGAAATTTCTCTTCGGCCATCCCAAGACCGGAACCATATTCATCTTGATGGCGATTGCCTTCCACCGCTTGATCAAATGCGGGTAATAGCGCCGCTGCTTCCACAATGGTGTCACAGTCATCGGATGCGCTCTGTAATGTCCCGCGCAAGCCAGAATAAGTATGGGCCGTCAGATTTAATCCATGAGTATTATTGGCCGTTTCAAAAGCCTCGCAGATAGCACGTCGCTGTTCTGGCGACACCTCTGACTGCTCAGCAGCAAGTGCGCGCATGACATGTGCGGCAATACTCTGATTTTGATACTTATCATAGAGAAAGGAGGAATCCGCTTTCTGGACGATATAGCGCAAGTAGGCGCTCATCGCTCTGTCGCTGGCGACAAGTTCAAAAATAAGGAAGGAAGATGTCAGCACAATGACACTTGCGGCGATAAAATGCCGGAGCATTCTATGGTGCAATTTCATGATAAATGGCACTCCTTCGGTTAGTGAAATGAGAAAACCAGTTAAAGTTCGATTGCGGCCTGGCACAGGGGCGCTAATTATACTCATCTCTGTGCCGTTGGGGAGGAGAAATTTAGTGGTATTAGATATTAATTGTATGCAAAAGCCACGCAAAAAGCATGGCTGTGAATATTTTTGCACTCAAAGACGATGAATAATCACTTTGTTGCCTCCCTCGCTTTTCGCCTCACGTAAGGCTTTATCTGCTTCTGTCATGACAAGTGAAAGATTGTGCGTATCTCCGGTGGAAAAAACACTGCCAATGCTGATAGTCATTGGTTCAGGAACAGCATACCTGTTACTAAAGCCGGTCAGGAGTTCGACATTTTTACGCACACGTTCAGCAATAATTTTTGCCTGGGCAGCATTGAGTTCGGTAAATAGCAGGCCAAATACTTCCCCCTCAAGACGAGCTAAAATGTCATCGGGGCGGATACTTTGCTGGATAATATCGACAATTGAAACCAGCACTTTATCACCCACATGATGCCCCCATTGGTCATTGATGCGTTTGAACTGGTTAATATCTACCAGCATGATACAAAAATCCTTCACAACAGGTCGCGACAATAATGACTCTACGCTGTTGAAAAAGTAACGACGATTATAAATATTGGTCAACACATCATGAACCGCCAGTTTGCTGGAGAGTTGTAGTTCCTGAAAAATGTTATAAATCAGAAAAGTCACAACAAACAGTTTGCTGGAAACTTCGATACCACGACTGATGTACCAAATGGTGTAATTGTATTCATCCAGGGTCAGCAGAAGTAAGTTACAGCAGAGCGATGCCAGACATAATAACGCTATTGACGGCCAAAGTTCGCTTGCTAGTCGTGTGCGCATGATAATAAAGAACAGCAAAAATGCCCACAGACAAACCAAAATTTTTGTGTAGTTAATTCCCCAGCTCGCAGAATTGCTATCCGGACAGTAATCTACGACGTATAAGGAATAGTCAGGATTATAACTGCTCAGGTTGTGTGCCAGTAAGGGAAACAACATGAAAGGTATCAGCGCCAACAACAGGATGCAGGTTTTTTTCTTGTTGTTCGTTAGAATACTTTTTCGGTCATAACAGAAGAGAGCTAACGCTGTTAAGCAAATGAAACTTAGCTGGCGAAACAGATATAATATGGAAACATCATTTGATTTAGCCTGAATAAGCGTACTGTCACTGATAGGTTTATGAATAATGACAATGGTTTCAGTTAAATAGAAAATGCCACTTAAAAATGCAAGGCTTAAAATGAGTGTTGGAAAAATTTCACGGTTAGTGAAATATTTCATTAGCATGAATAGAAAAATGACGGCGTTAAGGAAAAACAAAGCCACAACAACCATCAGGTAATTCATCTGCGGGATGAGTTTTACATTGGTGTTTTCATTATATAAGGTGGTGATACAAAATAAAATCAATGTCAGTAGCAAACTGAAAATAAAAAAGCTTTGTGCTTTTAGCTTTTGTGTACACATAGAAATCATAAAAAGGAGAGCAGTGTGAGTGCTGATTTTATTGATGGTCGAGATATGTGGTTTTGATCATGATCAATTTTCGTTATTGCTAAAAAATAATTAAAGAATAACCCCGGGAAAATACGTGTTAATCAAATCATTTTTCCGAATGATTGTTTTCTGGAACTAAATTGTGTAAAGGTTGCGCTGTCATATTTAAAGCAATTGTAAGCTAACGTATATAATAAATTAAATAATTTACAGTAAGCTAAAAATCAGCCAGGTAATAATGACCTGGCTGATGGTACTAGTCTTTAGCAGTTGCGTTTTGCTTATGAAACAGTTCACGGAATACCGGATAAATATCATCCTGATCGCGGATATGCTGCATCGCAAAGTTTTCGAAAGTAGATTGCAGATGCTCATATTCTCGCCACAATGTCTGATGAGCACGACGAGTAATTTCGATATAGCTGTAATAACGAACAACTGGCAGTAATTTCTTCGCCAGAATCTCATGGCACAGCGGAGAATCATCAGCCCAGTTGTCGCCGTCCGATGCTTGCGCAGCATAGATATTCCACTGCGCCGGGTTATAACGCTCTTTTACCACATCATCCATCAGTTTCAGTGCGCTGGAAACAATGGTGCCGCCCGTTTCCTGTGAGTAGAAAAACTCATGTTCATCAACTTCTTTCGCCTGGGTATGATGGCGAATGTAAACGACTTCTACGTTCTTGTATGTTCTGCTCAGGAACAGATACAGAAGAATGTAAAAACGTTTGGCCATATCTTTGGTGGACTGATCCATCGAGCCAGAAACGTCCATCAGGCAGAACATTACTGCCTGGCTGGAGGGATCGGGCCGTTTCTCATAATTTTTGTAGCGTAAATCGAAAGTGTCGATGAAAGGAACACGTTCAATTTTAGCTCGCAGTTCGGCAATTTCTTTGCGCAAGCGTTCCTCTTCCAGCAGTTGCGCAGGTTCAGTATTGCTGATTATCGCTAAGTCTTCTTCCAGCGCGTGCAGTTCCCGCCGCTTGCCCGCGGTCATCGCGGTACGTCGTGCCAGTGAATTTTGCAATGAACGTACCACGCTAATGTTGGCCGGAACGCCATTTGCGGTATAACCCGCACGATGCGTTTTAAATTCGGTCAACTGGCGTTGCTGGTTTTGTTTCAGATTTGGTAAGGCCAAATCTTCAAACAGCAGATCGAGATACTCATCTTTCGAAATCTGAAAGACGAATTCATCCTGACCTTCACCGTCCTGGCTGGCCTGGCCCTGACCGCTACCAGAACCGCCGCCGCCGCCTTGAGGCCGCTCAATACGGTCGTTCTGTACGAAATGGTCGTTGCCCGGATGAACGCGATGGCGCAAGCCGCCACGCCCCTGATGAAACATTGGTTCGCTGATATCTTCCGTTGGAATGGAAACAGACTCGCCGCTGTCGACATCGGTCACCGAACGCTTATTAATGGCCTCGGAGATCGACTGTTTAATTTGCGCTTTATAACGGCGTAAAAAACGCTGGCGATTCACCATGCTTTTATTTTTGCCGTTCAGACGCCGGTCAATAAACCAGGTCATATGCCCCCCGTACTGCATTTGCCAACTGTATGCTACGCCTGTGTTGCCGCCTGTCTGGCCCACGGTTCGCTGTCGTTGTAGGCCCGGCGCATGCGCACCGGGCCGTAGTTGTTAAGACGATTTACGTACGCGCAAATACCATTCGCACAGTAAACGCACCTGTTTACGGGTGTAGCCTTTTTCCATCATACGGTCGACAAAATCGTCGTGTTTCTTCTGCTCGTCGGTTGAGGTTTTGGCGTTAAACGAAATGACCGGCAACAACTCTTCGGTATTGGAGAACATTTTCTTCTCAATGACCGTGCGCAGTTTTTCGTAACTGGTCCAGTTCGGATTGCGTCCGCTGTTATTCGCTCTGGCACGCAGTACAAAGTTGACGATCTCGTTACGGAAATCTTTCGGATTGCTGATCCCCGCCGGTTTTTCGATTTTCTCCAGCTCGGCGTTCAGCGACTCGCGATCAAACAATTGACCAGTATCCGGATCGCGATACTCCTGGTCCTGAATCCAGAAATCCGCATAGGTGACATAACGGTCGAAAATGTTCTGCCCATATTCAGAATAGGATTCAAGGTAGGCCGTCTGGATCTCTTTACCGATAAACTCGGCATATTTCGGGATCAGATAACCTTTCAGGAACTCCAGATAGCGTTCGGCCTGCTCTTGCGGGAACTGCTCGCGTTCAATCTGCTGTTCAAGAACGTAGAACAGATGAACCGGGTTAGCCGCCACTTCCACGTGATCGAAGTTGAACACACGGGAGAGGATCTTAAATGCGAAACGCGTAGACAGACCGTTCATCCCTTCATCGACGCCCGCGTAATCACGATATTCCTGATATGACTTGGCTTTCGGATCGGTATCTTTCAGGCTTTCGCCATCATAAACGCGCATCTTCGAATAAATGCTGGAGTTTTCTGGCTCTTTCAGGCGCGAAAGAATGGAAAAACGTGACAATGTTTCCAGCGTGCCTGGCGCGCATGGCGCGTGAGTCAATTCACTATGATTAAGTAATTTCTCGTAGATTTTGATCTCTTCGGAAATACGCAAGCAATACGGCACCTTCACGATATAGACACGGTCGAGGAAGGCTTCGTTGTTTTTATTATTACGGAAAGTCACCCATTCAGATTCGTTCGAGTGGGCGAGAATAATCCCGTTGAACGGCAGGGCGGAGATACCTTCCGTCCCGTTGTAGTTACCTTCCTGAGTGGCGGTTAACAGGGGATGCAGCACTTTAATCGGTGCTTTGAACATCTCAACAAATTCCATGATCCCCTGGTTGGCGCGGCACAGCGCACCGGAATAGCCGTAGGCATCCGGATCGTTCTGGGCGTAGTGTTCGAGTTTACGAATATCCACTTTCCCCACCAGCGCGGAAATATCCTGGTTGTTCTCATCGCCCGGTTCCGTTTTGGCAATGGCAATCTGTTGCAAAATAGACGGCCACACTTTGACCACGCGGAATTTAGTGATGTCGCCACCAAATTCATGCAGGCGTTTTGCCGCCCACGGCGACATAATGGTGCCAAGGTAGCGGCGTGGAATGCCGTACTCTTTTTCAAGGATCTGCGCATCTTCCTGTGGATTGAACAGACAGAACGGATGATCGTTAACCGGGCTTCGCTCACCGTTGGCGCTCAATACATAAATAGGCACGCGTTGCATTAATGATTTCAGTCGTTCAGCAAGTGACGACTTACCCCCACCCACAGGCCCCAGCAGATACAGGATTTGTTTCTTCTCTTCCAGCCCCTGAGCCGCATGTTTCAGATAAGAGACAATCTGTTCAATCGCGTCTTCCATGCCGTAAAACTCTTCAAATGCCGGATAACGTGCGATGACCCGGTTAGAAAAGAGTCGAGAAAGTCTGGGCTCCTGGGCTGTATCGACCATGACAGGCTCACCAATAGCCATCAATAGCCGCTCTGCCGCGTTGGCATAAGCACTGCGATCTTGCCGACAAATGGTAAGAAACTCCTGCAGTGTGAACTCTTCGTCCTTGGCAGCTTCATATCGCTGGCGATAGTGATCGAATATATTCATGGTATGCCGTCCTTTCGTTTTTTAGCACAGGTTAAGAGCCGTTCATATGAATAGTAGAGGCTCCCGGAAGAGGTAAACTGAACGACGTCTCTTGCTAAAACACAGCAACTCTCATGCCATCCTGCCGACCATGAGAACAACGTGCCCGGTGATACACCTTCAAAATTAAGCGTAGATGGCAATTGAGAAACTTGCCTGCACGGCTTTCTGAATTTCAATGGCATATCAACAACTCATCCATAAAAATTGCATAACTAATGTAAAGAATAATGCCGCCAGAAACGCAGAATTCATTCAGCTGTAAGCACTGCGTCATCAGCGTCAGGAAAATTAAACAGTTACCTTTTGAAATGAAAACGTAAAAAGTTTGGGTTTCGTTGTATTGACGGGTAAACTTTGTCGCCCGCTAAACATTTGTTTAAGGAATAATTAATTGTGACCAAACTCAAACTTCTGGCACTTGGAGTGCTTATCGCAACGTCTGCAGGCGTAGCACACGCTGAAGGTAATTTTTCCCTGGGCGCAGGCGTAGGTGTCGTTGAACACCCTTATAAAGATTACGATACCGATGTTTACCCAGTACCGGTAATCAACTACGAAGGCGATAACTTCTGGTTCCGTGGCTTAGGTGGTGGTTACTACCTGTGGAATGATGCAACGGATAAACTCTCAATTACCGCTTACTGGTCGCCGCTCTACTTCAAAGCCAAAGACAGTGGCGATCACCAAATGCGTCACCTGGATGACCGTAAGAGCACCATGATGGCTGGTCTGTCTTACGCTCACTTTACCCAGTATGGTTACCTGCGTACCACCCTGGCTGGCGATACCCTGGATAACAGCAACGGCATTGTCTGGGATACTGCCTGGTTATACCGTTACACCAATGGTGGTCTGACTCTGACCCCGGGTATTGGTGTACAGTGGAACAGCGAAAACCATAACGAATACTATTATGGCGTATCGCGTAAAGAGTCCGCTCGCAGCGGTCTGCGTGGCTATAACCCGAATGACAGCTGGAGCCCGTATCTGGAGCTGAGTGCCAGCTACAACTTCCTCGGCGACTGGAACGTTTATGGCACCGCGCGCTATACCCGCCTGTCTGACGAAGTTACTGACAGCCCGATGGTGGATAAATCCTGGACTGGCCTGATTTCTACCGGGATCACCTACAAATTCTGATAATGCATCTTTCCAGGGCATTTTGTGCATAAAAACAGGGCGTAATGCCCTGTTTTGCATTACGGTGGTGCAAAAACTGGGAGGAAGCGATGCAACAGAAAACGATTCAATTTAGTGGCGATGTCTCACTGCCAGCCATAGGGCAGGGAACATGGTATATGGGCGAAGAGGTCAGCCAGCGTAAAACCGAAGTTGATGCACTGCGTGCGGGCATTGATCTTGGTTTAACTCTCATTGATACCGCCGAAATGTATGCCGATGGCGGTGCCGAAAAGGTGGTTGGTGAAGCATTATCCGGCCTGCGTGATAAGGTTTTCCTCGTCTCCAAAGTCTATCCGTGGAATGCCGGCGGGCAAAAAGCCATTAACGCTTGTGAAGCCAGTTTACGTCGTCTCAATACCGATTATCTCGATCTCTACTTATTGCACTGGTCTGGCAGTTTCGCTTTTGAAGAGACTGTTGCGGCAATGGAAAAACTGATCGCCCAGGGCAAAATTCGTCGCTGGGGCGTTTCTAATCTTGATTATGCCGACATGCAGGAACTCTGGCAGGTGCCAGGGGGAAATCAGTGCGCTACCAATCAGGTGCTTTATCATCTCGGTTCGCGCGGTATTGAATATGATCTGCTACCCTGGTGTCAGCAACAACATATGCCAGTGATGGCATACAGTCCGTTGGCGCAGGCCGGGCGCTTACGTAATGGCTTGCTAAAAAACGCAATGGTCAACGAAATAGCTCATGCTCACAATGTCACCGCCGCGCAAGTTTTGCTGGCGTGGGTGATCAGCCATCAGGGCGTGATGGCGATTCCGAAAGCGGCAACTGTCGCACATGTCCAACAAAATGCGGCAGTGTTGGAATTGACGCTTTCAGGGGAAGAACTGGCGATGCTGGAAAAAGCGTACCCGGCACCAAAAGGAAAAACTGCGCTGGATATGGTGTGATTTGCTGCAAGGCCGGATGCATGCATCCGGCACAGTAACTCACGCAAATTAACGTTTGGCAACGCGAATGGATTGCGCCAGATGTGAAGGTTTCTCTTTGGTGACTTTTTGAGTTTCTGAGGCGTAAGCTGTTTCTACACAAACAAATGTTTTGTAGCCATCATCCGGCATATCGCCCATGCTGACTGAAAGCGCCGGTCCTGGGTTCCAGCCAACGACGTTCAGATGATGCTGGTGGCCTACGGTGACAATACGATTCAACGCCTCGTCATTAATCACACTGCAATCCTGCGCATTCAGATACACGCGATCGGTACGGTCAGGGAAGGTCTGAATACCGTCGGTCAGTACATCTTCTTTCGCGTCGTTTACTTTATCAATGAAGCGATCGCCCAGTCCGCTGACGCTTACCTTAGCAATATCACCCACGTTAAAGTAGGTATGTAGGGCAGAGGTGGTTTCAAATTCGCCATGTGATTCAAGATCGATTTCACAGGTTTTACCCACGCGGAAATGCGCTAACAGCGTAAAGTCGTGCGGCCAGAATTTTTTCGTCTCTTCGCTTTGTGTCAATTCGAAAGTCAGCGCCACGCCATCGGCATCTTCACTATGTGATTTCAGCGTCCACGGCAGGTTACGGGCAAAACCGTGCGCAGGCAGACCTTGTTGTGCAGCCGGACCAAACCACGGCCAGCAAACCGGTACGCCACCGCGAATGGCGACACCATTTTTAAACGGGGTATTGTTGCTCAACCACAGAACTTCTTCCTCACCCGCAGGTTTCCACGAGAGAAGATGAGCGCCCTGTAATGCAAAAGAGGCTTTTACCTGGGGATGATCGACCACAATAAGGTCCAGTTCATCCAGCTTACGACGGGAGAGGACAGGGGTAATTTGTTCGATGACCGGAAGGGCAAAAATTTTCTTAATCATGACGCAGTCCTTTAACTTCATTTCATCAGGTAAAAAAAAGAGCGACCGAAGTCGCTCTTTATAGATCACAGTATCATCTCAACTTATTTGGAGATGTGAGCGATCAGGTCCAGAACTTTGTTGGAGTAACCGGTTTCGTTGTCGTACCAGGATACCAGTTTCACGAAGTTGTCGTTCAGAGCGATACCAGCTTTAGCATCGAACACGGAAGTGCAAACTTCGCCGTTGAAATCGGTAGATACTACGTCATCTTCGGTGTAGCCCAGAACGCCTTTCATTTCGCCTTCAGCAGCAGCTTTAACGGCAGCTTTGATCTGCTCGTAAGTTGCAGCTTTTTCCAGACGAACGGTCAGGTCAACTACGGATACGTTCGGAGTCGGAACGCGGAACGCCATACCAGTCAGTTTGCCATTCAGTTCTGGCAGTACTTTACCTACAGCTTTAGCAGCACCGGTAGAGGACGGGATGATGTTCTGGGAAGCGCCACGGCCGCCGCGCCAGTCTTTGTGAGACGGGCCGTCAACGGTTTTCTGAGTAGCGGTGGTAGCGTGAACGGTGGTCATCAGACCTTCGATGATGCCGAAGTTATCGTTGATAACTTTAGCCAGCGGAGCCAGGCAGTTGGTGGTGCAGGAAGCGTTGGAAACGATGTCCTGGCCAGCATATTTGTCGAAGTTAGCGCCTTTAACGAACATCGGAGTGTTGTCTTTAGACGGACCAGTCATAACCACTTTTTTTGCACCAGCGGTGATGTGTTTACGAGCAGTTTCGTCAGTCAGGAACAGACCAGTTGCTTCAGCGACAACGTCAACACCAACTTCGTCCCATTTCAGGTTAGCCGGATCACGTTCAGCGGTAACACGGATTTTTTTACCGTTAACGATCAGATGACCGTCTTTCACTTCAACGGTACCGTCGAAACGGCCGTGAGTGGAGTCATATTTCAGCATGTATGCCATGTAATCAGCGTCTAACAGGTCGTTGATTGCAACGATCTCGATGTCAGAACGTTTCTGAGCAGCACGGAAAACAATGCGACCGATACGGCCAAAACCGTTGATACCTACTTTGATAGTCATATATTCCACCAGCTATTTGTTAGTGAATAAAAGGTTGCCTGTAAAATTACAAAAACCTTACGCAGCGTCAAGCGGAATCGTGTCAATCATTGCGACAAATCAATCCTCTGCCTAAGCATTACGCGACTGACTTGCCTCACTCTTCCTTTGTGCCTGAAACCACATGAGGGCGGCGCCGGGAATTTTAAAGGGCAATTATGATAAAAATGTGATTTTCATCACGATTTAGGCGCTGCCATTTCGCTGAGATCAAGTTTAGGACAAATTTTTGCCAGTTGGTGTTAATGTTTTGTTAGAATTGGTCGCGTAATGTGAGCGTGATTAAAGTGAGATGTGAGCAAATGGCTAACAAACCTTCGGCAGACGAACTGAAAAACAAATTGTCCGAGATGCAGTTTTACGTGACACAGAATCACGGGACGGAGCCGCCATTTACTGGCCGTTTACTGCACAATAAGCGTGACGGCGTTTACCACTGTTTGATCTGCGATGCCCCTCTGTTTCACTCCCAGTCTAAATATGATTCAGGTTGTGGCTGGCCGAGCTTTTACGAACCGGTGAGTGAAGATTCAATTCGTTATATCAAAGACTTGTCACATGGAATGCAGCGCATCGAGATTCGTTGCGGTAACTGTGATGCCCATCTTGGACATGTCTTTCCTGATGGGCCGCAGCCCACAGGCGAACGTTATTGTGTTAACTCAGCCTCTTTACGTTTCACTGATGGTGAAAATGGCGAAGAAATCAACGGTTGAAAAAACGATTCAGCAACTTATTCCACAGGAGCGGAAAAAATCATGAATCTTGATGAAATGATCAACAGCATGACGCCTGAGGTTTACCAGCGTTTATCGACCGCTGTTGAACTGGGAAAATGGCCAGATGGCGTTGCGCTGACCGAACAACAAAAAGAGAACTGCCTGCAACTGGTCATGCTGTGGCAAGCCCAAAACAATACCGACGCGCAGCATATGACCATCGACACCAATGGTCAGATGGTGATGAAGAGCAAGCAGCAGCTGAAAGAAGATTTTGGTATTACGGCGAAGCCAATTGCTATGTTTAAGTGATGGAGTTATCCCCTTTACAGGTAATTAATAAAGGGGATTGCCTGAAATTAATTGTCCAATCCCTCGTTGATTTCGTTTGTAGCTTTAAACCGTTCCGGAGCTTCACGTCTGTATTAACCCCCTGAATTTTTCATCCCTGAATCCTTTCTTTCGTTAAGTAGGGATCACTGCTGAATTTCCCTCTTTTGCGTACCGCCTTCCATCAATCTGTAACCCGTTCTCAGGTTTTCTGCGTATTTGTGATCTAAGTTGTAAATCGCAGATCATTATCTGTGTTTTAAAGATTTAATGTTGACCTCAAAAATCATGTGGGTAAGTATGATGGTCATCTAAGCAAAACAAAACACAGAGGATGACGCAATGAAAGCACTGGCTCGGTTTGGCAAGGCCTTTGGCGGCTACAAGATGATTGATGTCCCACGGCCCGTTTGTGGCCCGGAAGATGTGGTGATTGAAATTAAAGCCGCAGCTATCTGTGGCGCAGACATGAAACACTACAACGTTGATAGCGATTCAGATGAGTTTAACTCGATTCGTGGCCATGAATTTGCAGGCCGAATTGCTCAGGTTGGCGAAAAAGTCAAAGACTGGAAAGTGGGGCAGCGCGTCGTCTCTGATAACAGTGGTCATGTTTGCGGCGTTTGTCCTGCCTGTGAACAAGGTGATTTTCTGTGTTGTACAGAAAAAGTGAATCTTGGTCTGGATAACAATACCTGGGGCGGTGGCTTTTCCAAATATTGTCTGGTTCCTGGCGAAATCCTCAAAATTCATCGCCATGCGCTGTGGGAAATTCCCGATGGCGTCGATTATGAGGACGCAGCCGTACTTGACCCTATCTGTAATGCCTACAAATCCATCGCGCAGCAATCGAAATTCCTTCCTGGTCAGGATGTGGTCGTCATCGGCACTGGCCCGCTCGGGCTGTTCTCTGTACAAATGGCGCGGATTATGGGGGCGGTAAATATCGTCGTCGTTGGTCTGCAAGAAGATGTAGCGGTCCGCTTCCCGGTTGCAAAAGAACTGGGGGCGACGGCAGTAGTAAATGGTTCTACCGAAGATGTGGTGGCGCGCTGCCAGCAAATTTGTGGCAAAGACAATCTCGGACTGGTGATTGAATGCTCCGGTGCCAATATCGCACTGAAACAAGCCATCGAAATGCTGCGCCCGAATGGGGAAGTGGTACGCGTTGGAATGGGCTTCAAACCTCTTGATTTCTCGATTAATGACATTACCGCATGGAACAAAAGCATCATTGGGCATATGGCCTATGACTCCACCTCCTGGCGTAACGCTATCCGGCTATTGGCCAGCGGCGCTATCAACGTCAAACCGATGATCACGCATCGTATCGGCCTTTCGCAATGGCGCGAAGGGTTTGATGCGATGGTCGATAAAACCGCAATCAAAGTGATCATGACTTACGACTTTGATGAATAACTACTCTCCTGAAGGAACGTTATCGCATGGAACAGATAACAAAACCGCATTGTGGTGCACGGCTGGATCGCTTACCGGATTGCCGCTGGCATTCGTCAATGTTTGCCATCGTCGCATTTGGCTTGCTTGTCTGCTGGAGTAATGCCGTTGGTGGCTTGATCCTCGCGCAGCTGAAAGAGTTGGGCTGGACAGATAATTCCACCACCGCCACATTCTCGGCAATCACGACCGCCGGAATGTTTCTCGGTGCGCTGGTGGGCGGCATTATCGGAGACAAAACCGGACGCAGAACCGCGTTCATCCTCTATGAGGCCATTCATATTGTCTCTATGGCCATTGGCGCTTTCTCGCCGAATATGGATTTCTTGATTGCCTGCCGCTTTGTGATGGGTGTCGGGCTGGGGGCATTACTGGTTACTCTGTTTGCCGGCTTCACCGAATATATGCCCGGTAGAAATCGTGGAACGTGGTCCAGTCGGGTTTCCTTTATTGGCAACTGGTCATATCCGCTCTGTTCATTGATTGCGATGGGACTTACACCGCTAATTAGTGCCGAGTGGAACTGGCGGATACAACTGCTCATTCCCGCAATATTGTCGCTTATCGCTACCGCGCTGGCCTGGCGCTACTTTCCTGAATCCCCGCGTTGGCTGGAATCGCGCGGACGGTATCAGGAAGCCGAGAAAGTCATGCGGAGTATAGAAGAAGGCGTCATACGCCAGACGGGTAAACCCTTACCGCCAGTGGTTATTGCTGATGACGGTAAAGCGCCACAAGCGGTGCCGTATTCTGCCTTACTGACGGGAGTATTACTAAGACGCGTTATTTTAGGTTCTTGTGTACTTATTGCCATGAACGTTGTGCAGTACACGTTAATTAACTGGTTGCCAACGATATTCATGACCCAGGGAATTAATTTAAAAGACTCCATTGTCTTAAATACTATGAGTATGTTTGGCGCGCCATTTGGCATTTTTATTGCTATGTTGGTGATGGATAAAATTCCGCGCAAAACAATGGGTGTTGGGCTATTAATTCTGATTGCGGTGCTAGGGTATATCTATTCACTGCAAACCAGTATGTTGCTCATAACGTTGATTGGTTTCTTCCTGATTACTTTCGTCTATATGTATGTTTGCTATGCCTCGGCAGTGTATGTCCCTGAGATCTGGCCGACAGAGGCCAAACTCCGTGGCTCCGGTCTGGCGAATGCGGTAGGGCGAATCAGTGGTATTGCCGCACCTTATGCCGTTGCAGTGCTGCTCAGTAGTTATGGCGTAACGGGTGTCTTTATTCTTCTGGGGGCGGTTTCAATTATTGTCGCAATTGCTATCGCCACCATTGGAATTGAAACCAAAGGTGTCTCCGTTGAAAGTTTAAGTATTGATGCAGTAGCCAATAAATAATACTGGTGGATTCAAAATGAAAAATTCAAAAGCAATATTGCAGGTACCGGGCACAATGAAAATTATTTCAGCGGAAATACCTGTGCCTAAAGAAGATGAAGTTTTGATTAAAGTAGAATATGTCGGTATTTGTGGTTCAGATGTACATGGTTTTGAATCAGGCCCGTTTATTCCGCCTAAAGACCCAAATCAAGAAATTGGCCTTGGTCATGAATGCGCCGGGACGGTTGTGGCTGTGGGAAGCCGCGTGCGCAAATTTAAACCGGGGGATCGGGTAAATATCGAACCTGGCGTTCCTTGCGGTCACTGTCGTTACTGTCTGGAAGGCAAATATAACATCTGCCCGGACGTTGATTTTATGGCGACACAACCCAACTACCGCGGCGCATTAACGCACTATCTGTGTCATCCGGAGAGCTTTACTTACAAACTGCCCGACAATATGGACACGATGGAAGGGGCGCTGGTGGAGCCTGCGGCGGTCGGGATGCACGCCGCCATGCTGGCAGATGTTAAACCGGGTAAGAAGATAATTATTCTGGGAGCAGGTTGTATTGGTTTGATGACGTTGCAAGCGTGCAAATGCCTGGGAGCAACAGAAATTGCCGTCGTTGATGTGCTGGAAAAACGTCTGGCAATGGCGGAACAGCTTGGCGCGGCAATGGTCATCAATGGCGCTAAACAAGACACAATTGCGTGCTGTCAGCAATTTACCGAAGACATGGGCGCAGATATTGTTTTTGAAACTGCGGGTTCTGCGGTAACGGTAAAACAAGCTCCCTATCTGGTGATGCGCGGTGGAAAAATTATGATTGTCGGCACAGTACCCGGCGATTCGGCCATCAACTTTCTCAAAATCAATCGGGAAGTCACCATCCAGACGGTTTTCCGCTATGCCAACCGTTATCCGGTCACGATTGAAGCTATTTCATCAGGGCGATTCGATGTGAAATCGATGGTAACGCATATTTACGATTACCAGGATGTACAACAGGCATTTGAAGAGTCGGTTAACAACAAACGCGACATTATTAAAGGCGTTATTAAACTTAGCGATTAATTACTACGGGAGAACGGAATATGCTAGCAGATATCAGATTTTGGGAAAACGATGCCACCAATAAACATTATGCAATTGCCCATTTTAATGTATGGAATGCAGAAATGTTGATGGGCGTTATCGACGCAGCCGAAGAAGCGAAATCACCGGTTATTATTTCTTTTGGTACGGGATTTGTCGGAAATACCTCATTCGAAGATTTCTCGCATATGATGGTATCGATGGCACAAAAAGCAACGGTACCGGTAATTACCCACTGGGATCATGGCCGGAGTATGGAAATTATCCATAACGCCTGGACTCATGGAATGAACTCCTTAATGCGCGATGCATCCGCGTTTGATTTCGAAGAAAATATTCGTTTAACCAAAGAGGCTGTTGATTTCTTCCATCCGCTGGGTATTCCGGTAGAGGCGGAATTAGGACATGTCGGTAATGAAACCGTTTATGAGGAAGCGCTGGCGGGCTATCACTATACCGATCCTGACCAGGCCGCAGAATTTGTTGAACGCACGGGCTGTGACTCATTGGCTGTCGCCATTGGCAACCAGCATGGGGTTTATACGTCAGAGCCACAATTGAACTTTGAGGTCGTCAAACGCGTGCGCGATGCCGTTTCTGTTCCGCTGGTTTTACATGGCGCATCGGGGATCAGTGATGCTGATATTAAAACCGCGATTACATTGGGTATAGCGAAAATCAATATTCATACTGAACTGTGCCAGGCCGCAATGGTGGCAGTGAAAGAAAATCAGGATCAGCCTTTCTTGCACCTGGAGCGAGAAGTCCGTAAAGCAGTTAAAGAAAGGGCATTAGAAAAAATCAAATTATTTGGTTCAGACGGCAAGGCGGAATAATGTAATGGACAATCTTGAAGTTATATGTATAGGTGGCGCTATCGTTGATATTCCATTACAGCCGGTCAGTAAAAAAATTTTTGACGTAGATTCTTATCCGCTTGAAAGAATAGCAATGACCACGGGAGGCGACGCAATCAATGAAGCAACGATTATTTCTCGCCTGGGGCATCGCACGGCATTAATGAGCCGCATTGGTAAAGATGCCGCAGGACAATTTATTCTCGACCATTGTTGCAAAGAGAATATTGATATTCAAAGCCTGAAACAGGACGTCAGCGTAGATACCTCTATTAACGTTGGACTTGTAACGGAGGATGGCGAGCGGACATTTGTCACTAATCGCAACGGCAGTTTGTGGAAATTGAATATTAATGATGTCGACTTTGTACGGTTTTCTCAGGCAAAGTTATTATCGCTAGCAAGTATATTCAACAGTCCACTATTGGATGGTAAAGCGCTAACTGAAATTTTTACGCAAGCGAAAGCCCGGCAGATGATCATTTGTGCCGATATGATCAAGCCTCGTCTGAATGAAACACTGGATGATATTCGCGAAGCATTGAGTTATGTCGATTATCTGTTTCCAAATTTTGCCGAGGCAAAATTACTCACCGGAAAAGAGACGTTGGATGAAATTGCTGACTGCTTTCTTGAGTGCGGTGTAAAAACGGTAGTAATTAAGACGGGTAAAAACGGCTGCTTTATCAAGCGTGGTGAAATGACGATGACGGTACCAGCAGTAGCGGGAATTACGGCCATCGACACCATTGGCGCGGGCGATAACTTTGCTTCTGGTTTTATTGCGGCACTGCTGGAAGGTAAAGAGCTGCGTGAATGCGCGCGCTTTGCCAATGCAACGGCAGCTATATCGGTACTGAGTGTTGGTGCCACCACCGGTGTGAAAAACAGAAAGCTGGTCGAACAATTGCTGGAAGAATATGAAGGGTAATGAAGGCAAATGAAAATGATACCTTTAGGCACAACGGATATAACGCTTTCACGGATGGGGTTGGGGACATGGGCCATTGGCGGTGGTCCTGCATGGAATGGCGATCTCGATCGGCAAATTTGTATTGATACGATTATTGAAGCTCATCGTTGCGGCATTAACCTGATTGATACTGCGCCAGGATATAACTTTGGCAATAGTGAAGTTATTGTCGGCCAGGCGTTAAAACAATTGCCTCGCGAACAAATTGTCGTCGAAACGAAATGCGGTATTGTCTGGGAACGAGAAGGCAGTTTATTCAACAAAGTCGGCGATCGTCAGTTGTACAAAAACCTCTCTCCTGAATCTATCCGCGAAGAAGTCGATGCCAGCTTGCAACGTCTCGGCATTGACTACATCGATATTTACATGACGCACTGGCAGTCGGTGCCGCCTTGTTTTACGCCGATTGCAGAAACCGTAGCAGTACTTAATGAGCTGAAGGCTGAGGGGAAGATTCGTTCGATAGGCGCTGCTAATGTCGAAGCTGATCATATACGCGAATATCTGCGATATGGTGAGCTGGATATTATTCAGGCGAAATATAGCATTCTCGATCGGGCAATGGAAAACGAACTGCTGCCGCTATGTCGGGATAACGGCATTGTGGTTCAGGTCTATTCACCGTTAGAGCAGGGGCTGCTGACAGGTACCATCACTCGCGATTATATTCCAGGCGGCGCACGGGCAAATAAAGTTTGGTTCCAGCGTGAAAACATGCTCAAAGTGATTGATATGCTTGAACAGTGGCGGCCACTTTGTGCGCGTTATCAGTGCACAATTCCTACTCTGGCGCTGGCGTGGATATTAAAACAGAGCGATTTAATCTCCATTCTTAGCGGAGCAACTGCGCCTGAACAGGTACGTGAAAATGTGGCTGCGCTGAATATCAACTTATCGGATGCAGACGCAACATTGATGAGGGAAATGGCAGAGGCCCTGGAGCGTTAACTACCCCACACGATCCACCTCTGTTTCTGTGAAAACTGTGATGAAAATCTGTGATTCAAACAGGTTATTTTGAAAGTAAACATCGCTTATGCGATAATCGCGCTAATGTGATGTAAAAAGAGACAGGGGTGTAATCGTGGCGGCAAAAGACAGGATTCAGGCAATTAAACAGATGGTTGCCAACGATAAAAAAGTAACGGTTTCGAATTTGAGCTCGATTTTTCAGGTAACCGAAGAAACCATTCGCCGCGATCTTGAGAAGCTGGAAGATGAAGGTTTTTTGACCAGAACTTATGGTGGCGCTGTTTTAAATACAGCGATGCTGACGGAAAATATTCATTTTTATAAGCGCGCTTCGTCGTTTTATGAAGAGAAGCAGCTTATTGCTCGCAAGGCGCTGCCGTTTATCGACAATAAAACCACCATGGCGGCAGATTCCAGTAGTACCGTTATGGAATTGCTCAAATTGTTGCAGGACCGTAGTGATCTGACGTTGCTAACCAACTCGGCAGAAGCTATTCATGTTCTGGCTCAGTCAGAAATTAAAGTTGTTTCAACCGGTGGGGAACTGAACAAAAACACGCTTTCTCTGCAAGGACGAATTACTAAAGAGATCATCAGTCGTTATCACGTCGATATTATGGTAATGAGTTGTAAAGGTCTTGATATTAACAGCGGCGCACTGGACTCGAACGAAGCTGAAGCTGAAATCAAAAAGACAATGATCCGCCAGGCGACAGAAGTTGCGTTATTAGTCGATCACTCCAAGTTTGATCGCAAAGCTTTTGTTCAGTTAGCTGACTTTAGTCATATTAATTACATAATAACTGATAAATCACCGGGTGCAGAATGGGAAGAGTTTTGCAAAGACAATAATATCCAGCTTGTGTGGTAGCTTAAACACACGTTGTCAATGTTATTTGTTCCAGCGCCCGTGAAATAAAATGATGATAAAAATGCGGCAAGTGAGTTTGCCGCAATTGCTACCTTTTTTAGCAAAATTCGAGGCACCAAATGGAACAATATGATCAAATTGGCGCAAGACTGGACCGCTTGCCTTTGGCCCGGTTTCATTATCGTATATTTGGCATAATCAGCTTTAGTCTGTTATTAACGGGGTTTTTAAGTTATTCAGGCAATGTTGTTTTAGCAAAGCTGGTAAGCAATGGATGGTCAAATAATTTCCTCAATGCTGCTTTTACGTCGGCATTGATGTTTGGTTATTTCATCGGTTCGCTTGCCGGTGGATTCATTGGTGATTACTGTGGACGGCGTCGGGCATTTCGCATAAATCTTCTTATTGTTGGCATTGCAGCGACAGGCGCTGCTTTCGTCCCGGATATGTACTGGTTAATCTTCTTTCGCTTCCTGATGGGGACAGGAATGGGAGCGCTGATTATGGTTGGCTATGCTTCATTTACTGAGTTTATTCCCGCTCTGGTTCGTGGAAAATGGTCCGCGCGACTCTCATTTGTCGGCAACTGGTCGCCCATGTTGTCAGCGGCGATTGGCGTTGTCGTTATCGCTTTCTTCAGTTGGCGCATAATGTTTCTGCTGGGCGGTATTGGGATAATATTAGCATGGTTACTCTCTGGTAAATATTTTATTGAGTCGCCTCGTTGGTTGGCGGGTATTGGACAATTACCGGGAGCAGAAAGGCAACTTCGTGAAGTAGAGCAGCAAATCGAAAAAGAGAAGGGTATTCATCTACCACCACTTGCTTTGAGGCAAAGCGAAAGTCGGAGTCATGAAATCAGTGGTACTTTTTGGTTGCTATTTAAAGGCGAGATGTTGCGGCGCACGTTAGTCGCGATTACGGTTTTAATTGCAATGAATATTTCGCTTTATACTATCACCGTATGGATACCGACCATATTTGTTAATTCTGGTATTGATGTTGATAAATCGATATTAATGACTGCTGTTATTATGATTGGTGCTCCGGTTGGAATATTCATTGCTGCGTTAGTTATTGATCACTTTCCTCGCCGATTATTTGGCTCGTCTTTGCTTATAATTATTGCTGTGTTGGGATATATATATTCTATACAAACTACAGAATGGGCTATTTTAGGCTATGGCCTGGTGATGATCTTCTTTCTTTATATGTATGTTTGTTTCGCGTCTGCGGTGTATATCCCGGAACTTTGGCCAACCCATTTACGCCTGCGCGGCTCGGGATTTGTTAATGCAGTAGGACGAATCGTCGCGGTCTTCACTCCGTATGGCGTCGCGGCGTTATTAACGCATTATGGTTCGATAACGGTCTTTATGGTGCTTGGTGTCATGTTGGTGTTATGTGCGCTGGTCCTCTCCATTTTTGGCATCGAAACGCGGAAGGTGTCGCTGGAACGAATTTCTGGTGTGAATTGAATTTTCGCTGATTGTGTCAATTGTCAGATGCAACGCTGGCATGTTTATCTGGCCTACGATGTAATTAAGGAATTGTAGGCCAGAGATGGATCTGACTAATTTTATCCCTGCGTCTCTTCCCAGTCTGCCAGCGTGTACAATGTTGCCCCAGCGGCTGACATCTCCATAAACGCGTGCGCACTGTCCTGTGGCTGGATATTCACACCGCGACAGCCATCGGTAATCACGTTAACCTTGTAACCTAACTGTAACGCGTCCAGGACGGTAAACTTCACGCAATAGTCCGTAGCCAGCCCCATAATGATCAGTTCATTGATTTCATGGTCGCGCAACCAGCCATCGAGCTCGGTTTTCTGCCGCCGCCCGTTATCAAAAAAGGCACTGTAACTGTCGACTAAAGGATTTTCGCCTTTGTGAAACACGGCATCAATCGACTTTTGCGCCAGCAGAGGGTGCAACGCTGCACCTTCGCTGTGTTGCACACAGTGATCGGGCCAGAAGGTTTGCGGTAGGCCATCAAGCTGACCCTGTGTATAAGGCTCTACACCTTGCTGGCTGGCGAAGCTGCCGTGATTGGCCGGATGCCAGTCCTGACTGGCGACGACCGCTTCACCGCGCGCTTTGCACCAACTTATCAGGGCATTAGCAACATCAACCGTGCTATCGCCTTCGGCAACAGCCAGCGCACCGCCAGCGCAGAAATCATTTTGTAAATCGACCAGTAACAGAGCGCGTTGGGGCATTACAGTCTCCTTAATCATCCGGCGTCAGTTCGCCGCGCAGGTTTTGGCTCATGGCCTTGCGAATGGTTTCGGTATCCAGTCCCTGGCTGAGCAGGTAGTGCAGTTTGGTTAGCGTGGCTTCTACGGTCATATCCGCACCGCCAATAACACCGGCATGGGCGAGGGCGTTACCGGTGGCATAACCGCCCATATTGACTTTACCGGACATGCATTGTGTCAGGTTAACCACCACAATTCCGCGATCGCTGGCTTCTTGTAATTCTTGCAGGAATGCTTTGTTTTGCGGCGCATTACCCACGCCATAAGAGCGCAGAATCAACGCCTTAACCGGTTGACGCAGGAAGTTACGTACGACGTCGGCAGAAATCCCTGGATAAATCGTCACTACGCCGATCGGCTGTGGTGTAATCGGATGAACGATCAGCTCACCAGTGCCGTGTGGGGCGGGCGGTGTATTTAAACGGCGAATATGAATACCCGCTTCCAGTAACGGTGGAAGGTTTGGTGACGCGAAGGCATCAAAACCATCGGCATGGGCTTTGGTGGTGCGGTTGCCGCGATACAGGCGATTATTAAAAAAGAGTGTGACTTCGTTGATGGGATAGTTCGCCGCAACGTACAACGCATTAAGCAAATTGATTTGTCCGTCAGAGCGTAACTCGGCTAATGGGATTTGTGACCCTGTCACAATAACCGGTTTTCCGAGGTTCTCCAGCATGAACGACAGCGCAGAGGCGGTATACGCCATCGTGTCGGTGCCGTGCAGAATGACAAAACCATCGTACTCGTCATAGTGCGCTTTAATATCTTCAGCAATATGCTGCCAGTCCTCTGGCGTCATATCAGAAGAATCCATCAGCGGCGTGTATTCATGAATGGTGAAATCCGGCATCTCCGGGCGATGGAACTCTGGCATCAGCGCCAGCTGGCGTTGTAGATGGCCCGACACCGGAATATATCCCTGCTCGGAACGCTGCATCCCGATGGTCCCGCCCGTGTAGGCAACGTAAATTGATTTCTTTTGCATGATATTGATATGAATGATACCGAAAGAGCAAAAGTATATACGTGAGGGGCAGCAAGCGCACCTGGATACTCTGTGGATATGAGAAAAGCCCGGCGGAACAGAGGGATTAGCGTTCCGCCGGAGAAAAATGGTTAATCCTGCAACGCATAGGTTACGGTCGTGACTACACGCACCGTTTTGTTAATCGCCGAGGGATCATCTTCGTCACTGCCACTGGCGAAAATCTGGAACACGCCTTGTGACGCATCGCTAATGGACCCCACCTGACTACCTGAATCCGTCGCAAACTGTAATGCTGCGTTACGTGCGTCTTTCGTTGCGGCAGCAATCATCTCCGCGCGAACTGCGCCAATACCATTAAAGCGGTAGGCGATTTTGCTATCAGCGATCGCGCCATCTGTGGCGATTTGCAGGTCGTTTAATTTAGCGACGATTTTTTCGACGGCAGCAACGTTATGCGTTTTTATCGTAACAGACCCGTCAGCGTTATAGCGTGGCATCGTCGGATCATCTTTGAGGTAAAAGGCATCCGTTCGCTTACTTGTCCATTGACCCACGTTGATCTCTTTGTCGTTAATCCCCTGAGCGTGGAATTCGGCAACAATCTTTTTCTGCGCATCTTCAAGTTTCGGGAACAGTTCGCCAGGAACATTACCCTTAAAGTTGATAGCAATTGTTAATTCAGCCGTATCTGCGCGAACTTCTTTTTCTGAAAGCCCCCGCACGTTCACATAACGGTTGTTGGTTTTTAGATGTTTAACACCATCGCCAACAAAATAACCACAGGCGCTGATTCCCAGTCCGAGGACAATAGCGGCAATTAAAGAGGGTGCCTTATTCACTGATGACTCCATGACAGATGCTAAATGAGCAAGGGAATGTAGTGGAGAGAGGGAGTGAAAGACAGTCCGGTTCAGGAGTGTGGCCGACAGCATATCGGCCACATATTTGCAGAAATTAACGCACGTTGGCGCAGGTCAGGCAAAACGCGTAACGGTTTTGCGGATCGTTAAAGGCCGCCAGCTTGTCGCTTTCGCTTTTAACGGTTGAAGCGACCGAGGCCAGCGGCGCAGGCAGCATGGCCTGGAGCGTATCTGGCAGCATTGTCCGTACTGAACCTGACATGTTGTCCATCACCTTGTCGAAGAAGGTCGGTTCATCGACGTAATATTCCAGATGCCATTGTTTCAGTTTTGCCAGTTCAGCCGCTTTGGCAACTGCATCATCGAAATCACCGAGACTATCGACCAGCCCATTCGCTTTTGCATCCTGACCGGTCCAGACATGGCCCTGGGCGATTTTATCAATCTGCTCTGGCGTCGAATTACGCGAATCAGCAACCAGCGTGATAAAGCGTTTATAGCCGTTCTCAATGCTCAATTGCATCATCTGCTGCACTTCTGGCGGCAGTGATTTAGTGATGGAAACATCTGCCAAGGGTGATGTAGACACGCCATCGGTATGTACACCAATCGAATCAAGGCTGTTTTCTACAGTGGTGATCACGCCGAAGATCCCGATAGAACCGGTCAGGGTGCTCGGGTTAGCCACAATGTAATTGGCCGGCGTGGAGATCCAGTAACCACCGGATGCTGCCATACCGCCCATTGACACAACCACAGGCTTGCCAGCGGCTCTGGCAGCTGCCAGTTCAGAGCGAATCACTTCAGAAGCCGTTACGCTTCCGCCAGGGCTGTTTACGCGCAGAACGATCGCTTTCACTTTCGGATCAAGGCGAGCGTCACGGATTTGTGCCGCAGTCGTATCGCCGCCAACATTCCCCTGAGTTTCTTCGCCATCCATAATCGCGCCATTAGCGAAGACGACACCGATGCTGTCGCCGGTATCTGCCGGAGTTTTCAGTGCGTAATCGTAATAACTGATGGCGCGATAATTTTTATCAGCCTTGCTCCAGCCAAACTCTTTGGTCAGGGCTTTTTCAATTTCGGCATTCGTTGCCAGCGCGTCGACCAGTTTGTTGTCCAGCGCGTACTTCGCAGTATCGCCGCCCGTTTCGGTTAAGCCAGCAAGTAGCCCTTGCGCCCCAGGGAATACCTGCTGGGCAGAGATCTGGCGGTTAGCGGCAACGGTGTTGAGATAGTTTTGCCACAGTTCGCCAATCCAACGGCTATCGGCTTCGCGAGCCGCCGGGGACATATCATCACGAATAAACGGTTCAACGGCAGATTTATACGTACCCACGCGGAACACATGGGTGGAAACTTTCAGCTTATCCAGCAACGATTTGTAGTACAGACCGTTGGTGGCAAAACCGTGCAGATCAACCACGCCTTGCGGGGACAGCCAAATTTTATTGGCGAAACTGGCGAGATAATATTGCCCCTGGCTGTAGTTCTCACCAATGGCATAAACCGGTTTACCGCTGTCACGAAACTCTTTCAGAGCCTTACCAATATATTGCATGGAAGGTTGATCGCCGCCCGCAAAGTTTTTCAGATCCATCACGATACCGGTGATATTCCGGTCATCTTTAGCCTGGCGAATCGTGTTCACGATATCAAACAGCGAATTTTCCTGCAGACGATCGGAACTGGCGCCAAGCAGCTGGCGGCTTAACTTACTAAACCGCTGCGAACTGTCGGGCTTATCGACGATCACGCCTGAAATATCGAGCAGTAATGCGCCACGACCGGCGGTTTCTTTGGTATCGCTACTACTGACCTGCATCCAGATCCCCACGCCAACCAGCACGAGGAAAATAAAGAACAGGTTAAGTACCATTTCACGGACAAAATTGAGCAGACGCCACGTCCATTTAAAAAATCCGGCAATAAATCGCCAAAGGGTTCGCATGTATTCTCCCAGACTAAAGGTCACACCTGTTGCAGGTGCAATAGATGTGGTTATCGTAATGACCCAACCGGCACTTGTCAGCAGGAATCGCGGACTGTGCTGTAACAAAATCCACTCTCGTGTTAATTTTGTGAATAAACATCATGACAGGAGTTAATCAAATGGATGCACTCGAACTATTGATCAACCGCCGAAGCGCCTCACGTCTGGCTGAACCTGCTCCGACTGGCGAACAACTGCAAAATATCCTGCGTGCCGGAATGCGTGCACCGGACCATAAGTCCATGCAACCGTGGCATTTTTTTGTGATTGAAGGGGAAGGCCGCGAACGTTTCAGTACCGTGCTGCAACAGGGTGCAATTGCTGCGGGTAGTGATGATAAAGCTATCGACAAAGCCCGTAATGCCCCGTTCCGTGCGCCGCTCATCATCACCGTGGTGGCGAAATGTGAAGAAAATCATAAAGTCCCGCGTTGGGAGCAGGAGATGTCTGCGGGTTGCGCGGTTATGGCGATGCAAATGGCGGCGGTTGCCCAGGGCTTTGGCGGCATCTGGCGTAGTGGCGGGTTAACCGAAAGTCCGGTGGTGCGCGAGGCGTTCGGTTGTCGGGAGCAGGATAAAATTGTCGGCTTTCTCTATCTCGGCACGCCGCAATTGAAAGCGTCAACGTCGATTAACGTTCCGGATCCGACGCCGTTTGTGACTTATTTTTGATAATTTTCGCAAAACTGTCTGGATTATGAGCAAAGGCGCAGGAATTCAGACACTCTCACTTATCACTTCACGGAATGAAGGTTACCATACCCGGATTGCATTGACAGGAGATGTCCATGAGCGAGAACTCGATTCGTTTGACCCAATACAGCCACGGAGCAGGTTGCGGCTGTAAAATTTCCCCAAAAGTGTTGGAAACCATTCTGCACAGCGAGCAGGCGAAGTTTGTTGATCCGAATTTGCTCGTGGGTAACGAAACCCGCGACGATGCGGCAGTATACGATCTTGGTAATGGCACCAGTGTCATCAGCACCACCGATTTCTTTATGCCGATCGTTGATAATCCTTTCGATTTTGGCCGCATTGCGGCGACTAACGCCATCAGCGATATCTTCGCGATGGGCGGCAAACCGATTATGGCCATTGCGATCCTTGGCTGGCCGATTAATAAACTTTCCCCGGAAATTGCCCGCGAAGTGACTGAAGGTGGACGCTATGCATGTCGTCAGGCGGGTATTGCGCTGGCTGGCGGTCACTCCATCGATGCGCCGGAGCCGATTTTTGGTCTGGCGGTTACGGGGATCGTACCGACCGAGCGAGTGAAGAAAAACAGCACCGCACAAGCCGGATGTAAACTGTTCCTGACAAAACCTCTGGGGATTGGCGTTCTTACCACGGCTGAGAAAAAATCACTGCTGAAACCGGAACATCAGGGACTGGCGACGGAAGTGATGTGCCGGATGAATATCGCAGGTGCGTCATTTGCCAACATTGAAGGCGTAAAAGCGATGACCGACGTCACCGGTTTTGGTCTGCTGGGCCATTTGAGCGAAATGTGCCAGGGGGCAGGCGTGCAGGCTCGCGTCGACTATGAAGCGATCCCGAAACTGCCGGGCGTGGAAGAGTACATTAAACTGGGCGCTGTGCCGGGTGGCACCGAACGCAACTTTGCCAGCTACGGACATTTGATGGGCGAAATGCCGCGTGAAGTACGCGATCTGTTGTGCGATCCGCAAACTTCTGGTGGTCTGCTGCTGGCGGTTATGCCGGAAGCTGAAAATGAAGTCAAAGCTACCGCAGCCGAGTTTGGCATTGAACTGACGGCGATTGGCGAGCTGGTGCCTGCGCGTGGCGGTCGTGCCATGGTTGAGATCCGTTAATTCAATGCGGTTGTTTATAGCCGAAAAACCGAGTCTGGCACGCGCTATTGCTGATGTCCTGCCCAAACCGCACCGTAAAGGCGATGGCTTTATCGAGTGCGGCAATGGTCAGGTGGTGACCTGGTGTATCGGTCACCTGCTTGAGCAGGCGCAGCCAGACGTCTACGACAGCCGCTATGCGCGCTGGAATCTGGCGGATTTGCCGATTGTCCCGGAAAAGTGGCAACTGCAACCGCGCCCCTCCGTAACCAAACAACTTAACGTCATTAAACGCTTTCTGCATGAAGCCAGTGAAATTGTTCATGCCGGTGACCCGGATCGTGAAGGGCAATTGCTGGTGGATGAAGTGCTGGACTACCTGCAACTGGCACCGGAAAAGCGCCAGCAAGTTCAGCGTTGCTTGATCAACGACCTGAATCCGCAGGCGGTTGAGCGGGCGATCGATCGTCTTCGCTCCAATAGCGAGTTTGTACCGCTATGCGTTTCTGCACTGGCGCGAGCGCGTGCCGATTGGCTATACGGTATCAATATGACCCGCGCGTATACCATTCTCGGTCGCAATGCTGGCTATCAGGGTGTGCTTTCCGTTGGGCGCGTACAGACTCCCGTTCTTGGGCTGGTGGTGCGGCGCGATGAAGAAATAGAAAACTTCGTGGCAAAAGATTTCTTTGAAGTCAAAGCGCACATCGTGACGCCTGCCGATGAACGATTTACCGCCATCTGGCAGCCGAGTGAAGCGTGCGAGCCGTACCAGGATGAAGAAGGGCGCTTATTGCATCGACCGCTGGCGGAGCATGTGGTTAACCGCATCAGTGGTCAACCGGCTATTGTCACCAGCTATAACGATAAACGGGAATCAGAATCCGCGCCGCTGCCGTTTTCGCTTTCGGCGTTGCAGATTGAAGCGGCAAAACGCTTTGGTCTGAGTGCGCAGAACGTGCTTGATATCTGCCAGAAGCTATACGAAACGCACAAGCTAATCACTTATCCGCGTTCCGATTGTCGTTATTTGCCAGAAGAACATTTTGCCGGACGCCACGCGGTGATGAATGCCATCAGCGTTCATGCGCCGGGACTATTGCCGCAGCCGGTGGTTGACCCGAATTTACGCAACCGCTGCTGGGATGACAAAAAGGTCGATGCTCACCACGCCATTATCCCGACCGCGCGTAGTTCTGCCATCAACCTGACGGAGAACGAATCGAAGGTCTATAACCTGATTGCTCGTCAATACCTGATGCAGTTCTGCCCGGATGCGGTGTTCCGCAAGTGTGTTATCGAACTGGAAATAGCCAAAGGCAAATTTGTCGCTAAAGCCCGTTTTCTTGCCGAAGCAGGCTGGCGCACGCTGTTAGGCAGCAAAGAGCGCGATGAAGAAAACGACGGCACACCACTGCCTGTAGTCGCGAAAGGCGATGAGTTGCTGTGTGAAAAAGGTGAAGTGGTAGAGCGGCAAACGCAGCCTCCACGCCATTTTACCGATGCAACACTGCTTTCGGCGATGACCGGGATCGCGCGCTTTGTGCAGGACAAAGATCTGAAAAAGATCCTTCGTGCGACCGATGGTCTGGGGACAGAAGCAACGCGTGCCGGGATTATTGAACTGTTGTTCAAGCGTGGTTTCCTGAGCAAAAAAGGGCGCTATATCCACTCCACCGACGCCGGAAAAGCGTTATTCCATTCGCTGCCAGAAATGGCTACGCGACCGGACATGACCGCACACTGGGAATCGGTGCTGACGCAAATCAGCGAAAAGCAGTGTCGCTACCAGGACTTTATGCAGCCGCTGGTGGGGACGCTATATCAGCTAATTGATCAAGCCAAACGTACGCCGGTGCGGCAGTTTCGCGGCATAGTGGCTCCGGGCAGTGGTGGCAGTGCTGATAAGAAAAAGGCTGCTCCGCGTAAACGTAGTGCGAAAAAAAGTCCGCCATCAGAAGAAGCGGGCAGTGGAGTGATAACATAAAGGTCGGATGCCTGAATCCCAACTCACTGATACAGCACCTTTCGTAGGCCGGATAAGGCGTTCACGCCGCATCCGGCAGATGCCTGATGCGGCGCTAATGATTTAAATCACACCCTGCGCCAGCATTGCATCGGCAACCTTCACAAAACCGGCAATGTTCGCGCCCTGTACGTAGTTGGTTTGCTCACCTTCACCACCATGCTCAACACAGGCATGGTGGATATCCAGCATAATGTGATGCAAACGGGCGTCGACTTTCTCGGCTTTCCAGCCCAGACGCGCAGCGTTTTGCGCCATTTCCAGGCCCGATGTTGCTACACCGCCAGCATTAGCCGCTTTACCCGGAGCAAACAGTACGCCTGCCTGCTGGAACAGTTCAGTCGCTTCGATGGTGGTTGGCATATTTGCCCCTTCCGCCACGGCTTTAACGCCATTGGCGATAAGCTGATGCGCGGCATCTACGTCCAGTTCGTTCTGGGTGGCGCAAGGCAGGGCGATATCAACCGGTACGGACCACGGCTGTTGGCCTTCGAGATAGACCAGGCCAAATTCTTTGGCGTAATCGGCAACGCGACCATCGCGGCTGGCTTTGATTTCGATAAGACGCGCCAGTTTCTCTTTTGTGAATCCGCTTTCATCAACCACTGTGCCGCTGGAGTCTGATGCCGTGACCACGCGAGCGCCAAATTCCATCGCTTTTTCGATAGCGTACTGGGCGACGTTGCCGGAGCCAGAAACGGAAACGCGCATTCCTTCAAAACCCATACCGTGGCGTTTCAGCATCGCTTCTGTGAAATAAACCAGACCGTAACCGGTGGCTTCCGGGCGAATCAGACTGCCGCCAAAAGAAAGGCCCTTACCGGTGAAGACGCAGGCGGTATTGTTGGAGAGCTTTTTCATCATCCCCGCCATAAAGCCGACTTCACGACCACCAACGCCGATATCACCTGCCGGAACGTCGGTATCCGCGCCCAGGTGGCGATACAGTTCGGTCATCAGTGCCTGGCAGAAACGCATCACTTCGCCTTCGCTTTTCCCTTTCGGGTCGAAATCGCTGCCGCCTTTACCACCGCCCATCGGCAGGGTAGTCAGGGCATTTTTGAAGGTTTGCTCGAAGCCAAGGAATTTAAGAATGGAGAGGTTAACTGACGGGTGGAAACGCATACCGCCTTTGTACGGACCGATGGCGGAGCTGAACTGGACGCGCCATGCTCGGTTGACCTGCACCTGGTTGCGATCGTCAACCCATACCACGCGAAACTGGATCACGCGCTCCGGTTCAACCAGGCGCTCCAGTAATGACATCTGGCGATATTGGGGATTTTGTTCAAGAAAAGGCCAGAGAGTAGTCATTACTTCACGAACGGCCTGCGCGAACTCGGTTTGATTCGGGTCGCGCTTTTGTACATGGTTGAGGAATGACTCCAGAGAATATGTCTGATCCATAGATATAAAACCCTTATATATTAAGACGATTGTGCGTATGTTGTTTGTTTTGCAGTTTTCGACTATACCATCAAGAATGTGACGGTAAGCAAGTAAAAAATGGCACCGGAAAGCAAATTAATAATGTGAGGAATTTATAAACGCCGCCTAATGTCGGATACATCTTCTTCGGCCTACCAAAATGGGGACATTTGGTGGATAAGGCATTCACGCCGCATCCGGCAACCAGACGCTAAAGTTTTCCCGCCAGGTTACCGTTATCAGTAGCAGAGACAACGAAATATAAGGAGTTTCCTGTGAATCGAGCATTGCTCGCTGTAGCGTTGGTATTCCCGTTTTTTGCGCTGGCTAATCAGCATTATCGTCCGGATGTGCAGGTAAATGTGCCGCCGGAAGTGTTTAGTTCTGGTGGGCAGTCGGCGCAGCCCTGTAACCAGTGCTGCGTTTATCAGGATCAAAACTATTCCGAAGGGGCAGTGATTAAAGCAGAGGGAATACTGCTGCAATGCCAGCGGGATGATAAAACTATTAGCACTAATCCGCTGGTCTGGCGGCGCGTAAAGCCATAAAAGCATTTAATAGTGGGATGTCAGCAGGGGCCAGCGGATATTGCATCGCTTCTTCAGGTGAGCACCAGACCAAAGCCTGATGCTCATGTGCCTGTAACGTCCCGTGGAAGTCGGGTACGTGCCAGGCATGAAGATTGATAATACGCCCTGAAACTTCCCGCTGGTGGCTGGCTACATATTTCCCGATGATAGCATCGATACCGAGCTCTTCACGCAGCTCGCGTATCAGCGCCTGCGGCTGGCTTTCTCCTGGTTCGACTTTACCACCAGCAAATTCCCATAATCCCGCTTGATCGCTATGCGCAGGGCGTTGCGCGATTAAAATTTTGCCATCCCGTTCGATGATAGCGGCAACAACATCAATCATTTCCATAAATTACACACGGTCGAATACAGGAAAAATGCCATAATATCCGCAGTGTTGCCCGAGCTGAAGGGTTTTATTTCTTAAGGAGTACCCGTGTTAGACCGCCATCTTCATCCCCGAATTAAGCCTTTGTTGCATCAGTGCGTGCGGGTTCTGGATAAACCTGGCATTACACCTGATGGTTTAACGTTAGTGGGATTTGCCATCGGCGTGCTGGCACTGCCGTTTCTGGCACTGGACTGGTATTTGGCGGCGCTGATTGCCATTTTACTGAACAGGTTGCTTGATGGTCTGGACGGTGCGCTGGCGCGGCGCAGAGGGTTAACCGACGCGGGGGGCTTTCTCGATATTTCGTTGGATTTTCTTTTTTACGCGCTGGTACCGTTCGGGTTTATTCTCGCCGCACCGGAACAAAATGCGCTGGCGGGCGGCTGGCTGCTGTTTGCGTTTATCGGCACGGGCAGCAGTTTTCTCGCATTTGCTGCACTGGCGGCGAAACATCAGATTGATAATCCCGGTTATGCGCACAAATCGTTTTACTATCTGGGCGGGTTAACAGAAGGCAGCGAGACGATTTTGCTGTTTGTTTTAAGTTGTCTCTTTCCGGAATATTTCCCGTGGTTTGCATGGATATTTGGCGCGCTTTGTTGGATGACAACATTTACGCGGATTTGGAGTGGATATCTGACGCTGAAGTCGCTTCAGCGTCAGTAATTGCCGTGTTATTGGCTACTGTCCGGGCCGCGTTCACCGGTTGCTACCGGATTTTTTGGATCGCTGCTCCATTCGTACCAGCCACCGTCATAAACGGAGACGTTATTCCAGCCCATGGCGCGTGCGTACATAAAGGTTTCAGACGCGCGCCAGCCGGTGCCGCAGTAGAATGAAACTTGCTGATCTGGTTTGATATTCCACGCTTTCCACATAGCGGCAATATCATCGGCGCTGCGCATGGTGCCATCCGGGTTATGGAAATCTTCCATATGGGTCGAGTCGCTGCCTGCGTGTCCCCAACGTGCCCCGGCTATTTCACCTTTTGGTTTAATGTAGCTGTAACCGCTGGTCGTACCGATAAATTCTGGCCACGAACGAATGCTCACCAGCGATGCATCCCGGCGATGCAGCAGCCCGCGAGCCTGCTCCATATCAAGCATCAGTTGTGGTTGCGCAGGGATCTTCACGCCGAAGTCTGGTTCCGCTTTCACTTTCGGTGGCGTACCGCGCTCAACGGGCAGACCTGCGTCGGACCAGGTTTGCCAACCGCCGTCCAGAAGGCGGACATCTTTCACGCCAGCGTAGAGCATAATTTGCGCCACGCGCGCTGCGGCGTAAACATCACGCCCGTACAGAATGACCGTGGTGTCATGACGAATGCCGTGCTTCGCCAGCATTGCTTTAAGCTGTTCGTCAGAGACTTTATTCCACAGTGGTTCGCTTTCCACTTCGTTGGTATCGATGTAGTCAGCGCCGGGAATATGGCTGATAAGGTAAAGCTTAGGTGCGCCCCAGGCCGCTTCGATCACTTTCCAGTCACCCGCAGGTTTCGCCGTAACTTCTTTACCTTGTTGCAGGTCATGCAGCCACTGCGGATATACCAGCTGTTCAAAGTGAGGCAGTTTTTGCAGTCGGGAAGGTTCGCTTAGTGCATCACTCAAGATAGAGATATGCGTAAAGCCTGCTTTTTGTAGTCGCGTTTTGACGGCATCGACATCTTTGTCATTACCGTACAGCGCCACCGGGGCATCCGTTTTCAGGTTATGTAGCTTGATCCACTCGTTGAGCTGCTCAGTGCTCATTTTGTCGAGCCAGCTTGCAGAAAGGTTTAAGGCGGCAGGTTCATGACCGGAAGGGCCATTTAGGGTTTGTGGCCAGCCGTTATAAAACGCGCTGGGGCGAGTATCAATCGCTTTGCCATTTTGTTGTTGAAGCTGGTCAAGTGTAAGAGGCTTCGTAAGTTCAGCGGCCCACGAAGAAGCGCAAGCCAGCCCTAAAGCCATTGCCAGCGCGGTCATTTGAGAAACACGTTTCATCGAAAATCCCGACATTGTAGTTTTGAGTGCGCCATTCTGAACTGACACATCGGGAAAAACTTTGCGTTATCGCAGTTTGTTGTAATTTTCTGACCACTGCGTCATATCCAGAACGGGACTATCGGCAGGAACATCCTGAAGATCGTGGGTTACCTGAACGACGGGGATCGCCAGCTCGCGAACTTCATTGAATACCCACTGACGAAAATTATCGCGCAGAGCTACGTCAAGACGGCTGAACGGTTCATCAAGCAATAATGCCTTTGGCTGAGCGAGAAGGGCGCGCAGCAGGGCCACCCGCGCTCGCTGACCGCCTGATAATGTCGCAGGATCCTGGTGATAAGTTTCAGCCAGTCCCGCTCGCTCAAGCGCGTCTTTCACGGCATTGCGCCTGTCAGTCCCCTTGAGCGTCGACGGTAGCGCCAGCAGTAAATTTTGTCCGACGCTGAACTGGTCAAATAACAGTGCATCCTGGAAAAGAATGCCAATCTGACGCCGGGCGGTGGGCAGGGTATCGATACGTTGATCATTGAGCCATAGCTCACCTGTACAAGAAAATTGCCCGGCCAGCGCACCAATCATCCATGAAAACAGCGTAGATTTACCGCAGCCTGAGGGACCCATTAACGTGACAATGTCACCTTTATTGACTGTAAAGTTAACGTTTGTCAGCAAGCGGCTTTCTGGTAAACGTAGCGAAACATTTTTCACGCAGAGCATTAGCGGAGTCCTTGTCTGACATAACCTACCCATTTTGCGACTAACGCGGTCAGGGCAAAAATAATAAGTGGCAATAGCAGTTGCCATAAAGCCTGGGCGGCGAGAATACCGTTGCTGCCGCCGCTGCTTAGTGCCACCGCTTCGGTGGTGAGCGTCGAGAAACGTCCGGCTCCCAGCCACAGCGTTGGCATATACTGCGCAATACTGACTGAAAATCCGACAGCGAAGGCAATCAGCGCAGGGCGTAACATCAGCGGACATTTCACGTAAAAGAAGATTTTGACACGCGACCAGCCCAGTGTTTGCGCAATCAAAATTAACCGTGAATCAATGCGCTGCCAGGCGGGTTGCAGGATAAACAGCATCCACGGAATTACCCACAGCAGATGCCCCCACACCACCGCCGTCCAGCTACCATCCAGATTGAGCCAAAGCGCCAGCGTGTACTGGCCTGCCACCAGTGGCAAGGCGGGTAATAATATGGGCAACCATAGCCACAACTGGCGATGTTGTGGCCCCCATTCCAGCCACAGCAGCAACAGAACCAAAGCGATGAGTGTCGCCACCAGTCCCATCGTCAGGCTATTGAGCAGCCCCTCGTGATTGATCGTTGATTGATCCGCGAGGATCGCCAGCAGAATCACACACAGCACGCCAGTTAAGGGTAACAACTTCGCCAGCATCTTCCCTGGCAATAAAGGCGTGGATGGCATGCGAATGCCATCTTCCCGGGGGAGCGTGCATCGCCAGGCGCGCCATAACAGATAACCAAGCAAAACGTAGACGGCGAGTAACAGCATCAGCAGCAGGCTGGCAAGTGCGCCTTTCGTTTGTTGATCGGCGTCGCCCTGGGTTAACCACTGCCAGCTAATTACCGCCAGCGTCGGTGGATTACCAGGCCCAAGAATAATCGCTACATCCACGACCGAAAGCGACCAGGCGACAATCGCCAGCATCGCCATTGCCAGCGCAGGCGCGACGGAGGGCAACAACAACCAGTTCAGACATTGCCAGCGGCTGTAGCCCAGCGAATCCAGTACAATAACTTGCTGCACCAGGCGTTTTTCACTCAGTGCTGCCGATAAGATCCAAAGCAGAAATGCGCTTTCTTTCACCGCAAGGGTGAGGCCCAGACCGATACCCAATTTGTCCATCGGCGGAATGAGAAAAGGGAAAAACTGATAAACCAGGCCGCCGTCAGCAAACAGCAGCAGGGCGCTGGTGGCAAAAGCCACGTGGGGGATGGCGAGTAGCCACGGCAGACGGGCGCACATACGCTGCCATTTCGGCCCAGGCCATAGCGCTACTATCACCAGCAGGGCAATAAACAAAGCGCCGACCGCCGCGATGGTTGTCGACACCAGCGTTGCCAGTAATGCCTGTGGTAGCTGCAGATCGGCAAATAACATCTGCCAGTGCGTCAGCGACATGGCAGGTGTTATCAGCGTGAAAGCCGACGGAACCAGCGGTGCGTAAATCACCGCCATCACCACCCACAGCAAAAAAATTAATGCGTACCGTAACGGCGTAGCCATTCTTGTTCCAGCGCATTTACCCAACCAGCATGCGGTTCCGCCAGTACCGGCGGCAGATTCTGCGGCATTCTTGATTGCAATGTTTCACGCTGCCCGGCAGGTAGTTTTTGCGGATCGAGAACCGAAGGATCGCCCCAGACAGCGGGATCCGCTTTACGCAGTTGTGCTTCAGGTGACAACAGGAAGTTGGCGACGACTTTTGCCGCAGCACTGGCAGTTGCGTTGGCTGGAATGGTGACGAAATGCACGTTGCCAATCATTCCCTCGCTAAAGCCAAAGTTGTAACTGCTGGTGGGTAAATCGCCGCTGGATATTTTTTGCTGCGCATGTGCGGGGTTAAAGGTCAGCGACAGGCGCAATGTGCCGGCTTTCAGCAGAGCATCCATCCGCGCGGGCGAAGGCGGGAAATCCTTTCCTTCGCGCCACAAATACGGATGCAGTGCATCAAGATATTGCCACAATGGCGCAGTGACGCGGGCGAAAGTGGCATCGTCCGGCGCTTTTTTTAATGCAGCGGGATCGGGCGTCAGCATAATCAGCAGCTGTTCAAGAAACGCGGTGCCGGTAAAGTCCGGTGGGCGCGGATAGGTAACCGTACCAGGGGTGGCTTTGGCAAATTCCAGCAAGGATTGTGGCGTTTTCGGTGGCTGTGGTGTCTGATCGCGTCGGGCGATAAATGTCAGCTGTGCGCCGCCCCAGGGCGATTCCGCACCTTGTGTCGGCACAGAAAAGTCTTCTCGCACCGGCAGCTGTGTGTCGACATAGCGCCAGTTGGGTAGCGTTTCCGCCCAGTCAGTTTGCAGTAAATTAGCCTCTTTTAAGGTGCGGAAGTTTTCGCCATTCACCCAGAGCAGATCCACCGAGCCGCCCGTTTTACGTCCGGCAGTGGCTTCTGTCTGAATGCGCTTCGCCGCGTCTGCGGCATCCGCCAGACGAACAATCTTCAGGTTTATAGCGTAATGGGTTTTCATCTCGCCGCTAACCCAGTCGAGATAGCGGTTAATCGCGGTGTCGCCGCCCCAGGCGTTAAACCAGACGGTTTGCCCTTTGGCCTCATTTTTAATTTCCTGCCAGTCACTGGCATGTGTTGCCAAAGAAAACAGCGATAACAATCCCAGCAACCATACACAATGGCGCATCATCTCTCCTTAAGAACGTTTGTCAGGAATACGGCACAGCCCCTGAGCGGGAATGTCCATGGCAGAATTAAAACGGGCTGACAGATTTTGCAAGCCGATCAATGCCGTCAGCTCGGTGAGCGCCTGGGCGTCAAAATGCGTAGTCAGTCGGGTGCGCAGGGCATCATCGACCGTTGGCGGCGTAACGCTTGCCGCTTCGGCGTATTCCAGCGCCAGCCGTTCTTCGTCGCTGAAGAGCGGGCTTTGCCGCCAGTCAGCTACCGCCAGCAATTTATCGGTGCTGCCGGTACGCTCGGCGACTTTCATACTGGTGATATCCACGCAAAACTCACACAGACACATTTGCGCGATACGCGCGCTGACAAGCGATCGCACTACTGGATCGAGCGGTGAGCGTTTGCGATCCAGCCAGCCAACAAACATCGACACCAGATAAAAGATAAACGGAATCCGCCCCCACCAGCGGATGGGGCTTAACACCTCGCCGTAATGGCGACGATGCAGCCACGCCTGTGGACGTAAAATTAAAGGGATTTTGCTAAGCGGTGGTAACCCCATCAGGCATTCCTCTTCTGGCGCTCAAGCCATATTTTTTTCGCCATAAAAATCACCACGGTCAGAGCAAACAGAATAAACAGTCCGGTGACAAACCAGAAAGTACCGCCTGTTAACATGCTGCCCGCCCAAGAATAGACAATGGTTGCCGGTAACTGACCAAGCCCGGTGGCGATAAAAAACGAGCGAAAACGTATTGAAGTCAAACCGGCAGCATAGCTGATTGGATCAAAAGGGACAAAAGGCAATAACCGACATACCAGGATGGTGTGTTTGCCGTAGCGAGTGAAAAAGCCGTCCATACTGTCAAGCACGGTTTTGCCGGTTAACTTTTCCACCACTTCACGGCCCATTACTCTGGCGATAAAAAAGCACAGCGCCGCGCCTACCATCGAACTGGTCCACGACAGCAAGCCGCCCCAGAACGCGCCAAACAGCGACGCATTGGCAAAGGTGATTAAAAACGCAGGTAGCGGTGCAGCAATGGCCTGTAAAATCATCAACAAGAACGAGACAACTGCCGCTAGTGCGCCGTAAGACTGAATAAAGCGTTCTATACCCTGTTGGTCCACGGCGGCAAACGCCGCAACGCTGCGATTGATAAAATCATGGACGCCGGGAAGCAGCGCCCATGCCAGCAGCATCGCGAACAACAGGATGATGAGTGTTATGCGGTAGTACCAGATTTTACGCGATTGCATTTTCATCATCCTTTATCCTGGTTTTATTCGGCGATTTTAAAGGTAACCGTTGCCAGCGTGTTATCTGCCGGGAGAACCGAGGCATTGCCTTTGAATTTCACTTCGCTGCGTTTTTCCACCGCACCATAAGTGTATGTCGCATTGCTGACAATACCGACCGGGCAACTATCCAGACATACCAGGCAGCCCGTTTTTTTCTCTTCAGCTGCCGTTAAATTACCGCCAAAGCGCATGTCCAGTTTCTTGCCATTACTGTCAACAATCACGTCATCGAAGGAATACGCTTTTGCCGCCCCTTGCCAGTTAACTGAAATATCCAGTTTGCTGCCTGTGACATGAGTCGTTTCTTTATTATCCATCGTCATGTTTTCGCCCGGCATACCACCTGCCTCTTTCAGGGCTTCATAAAATGCTTTCGGCGTGGCATAACCCATAAACAGCGATTTATGTCCGTTGGAGCCATCTTTAAACACAATACCGTGGCGGGTATCGTCGGTGAGGAAACGCCCATTAATTTGTACCAGCATGGTTACCGTATGGTTATTTGCATCGACACGTAGCGGCTGGCTGTCCGAAAGCCCGTCGTATTCCACTTTTGCCGCCGTATTCTCTTTTTGATCACAGCCACTAAGCCCCGCAACGGCCAGTAAACACAGCGCAGCCAGTCCTTTTTTCCATGACACTGAATAATGTTGCAACCTCGTTCTATCCTTCATTTTTTGTGTGAGTAAGTGGGCTGCGGCGCGAAGCAGACAGATCCACATGTTTGTGTCGGGCGTAGAGTTTGGCGAGCTGGACGAGAATAAACAGCGCCAGGCCCGCCAGACAGAGTTGTAAAATAAAGCGCAGCGAAATGCCTTCACTGGCAAGATCGCTGGCCATCACGGTATAAATCACTATTCCAGGCAGAGTGGTTAATGCCGAAATAAGGGTATAAGGCCAGAAGGTGATGGCGGTTAATCCGTAAGCGTAATTTTGAATATTGTATGGAAATAGCGGGATTAAGCGGGTCAGAATAAGAAAATCGATACCGTTACGCGTAATGCCTTTTTCAATAGCCTGAAAAGTGTGGCAATGACCGACGTATTTCAACAGTAAATCACGCCCCAGAAAGCGCGCCAACAGGAATGAGCACGACGAGGCCAGCGTGGCGGCAATTAACGAAAGTAGCGTTCCTGTTAGCGGGCCAAAAACTATTCCTCCAGCGATCACCAGTACGCTGCCCGGTAGCAGAAAGAGGGTGGCGATGATGAATAACAGAATATAGAGGCTATAACCGAACAATCCGCTCTGGCGAATGAGTGTCTGTAAGTGGGGTAAATCGGTGAGTAGATCGAATAAACCGAAAGCATGGATAGCGTAAATTATCAGCGCAAAAAACAGACAGGCAAAAAGAAATTTACGCTCAGCGTTCATCGTGGAGTTTCCTATATCAAACTTGATAATAGAGAAGTGGTCAGACAACTAAAAAACGCAGCGACGGTATAACAAAGGACGGCGGGCAACAAATCATTACTGACAGTTTGTTGATTTTTCTCAAGGTTAATTCTCCTGACCCAGTGCGAGCCAGGAGAACGGAGAAATTAGCGGCGGAAGGTGGCCCAGACAGGTGCGTGATCTGACGGTTTTTCCATACTGCGGATTTCATAGTCGATGCCGGTTTCTACGCAGCATTCGGCCAGTGGCTGGCTGGCAAGCAGCAGGTCGATACGCAGACCACGGTTATCGTCAAAACCTTTTGAGCGGTAATCAAACCACGAGAAGCGATCTGCCGTTTCCGGGTTCGCATGGCGGAAGGTATCGACCAGCCCCCAACTTATCAGCCTGTCCATCCATTCGCGTTCTTCCGGCAGGAAAGAACATTTACCAGTACGCAGCCAGCGTTTGCGGTTCTCTTCGCCAATGCCGATATCCAGGTCGGTGGGGCTGATATTCATATCGCCCATAATCAGCACCGGATTATCACGTTTGAGTTCGGTTTCCAGGTAGTTTTGCAGGTTCTGGTAAAACTGTGCTTTAGCCGGGAATTTTATGGGATGGTCGCGGCTTTCGCCCTGCGGGAAGTAGCCGTTGATCACGGTGACATTGCCTAGCGGTGAGGGGATTTCCGCCATAATAATCCGCCGTTGTGCCTCTTCGCCGTCGCCTGGGAAGCCACGACGCACGGCAATCGGCGTCTCTTTGGTCAATAGCGCCACGCCGTAATGGCCTTTCTGCCCGTGATAAAACACGTTGTAGCCGAGCTTTGCCACATCTTCGAGCGGAAACATATCATCATGAACTTTTGTCTCCTGCAGGCCAATCACATCAGGCTGGTGCTTGTCGACGATAGCTTCAAGCTGGTGTGGTCTGGCGCGCAGGCCGTTGATATTAAAAGAGACAAATTTCATAGTCGCTGCCATTTATTCAGATAAAGAGTGCGTGGATGTTAGCAGAAATTCGTCTGACTTACTGCCTGTTGTTAAGTGATTTGATCGATGGTTGTTAATGATGTCAACGATGGCGCAGAAAATGCCCGCTTTTGGTGCGAGTTGCGTCAGAATGGCGCAGTAATTTCCAGTAAATTTCGCCAATGATCACAATTCCAGAATTATATTTTACTTCTGCATAACATTGCGTTTTTTATTCTATTTATTCATCCACATGGCAAACATATTCACTTTATATGCACTTAAGGTGCATATTGTTCGGTTGTAACTCATTGATTTCCAGTTAGTGACCGTCATTTATGCACTTTTCCCCCTGGCTGGCATGAACCCTGCAATCTACATTTACAGCGCAAGCATTACTTATTATTAACATATAAATAACGAATTATTTACTGTAGAGGTCGCTATGTCTCAGCCAATTACGCGTGAAAACTTTGATGAATGGATGATACCTGTTTACGCTCCGGCACCGTTTATACCGGTACGTGGCGAAGGTTCGCGCTTGTGGGATCAGCAGGGGAAAGAGTATATCGACTTCGCGGGTGGCATTGCGGTAAACGCATTGGGTCATGCGCATCCGGAACTGCGCGAGGCGCTGAACGAACAGGCGAGTAAGTTCTGGCATACCGGCAACGGTTACACCAACGAGCCGGTACTGCGACTGGCGAAAAAATTGATCGACGCCACGTTTGCCGATCGCATTTTCTTTTGTAACTCCGGTGCGGAAGCCAACGAAGCGGCGCTAAAACTGGCGCGTAAATTCGCTCACGACCGCTACGGCAGCCATAAGAGCGGCATCGTGGCGTTCAAAAATGCGTTTCACGGGCGCACGCTGTTTACCGTCAGCGCAGGCGGGCAGCCAGCCTATTCACAGGATTTTGCGCCACTGCCACCGGATATTCGTCATGCTGCATATAACGATATTAACTCTGCCAGCGCGCTGATTGACGACTCTACCTGTGCGGTGATTGTCGAACCCATCCAGGGGGAAGGCGGTGTGGTACCCGCCAGCAACGCGTTTTTACAAGGTCTGCGTGAATTGTGTGACCGCCACAATGCTTTGCTGATTTTTGATGAAGTACAAACGGGCGTCGGGCGCACCGGGGAACTGTATGCCTATATGCACTACGGCGTGACGCCCGATCTGTTAACCACCGCCAAAGCGCTGGGCGGCGGTTTCCCCGTTGGCGCTCTGTTGGCAACCGAAGAATGCGCCAGCGTGATGACCGTTGGCACCCACGGCACCACCTACGGCGGCAATCCGCTGGCCTCGGCGGTAGCAGGCAAAGTGCTGGATCTCATCAACACGCCAGAGATGCTTAACGGGGTTAAACAGCGTCACGACTGGTTTGTTGAGCGTCTTCATACCTTTAATCACCGCTACGGTTTGTTCAGTGAAATTCGCGGCTTAGGTTTGCTGATTGGCTGTGTGCTGAATGCCGATTACGCCGGGCAAGCGAAACAGATCTCTCAGGAAGCGGCGAAAGCGGGCGTGATGGTACTGATTGCGGGTGGCAACGTGGTGCGTTTTGCGCCTGCGCTCAATGTCAGCGAAGAAGAGGTGACGACCGGACTGGATCGCTTTGCAGCTGCTTGCGAACACTTTGTTAGCCGAGGTTCATCATGATGGTCATCCGTCCCGTTGAGCGATCAGATGTCTCAGCGCTGATGCAGCTTGCCAGCAAAACGGGCGGCGGCCTGACGTCGCTTCCCGCCAATGAAGCCACGCTTTCGGCACGTATCGAAAGGGCAATCAAAACCTGGCAGGGCGAACTGCCCAAAAGCGAGCAGGGCTATGTGTTTGTGCTGGAAGAGAGTGAAACAGGTACTGTGGCGGGAATTTGCGCCATAGAGGTGGCAGTTGGGCTGAACGATCCCTGGTACAACTATCGCGTCGGCACGCTGGTCCACGCCTCAAAAGAGCTGAATGTCTATAACGCGTTGCCGACGCTGTTTCTCAGTAACGATCACACCGGCAGCAGCGAGCTGTGCACGCTGTTTCTCGACCCGGACTGGCGCAAAGAGGGCAACGGCTATTTGCTGTCGAAATCGCGTTTTATGTTTATGGCGGCTTTTCGCGACAAGTTTAATGACAAAGTTGTCGCGGAAATGCGCGGGGTGATTGACGAACACGGCTATTCACCGTTCTGGCAAAGCCTCGGTAAACGCTTCTTTTCGATGGATTTTAGCCGCGCCGATTTTCTCTGCGGCACCGGGCAAAAGGCATTTATTGCAGAACTGATGCCGAAACATCCGATCTATACGGACTTTTTATCCCAGGAAGCCCAGGACGTCATCGGTCAGGTTCATCCGCAAACTGCGCCCGCGCGGGCGGTGCTGGAAAAAGAGGGCTTTCGCTACCGCAACTATATCGACATTTTCGACGGCGGGCCGACGCTGGAGTGTGACATTGACCGCGTTCGCGCTATCCGCAAAAGTCGGCTGGTGGAAGTAGCGGAAGGACAACCTGCACAGGGAGATTTTCCGGCTTGCCTGGTCGCCAATGAAAATTATCACCATTTCCGCGTGTTGCTGGTGCGAGCCGATCCGGCGACCGAACGTTTGATTTTAACCGCCGCACAACTGGATGCCCTCAAATGCCACGCCGGGGATCGCGTTCGTCTGGTGCGCCTGTGTGCAGAGGAGAAAACAGCATGACTTTATGGATCAACGGTGACTGGGTGACGGGCCAGGGCGCACTGCGCGTGAAGCGTAATCCGGTATCGGGCGAGGTGTTATGGCAGGGCAACGATGCCGATGCTGCTCAGGTTGAGCAGGCTTGTCGGGCCGCTCGTGCAGCGTTTCCGCGTTGGGCGCGGCTCTCTTTTGGCGATCGTCAGGTAAGAGTTGAACGATTTGCTGCACTGCTGGAAAGCAACAAAGCCGAATTAACGGCGATTATTGCCAGAGAAACCGGCAAACCGCGTTGGGAAGCGGCAACCGAAGTGACGGCGATGATCAATAAGATCGCGATATCAATCAAGGCGTATCACGCTCGCACGGGAGAGCAGCGTAGTGAAATGCCGGATGGAGCGGCGAGCTTGCGGCATCGTCCACATGGCGTGCTGGCGGTGTTTGGACCGTACAATTTCCCCGGGCATCTGCCTAACGGGCATATCGTTCCGGCGCTGCTGGCAGGTAACACGATAATCTTTAAACCCAGCGAACTAACCCCCTGGAGCGGCGAGGCCGTCATGCGTTTATGGCAGCAGGCAGGCTTGCCGTCGGGCGTGCTGAACCTGGTGCAAGGTGGGCGCGAAACCGGTCAGGCGCTCAGTGCGCTGGAGGATCTCGACGGCTTGCTGTTTACCGGCAGCGCCAATACCGGCTACCAGTTACATCGCCAGCTTTCCGGTCAGCCGGAAAAAATTCTCGCCCTCGAAATGGGCGGCAATAACCCGCTGATTATTGATGACGTGGTGGATATCGACGCCGCTGTCCATCTGACTATCCAGTCGGCATTTGTCACTGCCGGGCAACGCTGCACCTGCGCCCGCCGTTTATTGGTGAAAAGCGGGGCGCAGGGCGATGCGTTTCTTGCTCGCCTTGTTGCCGTCAGCCAGCGGTTAACGCCGGGGAAATGGGATGACGAACCGCAGCCGTTTATTGGTGGGCTGATTTCTGAACAGGCCGCACAGCAGGTTGTTACTGCCTGGCAGGAACTGGAAGCATTGGGCGGGCAAACGCTGCTTGCGCCACGTTTGCTACAAGCGGGAACATCGCTGCTGACGCCGGGGATCGTTGAAATGACGGGTGTTTCAGGCGTGCAGGATGAAGAAGTGTTTGGGCCGCTACTTCGCGTATGGCGTTATGACACTTTTGATGGGGCGATAAAGATGGCGAATAACACCCGCTTTGGCCTCTCTTGTGGGCTGGTTTCCCCAAAACGGGAAAAGTTCGAGCAACTATTACTGGAAGCGCGGGCAGGAATTGTTAACTGGAACAAACCGCTTACCGGAGCCGCCAGTACAGCACCATTCGGCGGCATTGGCGCTTCCGGCAACCATCGCCCCAGCGCCTGGTATGCGGCGGATTATTGTGCCTGGCCGATGGCGAGCCTGGAGTCGGACTCGTTAACGTTGCCCGCAACGCTTAACCCCGGGCTTGATTTTTCTGATGAGGTGGCGCGATGAATGCCTGGGAAGTCAATTTCGATGGATTGGTGGGGCTGACGCACCATTACGCTGGCCTGTCGTTTGGTAATGAAGCCTCCACCAGTCATCGTTTTCAGGTATCGAATCCACGACTGGCGGCGAAGCAAGGCTTACTGAAAATGAAAGCCCTTGCCGATGCGGGATTTCCCCAGGCGGTGATCCCGCCGCACGAGCGACCGTTTATTCCGGTGCTGCGTCAGTTGGGATTCTGCGGCAGCGATGAGCAGGTACTGGAAAATGTTGCCCGCCAGGCACCACACTGGCTTTCCAGCGTCAGTTCAGCATCGCCAATGTGGGTAGCTAATGCGGCCACGGTAGCGCCATCCGCCGATACGCTGGATGGCAAAGTACATTTCACGGTCGCCAACCTGAACAATAAATTTCACCGTTCGCTGGAAGCCCCCGTCACCGAATCGCTGTTAAACGCCATTTTTAACGATAAAGAGAAATTCACCATCCATTCGGCGTTGCCACAGGTGGCGATGCTCGGTGACGAAGGGGCGGCAAACCACAATCGCCTCGGCGGTCATTACGGCGAACCGGGCATGCAGATTTTTGTTTACGGGCGAGAAGAGGGTAACGGTACGCGGCCTTCCCGATATCCGGCGCGGCAGACCCGCGAAGCCAGCGAGGCGGTAGCCAGGCTGAATCAGGTTAATCCGCAGCAGGTGATTTTCGCCCAGCAAAACCCGGACGTTATCGACCAGGGCGTTTTTCATAATGACGTGATTGCCGTGAGTAACCGTCAGGTGCTGTTTTGCCATCAACAGGCGTTCGCTCGCCAGGCGCAATTACTGGCAAACCTGCGTTCGCGGGTCAACGGCTTTATGGCGATAGAAGTACCGACGTCGCAGGTTTCCGTTCCGGATGCTGTCTCGACCTATCTGTTTAACAGCCAGTTGTTGAGTCGCGATGATGGTTCGATGATGCTGGTGCTGCCACAGGAGTGTCGGGAACACGCCGGAGTATGGCGTTATCTCAATGAACTCCTTGCTGCGGATAACCCGATAAGCTCACTAAAAGTTTTTGATTTGCGCGAAAGCATGGCGAACGGCGGAGGCCCTGCGTGCCTGCGTTTGCGCGTTGTGTTGACGGATGAAGAACGTCAGGCGGTGAATCCGGCGGTGATGATGAACGATACGCTGTTTAATGCGCTCAATGACTGGGTGGATCGTTACTACCGCGATCGTCTGAGTGCTGCCGATCTGGCCGACCCGCAATTGCTGCGCGAAGGGCGGGAAGCACTGGAAGCGTTGACTCAATTATTGAATCTCGGTTCGGTTTATCCGTTCCAGCGTGAGGGAGGGGAGAATGGATAATTTTCTCACTCTGACATTAGAGGGTAAAAAACCTGTCATCACCGAGAGAGAAATCAACGGTATTCGCTGGCGCTGGCTGGGGGATGGCGTGCTGGAACTGACGCCATTAATCCCACCGCAAGGCGCGTTGGTAATTTCGGCGGGGATCCACGGTAATGAAACGGCGCCTGTAGAAATGCTGGACGCCTTACTTGGCGCAATTTATCACGGTGAAATTAAGTTACGCTGGCGCTTGTTGGCAATCCTCGGAAATCCCCCTGCGCTCAAGCAAGGAAAGCGCTATTGCCATAGCGATATGAACCGGATGTTTGGCGGACGCTGGCAGCAATTTGCCGAAAGCAGCGAAACCTGCCGCGCCCGCGAGCTGGAACAGTGCCTGGAAGATTTTTATCAGCAGGGGAAGGAGTCAGTTCACTGGCATCTTGATCTGCATACAGCCATCCGCGGTTCGTACCACCAGCGGTTTGGTGTTTTACCGCAACGAGAAAATCCCTGGGACGAAAGTTTTCTGACATGGCTGGGCGCGGCAGGGCTAGAGGCGTTGGTATTTCATCAGGCGCCCGGCGGCACGTTTACCCATTTCAGCTGCCAACATTTTGGCGCACTGGCGTGTACGCTGGAGCTAGGCAAAGCACTGCCGTTTGGGCAAAACGATCTTCGTCAGTTTGCGCCAACCACCAATGCAATTGCTGCGCTGTTAGCAGGGGCAAGTGTCGGTATAGAGAGAAAACTGCCCCAGCGTTACCGGGTGGTTTCGCAGATTACCCGTCACACTGCTGCCTTCGAGTTGCATATGGCGAGCGAGACGCTGAATTTCACGCCGTTTAAGAAAGGAACGTTATTGGCGCAGGATGATGAGGAACGTTTTACCGTGACTCATGATATTGAATATGTGCTATTCCCCAATCCATTGGTGGCGTTGGGATTACGCGCGGGATTAATGCTGGAAAAAATAACCTAACACTTGCCCGCAGAAAGGTTTCTGCGGGTATTTAATAACGACTTTCGGAATAATACGGATTAATCCTGGATGTTTGCTTTATTTATCGCCATTTATCAGGTATAGTCCTTCATAATTTCTGCAAAATCATTGTGTTGTAATATTTATTCATCAATTTCCTTCAATTTTTCTTTTTTTCTCCATAATTGGCGAAAAAATGTTTTTTATACTTTCATTGATTTACCGTTGCTCTGATTAATTGACGCTAAACTCAGTAAAGTTAATCTCGTCAACACGGCACGTTACTTAAGAAAGCCGTAACAAATAACTGAAAGGAAGGATATAGAATATGCGTAAATTAACTGCACTGTTTGTTGCCTCTACCCTGGCTCTTGGCGCGGCTAACCTGGCCCACGCCGCTGACACCACTACCGCAGCACCGGCTGACGCGAAGCCGATGATGCACCATAAAGGCAAGTTCGGTCCGCATCAGGACATGATGTTCAAAGACCTGAACCTGACCGACGCGCAGAAACAGCAGATTCGTGAAATCATGAAAGGCCAGCGTGACCAGATGAAACGTCCGCCGCTGGAAGAACGCCGCGCAATGCATGACATCATCGCCAGCGATACTTTCGACAAAGCAAAAGCTGAAGCGCAGATTGCTAAAATGGAAGAACAGCGCAAAGCTAACATGCTGGCGCATATGGAAACCCAGAACAAGATTTACAACATCCTGACGCCGGAGCAGAAAAAGCAATTTAATGCTAATTTTGAGAAGCGTCTGACAGAACGCCCAGCGGGAAAAGGTAAAATGCCTGCAACTGCTGAATAATCTTTCAGCCAAAAAACTTAAGACCGCCGGTCTTGTCCACTACCTTGCTGTAAGGCGGTGGACAGGATCGGCGGTTTTCTTTTATGCGCCTGTGTCTGTCATTTTTGCGAAAACGTTAAGGTAAATCATACGAGTTGCCGATAACAATCCACGGTTGCCTGAGCGATAACAATGAAAAGAGCATGCCCGGAGCGAGTATGGAATACTTTGATATGCGTAAAATGTCGGTGAACCTGTGGCGAAACGCTGCCGGTGAAACTCGTGAGATCTGTAGTTTTCCCCCTGCGAAACGTGATTTTTACTGGCGTGCCAGCATTGCGTCCATTGCGGCCAATGGTGAATTTTCTTTATTTCCTGGGATGGAAAGAAGTGTGACGCTGCTGGAAGGCGGTGAGATGCTTCTTGAAAGCGCAGACCGTTTTAGCCATACCTTAAAGCCGTTACAGCCTTTTGCTTTTGCGGCGGACCAGGTGGTAAAAGCGAAACTGACGGAAGGGCAGATGTCGATGGATTTCAACATTATGACGCGCCTGGATGCCTGTAAGGCGAAAGTCAGAATTGCCGATCGCACGTTCACCACTTTTGGCTCACGCGGCGGGGTGGTGTTTGTGATTAGCGGGGCATGGCAACTGGGCGAAAAATTGTTAACCACCGACCAGGGCGCGTGCTGGTACGATGGCAAACACACCCTGCGGCTTTTGCAACCGCAAGGCAAACTGCTGTTCAGTGAAATTAACTGGCTTGCAGGCCATTCACCGGATCAAGTTCAGTAATTTCATAGCGACCGGAAAGTAGTGGTTTACAAAGAATTTTATAACCATCGTGATCGAATCCGGCAGGCGTACGGATCAACGTTGCCGCCTCTTCCAGCGAATTAACTGCCCCCAGCCACAGCCAGTTATGAATAATATGGTATTGGGTCATTTCCGGGTGCTGTTCTTTCAACGCAACCGCCCCTTGCCACGGCCAGCAGATCACCCGCAAACGTTCCAGCGACTGGAGCAGACGTTGAGCATGATCTTCATGGCTCTCTTTTCCGCAGCACGCTCCGGCGCAACGTTTTAGCGCCGACCGAAAGCAAGCACGACCGCGGCTTAACGGTTCCAGCCCGAGCAGGCCATAACAGAGCTTTTGTTCATCGGCGATTGTCTGTAATGCCTGTAATGCCGAGCGGCGATTGGCAAACAGGCCAAACAGGTTTGGCGCAGTAGAAAAATCCACGTCTTTTGCGTACACCACATCTACGCGTTTTTCATTCAGTTGCAGGGCGCAGAGCTGACGATTGCGGCGCAACCGTTTATTAAACAAAGGCTGTTGCTCTTTGATTAGACGCGCTTCAAGGAGCAGAGCGCCGATTTCGCCCGCGGTACATATCCAGCTAATGCGTCGGGATTGTCGCAGCATGGCCGCTTCATCCGGGGTACGTAAATGGGAAAGGACGCGGCTGCGGATGTTAACGCTTTTGCCGATATAGAGCGGCATAGTGTTACTTTCGCCATGAAACAGATACACACCGGGTCGGGTGGGTAAGTCAGTAAGAAATGAACGTAAATGTTCGGGATATTCATAAATTGCCGCCGCTTCAAATTCGAGCCGCGGGGAAGTTAAACGCCGTACCACTGTTTACTCCGAGTGCTGGTCATTTATCCAGTATAGCGGGTGGGTGGCGATTAAAAAAGAGGCAAGGCCGATGACAAATGTAAACTGCCAGATGCGCTACGCTTATCAGGCCTACTCGATTCCTGCAATGTATTGAATTTGCAAAGTTTTGCAGGCCGGATAAGGCGGTTACGCCACATCCGGCATGAATAAAGTATTTGGTGTCGACAATCTCAGGCGGGGAGGCCGCACTGTTTATTTTTTCCAGAAATCATCGAAAACCGTAATGGGTGGGCGGCGTTTATGCTCGGTTTTCAGATACCAGTTCTCAATCGTTCTGGCGACCTGTTCCGGGACATTTTTCCCTTCCAGATAGTCATCGATATTTTCATACGTTACGCCGAGCGCGACTTCATCTGGCAGTGACGGGCGGTCATCTTCCAGGTCGGCTGTTGGGGCCTTCTTATAGAGATGCTCAGGGCAACCTAACGCCGCCAGTAACTGTTTACCCTGACGTTTGTTCAGACGATACAGAGGGTTAATGTCTGTGCCACCATCACCATATTTAGTGAAGAATCCAGTAATGGCTTCTGCCGCATGATCGGTGCCAACTACGACGCCATTAGTCATACCCGCAATGCTGTATTGCGCTTTCATCCGCTCACGTGCTTTTTCATTGCCACGCACAAAATCGCTCAGTTCGATACCTGCTTCCCGCAATGCCTGTTCACTGGCGAGTACCGCGCCCTTGATATTGACGGTTAATACGCGATCCGGCTGAATAAAGGCAATGGCGTCCTGGCAATCTTTTTCGTCGGCCTGAACACCGTAGGGAAGGCGCACGGCGATAAATTGCAGTGATTCATTACCGGTTTCCTGGCGCAGTTCATTAATTGCCATCTGACACAACTTACCGGCAAGGGTAGAGTCCTGACCACCGCTAATGCCGAGTACCAGTGATTTAATGAACGGGTAGGTTTGTAGATAGCTTTTCAGAAAATCGACGCTACGACGAATTTCCTCTTCAGCATTAATCTGCGGTTTTGCGCCCAGCGCCTTTATTATTTGTTGCTGCAATGTCATTGAACCCCTCCAGACAGAAAAATAAAACTTCCTTAAAGCTAACCCGTTGCTACAGAAACGACAAGCGACAGCAGGTTGAATGGTGGTTAAAACGTCATACAGGAATCCTCTGAAAGCGAAACCGTTTCGCTCTCAGGCTTGAAAAAGCCCCCGATGTATTCCAGGCTTATCTAACACGCTGATAAACAAGAGGACGGAATATGAACAAGAATATGGCAGGAATTCTGGGTGCAGCGGCGGTATTAACCATGCTGGCAGGTTGTACGGCGTATGATCGTACCAAAGACCAGTTTGTACAGCCTGTGGTGAAAGACGTCAAAAAAGGCATGAGCCGGGCGCAGGTTGCACAAATTGCGGGTAAACCTTCGTCTGAAGTGAGCATGATCCATGCTCGTGGTACTTGCCAGACCTACATTCTGGGTCAACGTGATGGTAAAGCAGAAACCTATTTTGTCGCGTTAGATGATACCGGGCATGTGATCAATACCGGCTATCAGACCTGTGCCGAATACGACACTGATCCGCAGGCTGCGAAGTAATTCCTTCATCTGAAAGCTTGAGTCACAACGAAAACCGGCCATTGTGCCGGTTTTTTTATGCGCGTGTTCTTATTTGTTGACGCGAATTATTTAACCGAAATGTGAAGGTGGTCATAACAGCAGGTCAAGGAGAGACAATTTGTATAGTCAAAGAAATACTATTGCTCAGGTCAATACCGTATACTCTTTTCAGCCACCAAAAAAAGTCATGTTGGTTTCGCAAGTTACCCAGAGCATGGAAGCAGGTGAAGGCTTGCGGAGTGTCTGGCTGACAGATAATCGTTGATGAGGGCAGTTTTATGGAAAAGAAACACATTTATCTGTTTTGTTCTGCGGGCATGTCTACCTCTTTACTGGTATCAAAAATGCGCGCTCAGGCAGAAAAATATGAAGTTCCGGTCATTATTGAAGCATTTCCAGAAACGCTGGCTGGTGAAAAAGGGCTGAATGCCGATGTCGTTTTATTAGGGCCACAGATTGCTTATATGTTGCCCGAAATTCAGCGTTTGTTACCCAATAAACCGGTGGAAGTAATTGACTCGCTGTTATATGGCAAAGTCGATGGTTTAGGCGTGCTTAAGGCTGCAGTTGCAGCAATTAAAAAAGCCGCAGCAAATTAATTTTTAAATTTTCCCGTCAAAGAGTTATTTCATAAATCTATACCGCGATATTTAAGTTGCGGTTTTTAAGGGTATTTTTCTATGAGTAATGTTATTGCATCGCTTGAAAAGGTACTCCTCCCTTTTGCAGTTAAAATAGGAAAGCAGCCGCACGTTAATGCAATCAAAAACGGTTTTATTCGCTTAATGCCGTTAACCCTCGCAGGGGCGATGTTTGTATTAATTAATAACGTTTTCCTTAGCTTTGGGGAGGGGTCGTTTTTTTATTCCTTAGGTATTCGCCTCGACGCCTCGACCATTGAAACACTCAATGGTCTGAAAGGTATTGGCGGAAATGTTTATAACGGAACATTGGGGATTATGTCTTTAATGGCACCGTTCTTTATCGGCATGGCGCTGGCAGAAGAGCGTAAAGTCGATGCGCTGGCAGCGGGATTGTTATCCGTTGCGGCGTTTATGACCGTCACGCCTTATAGCGTCGGCGAGGCTTATGCCGTCGGCGCTAATTGGTTAGGCGGCGCGAATATCATCTCCGGGATTATTATCGGCCTGGTGGTGGCAGAAATGTTTACCTTTATTGTCCGCCGCAACTGGGTAATTCGACTGCCCGATAGCGTACCTGCGTCGGTATCGCGTTCTTTCTCTGCATTGATTCCCGGCTTTATTATTCTTTCCGTGATGGGGATTATTGCCTGGGCGCTGACGACCTGGGGCACAAACTTCCATCAGATCATCATGGATACCATCTCGACGCCGCTGGCATCGTTGGGTAGCGTGGTCGGCTGGGCGTATGTGATTTTTGTTCCACTGCTGTGGTTCTTCGGTATTCACGGCGCACTGGCGCTGACTGCACTGGACAACGGCATCATGACGCCGTGGGCGTTGGAAAACATCGCGACCTACCAGCAATATGGTTCCGTCGAAGCGGCATTAGCTGCCGGTAAGACCTTCCATATCTGGGCCAAGCCGATGCTGGACTCCTTTATTTTCCTCGGTGGTAGTGGCGCGACCCTGGGCCTGATTTTGGCTATCTTTATTGCTTCTCGCCGTGCTGATTATCGTCAGGTGGCAAAACTGGCTCTGCCGTCAGGCATCTTCCAGATTAACGAACCGATTCTGTTTGGTCTGCCGATTATTATGAACCCGGTGATGTTTATCCCGTTTGTGCTGGTACAACCGATTCTGGCGGCAATCACCCTGGCGGCATATTACATGGGCATTATTCCACCAGTGACCAACATTGCGCCGTGGACCATGCCAACCGGTCTGGGGGCCTTCTTTAACACCAACGGTAGCGTCGCCGCCTTACTGGTCGCACTCTTCAACCTCGGTATCGCCACGCTGATTTATCTGCCATTTGTTGTGGTGGCTAACAAAGCACAAAACGTGATTGATAAAGAAGAGAGTGAAGAAGATATTGCTAACGCGCTGAAATTTTAATCGATATCGGCACAGGTAACGCTGTGCCGGGTAAGGAAAGTGAGGAACTGAGTATGATGGATCTCGACAATATCCCGGATACGCAAACCGAAGCCGAAGAACTGGAAGAAGTGGTGATGGGGCTTATCATCAACTCCGGGCAGGCGCGCAGTCTGGCGTATGCGGCGCTGAAACAGGCAAAGCAGGGCGATTTTGCGGCAGCAAAAGCGATGATGGATCAGTCTCGAATGGCGTTGAATGAAGCGCATTTGATACAGACGAAACTGATTGAAGGCGATGCGGGCGAAGGTAAGATGAAAGTGAGTCTGGTGCTGGTCCACGCTCAGGATCATTTAATGACCTCAATGCTTGCACGTGAACTAATTAGCGAATTAATTGAGCTTCATGAAAAATTGAAGGCATAAGGAGTTGATGATGCAGTCAGTGATTAACGCGCCGGAAATTGCCACAGCCCGTGAACAACAACTGTTTAATGGCAAAAACTTCCATGTGTTTATCTACAACAAAACTGAGAGTATCAGTGGGCTGCATCAACACGACTATTATGAATTCACCCTGGTGTTAACTGGTCGTTATTACCAGGAGATAAACGGTAAACGCGTGTTGCTGGAGCGGGGCGATTTTGTCTTTATTCCGTTGGGCTCGCACCATCAAAGTTTTTATGAGTTTGGCGCCACGCGTATATTAAATGTTGGGATCAGCAAACGTTTTTTTGAGCAGCATTATCTGCCGTTGTTGCCTTATTGCTTTGTCGCATCACAGGTATACCGGACCAATAGCGCTTTTCTCACCTATGTGGAAACGGTCATCTCTTCACTGAATTTCCGTGAAACCGGGCTGGAAGAGTTTGTTGAGACAGTGACTTTTTATGTTATCAACCGCTTACGTCATTACCGTGAAGAACAGGTAATTGATGATGTGCCTCAGTGGCTGAAAAGCACGGTTGAAAAGATGCATGATAAAGAGCAGTTTAGTGAAAATGCGTTGGAAAATATGGTGATACTGTCGGCGAAATCGCAGGAATATTTGACGCGTGCGACCCAGCGATATTATGGCAAAACGCCAATGCAAATTATTAATGAAATTCGCATTAATTTTGCCAAAAAACAACTGGAAATGACCAACTATTCTGTAACAGATATTGCATTTGAAGCCGGTTATAGTAGCCCCAGTCTGTTTATTAAAACGTTTAAGAAATTGACCTCGTTTACACCCAATAGCTATCGTAAAAAATTGACTGAATTTAATCAGTAGCCATTGTATCAGAACACTAAATTTACATGCTTGCTCTGTATAACCTAGTGTTTCCGGGTTATTCCTGACTTAGCGGCAGGCACGACGAATATCAGTATTTCCTAATGAAGGGAGAAATTATGAGCCAGAAATTAAAAGTCGTCACTATTGGTGGCGGGAGCAGCTATACCCCGGAATTACTGGAAGGGTTTATTAAACGTTATCACGAATTGCCGGTGAGTGAATTATGGCTGGTGGACATCGAAGAGGGTAAAGCGAAGCTGGATATTATTTTCGATCTCTGCCAGCGGATGATTGATAACGCTGGTGTACTAATGAAGCTTTATAAAACGCTTGATCGCCGCGAAGCATTGAAAGATGCCGATTTCGTCACCACCCAGCTGCGCGTAGGTCAATTACCAGCACGCGAACTCGATGAACGTATTCCGTTAAGTCATGGTTATCTCGGCCAGGAAACCAACGGTGCAGGTGGCCTGTTTAAAGGTCTGCGTACTATTCCGGTGATTTTTGACATAGTCAAAGATGTTGAAGAACTCTGCCCCAATGCCTGGGTGATTAACTTTACGAACCCAGCGGGAATGGTCACCGAAGCCGTTTATCGTCATACCGGATTTAAACGCTTTATCGGCGTGTGTAATATTCCGATTGGCATGAAGATGTTTATCAGCGATGTTTTAGCGTTGAATGAGAACGATGATTTATCTATCGATCTGTTCGGGCTGAACCACATGGTGTTTATTAAAGATGTTCTGGTAAATGGCAAGTCTCGCTTTGCCGAATTGCTTGATGGTGTGGCATCCGGGCAGTTAAAAGCGTCTGGCGTAAAAAATATTTTCGATCTGCCGTTTAGCGAAGGCTTAATTCGCTCACTGAATCTGTTGCCGTGCTCGTATCTGCTTTATTACTTCAAGCAAAAAGAGATGCTGGCGATTGAAATGGGTGAGTATTATAAAGGCGGCGCACGTGCACAGGTGGTACAGAAAGTCGAGAAACAACTCTTTGACCTGTATAAAAATCCGGACCTGAAAGTTAAGCCGAAAGAACTGGAACAGCGCGGCGGGGCATATTACTCAGATGCGGCGTGTGAAGTGATTAATGCTATCTACAACGACAAGCAAGCGGAACATTACGTTAATATCCCGCATCATGGGCATATTGATAATATTCCGGCAGACTGGGCGGTAGAAATGACCTGTACACTGGGGCGCGATGGCGCGACGCCACATCCACGCATTACACACTTCGATGACAAAGTGATGGGCTTGATTCATACCATCAAAGGTTTTGAGATTGCCGCCAGTCACGCAGCCCTTAGCGGTGAATTTAACGATGTGTTACTGGCGCTCAACCTTAGCCCGCTGGTGCATTCCGATCGTGACGCGGAACTGCTGGCAAGAGAGATGATTCTGGCGCATGAGAAGTGGTTGCCAAACTTTGCTGACTGCATTGCAGAACTCAAAAAAGCACATTAACTGAGGCTGATTATGGAACGCTTACTGATTGTTAATGCTGATGACTTTGGCTTAAGTAGAGGCCAGAACTACGGCATTATCGAGGCCTGTCGTAATGGTATTGTCACCTCAACGACGGCGCTGGTGAATGGGGAAGCTATCGACCATGCGGTGCGGTTAAGTCGTGATGAGCCGAGTCTGGCAGTTGGGATGCACTTTGTCCTTACACTGGGTAAGCCGCTGACTGAGATGCCTGGGCTTACCCGGCAAGGTGTGTTGGGGAAATGGATCTGGCAGCTGGCAGAAGATGATGCCTTACCACTGGAAGAAATTTCCCAGGAACTCGCCAGCCAGTATCTGCGATTCATTGAATTGTTTGGCCGCAAGCCAACACATCTTGATAGTCATCATCATGTGCATATGTTCCCGCAGATTTTCCCGATTGTGGCGAAGTTTGCGGCTGAAGAGGAGATTGCGTTGCGTATTGATCGCCAGCCAGTATTTAACGACGGTGATTTACCCGCAAATCTGCGCAGTTCACAGGGCTTCAGTAGTGCATTCTATGGTGAAGAGATCAGTGAATCACTGTTCCTGCAAGTGTTGGATGATTCCAGTCATCGCGGTGAACGCTCACTGGAAGTGATGTGCCATCCTGCGTTTGTCGATAATACAATTCGCCAGAGTGCTTACTGTTTCCCACGGTTAGCTGAACTGGATGTGTTAACGTCGGCGTCGTTGAAGTATGCCATTGCCGAGCGTGGTTATCGGTTGGGTAGTTATCTGGATGTGTAGGTAAGGCTGTTTTGCCGGATGCGGCGTAAACACCTTGTTCGGCATACAATATATTGAAATTTCAAAGCATTATGAGCATCCGGTAAGCCTGATAAGCGCAGCGCATCAGGCAAAGGTGGCGCAATTGCGCCACCCATATTTACGCCGGAATTTTGTCAATCTTAGGCATACGTGACCAGACGCGGTGCGCCGCCATTAGCGTTAACAGTTCATCCATAAAACTACCGTCGGCGCTGTCGGCTTCCACAACCCCTTCTTCACCTTTGTCATCCACCTTAATTGTCGCTTTGAACTTGCGGGCGTCTCCCGCCAGCGCAATCGGTTTAAGGTGTTTGTAGGCTTCCATCAGGTAATAGTTCGCATCGCCGTTGTCTGCGATATCCGCAATATTACCGCAAGGGACAATGACCGCATCCACCGTCAGCGAAGGCGCTCCGGCAAAGGTAGCAGCAATTGGCAATACTGTGCCGTCATCGGTGGTCACTTCGCCCATCCGTGAATAAAGCAGTTTGGCATGAACGCCTTTGGCTTTCAGCGCCTTGAGAATGGCCAGCAGGTCTGCCGATCTCACTTCATCATTAAGCAAAATCGCTACCACACGGCCTTTGACATCACCGTCAGGAATGGCATACAGGCTTAATGTTGGGGCATTTTTCAGACCGTTGATGTCTGGTGGTGGGGTAATATTCAGTTGTTCATCAGTCAGTTCGATACCGAGATTTTCCGCCACAGCCTGCGCCAGAGTGAGATCGATATGTGCCAGTTGATCAACGACGCGTTCACGAATATACGGACGAGCAACTTTGCTCAATTCAAAGCTGAAAGCGTCGATAATGTGGCGCTGTTCAAACGGCGTCTGGCTTAGCCAGAACAGACGCGGATGGGAATAATATTCACCAAACGATGGGCTACGCTCGCGGACTTTGTTGCCTTCTACACGTTCCTGGTATGATTCAAATCCGCCGCGTTTCGGCCCCGGCGGTGTTTCGCGCGGCCAGTTGTCGTTGATCGAGTTCGGTTCGTAGTTTGCCGGATTTGTGTCGATTCCCATGCGGTGCATGCCGTCACGCTGGAAATTATGGTAAGGGCAGATCGGGCGGTTAATCGGAATTTCATGGAAATTTGGCCCACCAAGACGACTAATTTGTGTATCGGTATAAGAGAACAAACGCCCCTGCAATAACGGGTCGTTGGTGAAATCCAGACCGGGGACAATATGCCCTGGATGGAAAGCTACCTGTTCGTTTTCGGCAAAGAAGTTATCCGGGTTGCGGTTAAGCACCATTTTGCCGACGCGCTGTACTGGCACCAGTTCTTCCGGAATAAGTTTGGTTGGATCGAGAAGGTCGAAATCAAACTTGAATTCGTCTTCTTCCGGGATTAACTGGAAGCCCAGTTCGTATTCCGGGAAATCGCCTGCTTCAATGGCTTCCCACAGCTCACGGCGGTGGAAGTCCGGGTCACGTCCGGTGAGTTTCTGCGCTTCATCCCATACCAGCGAGGCTTTACCTGCCAGTGGTTTCCAGTGGAAACGCACAAACGTCGCTTTCCCTTCGGCGTTAATCAGGCGGAAAGTGTGGATGCCGAAACCTTCCATCGTACGGTAGCTGCGCGGGATCCCGCGATCCGACATCGCCCATATCACGTTATGCAGCGTTTCCGGTTGCAGGGAAACATAATCCCAGAATGTGTCGTGGGCGCTACCTCCCTGTGGGATCGCCCAGTGCGGTTCCGGTTTTACCGCATGAACAAAATCGGGGAATTTATGCGCATCCTGAATAAAGAAGATCGGCGTGTTGTTGCCGACAAGGTCAAAAATACCCTCTTCAGTATAGAATTTGGTGGCAAAACCGCGGATATCACGCACGGTATCTGCCGAACCAGCACCACCCTGAACGGTCGAGAAACGGACAAATACTGGGGTGATTTTGTTCGGGTCAGACAGGAAGTCGGCTTTGGTAATATCGCTTAAGTTTTTATACGGCTGGAAATAACCATGAGCCGCAGATCCTCGCGCATGAACAATACGCTCCGGGATACGCTCATGGTCAAAGTGAGTGATCTTCTCGCGCAGAATAAAATCTTCCAGCAGCGTTGGACCACGGTTACCGGCACGCAGTGAGTTTTGATCGTCAGCGATGCGCACGCCCTGATTGGTGGTCAGCGCATAATTTTCACTACCTTTACGTACATCTTGCAGGGAATTGAGTTTTTCATTACGCGTATCAGGGGCTTTCAGACTGCCTGGCGCGGTCGGCTGCGCGCCTGGCGGGGTCGGTTCAGCCGCTGGGCGATGAGAGCCGTCCTCAGGTGCCAGTGAGTCCATTCCTGGTTTCGCTTCGTTCGAGTCGTGCAGGGGGGACTGGTGCTGATGTGGGGTCTTTTCGTTATGTTGCGACATTGAACTCGTCTCCTTATTTCATTGCTGAAAGGGCCGCTTTTTTGGTCAAAAAACCCTCTAACTATAGACCATCGGGGATGTCTCGCTCTGGAGGTGGTGTCGGCGAAAGTATTTGAAGATGTACGCAAAGCAGGACGGACGTGGGCTAAATCGGCTAAACTACATTTTTTCTGATTTTTAATATGCGTTTAGTGAAGCCAGTAATGAAGAAACCGCTACGTCAGCAAAACCGCCCGATTATTAGCTATGTCCCGCGCACGGAACCTGCGCCGCCGGAGCATGCGATTAAAATGGATTCGTTTCGTGATGTCTGGATATTACGTGGCAAATATGTAGCGTTTGTTCTGGTGGGGGAGTCATTCTTGCGCTCACCGGCGTTTAGTGTGCCGGAGGCGGCCCAGCGCTGGGCGAATCAGATTCGACAAGAGAATGAGGTCGAAGAGTAAAAAAACGCCTGTCGGGATGACAGGCGTTTTGCGTTATAAGCCAGGGTTAACGGTGAGCCAGTTCGGCGTCATCTTCGCTATCCAGAATGGATTTATCGGTCTGCTTCAGCCACTGGCTGGTCAGTGTACCTGCGGTCATAGAACCGCTGACGTTCAGTGCCGTACGGCCCATATCGATAAGTGGTTCAACGGAAATTAACAATGCCACCAGCGTTACCGGCAAGCCCATTGCAGGGAGTACAATCAGTGCGGCGAATGTTGCACCGCCACCAACGCCTGCAACACCTGCTGAACTCACAGTGACGATACCAACGAGTGTCGCAATCCACATTGGGTCTAGCGGATTAATGCCAACCGTAGGCGCAACCATCACTGCCAGCATTGCCGGATACAGCCCGGCACAGCCGTTTTGACCAATGGTCGCGCCGAAAGAAGCGGCGAAACTGGCGATGGATTCAGGAACACCCAGACGACGCGTTTGTGCTTCTACATTCAGCGGAATAGACGCAGCACTGGAGCGACTGGTGAAGGCAAACGTCAGCACTGGCCAGACTTTACGGAAGTATTTCAGTGGGCTTACGCCATTAATACCCAGCAGAATGCCATGCACTGCAAACATAATGATAAGACCGAGGTAGGACGCGACAACGAAGCTACCCAGTTTAATGATGTCTTGCAGGTTGGAGCCAGCAACGACTTTGGTCATCAGTGCCAGAACGCCGTATGGCGTCAGTTGCATGACCAGGCGAACCAGTTTCATCACCCAGCTTTGCAGCGTATCGATAGCGGTTAAGACTCGTTCACCTTTCGGCGCATCATCTTTCAGCAGTTTCAGTGCTGCAACGCCCAGGAAAGCCGCAAAAATTACCACGCTGATAATTGACGTCGGATTGGCACCGGTCAGATCGGCAAACGGGTTTTTCGGGATAAAGGACAAGACAAGCTGCGGAACGCTCAGGTCAGAGACTTTACCGACATAGTTGCTTTCGATAGCGTTCAGACGCGCAGTTTCAGCGCCACCCTGAACCAGCCCCTCAGCTGTCAGACCAAACAGATTAGTGACCAGTACACCGACCAGCGCCGCAATCAGCGTGGTAAACAGTAGCGTACCAATAGTCAGAAAACTGATTTTGCCTAGTTGGGACGCGTTATGCAGACGGGCAACCGCACTTAAAATGGAGGCAAATACCAGCGGCATGACGATCATTTGCAGTAGCTGAACATAGCCGTTACCGACAATGTTAAACCACTGAACAGAATCTTTAAGTACCTGGCTGTCAGAACCATAAATGGTATGCAGGGCAAGGCCAAAAACCACCCCCATCACCAGACCTACCAGCACTTTTTTGGCCAGACTCCACTGTTTGTGGCGGGTTTGGGCCAGCGCAAACAGCAGCACAACGAACACTATGATGTTCGCAATTAATGGAAAGTTCATCCCCGTTCTCCTGATCTTATTATTTCTATCGCTACGCAGTAGCCATAGTGTTGAAGCAAGATTAACAGAACTGTGAGCTGGCTCTTATATTCAAATGGAATGGCTTATTCCAGAAAAGCGATTTTTGTTTTTTTAGTATTCAACCTGATGCTTAATAAGGCGATGAAACTCGATCTGCAAGGTATTAATCATTTGCGATGACCAACGCACGGCACTGTTTTCGGGCAGTGAATGGGGCATCCACACTGACCAGACAAACAACGCCATGCAGAGAAAACGTTCTAACTGGTTGCCTTTTTGTGGAACCAGAATTGGCAGACGGAAACGCCATCGGCACGGCCAGAGTAGGGGAACGCCAGCAGGGGTCAGCATATCAGCAAGGATATGACTCAAATAACCGAGAACCATACCTTGCAGAGCATCAGCTGGAATAAACCAGCTTTCCGGAACTTTCAGATAAAAGGTCGCCAGTAGAGCAAACACCGCCAGCAGACTGTGGGTGAAGCCACGGTGACCAAAAGCGCGGGCAATGGGTTTTGATATCCACTTTAATCGCTGCCCAAGAAACGACTTTGGATGGTCAATATCCGGTAACAGACAAGTTAATATTGCGGAAGGGACAATATGCCACCAGTCACCCTGTGCCAGCACGGGTGTAAGCTCGGCATTTTTAGCAAACACCGCACAAGCAATAGAAAAGAGGAGGTGACCTTCCGCCGTCATGATAAAACTCACTAAACTGTCGATACGTACAGTATAGGGTTTTTGTACAGTGCGCGGAAGTGGTGACGGTGTAACTCTTCATCATAATATGATGATAAAATCATCAGTTGAACGTGATTTCAGATAAGCAACCAGGGGCCGTGTCACCACGCCCCTTTTTATTAGCCGAGGAGGTCTTTCGCGGTGAGTTCTGTCAAGGATGAAAGTTTTACATTCGCCAACACAAAACGTGGATCATTTTGCGCTTCTGGTGCTGGAACGACGATGGAGCGCATTCGTGCTGCCTTCGAGGCGATCATGCCATTAACAGAGTCTTCCAGCGCCACGCAGGCGATTGGGTCAACGCCCAGTTTTGCTGCGCAGTCGAGATAAACCTGCGGATGTGGCTTGCTATAAGGCAATTTTTCGGCGGAGGCGAGGGCATCGAAACTGTCACGTAGGTCAAACATGGCCAGCACTTTTTCAAGCATATGCAGCGGTGACGCTGAAGCCAGGCCAACCAATAAGCCCTGCGCTTTACATAAAGCAACGGCTTCACGCACGCCAGGCAGTAATGGACGCGTCTCTTCAACCAGCGAAATGGCACGGGCAATTACCCGATCGACCACTTCCTGACGACTCGGTCCATTCCACGGTTGCCGGGCATACCACAGATCAACCACCATATCGATGCGTAAACCTAAGGTGTCCGGTAGCTCATTACGACGGGAGATATCCACCCCCAGGCTTGCCATCACATCCAGTTCGGCCCGATCCCATAATGGTTCGGAATCGATAAGTAATCCATCCATATCAAAAATTGCAGCAAGAATCTGTCGTGGGGTTGACATTACAACCTCTCCTTTAGAGCATTATGTGTAAGGTATTAAGCAGTGCTTATGATTAAGCGCCTATCATATCGCCTTTAAAGAATGGGCGAAAACAGATATCTACAGGTAAACTAAGTGAATCGACGCGTCTTAATCAAGGAGAACTCATGACGTATCAACAAGCTGGACGCATTGCTATTTTGAAAAGGATTTTCGGTTGGGTGATTTTTATACCAACACTTGTTTCCACGTTGATTTCCTTGCTGAAGTTTATGAATATCCGGCAAGAAACCCAGGAAGGCATTAATGCGGTAATGCTCGACTTTGCTCATGTCATGATCGATATGATGCAAGCGAATACGCCTTTTTTGAATCTGTTCTGGTATAACTCGCCAACGCCCAATTTTAATGGTGGTGTGAACGTTATGTTCTGGGTGATCTTTATCCTGATTTTTGTCGGTCTGGCGTTGCAAGACTCTGGAGCACGCATGGGTCGTCAGGTGCGCTTCTTGCGCGAAGGCGTTGAAGATCAACTCATTCTGGAGAAGGCTAAAGGGGAAGAGGGGTTAACGCGTGAACAGATCGAGTCGCGCATTGTCGTTCCACGCCATACTATCTTCACGCAGTTTTTTTCACTCTATATCCTGCCGGTCATTTGTATTGCTGCGGGATACGTGTTCTTTTCTCTGCTCGGTTTCATTTAATACAAAGGCCGCGCGGTGCGGCCATTATCATCGACTCCCGTCACGCGGCTAACAATCTATCCAATGATTGTTGAGCAATAACCAGATGTTGACCACCAAACAACCTTGCACGGTTTAGCAAAGTGTAAAGCTGGTAAATCGGTTGGCGTTCGAGGAAATCGGTCGGTAGCGGTGACACTGATTGATAACCATCATAGATTTGCGGAGGCTGTTCGGTATGTAGCGGCAACATCGCCAGATCGCACTCTCTGTCGCCCCAGTAACAAGCAGGGTCGAAAATATACGGACCATTCGGACCTAGCGCACAATTCCCTGACCATAGATCGCCGTGTAACAGTGATGGTTGCGGCTGATGTGAGGCCAGGCGCTGCTGGATATGCTCGACGATGGCGTCGATATTGCCGAAGGCGATCCCTTTTTCTGCTGCCAGCTCCAGTTGCCAGCCAATCCGTTGTTCAGCAAAAAACGTTGACCAACGGCGTTGCCAGGTATTGGGTTGAGGGGTAGTAGAAAGGGCGTTATCGAAATCGAGGCCAAATTGTGGCTGGTCGCTCCATTGATGTAGATGCGCAATTTGCTGCCCTAAAATAAAGGCGTTATGTGCATCCAACGGCCGAGGAGGGAGATAATCCATCACTAGAAAACTGTAGTCACGGTCAGCGCCAACTGCCCACACCCGGGGTACGGTGACGGTTTTACTGCGAGACAATAACTCCAGTTGGTCGGCTTCGGCGGTAAAACCGGGAAGCAATTCTCTTTCATCACATTTGACGAAAAAGTCACGTCCTGCATAACGCAAATGCCATGCGGCATGGACTTCCCCGCCAGGCAGTTCATTACGCAGTTCGATTTCGCCTTCACCTAACTGCTCGCTCAAAAGACGACTGATTACCTGCCACATGATGTCTCTCCCATGCTGTCTGCCAGATCATAAGGTTAGCGCAAGAATAAGGTGTAAAAACACGAGCTAACGCACACCACAGACTGATTATTGCCCAAAAATCTTTATTTGTTGCTATTCCATTCCTCCCAGGTTGTGATCCTTATCTCGGGGTCTTTGCCTGTAGCGCTCTGGGCGAGCCCGGCAACGAGTTCTCTTATCTCATCTTCGTTTTGCGTACTGATAAGTCCAAAGGTATTCGTCCCGAGTTCATGGATATTCCCATCATCGTCTGTCATGGTCAGTGAAAAGCCATCGCGTGTCAGAAAGTTATTTAACTCATTAATTTCAGTTAATGTATCTTCATGCAACATGACGGTAATGACATAACGGACAAGATCGCCACCAGCCATAATTCACCTCTTTGTTATCACGTGATTTTTTAGCATAGTCGCAGAAACGCATTGCTGACAGGTTTGTGGTGATTCCCCCAACCGAGGGGGGAATGTCTCGATTAGCGGGAAAGGTAAGCGTAAATTTTTTGTGTATCGTCATGGGAGCACAGGCGTGTTCCTTGATTGAGTGTTGCGGCACTACCGGCAGCTACGCCAAAACGAACCATTTCATCAAGCGAGGCATTTTCTGCCAGCTTCAGCGTCATAGCCCCAACCATACTGTCGCCAGCACCGACGGTACTTTGGCTTTTTAGCGGCGGTGGCACAACCTGAATGCAGTTTTCGCTATCTACCCCCAACGCTCCTTGTGGACCAAGGGAAACGACGACCCGTTTGGCCTTACCACTATTAACAATTTCCTGCGCGGCTTTACGCACATCATCGGGTTGAGTGAGTTCGCGACCTACCAGTGCGCTGAGTTCTTTTTGGTTAGGTTTAACTAACTCGATATTGCCAATCGCCAGTGCTGCGCTTAAGGCTTCGCCGGAACTGTCGACGATGCAGCGTATTCCTTGTTTTTGCGCAGCAGAAATAAGCTGCGTTAACTTTTCCAGTTTCACGCCTGGTGGCAGGCTTCCACTAATAACCAGAATAGCCCCTGACTCGATTTCCAGAACTTGTTCTTCAAGTTGACGAAATTCATCTTCGCTTAAAGCTGCGCCGGGCATGACAAAGCGATACTGCTCACCGCTGGATTCCACATGTACATGCAGATTCTGGCGGGTCCAGTCCTTCGCTTCGACAGTGGCAACAGGGACATTTTCATCGGCCAGCAGAGCGACGAGATGTTCGCCGGTCGCGCCGCCGGCCGGGAATATAGCCGTCGCGCTCCCGCCCAGATGAGCAATAGCGCGAGCGACATTAATACCGCCACCACCTGGTTCAAACACGGGGGCAGTACAGCGCAGTTTTCCTTCGGGGTAAATTTGCGGGGTAATTGTTGCGCTATCGAGAGAGGGCGCAAGTGTCAACGTATAGATACGTACCATCATTTCCTCCTATAGGCTGATTTCAGTCTGGCACTGAATCAGTGGAAAGTGAAGGAATTAACAATATGATTTATTAGATATTTATATAAAATTAATAAGGTAAAGATATATAAATAAATATCTGTTTTCGCAACGCGCTTATTCAAAAAATGAAATAAGAAGTCATTGCTAAGTTTTTCACTCCTTTTTATAATTTGTCACCTTTCCAGGGACGCTACTCTTTGATCCTTAAGAAAGTTTCCGGGACCGCGATGGTCTCTTTTTTTGTTGTACGGACTTTTAATAAATGAAGCTTTTGAAGACAGTTCCTGCCATCGTTATGTTGGCGGGGGGTATGTTTGCGTCTCTGACTGCAACTGCCGATGATTCCGTTTTTACTGTCATGGACGATCCTGCCAGCGCAAAAAAACCTTTCGAAGGTAATCTGAACGCAGGTTACCTTGCACAATCAGGCAACACGAAAAGTTCCTCTCTGACGGCTGATACCACTATGACCTGGTATGGGCAGACGACTGCCTGGTCGCTGTGGGGAAATGCCAGCAATACTTCTTCTAATGATGAGCGTTCTTCGGAAAAATATGCAGTAGGTGGTCGTAGCCGTTTTAATTTAACTGATTATGATTATCTGTTTGGTCAGGCAAGTTGGCTGACAGACCGTTATAACGGCTATCGGGAACGAGATGTATTGACTGCGGGTTATGGTCGCCAGTTTTTAAATGGCCCGGTACACAGCTTCCGCTTTGAATTCGGTCCTGGCGTGCGTTACGACAAATATACCGATAATGCCAGTGAAACGCAGCCGCTGGGGTATGCCTCCGGAGCTTATGCGTGGCAGTTGACCGACAACGCTAAATTTACCCAGGGTGTATCGGTTTTTGGTGCTGAAGACACTACGCTGAACTCGGAAAGTGCATTAAATGTTGCCATCAATGAACATTTCGGTCTGAAGGTGGCCTACAACGTTACATGGAACTCTGAACCGCCTGAGTCTGCGCCGGAACATACCGATCGCCGCACCACGTTATCGCTGGGCTACAGGATGTAATAATGTGCCGGGCCGTGTTCTGCGGTCTGGCTGCATTGTTTGTTGATAGCGCCTCACCGTTCAGCCCCAAATCATCGCTGCCCAGCGCAGCAACAGCATCGCGCCGCAAATAGACAGCAGGACGACCACCATCTTCCAGTGTTTTTTGTTGAAACGTTTTGTCGGCATGCGTTTTTCCAGGGGATTTCCAGTCTTCAATAATCGAGTGTAACAAAAGGGTCAGGTGTTGCCTGTATTGATTTATATCATATCAAACATGATGATTGTCGCTTTGCCCGATAACAATTACCGTGTAAACTGCCAAGCGGTATTATCAGAAAGTGGGTGTAGGTCTGGCATCGCCAATCAGCATGCTGTGACATATTTCGCAGAGTGAAGCGGGAATCAGCCCAAACCTTTTTGATAAATTTCATATGAATCTTTGTATGTGATCTTTCGTGTGGGTCACCACTGCAAATAAGGATATAACATGCCTGTTATTACTCTTCCTGATGGCAGCCAACGCCATTACGACCACGCTGTAAGCCCCATGGATGTTGCGCTGGACATTGGTCCAGGTCTGGCGAAAGCCTGTATCGCAGGGCGCGTTAATGGCGAACTGGTAGATGCGTGCGATTTGATTGAAAACGACGCTAAACTGGCGATCATTACCGCTAAAGACGAAGAAGGTCTGGAGATCATTCGTCACTCCTGCGCGCACCTGTTAGGGCACGCAATTAAACAACTTTGGCCGCATACCAAAATGGCAATCGGCCCGGTTATTGACAACGGTTTCTATTACGACGTTGATCTTGACCGCACGTTAACCCAGGAAGATGTCGAAGCACTCGAGAAGCGGATGCATGAGCTTGCTGAGAAAAACTACGACGTCATTAAGAAGAAAGTCAGCTGGCACGAAGCGCGTGAAACGTTCGTTAAACGCGGCGAGAGCTATAAAGTCTCCATCCTGGACGAAAACATCGCCCATGATGACCAGCCTGGCCTCTATTTCCACGAAGAATATGTCGATATGTGCCGCGGTCCGCACGTACCGAATATGCGTTTCTGCCACCATTTCAAACTGATGAAAACGGCAGGGGCCTACTGGCGCGGCGACAGCAACAACAAAATGTTGCAACGTATTTATGGTACTGCGTGGGCAGATAAAAAAGCCCTCAACGCGTACCTGCAGCGTCTGGAAGAAGCCGCTAAACGCGACCACCGTAAAATCGGTAAACAGCTCGACCTGTACCATATGCAGGAAGAAGCGCCGGGTATGGTGTTCTGGCACAATGACGGCTGGACCATCTTCCGTGAACTGGAAGTGTTCGTTCGCTCTAAACTGAAAGAGTACCAGTATCAGGAAGTTAAAGGCCCGTTTATGATGGACCGCGTCCTGTGGGAAAAAACCGGTCACTGGGAAAACTATAAAGATGCAATGTTCACCACCTCTTCTGAGAACCGTGAATACTGCATTAAGCCGATGAACTGTCCGGGTCACGTACAAATCTTTAACCAGGGGCTGAAGTCGTATCGCGATCTGCCGCTGCGTATGGCCGAGTTCGGTAGCTGCCACCGTAACGAGCCGTCAGGATCCCTGCACGGCCTGATGCGCGTGCGTGGTTTTACCCAGGATGACGCGCATATCTTCTGTACTGAAGAACAAATTCGCGATGAAGTTAACGGATGTATCCGTTTAGTCTATGATATGTACAGCACTTTTGGCTTCGAGAAGATCGTGGTCAAGCTTTCCACTCGTCCTGAAAAACGTATTGGCAGTGACGAAATGTGGGATCGTGCTGAGGCGGACCTGGCAGTTGCGCTGGAAGAAAACAACATCCCGTTTGAGTATCAACTGGGTGAAGGCGCGTTCTACGGTCCGAAAATTGAATTTACCCTGTATGACTGCCTCGATCGTGCATGGCAGTGCGGTACAGTACAGCTGGACTTCTCCTTACCGTCTCGTCTGAGCGCTTCCTATGTAGGCGAAGACAACGAGCGTAAGGTTCCGGTAATGATTCACCGTGCAATTCTTGGGTCGATGGAACGTTTCATCGGTATCCTGACCGAAGAGTTCGCTGGTTTCTTCCCGACCTGGCTTGCGCCGGTTCAGGTTGTTATCATGAACATTACGGATTCACAGTCTGAATACGTTAACGAATTGACGCAAAAACTATCAAATGCGGGCATTCGTGTTAAAGCAGACTTGAGAAATGAGAAGATTGGCTTTAAAATCCGCGAGCACACTTTGCGTCGCGTCCCATATATGCTGGTCTGTGGTGATAAAGAGGTGGAATCTGGCAAAGTTGCCGTTCGCACCCGCCGTGGTAAAGACCTGGGAAGCATGGACGTAAATGAAGTGATCGAGAAGCTGCAACAAGAGATTCGCAGCCGCAGTCTTAAACAATTGGAGGAATAAGGTATTAAAGGCGGAAAACGAGTTCAAACGGCGCGTCCTAACCGTATCAATGGCGAAATTCGCGCCCAGGAAGTTCGCTTAACAGGTTTGGAAGGCGAGCAGCTTGGTATTGTGAGTCTGAGAGAAGCTCTGGAGAAAGCTGAAGAAGCCGGAGTAGACTTAGTCGAGATCAGCCCTAACGCCGAGCCGCCGGTTTGTCGTATAATGGATTACGGCAAATTCCTCTATGAAAAGAGCAAGTCTTCTAAGGAACAGAAGAAAAAGCAAAAAGTTATCCAGGTTAAGGAAATTAAATTCCGTCCTGGTACAGATGAAGGCGACTATCAGGTAAAACTCCGCAGCCTGATTCGCTTTCTCGAAGAGGGTGATAAAGCCAAAATCACGCTGCGTTTCCGCGGTCGTGAGATGGCGCACCAGCAAATCGGTATGGAAGTGCTTAATCGCGTGAAAGATGATTTGCAAGAACTGGCAGTGGTCGAATCTTTCCCAACGAAGATTGAAGGCCGCCAGATGATCATGGTGCTCGCTCCTAAGAAGAAACAGTAAGGCCATCAAGTAATCATTCCTGTGGGCCTCGGCTCACAGGGTGATTCGCCTTTGTTTCTGTTTATCAACAATGCGAAGTGGAAGTTATTAAAATGCCAAAAATTAAGACCGTACGCGGTGCTGCTAAGCGCTTCAAAAAAACCGGTAAAGGTGGTTTTAAGCACAAGCACGCTAACCTGCGTCACATTCTGACCAAAAAAGCGACCAAACGTAAACGTCACCTGCGTCCGAAAGCCATGGTTTCCAAAGGCGATCTGGGCCTGGTAATCGCGTGCCTGCCGTACGCATAAGCCGTTAACGTTTTTTAACTTTTTAATTAGAATATAGATACAGGAGAGCACATATGGCTCGCGTAAAACGTGGTGTTATTGCACGCGCACGTCACAAGAAAATTTTGAAACAAGCTAAAGGCTACTACGGTGCGCGTTCTCGCGTATACCGCGTTGCCTTCCAGGCTGTTATCAAAGCTGGTCAGTATGCTTACCGTGACCGTCGTCAACGTAAGCGTCAGTTCCGTCAACTGTGGATTGCGCGTATCAACGCAGCAGCACGTCAGAACGGTATTTCTTACAGCAAATTCATCAATGGCCTGAAAAAAGCCTCTGTTGAAATCGACCGTAAGATCCTGGCTGATATCGCAGTATTCGACAAAGTAGCGTTCACCGCTCTGGTTGAAAAAGCGAAAGCAGCTCTGGCATAAGCCAGTTGAAAGAGGGAGCTAGTCTCCCTCTTTTCGTTTCAACACCATCAAAACATTGACTTTTATCGCCGTAGCCTTTTCAATAAAGGTCTTTTGAAAAGTACCAAAAGGTAACGCAAGCAATGAATGCTGCTATTTTCCGCTTCTTTTTTTACTTTAGCACCTGACTCCAGGAGGCTAGCGCGTGAGAAGAGAAACGGAAAACAGCGCCTGAAAGCCTCCCAGTGGAGGCTTTTTTTGTATGCGCGTTTTGAAAAATAAAAAGCCTGTCTCGTCAGGCGTAATTGTCGCAGCCAGTCTGGACACGGCCAGCGCGGAGAAACCGGAGCGTACTTAAGTACGTGAGGATTTCGAGCACTGCCCGGGACCAAAATGGCAAGTAAAATAGCCTGATGGGATAGGCTCTAAGTCCAACGAACCAGTGTCACCACTGACACAATGAGGAAAACCATGTCACATCTCGCAGAACTGGTTGCCAGTGCGAAGGCGGCCATTAGCCAGGCGTCAGATGTTGCCGCGTTAGACAATGTGCGCGTCGAATATTTGGGTAAAAAAGGGCACTTAACCCTTCAGATGACGACCCTGCGTGAGCTGCCGCCAGAAGAGCGTCCGGCAGCTGGTGCGGTTATCAACGAAGCGAAAGAGCAAGTTCAGCAGGCGCTGAATGCGCGTAAAGCTGAACTGGAAAGCGCAGCGCTGAATGCGCGTCTGGCTGCGGAAACTATCGATGTTTCCCTCCCTGGTCGTCGTATCGAAAACGGTGGCCTGCACCCGGTTACCCGCACTATCGACCGTATCGAAAGTTTCTTCGGTGAGCTTGGCTTTACCGTGGCAACCGGGCCGGAAATCGAAGACGATTATCATAACTTCGATGCTCTGAACATTCCTGGTCACCACCCGGCGCGCGCTGACCACGACACTTTCTGGTTTGACGCTACCCGCCTGCTGCGTACCCAGACCTCTGGCGTACAGATCCGCACCATGAAAGCCCAGCAGCCGCCGATTCGTATTATCGCGCCTGGCCGCGTTTACCGTAACGACTACGACCAGACTCACACGCCGATGTTCCATCAGATGGAAGGTCTGATTGTTGATACCAACATCAGCTTTACCAACCTGAAAGGCACGCTGCACGACTTCCTGCGTAACTTCTTTGAAGAAGATTTGCAGATTCGCTTCCGTCCTTCCTACTTCCCGTTCACCGAACCTTCTGCAGAAGTGGACGTCATGGGTAAAAACGGTAAATGGCTGGAAGTACTGGGCTGCGGGATGGTGCATCCGAACGTGCTGCGTAATGTTGGCATCGATCCGGAAGTTTACTCCGGTTTCGCCTTCGGTATGGGGATGGAGCGTCTGACCATGTTGCGTTACGGCGTCACCGACCTGCGTTCATTCTTCGAAAACGATCTGCGTTTCCTCAAACAGTTTAAATAAGGCAGGAATAGATTATGAAATTCAGTGAACTGTGGTTACGCGAATGGGTGAACCCGGCGATCGATAGTGATGCGCTGGCGAATCAAATCACGATGGCGGGCCTGGAAGTTGACGGTGTAGAACCGGTTGCCGGTAGCTTCCACGGCGTGGTCGTTGGTGAAGTGGTTGAATGTGCGCAGCATCCGAATGCTGACAAACTGCGAGTGACCAAAGTCAATGTCGGTGGCGATCGCCTGCTGGACATCGTCTGCGGCGCGCCAAACTGTCGTCAGGGCCTGCGTGTGGCGGTAGCAACTATTGGTGCTGTACTGCCGGGCGATTTCAAAATTAAAGCCGCGAAACTGCGCGGTGAACCGTCTGAAGGGATGCTGTGCTCCTTCTCTGAGCTGGGTATTTCTGACGATCATAACGGTATTATCGAACTGCCTGCGGATGCGCCAATTGGCACCGACATCCGTGAATACCTGAAACTTGATGACAACACCATCGAAATCAGTGTGACGCCAAACCGTGCAGACTGCTTAGGCATTATCGGTGTAGCGCGTGATGTTGCCGTGCTGAACCAGCTTCCGCTGGTTGAACCGGAAATTGTCCCGGTTGGTGCAACCATCGATGACACGCTGCCGATTGCGGTAGAAGCGCCGGAAGCCTGCCCGCGTTATCTTGGCCGCGTAGTAAAAGGCATTAACGTTAAAGCGCCAACTCCGCTGTGGATGAAAGAAAAACTGCGTCGTTGCGGGATTCGTTCTATCGATGCAGTGGTTGACGTCACCAACTACGTGCTGCTCGAACTGGGTCAGCCGATGCACGCTTTCGACAAAGATCGCATTGAAGGCGGCATTGTGGTGCGGATGGCGAAAGAGGGCGAAACGCTGGTACTGCTCGACGGTACCGAAGCGAAGCTGAACGCTGACACCCTGGTCATCGCCGACCACAACAAGGCGCTGGCGATGGGCGGTATCTTCGGTGGCGAACACTCTGGAGTGAATGACGAAACGCAAAACGTCCTGCTGGAATGCGCGTTCTTCAGCCCGCTGTCTATCACCGGTCGTGCTCGTCGTCATGGCCTGCATACTGATGCTTCTCACCGTTATGAGCGTGGTGTTGATCCGGCACTGCAGCACAAAGCAATGGAACGTGCGACCCGTCTGCTGATCGATATCTGCGGCGGTGAAGCTGGCCCGGTTATCGATATCACTAACGAAGCAACGTTGCCGAAGCGTGCGACCATCACTCTGCGTCGTAGCAAATTGGATCGTCTGATCGGCCATCATATTGCCGATGCACAGGTGACTGACATTCTGCGTCGTCTCGGCTGTGAAGTTACCGAAGGCAAGGACGAGTGGCAGGCTGTTGCACCGAGCTGGCGTTTCGACATGGAGATTGAAGAAGATCTGGTCGAAGAAGTGGCGCGTGTTTACGGCTACAACAACATCCCGGATGAACCGGTGCAGGCGAGCCTGATTATGGGGACTCACCGTGAAGCCGATTTGTCACTCAAGCGCGTGAAAACGCTGCTCAACGACAAAGGCTATCAGGAAGTGATCACCTATAGCTTCGTTGATCCGAAAGTGCAGCAGATGATCCACCCGGGCGTTGAAGCCTTACTGCTGCCAAGCCCGATTTCCGTTGAAATGTCGGCAATGCGTCTTTCTCTGTGGACCGGTCTGCTGGCAACTGTAGTGTACAACCAGAACCGTCAGCAAAACCGTGTGCGCATTTTTGAAAGCGGTCTGCGCTTCGTGCCAGATACGCAGGCGCCATTGGGCATTCGTCAGGATCTGATGTTAGCCGGTGTGATTTGCGGTAACCGTTACGAAGAGCACTGGAACCTGGCAAAAGAGACTGTTGATTTCTATGATTTGAAAGGCGATCTTGAATCCGTTCTCGACCTGACCGGTAAACTGGCTGATGTTGAGTTCCGTGCAGAAGCGAATCCGGCACTGCATCCGGGACAATCCGCAGCGATTTATCTGAAAGGTGAACGTATTGGTTTTGTTGGGGTTGTTCATCCTGAACTGGAACGTAAACTGGATCTTAACGGTCGCACTCTGGTGTTTGAACTGGAGTGGAACAAGCTCGCAGACCGCGTGGTGCCTCAAGCGCGCGAGATTTCGCGCTTCCCGGCGAACCGTCGTGACATCGCGGTTGTGGTTGCAGAAAACGTTCCCGCAGCGGATATTTTATCCGAATGTAAGAAAGTTGGCGTAAATCAGGTAGTTGGCGTAAACTTGTTTGACGTGTACCGCGGTAAGGGTGTTGCGGAGGGGTATAAGAGCCTCGCCATAAGCCTGATCCTGCAAGATACCAGCCGTACACTCGAAGAAGAGGAGATTGCCGCTACCGTCGCCAAATGTGTAGAGGCATTAAAAGAGCGATTCCAGGCATCATTGAGGGATTGAACCTATGGCGCTTACAAAAGCTGAAATGTCAGAATATCTGTTTGATAAGCTTGGGCTTAGCAAGCGGGATGCCAAAGAACTGGTTGAACTGTTTTTCGAAGAGATCCGTCGCGCTCTGGAAAACGGCGAGCAGGTGAAACTCTCTGGTTTTGGTAACTTCGATCTGCGTGATAAGAATCAACGCCCGGGACGTAACCCGAAAACGGGCGAGGATATTCCCATTACAGCACGGCGCGTGGTGACCTTCAGACCCGGGCAGAAGTTAAAAAGCCGGGTCGAAAACGCCACACCCAAAGACGAGTAATCTGATCTAACTAAAAAGGCCGCTCTGCGGCCTTTTTTCTTTTCACTGTCGAAGAGTCACCGTAAAATCAACGGAATGACACTTCAGCAGAACGGATACCATGCTGACACTTGCCCGCCAACAACAGCGACAAAATATTCGCTGGTTATTATGCCTGTCAGTTTTGATGCTGCTGGCGCTTCTCTTAAGCCTTTGCGCTGGTGAACAATGGATTTCACCTGCCGACTGGTTCACTCCTCGTGGCGAACTGTTCGTCTGGCAAATTCGCCTGCCACGTACCCTGGCTGTATTGCTGGTTGGCGCGGCGCTGGCGTTATCAGGCGCGGTCATGCAGGCGCTGTTTGAAAACCCTCTTGCGGAGCCGGGGCTGCTTGGCGTCTCTAACGGCGCTGGAGTGGGGCTTATCGCCGCTGTATTGCTCGGACAAGGGCAGTTACCGAACTGGGCGCTGGGGCTGTGTGCGATTGCTGGCGCGCTTATTATCACCTTAATTCTCTTGCGTTTTGCCCGTCGTCATCTTTCAACCAGCCGATTACTGCTGGCTGGTGTTGCGCTGGGTATCATCTGTAGCGCGTTAATGACGTGGGCCATCTACTTTTCCACGTCTGTTGATTTACGCCAACTGATGTACTGGATGATGGGCGGCTTTGGCGGTGTGGACTGGCGGCAAAGTTGGCTGATGGTGGCCTTGATTCCGGTGTTGCTGTGGATTTGCTGTCAGTCCCGACCAATGAATATGTTAGCGCTGGGTGAAATCTCGGCGCGACAACTGGGGTTACCACTGTGGCTCTGGCGCAATGTACTGGTCGCGGCTACCGGTTGGATGGTCGGTGTCAGTGTGGCGTTGGCTGGCGCTATTGGGTTTATTGGCCTGGTTATCCCGCATATTCTGCGGCTGTGCGGATTAACCGATCACCGGGTATTACTTCCCGGCTGCGCGCTGGTTGGTGCTACTGCGTTGCTGCTTGCCGATATTGTTGCTCGACTGGCGCTGGCTTCCGCAGAGTTACCGATTGGTGTGGTCACCGCCACCCTGGGTGCGCCGGTGTTTATCTGGTTATTGTTAAAAGCAGGACGTTAGCCGCATAAAGACGGTCTATGATTAAAAGCTAAGATTTTTACTGACCTTATCCAGGAGACACGATGCAAGATCCCATTCTGACCACCGTAGTGAAGACGATTGACGGGGAAGTGACCACGCTGGAGAAATATGCCGGTAATGTGCTGCTAATTGTTAATGTCGCTTCAAAGTGTGGCTTAACGCCGCAATATGAACAGTTGGAGAACATCCAGAAAGCCTGGGCCGATCGTGGTTTCGTCGTGCTGGGATTTCCGTGCAACCAGTTCCTTGAACAAGAACCAGGTAGTGATGAAGAAATTAAAACTTATTGCACCACCACTTGGGGCGTGACGTTCCCAATGTTCAGTAAAATTGAGGTCAATGGCGAAGGTCGTCATCCGCTATATCAAAAATTGATTGCCGCAGCGCCGACGGCGGTGGCACCGGAAGAGAGCGGTTTCTACGCGCGAATGGCCAGCAAAGGCCGTGCGCCACTGTACCCTGATGATATTTTGTGGAATTTTGAAAAGTTTCTGGTGGGTAGAGACGGAAAGGTCATCCAGCGTTTTTCCCCGGATATGACGCCGGAAGATCCTATTGTAATGGAAAGCATTAAACTGGCGTTGGCAAAATAATGTCTATTGTGATGCAGTTACAGGATGTAGCGGAATCAACCCGCCTGGGGCCGCTTTCTGGCGAGGTCCGGGCAGGGGAGATCCTGCATCTGGTGGGACCGAACGGCGCGGGCAAGAGCACCTTGCTGGCGCGAATGGCGGGGATGACCAGTGGTCAGGGAAGCATTCAGTTTGCAGGTAAACCACTGGATACCTGGCCCGCAACAAAACTCGCCCTGCATCGCGCCTATCTTGCACAACAACAGACACCGCCGTTTGCTATGCCGGTCTGGCATTACCTGACCATGCACCAGCACGATAAAACGCGAACCGATCTGCTAAATGATGTCGCAGGGGCGTTGGCCCTTGATGACAAACTCGGTCGAAGCACCAATCAACTATCCGGTGGTGAATGGCAACGTGTCCGTCTTGCTGCTGTGGTGTTACAAATCACGCCGCAAGCGAATCCGGCAGGTCAATTGCTTCTCCTTGATGAACCCATGAACAGCCTTGATGTTGCCCAGCAAAGCGCGTTAGATAAAATTTTGAGCGCGCTCTGTCAGCAAGGCGTGGCGATTGTGATGAGCAGTCACGATCTTAACCACACATTGCGTCACGCGCATCGGGCGTGGTTACTTAAACAAGGAAAACTGCTTGCCAGTGGGCGGAGAGATGAAGTACTAACGCCGCCGAATCTGGCCCAGGCTTATGGCATGAGCTTCCGTCGTCTGGACATTGAAGGTCACCGAATGCTGATTTCGACCACCTGATTTCATTAGCATCTTGAAAAACGGGTAATTTCGACGCTAAATTAATGCAAGAATAAAAAACAGAGGATTCGTACGGAATGCGTTTCTGCCTAATTTTAATTACAGCACTGTTTCTGGCCGGGTGTAGCCATCATAAAGCGCCGCCGCCAAACGCCAGGCTTTCTGACTCCATTACTGTCATTGCCGGTTTGAACGATCAACTACAGAGCTGGCATGGTACGCCGTATCGTTATGGCGGCATGACTCGACGTGGAGTGGACTGTTCGGGTTTCGTGGTTGTGACGATGCGTGACCGTTTCGACTTACAGTTGCCACGCGAAACAAAACAACAGGCCGCTATCGGTACCCAAATTGATAAAGAAGAATTGCTGCCAGGCGATCTGGTCTTTTTCAAAACAGGTTCCGGGCAAAATGGTTTACACGTGGGTATTTACGATACCAACAATCAATTCATTCACGCCTCTACCAGCAAGGGGGTGATGCGTTCTTCCCTCGATAATGTCTACTGGCAGAAAAATTTCTGGCAGGCGAGACGAATCTAGTATCTCAATAAATGGACGGTGCTGATACCGCACCGTCTGTTAACTCCTGAATACAGTAGTATTTTGCAGACAAAAATACCGCAAATGGAATATTCGTTTATACTCAGGATAATCTAAAAAAAGGACCCCTGAAAAAGTGGTTAACATGGAACAAATGAAAGTTATTCCCTCTGTATTTGTTATGCCTTATGGCCTCAAACTTTTTATCTGGATGTTGAAAAAAATCCGAAGAGAGGGGCTGTTACCATGAGGGTCTTACTGGAGAATCTTTATCATTCTGATTACTATTTTCTACCGATAAGAGACAGCCAACAAAATCTTGTTGGGGTTGAGTTAATAACCCATTTCTCCAGTGACGACGGTACGGTTCGCATCCCGACGACACGGGTTATTGCACAACTTTCAGAGGAGCAGCATTGGCAATTATTTGCCGAAAAGTTGGAATTACTAAAATCATGCCAACATTTTTTCATTCAACATAAACTCTTTGCCTGGATTAATTTAACGCCACAAGTAGCAAAGTTATTATTAGATAGGGATAATTACGCAAGCAAACTATTAAAAATTCCCTTTGCTGAATTGATGATTAATGAAAATTATCCTCATCTTAATGAGGGAAAAGATAATTATGAACTTTTGCACTTATCGCAAATTTTTCCATTGGTTTTGGGAAATTTGGGTGCGGGCAACAGTACAATGAAGGCTGTTTTTGATGGGCTTTTCACTCGCGTCATGCTGGATAAAGGTTTTATTCAGCAACAAATAGTCCATAAATCTTTCGCGCCTTTTATTCGTGCGCTCCATGCGCAAATTTCACCTTGTTGCAATTGTATTATTGCTGCTGGTATTAATACACCGGAGATGTTGGCGCAGATGGTGCCGTTTGGTTTCCATGCTTTTCAGGGATGCTTGTGGCCCGCAGTTCCCGTAAGCCAGATAACAACGCTGGTCCAGCGATAACCCTCTTGTTTGCTGGTGTTTAAGACGAGAGTAACCGTCTACACTATCAAACAGGAGGATCTATGACCCTGTCTTTTATTACCCGCTGGCGTGATGAATTGCCGGCAACATATACATCGCTTTCCCCTACGCCTTTAAATAATGCCCGGTTGATTTGGTATAACGCCGAACTGGCTAATACGCTGGGTGTTCCATCGTCGCTGTTTGAAAGTGGCGCGGGTGTCTGGGGCGGCGAAACTTTACTGCCAGGCATGTCGCCACTGGCCCAGGTCTACAGTGGCCACCAGTTTGGTGTCTGGGCGGGGCAGCTTGGCGACGGGCGCGGTATTTTACTCGGCGAGCAACAGTTTGCCGACGGCACCACCATGGACTGGCATCTGAAAGGTGCGGGGCTGACGCCTTATTCGCGGATGGGCGACGGACGTGCGGTTTTACGTTCAACAATTCGCGAAAGTCTTGCCAGTGAGGCAATGCATCACCTTGGCATTCCGACGACACGCGCCTTAAGCATTGTTACCAGCGATACGCCGGTTTACCGGGAGACGGTCGAATCAGGAGCGATGCTGATGCGCGTAGCGCAGAGTCATTTGCGATTTGGCCACTTTGAACACTTTTACTATCGTCGGGAACCGGAAAAAGTTCGCCAGCTGGCTGACTTCGCCATTCGCTATTACTGGCCGCATCTTCAGGATGAAGAGGATAAATACCACCTCTGGTTTACCGATATTGTCGCACGTACGGCTTCGTTAATCGCCAGCTGGCAGACAGTCGGTTTTGCTCACGGGGTGATGAACACGGATAACATGTCGATTCTCGGGCTGACGCTGGATTATGGTCCATTTGCTTTCCTCGATGATTATGAACCGGGCTTTATTTGTAATCACTCTGATCATCAGGGACGTTACAGCTTTGATAATCAACCTGCCGTTGCGTTGTGGAATTTACAGCGTCTGGCGCAGACATTGTCGCCGTTTATCACTGTCGACGCGTTAAACGAGGCACTGGAAAGCTATCAACAGGTTTTGTTGACGCATTATGGAAAACGTATGCGGCAGAAGCTGGGCTTTATGACGGAGCAAAAAGAGGATAATGCGCTACTGAATGAATTGTTCAGTCTGATGGCGCAAGAGCGCAGTGATTATACTCGCACATTCCGCATGTTAAGCCTGACCGAGCAGCACAGTGCGGCTTCACCGCTGCGCGATGAGTTTATTGACCGCGCGGCGTTTGATGACTGGTTTACGCGTTATCGGGCGCGCTTGCAACAAGACGGAGTTGCCGATAGTGAACGTCAGCAACTGATGCAGAGCGTCAATCCTGCGCTGGTATTGCGAAACTGGCTGGCACAACGCGCTATTGAGGCGGCAGAAAAGGGCGATATGACAGAATTACAACGTCTGCATGAAGCGTTGCGAAATCCTTTCAGCGACAGGGATGATGACTATGTCAGTCGTCCACCTGACTGGGGTAAACGGCTTGAAGTCAGCTGCTCGAGTTAAAGGCTACTTGGTCAACAGCAGCTTGCCAGCCTGAGTTTTACGGAGCAGATATTCTTGCCCGTCATGATCGATAATCAGTTTGCCATTAGGACCTAACAGTGTCTGGCTGGTAATTCGCCGAATGGGCTGCGGGGAAGCGGTCTTGTGATTGGCATCCGTTTCAGGCGTGAGTTTTCTGCTATCCGTATAACGCATAAAAATTAATAATAATTGATATAACAATGATTCTTATTATCAATATTATGGCAAACCAGAGCAAGCAGTAATTTGTTGAGAAGACAACAAGTTGCGCAGAAATGCCCATTCCGTCAGGAATGGGCACGCATTCAGAAGCGGGAATCTACCGCAGAGGCGAGTTTTTCGACCAGGCGTTCAGTATCTTCCCAACCTAAACAAGGATCGGTAATCGACTGACCGTAGGTGAGCGGCTGACCGCTGACGATTTTTTGTGTACCTTCGCGCAGGAAACTTTCTGCCATAATTCCGGCAATTGCCGTGGAGCCATTGCGGATTTGCTGGCAAACATCTTCACAGACTTCTAACTGACGGCGGTGCTGCTTCTGGCAGTTACCGTGGCTGAAATCAACCACCAGATGTTCAGGTAAATCAAACTCGTGAAGCGTATCGCAGGCTGCGGCGATATCATCGGCATGGTAGTTCGGTTTTTTGCCGCCACGCATAATAATATGGCCGTATGGGTTGCCGCTGGTCTGATAGATGGTCATCTGACCGTTTTTGTCTGGCGAGAGGAACATATGGCTGGCACGGGCTGCGCGGATAGCATCCACGGCAATCCGTGTGTTGCCATCGGTACCATTTTTAAAACCTACCGGACAGGAGAGCGCTGACGCCATTTCACGGTGGATTTGGCTCTCGGTGGTACGTGCGCCAATTGCGCCCCAGCTAATTAAGTCAGCAATAAACTGACCGGTCACCATATCGAGGAACTCGGTCGCGGTGGGAACGCCCAGTTCATTTACCTGCAACAGCAACTTACGTGCCATTTCAAGGCCGTGATTAACGCGATAGCTGCCGTTTAAATCCGGATCGGAGATGAGTCCTTTCCAGCCGACAACGGTACGCGGTTTTTCAAAATAGGTGCGCATTACAATTTCCAGTCGTGACTGGTACTGGTTGCGCAACGCCTGCAGACGGGTGGCATACTCCATGGCAGCGGTCAGATCGTGGATCGAGCAGGGTCCAATAATGACCAATAGCCGCTTGTCTTCACCGTTCAGTATTTTTTCAATTCTGCGGCGGGAATCAATGACATGGTTGGCGACGCCAGGCGTTACGGGATACCGTAGCGCGAGTTCGGCGGGCGTTACCAGGCTCTCGATACGCGCAGTACGGAGTTCGTCAGTTCTGTTCATTACAAGTCTCAGAAATTTGTTGCTTCAACGGCAGGACTACCGGGAAGTGATGCGCATCACGATAAACCAATCGCAGCTGATTTCAAGTGCGAGGTGTGTCACACCTCGCCGGGTGGTTAGCATGATAACAAAAAAATAGGCTAATGCACTAGTTCTCTAGTACATTCGACGGCTTAGGCCCATGATATCGAGGATCTTGGTGGCAATCTCTTCTACCGAATAATTGGTACTGTTAATCCACGGGATCTGATTTTTACGGTACAACGCTTCCACTTCCGCAACCTCCATCCGGCACTGGCGAAGCGAGGCATAGCGACTGTTTTCCCGACGCTCTTCGCGAATCGCCGCCAGACGCTCAGGGTCGATAGTCAGTCCGAACAATTTATGCTGAAGCGGTTTGAGCGACGCGGGCAGCACCAGATTATCCATGTCATCGGCAATAAAGGGGTAGTTTGCCGCGCGGATACCAAACTGCATCGCCAGATACAGGCTGGTGGGGGTTTTACCACAGCGAGAGACGCCGAGCAGGATCACCTGAGCCTGGTCCAGATTGCGCAACGAAATGCCGTCGTCATGGGCGAGGGTGTAATCAATCGCCGCAATGCGCGCATCATATTTATTGAGATTATTAGGGTTCAGGCCATGGGTACGATGAGCAATCGGCGTTGGATCCAGTTTCATCTCTTGTTGTAGCGGGGCAACCAGCGCCTGCACAATATCCTGGCAAAAACCTTCGCTTTGCAAAATGATGGCGCGGATTTCCGGTAGCACAATGGAGTAAAAAACCAGCGGGCGCACACCTGTCTGGTGATAAATTGCGTCAATCTGATCCTTCACGGCCCGAGCACGGCTCTCATTTTCGACAAACGGCAGCGTAATGCTGCTGATAGTAACGGGAAATTGTGACATCACTGCGTGTCCTAATACCTCCGCAGTTATAGCCGTACCATCAGAAATATAAAAAACGTGGCGATCAACAGCATTATCCATTTTGTTCTTCCCGTGATGCAGACATAATTCTATGAAAGCATAAATTAAAAACGTACAGAAGCGTAGAAGGTTATGCCTGGTTTATAAAATGAACCTTCAATTTTATATTTTATGAAAACAGTATTTCATTTTTACGCTTTCGTTTATACCGATGGTTTATGTGGAAATTACTGAAGATAGCGGATTTGCGCAACGCTGGGATCAGTCTTAAAAAGTAAAAAAATATATTTGCTTGAACGATTCACCGTTTTTTTCATCCGGTTAAATATGCAAAGATAAATACGCAGAAATGTGTTTCTCAAACCGTTCATTTATCACAAAAGGATTGTTCGATGTCCAACAATGGCTCGTCACCGCTGGTGCTTTGGTATAACCAACTCGGCATGAATGATGTAGACAGGGTTGGGGGCAAAAATGCCTCCCTGGGTGAAATGATTACTAACCTTTCCGGAATGGGCGTTTCCGTTCCGAATGGTTTCGCCACAACCGCCGACGCGTTTAACCAGTTTCTGGACCAAAGCGGCGTAAACCAGCGCATTTATGAACTGCTGGATAAAACGGATATTGACGATGTTACCCAGCTTGCGAAAGCGGGCGCGCAAATCCGCCAGTGGATTATCGACACTCCCTTTCAGCCTGAGCTGGAAAACGCCATCCGCGAAGCCTATGCACAGCTTTCCGCCGATGACGAAAATGCCTCTTTTGCGGTGCGTTCCTCCGCCACCGCAGAAGATATGCCGGACGCCTCTTTTGCCGGTCAGCAGGAAACCTTCCTCAACGTTCAGGGTTTTGACTCCGTTCTCGTGGCAGTGAAACATGTCTTTGCTTCTCTGTTTAACGATCGCGCCATCTCTTATCGTGTGCATCAGGGTTACGATCACCGTGGCGTGGCACTCTCCGCCGGTGTTCAGCGGATGGTGCGCTCCGACCTCGCATCTTCTGGGGTGATGTTCTCCATTGATACCGAATCCGGCTTTGACCAGGTGGTGTTTATCACTTCCGCATGGGGCCTGGGTGAAATGGTCGTGCAGGGCGCGGTTAACCCGGATGAGTTTTACGTGCATAAACCGACACTGGCAGCGAATCGCCCGGCTATCGTGCGCCGTACCATGGGGTCGAAAAAAATCCGCATGGTCTACGCGCCGACCCAGGAGCACGGCAAGCAGGTTAAAATCGAAGACGTACCGCAGGAACAGCGTGACATCTTCTCGCTGACCAACGAAGAAGTGCAGGAACTGGCAAAACAGGCCGTACAAATTGAGAAACACTACGGTCGCCCAATGGATATTGAGTGGGCGAAAGATGGCCACACCGGTAAATTGTTTATCGTGCAGGCGCGTCCAGAAACTGTACGTTCTCGCGGTCAGGTGATGGAACGTTATACGTTGCATTCACAGGGCAAGATTATCGCCGAAGGCCGCGCTATCGGTCATCGCATCGGCGCGGGTCCGGTGAAAGTCATTCATGACATCAGCGAAATGAACCGCATCGAACCTGGCGACGTGCTGGTTACTGACATGACCGACCCGGACTGGGAACCGATCATGAAGAAAGCGTCTGCCATCGTCACCAACCGTGGCGGTCGTACCTGTCACGCGGCAATTATCGCTCGTGAACTGGGTATTCCGGCGGTAGTGGGCTGCGGTGATGCGACCGAACGGATGAAAGACGGTGAGAACGTCACCGTTTCTTGTGCCGAAGGCGATACCGGTTACGTCTATGCGGAGTTGCTTGAATTCAGTGTGAAAAGCTCCAGCGTGGAAACCATGCCGGACCTGCCACTGAAAGTGATGATGAACGTCGGTAACCCTGACCGTGCGTTTGACTTTGCCTGCCTGCCGAACGAAGGCGTGGGCCTTGCGCGTCTGGAATTTATCATCAACCGCATGATTGGCGTTCACCCCCGCGCACTGCTTGAGTTTGATGACCAGGAACCACAGTTACAAAATGAAATTCGCGAGATGATGAAAGGCTTCGATTCTCCGCGCGAATTTTACGTTGGCCGTCTGACCGAAGGGATCGCGACGCTGGGCGCCGCGTTTTATCCGAAACGCGTGATTGTCCGTCTTTCTGATTTTAAATCCAACGAATACGCCAATTTGGTGGGTGGTGAGCGTTACGAGCCGCATGAAGAGAACCCGATGCTGGGCTTCCGTGGCGCGGGCCGCTACGTTTCTGACAGCTTCCGCGACTGCTTCGCACTGGAGTGTGAAGCGGTGAAACGTGTGCGCAACGACATGGGACTGACCAACGTAGAGATCATGATCCCGTTCGTGCGTACCGTAGACCAGGCGAAAGCAGTGGTTGAAGAACTGGCGCGTCAGGGGCTGAAACGTGGCGAGAACGGGCTGAAAATCATCATGATGTGCGAAATTCCGTCCAACGCCTTGCTGGCTGAACAGTTCCTCGAATATTTCGACGGCTTCTCAATTGGCTCAAACGACATGACACAGCTGGCGCTCGGTCTGGACCGCGACTCCGGCGTGGTGTCTGAACTGTTCGATGAGCGCAACGACGCCGTGAAAGCACTGCTGTCGATGGCGATCCGTGCTGCGAAGAAACAGGGCAAGTATGTCGGCATTTGCGGTCAGGGACCGTCTGACCACGAAGACTTTGCTGCATGGCTGATGGAAGAGGGGATCGATAGCCTGTCTCTGAACCCGGACACCGTGGTGCAAACCTGGTTAAGCCTGGCTGAACTGAAGAAGTAAATAAAAACCCGGCGGCGTTCAGTCGCCGGGTCCATTTCTATATCCCCACCTTTTATCAACCTACTTCGGGCAAACGCGCTCGTGCAATATAAAAAGCTTCCGGGCATCATCTGAATAATTGGCTGGTGTTCTTTCTGATTTTAATTCGTTTGCGATCCTCTCCACAGAATAATTCTCAATACTGTTTTTTCTCAAAGCCGAATGTGACCACTCGTCAATTTCCTTAAGCATATGCGTAATTTTTTCGTCCAGAGTTCGTTGGATTGCACGAAGTCACTGGCGAGTCCCGTTTTTATACTGTCTTCAACCACAGCATAAAAAGGGATATGGATATGAAAAATTACCGCACCGTTATTCAGACATAAGCGCAGATTATGTAATTCAGAGAATTTATTCGAACTAAAACCGATTTTCTGATTTGTCTGGCTGTACAGAAAACAGGATAAATTCCCTCCGCGAGCGGAGGGAAACAGCTACAGGGATTGCATATGAGTTGCTATTTGAAAGTCCTGATTTGTGCGATTGTCGCACTCGCTATATGGTTTTCCCCCGTCCCTGACGGATTAACACCCTTAACCTGGCACATTCTGGCCATATTCATCACCACTGTGGTGGCGTTTATTCTGCAGCCGTTGCCGGTAGGCGCTATCGCGTTAATAGCCATCAGTTTTATTATGCTGACCGGCATGATGAAAACCAGCGAAGCCTTAAAAGGTTTCAGCAGCACCACGGTATGGCTTATTGTCGCCGCATTCCTGTACGCGAAAGGATTCATTAAAACGGGGTTGGGGCGGCGTATCGCCTATTTGCTGATTCGCGGATTTGGCGGCAGCTCGTTACGTCTGGGTTATACATTGGCGCTAAGCGATATGATTATCGCGCCCGCAACGCCATCAAACACAGCGCGAGCAGGGGGAATTTTGTTCCCGATTGTTCGCAGTGTCTCTAACAGCTTTGGATCTGAACCGGATCAAGGGCCGCGTAAAATTGGCGCTTATCTGATGCAGACGGTGTTCCATTCCAACTGTCTCTCATCCTCGATGTTTATGACGGCCAGCGCGCCAAATGCACTCATTGTATCTCTGGCGGCCAGCACCTTATTTGTCGATATCTCATGGGGGATGTGGACGCTAAGCGCACTAGTGCCGGGCATTATCGCTTTTATCACTATGCCGTTGGTCATTTACAAACTCTACCCGCCAGAGATCAAAAAGACGCCAGAAGCCAAAGCGTTGGCACAGGAAGAACTTATCAAAATGGGGCCGGTAACCCGAGATGAGCGCGTGACGATTGGCATTTTCCTGCTTTCATTATTGGCCTGGAGTACATCGAAATGGACTGGTCTGGATGCGACCGCTGTCGCGCTTTCCGGCGTCTGTTTAATGTTGATGACCCGGATTATCACTTGGCAGGATGTGCAGTCAGAGAAGGGGGCCTGGGACATTCTGGTCTGGCTGGGCGTCATGATTTGTATGGCAGATAAGCTCAATCAGCTTGGCCTGTTCAAATGGTTCGCCGTCACAACCTCGGCTCTGTTCACCGGCATTCCCTGGGAAATAACACTGACGGTTTTGCTGATAGTTTACTGCTATTCCCACTATTTCTTTGCCGGAAGTACGCCGCATGTAGTGGCGATGTATGCCGCTTTTGGCAGCGTCTCGGTTGCTGCAGGCGCGCCGCCGATGATGGCTGCTCTGTCACTGGCGTTCGTCACTAACCTGATGAGCGGCATTTCGCATTATGGCAACGGACCCGCAGTCATCTATTACGGCGCTGGCTATGTCTCGCAACGAGAATGGTGGCGGCTGGGCTTTATCGTCATGTTGTTGAACATTGTCATCTGGTTCGGACTGGGGGCGGTGTGGTGGAAAATTCTTGGCCTATGGTAAGTGGCCTGCGGCAAACATCAATCAAGGAATAGTGTATGAACTTAAAAGATATTCAGGTGGCGATCGTCGGCAAATTAAGCGACCGCTTAATGGCTAAAGTTGAATCTACCTTCACCGCATATCGCCTGTGGGAACTGACCGACGCAGACGCTTTTTACACGCAGATCGCGCCGGATATTAAGGCGCTGGTGACCAGTGGTAATCCGGTAATGGGAGCTTCTCGGGCGCTAATTGAAAAATTTCCGAATCTGAAGATTATTGCCAGCAATGGTGTGGGCTATGACCCTATTGATATCGTGGCAGCCAGGGAGCATGGCGTTATCGTCACCAACACCCCTGGCGTGCTTAATGACTGTGTTGCAGACATTGGCATGGCGTTGTTACTCAATGTTGCCCGACGTATTAACATTGCCGATCGTTATGTTCGTGGCGGTCGTTGGCCAAACGAAGGGCGTTTCCCGATGGCGACGAAAGTGAGTGGTAAACGTTGCGGAATTGTTGGTCTGGGGAACATTGGTAATGCTGTAGCCCGCCGTGCAGCAGCATTTGAAATGGAAATTCACTATTTCGACCCAAAACCGCATAACAAACCTGAATGGACGGCGCATGATTCGCTGGTTTCTCTGGCGCAAGCGGTGGACTTCCTCGTTCTGACGCTGCCAGGCGGGGTAAGTACACGCGGCGTTATCGACAAAACTGTGCTGCAGGCTCTGGGGAAAACCGGACATTTGATCAGTATTTCCCGGGGATCAGTGGTGAACGAAACCGATCTGATTGATGCTCTGCAAAATAACATCATTGCTGGTGCGGCACTGGACGTTTATGCCAACGAACCACATGTGCCAGAACAATTAATGTCGCTGGATAACGTTGTCCTGACGCCACATATCGCCAGTGGTACGAGCGAAACGTTTAATGCAATGGCAGATTTGGTTTTTGATAACTTACAGGCTTTCTTTAGCGGACAGCCAGTTATTACTCCTGTTACTCAATAAGGCGGAAAATATGATTTATGGTGATATCGCGTATCTTAGTGAACAACAAAAGCGGACATTTCATCCTGTCATCGCTCGTGTCATTGAGTATCTTTCACAACATGATCTGAATAGTGTTCCTGTGGGGGAGAAGGTTTTTATTCAGGATGACTCAATTTTTTATACCGTGGTTGAACCGATGACTAAACCACTACATGAATGCCGACCAGAAGTTCATCGCAAATATCTTGATGTCCATTTCTTAATTGCCGGAGAAGAGCGGATTTGTGTGGATTTTGATGATGGAAAAAACTCGGTTGTAGAAAGCCACCTGGGCGACCGTGACGTTATTTTTTATGCTGATGAACGTATTAATGATCGGATAATCACGTTGACACCAGGACAGTTTGTGGTGGTCTTCCCGGAAGAGGTACATCGGGCATGTTATAAAGTCGATAACGTGGAGAAAATCAAAAAAACAGTCGTGAAAATCGACATGAGTTTATTATAGGCGGAGCTGGCTATGACAAAAATTGCCCTGGTGACAGGGGGAAGTAAAGGTATCGGCTACGCGGCAGCAAAGGCACTCTATGACATTGGATATACTGTTATTGTTGCCGCGCGTAACGAAGAAACCTTACAGCAATGTGCACAAGGTTTAGCCAAGGAACGCTTTATTCCTCTGGTTGCTGATGTCACGGATGAGTCCGCTGTCGTTGCACTATTTGCCGAGATTAAGGTTCGTTTTGGTCGACTGGATCTCTTGTTCAATAATGCGGGCAATAATAGTCCGGCAAAAAGTATTGAAGAGGTTGAGTTTACTGAGTGGACACGCGTGTTTAACGCCAATATTCACTCGACATTTTTGTGTTCGAAAGAAGCGATTAAAATCATGAAAGCGCAGCAGCCAATGGGAGGACGCATTATTAACAATGCGTCGATTTCCGCACTGACACCGCGCCTTTATACTGCGGCATACACGGCGTCGAAACATGCTGTTACCGGGTTGACCAAGGCCATTTCCCTTGATTGTCGCAAATTTAATATCGCTTGCGGGCAAATTAATATCGGCAATGCGGAAACGACATTATCGAATCGGATGCGTAAGGGCGTTTATCAGGCAGATGGCGCTATTAAAGCGGAAGATATGATGAATGTTGCTGATGTTGCAGCAGCCATTCAGATGATGGCCCAGTTGCCAGTAACCACGAATGTGCTGGAAATAACGATTATGGCAAATAATATGCCATATGTCGGACGTGGTTAATCGGGATTTAATAAAGCACCTTGCGTATAAGGTGCTTTATTATTTATGAATTATGCCTCAACGCATGTTTGTTCCAGCCGTTGAAGAATATCTTTGCGTAACAAAAATTTTTGTATTTTACCGGAGGCCGTGCGCGGCAGTTTTTCGATCACCACGATATGTTCAGGGTATTTATATTTCGCGACCCGTTTACGGCTAAAAAATGCCACTACATCTTCCAGCGATAATGAATGATGCGGCGCTTTCAGCACGACATAAGCGCATGAACGTTCACCTAAACGTTCATCGGGCATCGCAACCACACAGGCATCGTGAATTTTAGGATGCTGCAATAGAATATCTTCCACCTCACGGCTGCTAATATTTTCGCCGCCGCGAACAATAATATCTTTCTTGCGTCCGGTAATTTTTATATAACCAGCCTCATCCATGCGGCAGAGATCGCCACTGTAATACCAGCCCTCTTCATCCAGCGCGCGAGCGGTTAATTCAGGTTCATCAAAATAACCCATAAACACATTAGGGCCACGCGAAGCCTCTTCACCTTCGCAACCTGGCGGTAAGGTCTTGCGTGCATCATCGACCACTTTAATTTCCACCCCAGCGGCAGCGTAACCATCGGTGTGCATAAAGCGCGACAAAGGATCGTCGAGATTCACCACTGCATGTGGCGAGCTTTCCGTGGAACCATAAACGCTTAATAATTTAATGCCGCGTTGCTGGCATTCACGCGCCACTTTTTTGGGGATCGTGGTGCCGCCGCAAAGAAAGAAACGCAGCGCAGAAAGGTCGGCAGGCTGTTTCTCAAGTAGATTTAAAAGGTCATAAACAAACGGCGTTGCGCCGAGCATACAGGTACAACGTTGTTGCTCAAGCAGCGAGAGACAGGCTTCCGGGGTAAAAATATCTAACAACACGCTGCGGGCGCCAATCAAAAACGGCGCTGTTACACCATGCAGAAACCCCGTCGCGTGACCGAGTGGTGCAGGCATCATAAAGACATCCAGCCAGGTCAGATTCAGCCGCGCGCAATAAGCCCGCTCGCTGGCGAGAATATTATTATGCGTTAGCATCACGCCCTTTGGCATACCCTCAGTTCCGGAGGTAAATAGCACCGCCGCTAATTCATCGCCGTGGACCGATGTTGCGACGGCCAGCGGGGGATTGTCGGCAATAATCTGACTTAACGAGAGAGACGAGGTGGCGGGGGCCAGCTTATCCACGCCGACGATCTGTTGTAGTTGTGGAAGCTGATTTTGCAGTGGCAGGATTAAATCTACCGGACGCGTTTGTTTAAACAATGTCGGTGCAAAAAACATTTTTGCCTGACACTTATTGAGCACCCACACCAGTTCAGCTTCTCGCCAGGAAGGCAACAACGGCACGGAAACTGCACCGGTTTTCAGGCAGGCAAGATAGATAACGGTAAATTCACACCAGCCAGGCAATTGAAAAGCGATACGATCGCCCGATTCAATACCGTTAGCCAGTAACCAGCTTGCCAGACAGTTCGCAGCGTGATCGAGTGCGCTATAGGTGTACGATTCGCCATGATTATCGACAACGGCTATTTTGTCTGGCATCGCGCATGCAGTCTGCCGCCAGTAGTCGGCCAGCGAAGCATCGCCCCACAATCCTTGTTGTCGATAGGCTGCACGACGCTGCGCGTTAAACGTTAATGTCACTTTCATTTTGAACTCTCGAAACAGAACGTCAGGCCCGATGTGCGGGCCTGTGGGAAGCGTAATTAGCCGTAACGGAAATCAATACCGAAGGTGCCTGCGGGGTATTGCCATTGTTCGAGAATAGTGTTGCCGCACAGCACCCGACAGGTGCCGCACTCCAGACAACCGGCGGAATCAAAATGAATGTTTCCCGCGTCATCCTGCTTATACAGCCCGGCAGGGCAGGCTTTCATTAATTTTTGAAATTCATTGATGTCGGGATTTGCCGCCAGAATGATATGTGGGTGGCCCTCATCAACATGGAATTTGTTGACGCCTAATTTGACGTCAACGTTGACCGTAGCGTTCTGGCTCATAGCGCGGTTGCCCCCTTAATGCCATCTTTCAGCAGATTAATCAGTCCGATTTTTTTCGCATGTCCGAGAATCATTTTTCGTACCGGCTGGTTTGGTTTGCCGTCAATAGTGAACATATCGTTCATGATATCGGCGACCATGCGCGGATACTGACTAAACAGGCGCGGGTTTTCCATCAGCGCTGGGATCTTGCGAAAATGCTGCATATCACGCATAACACAGCTTTGTTCCAGCTCGCGTTTGTATTGCGCCAGACTAGTGGCAGAAAAATCCGCGCGTTCTTTGGCGGCAATCACCGTTGTGGCAGCCGCCTGGGCCGATGCGATGGCTAAATCCATTCCGCGAACCGTAAAGCCCAGATTGAGGCAGAAGCCTGCGGCGTCACCAACGATCATCACACCATCGTTAACCAGTTGCGGCACCATTGCCAGACCGCCTTCCGGCACCATATGCGCGGAATATTCAAGCAGTTTGCCACCGCTAATCAGTGGGCGAATGGCGGGGTGCTGTTTAAAATCCTCCAGCATTTGCGGCACGCTTTTTTGCGCATGGGCGATATCACCCAATCCACAAACCAGACCCAACGATACGGAATCGTGATTGGTGTAGATGAATCCGCCGCCCATCAGACCGTCAGAAGGGGAACCGGCAAACAGCCAGGCGGCACCTTCATCGTCAGTGACGTTAAAGCGATCGTTGATTTGCTCCGGCGTGAGGCCAATGACTTCTTTAACGCCAACAGCGTAATGATGCGGATCGGAGGCGGGAACCATTCCCAGCGAACGGCCAAGCATTGAATTAACGCCATCAGCCAGAATCACCACATTGGCTTCGAGAATATCATCCCCGGCCTGGACGCCAGTGACCTTGTTACCTTCACGAACCAGCGCATCGACGCGAACGCCCGGGATAAACTGCGCACCCGCCTGTTCGGCTTGTTCCATCAACCACGGGTCGAGACGATTGCGCAATACGGTATAAGAAGCGTGTTGCGGAACATCTGGCTGTTCGCGGTGAAAATCGAGGGTAACGGCGCTCTCTTCGGTTAAGAAGGAGATTTTCTCGCGTGTGACTTTGCGTTCTACCGGCGCTGATGCAGCAAAGCCAGGAATGATCGCTTCAAGCGTGTGGGCATAAAGACGCCCGCCGGTCATATTTTTGCATCCGGCACTGTCGCCGCGTTCGATCACCAGGACATCCAGTCCGGCTTGCGCCATGACCAATGCGGCAACGCTACCGGCAACGCCCGCACCGACCACAATGGCATCAAATTTGTCATCCGACATGCGTTATGCTCCCTTCCCGCTGTCTTCACAGCGGGAGATGTGGTTGAAAGGGGATTAGTGGCTCAACTGGCTGATCAGGGCAGGGACGACTTTGTAGATATCGCCCACCAGACCGTAGTCGGCATAGTTGAAGATTGGCGCATTTTTATCTTTATTGATGGCGACAATCACTTTTGCGCCATTGCCGCCAACCATATGTTGGATCTGCCCGGAGATCCCCAGCGTCAGGTAGAGGTCGGATTTCAGCAACACGCCGGAGACACCGATATAACGTTCACGCTCCATCCAGTTCTCGCCTTCGGCAATCGGGCGTGAACAACCGACTTCAGCATTGAGTGCCGCTGCCAGTTCGTGGACCATTTTCAGGTCATCCTGTGCTGCCAGACCACGACCGACGCCGACCACGCGTTTTGCTTTGCTCAGGTCCACGCTGCTTGCCGCTTTCGCACGGCGTTCGCGACTAAGAATTTCATGACGCGGAGCAACGTAAGGCACAGTTTCAATCGGACACTGATGCGAGGCGTCACTGGTGCAAGGTTCCTGAACACCGGGCGCAAGGGTAATGATCGCCAGCGGGCTATTGATCTTTTCTTGGGCGAACGCGAGCCCGCCATACATACGGTGCTCGGCGCAAACGTGACCATCGACCACATCAACCGCAGTGGCATCGTTCACTAGCGCCGCATTCAGTTGCACACTTAACCGTGCAGCCAGCGCTTTACCGCGTTTTGTCGCGGCCAGCAGCAACATAGAGGGGTGTTTATCTTTCAGCAGGACAGCAATGCTTTCAGCGTAATTTTCAGTGCGTTGCAGTGCATCGTTTTGCTCAAGAACATAAATACATTTTGGACCATAAGGCATAATGGCCTGTGCCTGGTCGGTATTTTGTACAATGGCATACACCTGTTGGCCCCATTGCTGCGCGCCGCCAAACAGTTCGGCATAACGTTCAGGATTATCGCTAAAGACCCAGACGTTGTTTAATTGACTCATCGTTTCTTCTCCGTAGGCTTTAGTTCAGGGCTTTCTTCAGATGTTCCGCCAGCTCGGCAATGGCTTCCGGCGAATCGTTATCGAGAATGATGTGTTTGCGTTCTGTTTGCGGCGGTACGCGAACGCCGAACAGTTCAGCAAGCGGCGTGGCCTGGCTCCAGCCGATATCACTCGCCTGCCACTGATGTACCGTTTTTTTGCCCGCGCCGAGAATGGCTTTCATCGATGGAATGCGTGGCACGTTAATATCTGACGTGACGCACAGCACGGCTGGAACAGAGAGTTCGATCACTTCAACTTCATCTTCAAGCGTGCGTTCAATCACCAGTGTATTGCCCTGACGCTGAATAGCACTCACAGCATTAATCACCGGAAGTTGCAGAATTTCTCCGACCAGCAAGCCAACCTGCTGGGCATAAAGATCGCCGGAACCTTCACCAAAGATCAGTAAATCGAAGCCGATTTTTTCAACTGCTGCCGCCAGCGCCTTTGCGGTATCGAGAGGCAGTGCATGCTCAAGCTGGGCATCCTGCACCATATACAGACAGTGCGGTCCGCGGGATAACACGTCTTTACGCACTTTTGAGTTCAGCAACAATGAACCGCCAACGGTCAGCGCGGCTATCTCATCATCATCCGTTGCAAGCTGGCTTGCGGCTTCAATGGCATTGAGATCGAACTGGCTAATTTTGGCGTCGGCATTGTCGAAATTGAGGGTGTACTCGGGAGTGACAACAATGTCCTGTTCTTCAGGCACCAGCTTAAAGCAGGTTATTATTTTCATGATTTCTCCTGTGGGTCGCATACGGAACCATCTCCGATGGAAGGTAAAAATGGCCTGAAAATAGTGTGCGATAGCAGGGCGGGGTTTTCGACGGAGCAATCTGTTTTCCTTGCAAACAATCTTGCAAAAAAAATGAGATCGTTAAAACAAAAGCACAATAAGTGGCAATATTATGCCATCGTTTACGTACTATCTTGCATTCAATGTAAATAATCTTGTTTAGCTCTCGCTAAATGCGGTTGTATAACCGCAATACACGCCGTATTTTATCCGGCATATATTGTTTTTGCTTGCTCATGGAATAGGGAGGTTGTCATGTATCAACGCTGTTTTGATAATGCCAGCGAAACGCTGTTTGTCGCCGGTAAAACGCCACGACTTTCGCGCTTTGCGTTTAGTGACGATCCTAAATGGGAGTCGGGACATCACGTTCATGATAATGAAACCGAGCTGATTTATGTTAAGAAAGGGGTGGCAAGGTTTACCATTGATTCTTCGCTCTATGTGGCACATGCCGATGACATTGTGGTGATAGAGCGTGGCAGACTGCACGCGGTGGCCTCAGATGCTAACGACCCGGCAACGACCTGTACCTGTGCGCTTTACGGTTTTCAGTTTCAGGGCGCAGAAGAAAATCAGTTACTGCAACCGCATTCTTGTCCGGTAATTGCCGCAGGGCAGGGAAAAGAGGTCATCAAAACACTTTTTAATGAATTAAGTGTGATTTTACCGCAAAGTAAAAATGGCAACACATCTTCAGTGTGGGATGCATTTTCCTATACGTTAGCGATTCTCTATTACGAAAACTTTAAAAATGCCTATCGTTCGGAGCAGGGGTATATTAAAAAAGATGTCCTAATAAAAGATATTCTCTTTTATCTTAATAATAATTACCGCGAAAAAATCACTTTAGAACAGTTATCGAAAAAATTTCGTGCCAGTGTCAGTTATATTTGTCATGAATTTACTAAAGAGTATCGAATTTCTCCCATTAACTACGTCATTCAACGGCGTATGACGGAAGCGAAATGGTTGCTGACCAATACCGATTTGTCGCAGGCAGAAATCTCCTGGCGCGTGGGTTATGAAAATGTCGATCATTTTGCCAAACTGTTTTTGCGCCATGTTGGCTGTTCTCCCAGTGATTACCGCAAACAATTTAAAAATTGTTTTGCTGAACAAGAAATCTTATCTGAATTTTCTGAACCTGTAAGTCTTGCCGGATAAATCTGACGGCGCAGTTTTTGTCAGAAGCTGCGCCGCCTGAAGATTATTTATTCTGGTAATCTTTCAGGATCTGCCGACCTGCAACGTAAATCATAATCTCGTCAGTACCACCGCCAATCCGTTCACAGCGGACATCACGCCAGAAGCGGGAGACGCGTGCCTCATCGGTGTAGCCCAACCCGCCCATGATTTGAATTGCATCATCAATGACTTCCATTGCAGTGCGTGCGCAGTACAGTTTTGCCAGCGCCGCGCTGGTGCGCAGTGACTGATGCTGATCGGCTTGCCATGCCACTTTCAACACCATGTTGCGCATGTTGTCGATCTTAATCGCCATCAGCGCCAGTTTTTCCTGGATCATCTGGTTATGACCAATTGGCTTACCAAAAGCGATACGCTGGTTGGCATAGCGGGCGGCATCTTCGAATGCGCATTCGGCAAAGCCAGTGCTGCGCGCGGCGTTGATCAGGCGCTCCATCTCAAAGTTGTACATCACATTGAGGAAACCCATTCCTTCTTCGCCTACCATGTCGCTCTCTTCAACTTCCACGTTGTCGAGATAAACTTCGCAGGTGCTAAGCATATGCCAGCCGATTTTATGCAGCGGATTGATCTTAATGCCGGGCTTACTGGACTCAACCCACCACAGGGTGAAGGCTTTTTTCGGATCTTTCGGTTCCGGATCGCGCGCCAACACCAGCATATACGGGTACTCTTTCGCGCCAGTGATGAAGGTTTTCTGTCCGTTGATGTAAACCTTGCCATTTTTACGCGTGTAAGTGGTGGTGGCGCTGTTGTTATCTGAGCCAGCGCCTGGTTCCGTCAACGCCAGGGCATAGGCGGGGTCGCCGGTTTCCAGGGTGCTTTCTGCCGTTTTACGTAGCTGCTCCTCAGAACCGAAACGGCGCATGCTGTGAATACACTGACCGTTGGTAATCAAAAACGCCGGAGCACCGCATTTTGACACTTCCATCAGCGCCAGCATCTGGGTGACGTAATCCGCAGGGATGCCGCCGAACTCTTCCGGCACGCCAAGCATAGAAATGCCGTTATCTGCCAGCGCCCGCATAAACTCACGCGGATATGTACCGTTTTGATCGCAGGTGCGGAAATACTCTTCCGGAAAGTTAGTTGTAATCAGTTCGCGAATACTGGCCAGCAGCAGTTCTTGTTCTTCAGTTAAAGAAAAATCCATCGTGATACTCCTGTTAATGAGCCGCTTCAGGCAGGACAAAACCCATCGCCGCATCGATAAATAATCTTTCGTCCATCAGTTTCAGTTCTGGCGAAATAACTGGGGTGAAATCCATTTTGTCGAGAATATCTTTTTGCAAATCGACGCCAGGGGCAATTTCGATTAAATGCAGGCCGTCTTCTTTCAGGGTGAATACAGCGCGTTCGGTGATGTAACGAACATCCAGTCCCCGTTCGAGCGCGATTTTTCCGCTAAAAGTAATTTCCGGAAGTTCACGGATAAATTTATTTACCCGTCCTTCCTGGACGATATTTAATTTACCATCGGTAATTTCTGTTTTTAAACTGCCCGCAGTTAACGTGCCGCAGAAAATGATTTTCTTCGAGGTGGCACTGATATCAATAAATCCACCTGTACCCATGATTTTGCCATTGAATTTATGCACCCCGACGTTACCGTGCTGGTCTACTTCGGCAAAACTCAAATAACAGACATCCAGACCACCGCCGTGGTAAAAATCGAACTGGGAAGTCATATCCAGAATGGCGCGGGTATTCACGTTCGCGCCAAAGGCGATACCTTGCGAAGTAATACCGCCAATTGGGCCTGTTTCCACCGTCAGAATAAAGTCATCAGCACAACCTTCTTCCCGGGCGACCAGACCAATACCGTCGGCAATACCGACACCGACATTACCCACTGCACCTTTGCGCATTTCAAACAATGCGCGCCGCGCGACTAATTTACGCTGATTAAGAGGCAAGCTAAGTTGGGTACTGTCATCCAGGGTGAAGTCACCAGAAATAAAACGATTAACTGGCGCACCGCCATACAGTTGGGTTTGGTCCGGATCGACCACCACAATATCGATAAGATAACCTGGAATACGGACAGCTTTAGGATGCAGCGTGGCTTTCTTAACCATCTTCTGCACCTGCATCATCACGATACCGCCGTTATTGTGCACCGCCTGGGCAATAACCAATGCGTCGAGATACATCACTTCATCTTCAAAGGTTGCGTAGCCTTCGCTGTCGCAGGTTGTAGCGCGAATAAAAGCAATATCTGGCGCGATCGCTTTGTAATAGAGATATTCTTTATTATCAAACTCGACCAGTTTAATCAGATCTTCTTTAGTCACTTCATTCAGTTTGCCGCCTTGTTGGCGAGGGTCGACAAACGTTCCGATACCAATATCGCTAATAATTCCTGGCTGGTGGGCAGCAGCAGCGCGCAATGTTTGAGTGAGCACACCTTGTGGATAGTTATAGGCAACAATTTTATTTTGTTCTGCGAGTTCAGAAATACGCGGTGATTGTCCCCAATGGCCGCATAATGCCCATTTTACCAGACCTTCTTGCGCCAGCGGACTAATACCACGATCGGCGCGATCGCCAAGCCCTGTAGGGCTAATAATCGATAAATTACGCGGTGTCTGGGTTTGTTTATATTTATCAGCAAGTGCGGTAATTAATGTGGTGGCTTCCAGAATACCGCCACCTGCACCTAATACACAAAGCGTTGCTTCGTCGGGAATATAATTTACCGCTTCCTGTGCCGACAGGACCGGCACGCGTCCATTAATACGAGGTGGTTTTACAGGTTTCATTATTTTTTCCTGATTCAGGTGTGGATTTCTCTGCGCAAGCATTAAAAATAGCGCATAGATACCCACAGAATATTTTATCAAATACTCTTTAAAAATATTGTTTTAATACGGCGGGGAAGGTTACTCCCGCCGGTACGTTATTTATTACGCCTGGTGCAAAATAGTTAATACTGTGCGCAGATCATTCACCGATATTTGCCCAGGCGCAGAGGCTTTTTTTACTGCGCCAAAGGTTGCCGCCGAACCAAATACTTCACCAGCCAGACGGGAAATTACGCCAGTTTTTGCCATCGACATCGTGATGATTGGACGATCGGCATACTGCTCCTGCATCTCCAGGGTAGCGGCAAGCAACGTCAGGACATCGCTGGTGCTTTGCGGCATCAACGCAATTTTAGGAATATCGGCGTCGAAGGACTGCATTTTACGCAAACGGGCAATAATCTCTTCGGCTTCCGGCGTTTTATGGAAGTCATGGTTGGACATGACAACCTTCACATCATGCGCATGTGCATAGGCGACGGTTTCTTTAACCTGATCGTCGCCGGTAAATAACTCCAGATCGATCATATCGACCAGACCGCTGTCGATGGCTGCACGATTGAGTGCAATATAAGCCTCAGTAGAAATCGCCTGTTCGCCGCCTTCTTTAGCGCTACGGAAGGTAAACAGCAGCGGTTTTTCTGGCATTACCTCACGGAGGATTTTTGCCGCGGCCATGACAGACTCCACGCTGGAGAGGTCGGCAAAGTGGTCCACACGCCATTCCAGAATATCAAAGTCCGCTTCACGATAGGCGAGAGCTTCGGATTTCACGCTGGCGATATCTTTCGCCATCAGCGAGACGATGATTTTTGGTGCGCCCGTACCAATGACGAGATCTTTTACAGTTACGGTTTTCATTTTTTACCCTTTCTGCACGCGGTCAGCCTGTCAGGCGCCGAACCCCATGACCTGTTTAACGTATTCCAGAGGGAAATCTTTGCCAGTCCATAACGTGAACTGTTCAGCCCCTTGCCACAACAACATGCCGTATCCATCAATCGTTTTGCAACCTGCTTGTTGCGCCTGCTGCAATAACTTCGTCATATGCGGGTTATACACGCATTCAGTGACCAGCAGTCCTGGATGTAACAAACTGATATCGTTAACTAATGATTCATTTTCAAGAGGCTTCATACCCACTTTTGTGCCGTTGGTTAAAATGTCGGCGGAAGCCAGGGCTTCAGCAAAGGCTTGCTGATCGGCGAGATCGGTCACGGTGACGACACAATCGGTGTTTTCGTTGACCCGTTGTGCGAAGGCGAGGGCTTTGTCGAAGAATTCATCCCGACGGTTGAAGATTTTAATCTCTTTTAAACCTTCAATCGCGCCTTGCGCGCCAATCGCCGTTGAGGCACCACCGGCACCTAGCAGCACCATCGTTTTGCCTTTGATATCAAAACCGCTCTCTTTAATGGCGCGAATATGGCCCGTGCCGTCGGTGTTATAGCCGCGCAGGTAGCCGTCATCATTGACGATGGTATTGATAGCGCCAACCAGTTTGGCCGCTGGTGTTAATTCATCAACATATTCACACGCCAGTTGTTTGTTAGGCATCGACACACCGGTTCCGCGCATTTTTAAGGCTTTTAAGCCTTCAATTGCTCCGGCAAAGCTATCGTTATCCACTTCAAAGGCCATATAGGTAAATGGCAATCCCGCTTTTTCTAAGGCTTTGTTTTGCATTTCAGGCGATAAACTGTGGCGGATAGGATAGGCCATCAGGCCAATCAATTCGTATTTAGCGGTAACATCCATAATTAACTCCTCTAATTTCTTTGCTTAATTGTGTTTAACCGGGGTGCTAAGATTGCGTTCGCCAAACCGGACATCATTTTCAGGAATAATGAAAACGCGGTAATAGCGGATGAAAACAATAATTGCGGTAATCAGGGCCAGAAGCGCGAAAGTAAAATCGAGAACGATGATGTATTGCAGGCCGATATTCGACAGATAACCGGTAATCAACGGAATAACAAAGTTGGCCAGACCACCCATCATCATATAAATACTGGTGACTTTGGCTTTGCTTTTTGGAAAAAACTCGGACATGACTGAAACACCAAGCTGTAAAATACCGCCAGCAGCAGAGAAACCGATAACAAAAGCCCCGGCATTACAGACTAGTGGAGAAGGGTACAGGTAAATGATAGCGGCGGTTACCGTTGCCAGTGCTGAGTTAAACACGTTAGCCCAGATGGGACGCACCATTTTTTTCAATAGTGCGGCAAAAATAAAGACACAGACCAGCGAACCCATACTGTAATAAGAGATGGTTTTTAATGCCTCAGCTTCCGACATACCGGAAAACGCCATCGCATATTTGGGCATCCACACGACAATTACATAAAAGGTCGAGAATGCGGCAACACCGAACAACACCGATGAAACACCTTCCAGCCAGACTAACGGCTTACTGTTCATTTGCGGTAGTTCACCAGCTACGCTGGCATCCACCAACTGGCCTGGGAATTTACTTTTCAATAGCATCAGCGTGATCAGCACAAATACGATGCCTGGAATAATCAGCCCATAACCGTACCAGATGTTATTCAACAGCATATAACTCACCAGCATCGGATAGAGCATTTGCCCGAACGATATCATCGCCTTAACCAATATTACGGCTGACCCCGAGGCTTTCGGGAAGCATTCCATCAACGCCGGATATCCACCGGTATCCAGGGCTGAGTTGGCGATACCAACGCACACTGCCAGACCGTAAGCGAGAGCTAAACTTGGGCAGGCCGGAATACCAAAGAAAAACAGCATATACATGGCAACGGCCATGAATATTACTGCTCGTCGACCAAATTTATCGGAGATTACACCGAAGAATAAAATACTTATCAGACGGCCCAGACCGATACCAGAAATTAAATAGGCGATACCGGCGTTATCGGTAGAAAACTTTTCTGCCAGAGATGACATGTTTTGTGCAAGCGTAATAACACTAATGCCATGTAGGAAATAGCTGAAGTATACACAAAGGACAGCCAGGATAAATGGCGTGCTGAAAGCCTTATTTTGAGACATTTTCACAGCTCCTTGCTGAAAGATAATTTTGTTACCGTCCGTGTTGTATTTCGACGGTTTTCATAATCACTATACTGAAGATGATTTTCTCTGGGTACATGGCATAAAGTTTATGTTTCCAGGAATATTGCATGTAATAGTTTGTTTTTGATCGCGATTTTCCTTAATTAGCGCAGGAAGAATAATTTATCCGTAATATCTTGCATGACCTTATAAGAATATTGCATTACGCACCAGTAGCGACATTTTCCGTTAATGATGGATGTTGTGCTTCTTTTCGACTGCGTACGCCAATAAACAGCGCCAGTAAAAAGCCGATAGCAGCGATGGCGGTATCGAACCACATAATATCGGCAATACTTCTTTGCGAAAGATGAGCCGTAATCAACGGAATGGTAAATGTTGCAATGCTGCCCGCACTGTAATAGATCCCCGTTGCTTTTCCTTTGGCATGGGGAAAACGTTCCGCCATTAACGTCAGGCCAATTTGTACAACACCACCTGCGGAGGTAAAACCGATGACGAAAGCAAATATTATCACCACATAAAATGTGGGATGCAGGCAGACGGTGAGCAGGGCGATAAATGAGATAAAAGTGTACAGCATCAACAATGTTGTTGAACGAACCGCTTTGCTAATGAGTGGCGCGGTAATAAATACACAAAGTAGCGACCCTACGGTATAGATACTGAGTAATTTGATCGACATTGTGTAAGACATACCGGCGACAAATTGTCCGTATTGTGCCAGCCACTGACTTACCAGATAAAAGGTTGCCATTGAGATATAGCCATATAAGGTATAGCTGGCTAAATCGATAATTGAGCAACGATGCTTCGCGGCGGTGGTGGGTTTCTTTACTTCAGGTAAGCGACGTCCCGGATGTGGTGGAAAGGTACAGCGATATAAAAACAGACCGTTAACGATCATAATTGCTGCGGCAATCATAAAAGACCAACCGAACCACAGTTCAGCCCACACTAACAGGCTGATAATTAGCGGCAATAAAAATTGTCCGCTGGAGACAAAGGCTTTAATTAAAATATTGGCTGTGCCAGGCGAGCGAGGAAAAGCTTCCATCAGGCTGGGGTAGGTGCCTGCATCAAGAAAACTATTTGCCATACCGGCGAGAAAACCAAATACATACGCGATGATAATGTTATTTGCATGCAGAATGCCAAAAAAGAACATCAGATAGCAGCATATCCCCATGATGATAAAAGGACGTCGGCCAAAACGATCGGATAGTAATCCTGCAAAAAATAAGACACTTAATCGACCAATGCCTAATGATGAGATGACAATTGAGACGCCCGCAGCATTGGTCTGCCAGAGCGTCTCCAGCGAGGCCATATTTAAAGTCATCAAAATGACACCCATACCATGCACCAGGTAATTGAGATACAACCCAAGCGCGGTAGGGAGGTAGGGATTTTTCATAAGATCTACTTAGCAATATTGCTTAAAAAGTTGCTGTTGTTATGTCAGCATCCGTTTATTATTTTTGTCATGACGTCCGTTGTATCCCGTTAAAATATCAACACAGGCGTTCCAGATCGTGAGCATATAATTCAGCTGCGACCGACTGGTAAATCTTCCAGTCAATAAAATTACCTTCAGGGTAGATATGTTGAAATGCGATTAAATTGGGGAAAAAACGCATGGTGTTGTTGCCGATGCGGTTGTTTATTTTTTCTATGATGGCGTGAAGATGCCTTTTTCTTTGCTGGCGCATTGCCAGAAGTTTTTCAACTATCTCGTCAGGAATATCCGTTTTGCCTTTCTCCCATTGTTGCCAGCTTTCACTGTCGCCCGTCAGGGCAATCCAGGTCGCGCATTCATCAATGGTCATAGCAAAAATATGGCGTAGTGCCTGGAGTTCATAAGCGTTCATCGTGTAATGGCTGCATGAAAAAAAGAATAAAATATAAATAACATTATCAGCCTGCTTACGGCTTGAAGAGAGTCACAGTATCTTGTGCAACATTATTGGAAAGAACGAGAGGCGGGGTAATGAAGCAAAAAATGTTAAAAAAAAGCCCATCGTGGGAGATGGGCAAAGACTACACACAGCAATTCGTTGTTTCACTCAGGGGATTTCCATGCTTATAAATCAATATGTTGATTTATAACCGTGTGCTAATAGTAGGCATACGGACTTTTTGCGTCGATCAGATTCGTCTCATTAGTTTAAAAACTGTAAAGGATTTGCGACAGGAACTACCAGCTGAATGGCGGTAAGCAGGAAAATACGGACTGGTGGAATGAAATATCAATTAGCAGTGATTAACAATCAGGCGGCAAAGCCGCCTGATAAGTGATTTACTTATTCGGTTTCTCGATTTCGCCCAGCTCTTCGAGAATGTCCTCCGGCTGGTCAGTTGGCGGCGGAACTTCTTCAACCCACGCGGCAAACAGACGCCAGGAAACAGCCAGTAGTACCGGACCAATAAACAGACCGATCATACCGAAAGCAATCAAACCACCAATAACCCCGGAGAGGATCAGGATCAGCGGTAAATCTGCGCCCATGCGAATTAGCATTGGGCGGATGACGTTATCCAGAGTGCCAACCACACCACTCCACACTAACAATACCGTTCCCCAGGTGGTATCGCCGGTCCAGTAGAGCCAGATAATCGCCGGAATCAACACTGGCAGCGGGCCTAGCTGAACAAGGCAGGAGAGGATCATTAATACCGTTAGCAGCGTTGCGTAAGGCACACCAGAAACGGCCAGACCGATACCACCAAGCACTGCCTGCACTAACGCAGTCACCACAACGCCCAGCGCCACTGCGCGGATAGCTTGTGCCGCCAGCAGTACAGCAGCATCACCGCGAACGCCCGCCAGACGGGTCGCAAAATGGCGGATGCCTTGCGCCACCTGTTCACCGCGCCAGTACAACAGGGCACTGAAGAGCAGCATCAAGGCACAATGCACCATAAAGCGCCCGATATGCGCGGCTTGCCCGACGAACCAGGTGGTAGTGGTGCCAATATAAGGACGGACTTTCGCCATAATTGCCGTGCCGCCCATATCCAGCAAATTGTGCCAGCCTGCGTACAGCTTCGCGCCAATCACCGGAATGGTATTAAGCCACGCTAAATCCGGTAATGTCATATCGCCACTGGAGATGGCCTTAATTAACGGGCCACTGCCGTCGACGATACTGTTAACCAGTAAGGCGATAGGGATGATAAACACCATCACCAGGAGCAACGTCATTACCAGAACGGCGAGAGAGCGGCGGCCAAACATGATCTTTTGCAAACGTAGCAATACCGGCCAGGTGGCGATAACCACCGTACCGGCCCATGCGAAGCCGAGAATAAAGGGTTGAACGATCCACAGACATGCCACAATCATGATGGCTAAAAACAGCACCGAAAGCAGAATTTGTGCGACATCCCTGGGCTGACGAACATTTACCATAACTACTTTTCACCTTTTTTGTGCGTCAAATCGTCGACGCGACGTGAACACGCGAAACTCACCTGCATAATGATGAGCAATTTCAGCGGTTTTTAACAGGCCGATTCTGCCCTTAATTCTAATGGGCGTGTTAGAAAAAAATGTGGTACAACAACTCAGGCAACACGCAAACGATTTACTCGGCGTATTTCAAGTTGCATGTGCTGCGGCTACGTTCGTTCACCCCAGTCACTTACTTTTGTAAGCTCCTGGAGTTCACTCGCTTGCCGCCTTCCTGCAACTCGAAATCCATAGAGTAAACAGACATCACCTTTCAGTGCGCTATTGCAGCAGCCTGAAAGAACAGTGTATCGACCTACATCACAGACCGCAGGAAAGGGTCAATATAATGATTCCACAGATTTCCCAGGCACCCGGCGTCGTTCAACTGGTGCTTAATTTTTTGCAAGAGCTGGAGCAACAGGGTTTTACTGGCGATACGGCGACAAGTTATGCCGATCGTCTGACAATGTCGACCGACAACAGTATTTACCAACTTCTCCCCGATGCGGTGGTATTTCCGCGTTCAACCGCAGATGTGGCGTTAATTGCCCGTCTGGCCGCGCAGGAACGCTATTCATCGCTGATCTTTACCCCCCGCGGCGGCGGTACTGGCACTAACGGTCAGGCGCTCAACCAGGGGATTATTGTTGATATGTCCCGCCATATGAACCGCATCATCGAAATTAACCCTGAAGAGGGTTGGGTGCGCGTTGAGGCCGGGGTGATAAAAGACCAACTCAATCAGTACCTGAAACCGTTCGGCTACTTTTTTGCGCCAGAACTTTCGACCAGTAACCGGGCAACGCTCGGCGGGATGATTAATACTGATGCTTCCGGCCAGGGATCGCTGGTCTATGGGAAAACGTCAGATCACGTGTTGGGCGTGCGGGCGGTGTTGTTGGGGGGTGATATTCTCGATACCCAACCTTTACCCGTCGAACTTGCGGAAACGTTGGGTAAAACCAATACCGCTATCGGGCGGATCTACAATACTGTCTATCAACGTTGCCGCCAGCAACGCCAGTTAATCATCGACAAATTCCCCAAACTTAACCGTTTTCTTACCGGTTACGATCTGCGCCATGTCTTTAACGATGAAATGACCGAGTTTGACCTGACGCGCATTCTGACCGGATCAGAAGGGACGCTGGCCTTTATTACCGAAGCGCAGCTGGATATTACGCGCTTGCCTAAAGTACGCCGTCTGGTGAACGTCAAATATGACTCTTTTGACTCCGCGCTGCGTAATGCGCCGTTTATGGTTGAGGCGCGTGCGCTTTCGGTAGAGACGGTAGACTCAAAAGTGCTGAATCTGGCGCGGGAAGATATTGTCTGGCATTCCGTCAGCGAACTGATTACCAATGTGCCTGACAAAGAGATGCTTGGGCTGAACATTGTTGAATTTGCCGGAGATGATGAGGCGCTGATTGACGAGCGGGTAAATTCACTCTGTGCGCGGCTAGATGAACTGATTGCCAGCCAGCAGGCAGGGGTGATCGGCTGGCAGGTGTGCAGTGAGCTGGCAGGTGTTGAACGTATTTATGCAATGCGCAAAAAAGCCGTCGGCCTGCTCGGCAATGCCAAAGGTGCAGCCAAACCGATTCCATTTGCCGAAGATACCTGCGTGCCGCCGGAACATCTGGCAGATTATATTGCTGAATTTCGCGCACTGCTCGATAGCCACGGTTTAAGTTATGGCATGTTTGGCCACGTCGACGCTGGTGTTTTGCACGTCCGTCCGGCACTGGATATGTGCGATCCGCAACAAGAGATGTTGATGAAGCAAATCTCTGATGACGTGGTGGCGCTGACTGCAAAATACGGTGGCTTGTTGTGGGGCGAGCACGGTAAAGGTTTTCGTGCCGAATACAGTCCGGCGTTTTTCGGTGAAGAGCTTTTCGCAGAGTTACGCAAGGTTAAAGCGGCGTTTGATCCGCATAACCGACTAAACCCTGGGAAAATCTGCCCGCCAGAAGGTATTGACGCGCCAATGATGAAAGTGGACGCGGTAAAGCGTGGCACGTATGACCGACAAATCCCCATCGCGGTACGCCAGCAGTGGCGCGGCGCTATGGAATGTAATGGCAACGGTTTGTGCTTCAACTTTGATGCCCGCAGCCCGATGTGTCCGTCAATGAAGATTACTCAGAACCGGATTCATTCACCGAAAGGGCGTGCAACGCTGGTGCGTGAATGGTTACGTTTGCTGGCGGATCGCGGCGTTGATCCTCTAAAACTGGAGCAAGAGCTACCAGAGTCTGGCGTCAGCTTGCGCACGTTAATTGCCCGTATGCGCAATAGCTGGCATGCAAATAAAGGCGAATATGACTTCTCGCACGAAGTCAAAGAGGCAATGTCGGGCTGCCTGGCCTGTAAAGCGTGTTCGACTCAGTGTCCGATCAAAATTGACGTACCGGAGTTTCGCTCTCGTTTCTTGCAACTCTATCACACGCGTTATCTACGCCCATTGCGCGATCATCTGGTGGCAACGGTCGAAAGTTACGCACCGCTGATGGCGCGTGCGCCAAAGACTTTTAACTTCTTCATTAACCAGCCGCTGGTGCGAAAACTCTCGGAAAAACACATCGGTATGGTCGATTTGCCGCTGCTTTCAGTGCCGTCGCTGCAACAACAAATGGTGGGGCATCGCTCGGCAAACATGACGCTGGAACAGCTTGAAGCGCTCAGTTCAGAGCAGAAAGCACGCACGGTGCTGGTAGTGCAGGATCCTTTCACCAGTTATTACGATGCGCACGTGGTGGCGGATTTTGTTCGTCTGGTCGAAAAATTAGGTTTCCAGCCGGTGCTGTTGCCATTCTCACCGAATGGTAAAGCGCAGCATATCAAAGGCTTTCTTAATCGGTTTGCGAAGACGGCGAAAAAAACGGCGGATTTCCTTAACCGCATGGCGAAACTGGGGATGCCAATGGTGGGTGTCGATCCGGCGCTGGTACTTTGTTATCGCGATGAATATAAACTGGCTCTGGGCGAGGCGCGTGGCGAGTTTAACGTCTTACTGGCGAATGAATGGCTGGCAAGCGCGCTTCAGTCACAGCCAGTGACAGCAGTCAGCGGTGAATCATGGTATTTCTTTGGTCACTGTACTGAGGTCACTGCTCTGCCGGGCGCGCCAGCACAATGGGCCGCGATATTTGCCCGTTTTGGCGCGAAACTGGAAAATGTCAGCGTGGGTTGCTGCGGCATGGCAGGAACTTACGGACATGAGGCGAAAAACCATAAACACTCGCTCGGGATCTATGAGTTATCCTGGCATCAGGCAATGCAGCGTCTGCCGCGTAATCGCTGTCTGGCGACCGGGTATTCTTGCCGCAGCCAGGTTAAACGGGTTGAAGGGACGGGGGTACGCCATCCCGTGCAGGCATTACTGGAGATTATTAAATGATATGGAAACGTAAAATCACCCTTGAAGCACTGAATGCCATGGGTGAAGGAAACATGGTGGGGCTGCTGGATATTCGTTTTGAACATATTGGTGATGAAACGCTGGAAGCAACAATGCCGGTAGACTCGCGGACAAAGCAGCCTTTTGGGCTGCTACATGGCGGGGCGTCCGTAGTATTGGCTGAGAGTATCGGCTCCGTTGCCGGTTATTTATGTACCGAAGGCGAGCAAAAAGTGGTTGGCCTGGAAGTCAATGCTAACCATGTTCGCTCAGCACGAGAAGGGCGGGTACGCGGCGTTTGTAAACCGCTGCATCTCGGTTCACGGCATCAGGTCTGGCAGATCGAAATCTTCGATGAGAAAGGGCGTTTGTGTTGTTCATCACGATTGACGACCGCCATTTTGTGACGTTGTCACCAGAAAAGTGTGATGCATATTGCTTTTGGTTATTATCTGCACAGTAAACGGTGGTATACTGTGCAGGTCTTGTCTAAAGCGAGGATGCTATGTCTACTCAACTTAATCCCACCCAGCTGGCCATCGAATTTTTACGCCGTGACCAAAGCAATCTTTCACCCGCTCAATATCTCAAGCGTCTGAAACAACTCGAACTTGAATTTGCTGACCTGCTTACCCTCTCTTCTACGGAGCTGAAAGAAGAAATCTACTTCGCCTGGCGTCTGGGCGTGCATTAATCTCTACTGAACATAGTCTGAACGCCCATCGACCTGGATTAACATCTGTCCAGGTCTGGCGATTATTTTCTGACCGTCCTCCTGTTGTTACCTGCCTGATTTTGCTCAAAAATAATACAAATCGCAGTTTGTGTTAAAACGGCGATGCAGTCTTATGAGATTATTCTTATCGCCCCTTCAAGAGCTAAGCCACTTTGAGTGCCGGAGATAAGCGCCGGATGGGGTAGAAACCCTTAAGCCTGTGATGCACAGACTTAAGGGTTTTCTTATTTCAGAACTCGCCACTTTTTTACCTATCTCTTAAATAGTCATTTTCGATACAACTTTTTCTTTTCCATCACAGCCTTAACACCCACTCGATAATAATCATTATCTAACAATGAGATACCTAATTCTTAGCATGCCTGTTAACCCTCTCATCAGGGTCTATGCTTATTAAATACAGGCAAAAAGCATGTTTTACGCTAAAGCCCCTGCGTTTGCTGGGTTGAACTGATAATCATTATCACTAACATGCTGTTATCCGCTGAAAGCGATGAAGTGAGGTAAATCGATGGACATGCATTCAGGAACGTTTAATCCACAGGATTTCGCCTGGCAAGGCTTAACGTTAACACCCGCAGCCGCGGCGCATATACGTGAGTTAGTCGCGAAGCAGTCGGGCATGGTTGGCGTGCGTTTAGGCGTCAAACAAACAGGCTGCGCGGGCTTTGGCTATGTGCTCGACAGCGTCAGCGAGCCAGAGAAAGATGATCTGCAGTTTGAACTCGACGGCGCGAAGCTGTTCGTCCCGCTGCAAGCGATGCCGTTTATTGATGGCACGGAAGTCGATTTCGTTCGCGAAGGACTCAATCAGATATTCAAATTTCACAACCCGAAAGCCCAGAATGAATGTGGCTGTGGCGAAAGCTTTGGGGTATAGGCGGTACTATGTCTCGTAATACTGAAGCAACTGACGATGTCAAAACATGGACCGGCGGCCCGCTGAATTATAAAGAAGGATTCTTCACCCAGTTAGCCACCGATGAGCTGGCAAAGGGGATAAACGAAGAGGTGGTGCGCGCAATTTCGGCGAAGCGTAATGAGCCGGAGTGGATGCTGGAGTTTCGTCTTAACGCCTATCGCGCATGGCTGGAGATGGAAGAACCACACTGGCTGAAAGCGCACTACGACAAGCTGAATTATCAGGATTACAGCTATTATTCGGCACCGTCGTGCGGTAATTGTGACGATACCTGTGCGTCTGAACCCGGCGTGGTGCAGCAAACTGGCGCGAACGCCTTTTTAAGTAAAGAGGTGGAGGCGGCGTTTGAGCAGTTGGGCGTTCCCGTGCGGGAAGGCAAAGAGGTGGCGGTGGATGCCATTTTCGACTCTGTTTCGGTTGCCACCACTTATCGCGAAAAGCTGGCGGAGCAGGGAATTATCTTCTGTTCCTTTGGCGAGGCGATTCACGATCACCCGGAACTGGTGCGTAAATATCTCGGCACCGTGGTGCCGGGGAATGACAACTTCTTTGCCGCGCTTAATGCGGCAGTGGCCTCTGACGGTACGTTTATTTATGTGCCTAAAGGCGTGCGCTGCCCGATGGAACTCTCCACCTATTTCCGCATTAACGCGGAAAAAACCGGGCAGTTTGAGCGCACCATTCTGGTGGCCGATGAAGACAGCTACGTCAGCTACATTGAAGGCTGTTCCGCTCCGGTGCGTGACAGCTATCAGCTACACGCTGCGGTGGTGGAAGTCATCATCCATAAGAACGCCGAGGTGAAATATTCCACGGTACAAAACTGGTTTCCTGGCGATAACAACACCGGCGGTATTCTCAATTTCGTCACCAAGCGTGCTTTGTGCGAAGGCGAAAACAGCAAAATGTCATGGACGCAATCAGAAACCGGTTCAGCCATTACGTGGAAATATCCCAGCTGCATTCTGCGCGGCGATAACTCCATTGGTGAGTTTTACTCAGTGGCACTGACCAGCGGTCATCAGCAAGCGGATACCGGCACGAAGATGATCCACATCGGTAAAAACACCAAATCAACCATTATCTCGAAAGGGATCTCTGCCGGACATAGTCAGAACAGTTATCGCGGCTTAGTGAAAATTATGCCGACGGCAACCAATGCGCGCAATTTCACTCAGTGCGACTCAATGCTGATTGGCGCTAATTGTGGGGCGCATACCTTCCCGTATGTCGAATGTCGCAATAACAGCGCACAACTGGAGCACGAGGCAACGACATCACGTATTGGTGAAGATCAACTGTTTTACTGCCTGCAACGCGGGATCAGCGAAGAAGACGCCATCTCGATGATTGTTAACGGTTTCTGTAAAGACGTGTTCTCAGAACTGCCGCTGGAATTTGCCGTTGAAGCACAAAAACTCCTCGCCATCAGCCTTGAACACAGCGTCGGATAAGGAATAAACATGTTAAGTATTAAAGATTTACACGTCAGCGTGGAAGATAAAGCTATCCTGCGTGGATTAAGCCTCGACGTTCGTCCCGGCGAAGTTCACGCCATTATGGGGCCAAACGGTTCTGGCAAAAGTACCTTATCGGCAACGCTTGCCGGGCGCGAAGATTATGAAGTGACGGGCGGCACGGTTGAGTTTAAAGGCAAAGATTTACTTGCGCTGTCGCCGGAAGATCGTGCAGGCGAAGGCATTTTTATGGCCTTCCAGTATCCGGTGGAAATTCCCGGCGTCAGTAACCAGTTTTTCCTGCAAACGGCACTTAATGCGGTGCGCAGCTATCGCGGCCAGGAAACGCTCGACCGCTTTGATTTTCAGGATTTGATGGAAGAAAAAATTGCTCTTCTGAAGATGCCGGAAGATTTACTAACCCGTTCGGTAAACGTTGGTTTTTCTGGTGGTGAGAAAAAGCGCAACGATATTTTGCAAATGGCGGTGCTGGAACCGGAGTTATGCATTCTTGATGAGTCGGACTCCGGGCTGGATATTGACGCATTAAAAGTGGTCGCCGATGGCGTGAACTCGCTGCGTGACGGCAAGCGTTCATTCATCATTGTTACGCACTACCAACGCATTCTTGACTACATCAAGCCTGATTACGTCCATGTTCTGTATCAGGGGCGAATTGTGAAATCCGGTGATTTCACGTTGGTCAAACAACTGGAGGAGCAGGGTTATGGCTGGCTTACCGAACAGCAGTAACGCGCTGCAACAGTGGCATCACTTGTTTGAAGCTGAAGGGGCGAAACGTTCTCCAGAAGCACAGCAGCATTTACAACAATTGCTGCGTACCGGCCTGCCGACACGTAAACATGAGCACTGGAAATATACGCCGCTGGAAGGGCTGACCAATAGCCAGTTCGTCAGCATTGCGGGTGAGATATCCCCGCAACAACGCGATGCCTTAGCGTTAACGTTAGACGCCGTGCGGCTGGTGTTTGTCGATGGACGTTACATGCCAGCGCTTAGCGATGCAACTGAAGGCAGCGGATATGAAGTGAGCATTAACGACAACCGTCAGGGATTGCCCGATGCCATTCAGGCAGAAGTCTTTTTACATTTGACGGAAAGTCTGGCGCAAAGCGTTACGCATATTGCCGTCAAGCGCGGTCAACGGCCTGCAAAGCCATTGCTGTTAATGCATATTACCCAGGGCGTGGCAGGTGAAGAGGTGAACACCGTCCATTACCGGCATCATCTGGATCTGGCGGAAGGTGCCGAAGCAACGGTGATTGAACATTTTGTCAGTCTTAATGATGCTCGTCATTTCACCGGCGCGCGGTTCACCATCAACGTCGCAGCGAACGGCCACTTGCAGCATATCAAGCTGGCGTTTGAAAACCCGGTCAGTCACCACTTTGCCCATAACGATTTGTTGCTGGCTGACGATGCCACCGCATTTAGCCACAGTTTCCTGCTGGGTGGCGCTGTGTTACGGCACAACACCAGTACGCAACTCAATGGCGAAAACAGTACGCTACGGATCAATAGCCTGGCGATGCCGGTGAAAAACGAGGTGTGTGATACCCGTACCTGGCTGGAACACAATAAAGGTTTTTGTAATAGCCGCCAGTTGCACAAAACTATCGTCAGCGACAAAGGTCGCGCGGTGTTTAACGGTTTGATCAACGTCGCGCAGCATGCCATCAAGACTGACGGCCAGATGACCAACAATAATCTGCTGATGGGTAAACTGGCGGAAGTGGATACCAAACCACAGCTGGAAATCTATGCTGATGATGTGAAATGCAGCCACGGTGCGACGGTGGGGCGTATTGATAACGAACAGATGTTCTATCTGCGTTCGCGCGGGATCAATCAACAGGATGCCCAGCAGATGATCATTTACGCCTTTGCCGCCGAACTGACGGAAGCACTGCGTGATGAAGGGCTTAAACAGCAGGTGCTGGCCCGAATCGGTCAACGACTGCCGGGAGGTGCAAGATGACTTTTTCCGTCGACAAAGTGCGGGCCGATTTTCCGGTGCTTTCGCGTGAAGTGAACGGTCTGCCACTGGCTTATCTCGACAGCGCCGCCAGTGCGCAGAAACCGAGCCAGGTGATTGACGCCGAGGCTGAGTTTTATCGTCACGGCTACGCGGCGGTGCATCGCGGTATTCATACGTTAAGCGCCCAGGCGACCGAGAAAATGGAGAACGTGCGCAAGCGGGCATCGTTGTTTATCAACGCCCGTTCGGCGGAAGAGCTGGTGTTTGTCCGCGGCACGACGGAAGGGATTAACCTGGTCGCCAATAGCTGGGGCAACAGCAACGTGAGATCAGGCGACAATATCATCATTAGTCAAATGGAACATCATGCCAATATTGTTCCCTGGCAAATGCTTTGCGCGCGTGTTGGCGCAGAGTTGCGTGTGATCCCGCTTAACCCGGACGGCACACTGCAACTGGATACACTGCCCAATCTGTTCGACGAGAAAACTCGCCTGCTGGCAATTACCCATGTCTCCAACGTGCTGGGGACGGAAAATCCGCTGGCGGAGATGATCACGCTTGCGCACCAGCATGGCGCAAAAGTGCTGGTGGATGGCGCTCAGGCAGTGATGCATCATCCGGTGGATGTTCAGGCACTGGATTGCGATTTCTACGTTTTCTCCGGGCATAAACTGTATGGTCCCACCGGAATTGGCGTGCTGTATGTCAAAGAAGCCTTGTTGCAGGAGATGCCGCCGTGGGAAGGTGGCGGTTCTATGATCGCCACCGTCAGCCTGAGTGAAGGCACTACCTGGACCAAAGCGCCGTGGCGGTTTGAAGCCGGTACGCCCAATACGGGCGGTATTATTGGCCTTGGCGCGGCGCTGGAGTATGTGTCGGCGCTGGGGCTTAACAACATTGCCGAGTATGAACAAAATCTGATGCATTACGCATTGTCGCAGTTGGCAGCGGTGCCGGATCTTACGCTCTATGGTCCGCCGGACAGACTTGGCGTTATTGCCTTTAATCTCGGTAAACACCACGCCTATGACGTCGGCAGTTTTCTTGATAACTACGGTATTGCTGTGCGTACCGGACATCACTGCGCAATGCCATTAATGGCCTATTACAACGTCCCCGCGATGTGTCGGGCGTCGCTGGCAATGTACAACACCCATGAAGAAGTGGATCGTCTGGTAACTGGATTGCAACGTATTCATCGTCTATTGGGGTAAAAGGGAGGCTCTATGGCTGTATTGCCGGATAAAGAAAAATTGCTGCGTAACTTTTTACGCTGCACCAACTGGGAAGAGAAATATCTCTACATTATTGAACTGGGACAGCGTCTGCCGGAATTAGGCGATGAAGAAAGAAGTCCGCAAAATAGCATTCAGGGCTGTCAGAGTCAGGTGTGGATTGTGATGCGTCAGAATGCGCAGGGAATTATTGAATTGCAGGGCGACAGCGATGCGGCCATTGTGAAAGGGCTTATTGCGGTCGTTTTTATTCTCTACGATCAAATGACGCCGCAGGATATTGTCAATTTCGATGTACGTCCGTGGTTTGAAAAAATGGCGCTCACCCAACATCTCACCCCATCTCGTTCACAAGGTCTGGAAGCGATGATTCGCGCAATTCGCGCCAAAGCCGCTGCACTTAGCTAAACTAAAGGAACAGCTTTCATCCGGTAGGCTCACTTTGCCGGGTGGTCGATGTTTACACTGGCCTGCACAGGAGTGTTTCGGTTTCAGGTAAACATAAGCGCCATCCGTCGTTTCAGCGTGAGCCACCGGCAAATACAGGAGGTTTACAATGAAACGCGCGTCTTTACTAACACTGACTCTTATCGGCGCTTTCAGCGCCATTCAGGCAGCCTGGGCGGTAGATTACCCGCTCCCACCAACCGGAAGCCGACTGGTTGGGCAAAATCAAACCTATACGGTGCAAGAGGGGGATAAAAACCTTCAGGCTATTGCCCGTCGTTTTGATACTGCGGCAATGTTGATCCTTGAAGCCAATAACACAATTGCTCCGGTGCCAAAACCAGGCACGACAATAACCATTCCTTCGCAACTGTTATTACCTGATGCACCGCGCCAGGGGATAATTGTGAACCTTGCGGAACTGCGTCTTTATTATTATCCGCCGGGAGAAAATATCGTGCAGGTCTACCCGATAGGTATTGGCTTGCAGGGGCTGGAAACGCCAGTGATGGAAACACGGGTAGGGCAGAAAATCCCCAATCCTACCTGGACGCCCACGGCGGGTATTCGTCAGCGTTCACTGGAGCGAGGCATCAAATTACCGCCAGTTGTTCCAGCCGGGCCGAATAACCCTCTGGGACGCTACGCACTGCGCCTGGCGCACGGCAACGGCGAATACCTCATTCATGGCACCAGTGCGCCGGACAGTGTCGGTTTGCGCGTCAGTTCAGGCTGTATGCGTATGAACGCTCCGGACATTAAAGCACTGTTCTCCAGTGTGAGAACGGGAACGCCGGTAAGAGTGATCAACGAACCGGTAAAATACTCTGTAGAACCGAACGGGATGCGTTATGTTGAAGTGCATCGACCGCTATCGGCAGAAGAACAGCAGAACGTTCAGACAATGCCGTACGCACTGCCTGCAGGCTTCACGCAATTTAAAGACAATAAGGCTGTAGATCAGAAGTTAGTCGATAAAGCATTGTATCGTCGGGCAGGGTATCCGGTTGCGGTAGGCAGTGGAGCAACTCCAGTAGCCAGCAATGCGTCTGCAGTAGAGTCAGCGCAGAATGGTGAACCAGAGCAAGGAAATATGTTACGCGCGACGCAATAGGCGTAATGAGCAGGCAAAAAAAATGGCGCACAATGTGCGCCATTTTTCACTTCACAGGTACTATTACTTGCGGTATTTAGTAGCCATGTTGTCCAGACGCTGGTTAGCACGAGCTGCGTCATCTTTAGCAGCCTGAACGTCGGAACGCATTGCGTTCACGTCGTTGCTCAGCTGGTCAACTTTAGCGTTCAGAGTCTGAACGTCAGAAGACAGCTGATCGATTTTAGCGTTGCTGGAGCAACCTGCCAGCAGAGTAGAACCCAGGATTACCGCGCCCAGTACCAGTTTAGTAGCTTTCATTATTAATACCCTCTAGATTGAGTTAATCTCCATGTAGCGTTACAAGTATTACACAAAGTTTTTTATGTTGAGAATATTTTTTTGATGGGAAGGCACTTATTTTTGATCGTTCGCTCAAAGAAACATCGAACGCTTGGTTTTAGATAAAAAAAATGAGAGAAAACAGGATGGTTCCATCGGATTCATCTTAGATAAAGTGAGATTATATAGTGAAATCCGATTTGATTTTTTATTGCTTCTGGTTATCGATTAAATAAAAAAAGCGCCCATCAGGGCGCTTCGATATACAAATTAATTCACAAAAGCAATATTACAGGACGTGAACAGATGCGGTGTTAGTCGTGCCGCTCGGTACCAGCGCGCCAGAAACCATGACTACGACGTCGCCTTTGTGCGCCAGACCGCTCTGCAGCGCCAGTTCTTTACCCAGACGATAGAAATCATCAGTAGAGGTAATTTCTTTAACCAGCTGCGGTACAACGCCTTTGCTCAGTACCAGCTGATGAGCCGTTTTTTCGTTGGTGGTCAGCGCCAGAATGGTTGCATCCGGGAAGTATTTACGTACTGCACGAGCAGATTTACCGCCCTGGGTCGCTACGACGATCAGCGGAGCATCCAGTTTTTCAGCAGTTTCAACTGCGCCACGGCAAACCGCTTCGGTGATACGCAGTTTACGGTTGTCGTTGTTGAACTCGAGACGGCTGTTCATCACGCGGTCGGTACGTTCACAGATGGTCGCCATGATAGAAACAGCTTCCAGCGGATATTTACCTTTTGCGGATTCACCAGACAGCATTACTGCGTCGGTGCCGTCGAGGATGGCGTTGGCTACGTCACCGGCTTCTGCGCGAGTCGGACGTGGGTTTTTGATCATGGAATCCAGCATCTGGGTCGCAGTGATAACGACTTTACGTGCACGGATACATTTTTCGATCATCATCTTCTGGGCGAAGATAACTTCTTCAACCGGAATTTCTACACCCAGGTCGCCACGTGCAACCATGATGCCATCAGATGCCTCGAGGATTTCGTCGAAGTTATTGAGGCCTTCCTGGTTTTCGATTTTGGAGATGATTTGGATGTTTTCGCCGCCGTGCGCTTTCAGGTGCTCACGGATTTCGACAACGTCAGAACGTTTACGGATAAAGGAAGCAGCAACAAAGTCTACACCTTGTTCGCAACCGAAGATCAGGTCCTGTTTGTCTTTTTCTGCCAGTGCCGGCAGGGCGATGGAAACGCCAGGCAGGTTCACACCTTTGTTCTCGCCCAGGTCACCGTTGTTCAGTACTTTACAGATAACTTTGTTACCTTCGATAGCGGTAACTTCCATACCGATCAGACCATCGTCAACCAGTACGGTGTTGCCGACGGACAGGTCGGTGGTGAAACCTTCATAAGTTACCGCAACCATTTCGCTGTTGCCGATAACAGATTTGTCAGTGGTGAAAGTAAAGGTCTGGCCTGCTTTCAGAGAAACGTCGTTACCGCCTTCCAGTTTCATGGTGCGGATTTCCGGACCTTTGGTATCGAGCAGGATAGCGGCAGTTTTACCGGTTTTGCTCATCACGTTGCGCAGGTTCTGAATGCGCTGACCGTGTTCTGCATAGTCACCATGAGAGAAGTTCAGACGCATGACGTTCATGCCCGCGTCCAGCATTTTAGCTAACATCTCTTCAGATTCGGTTTTTGGGCCGATGGTGCAAACAATTTTGGTCTTTTTCATGACAGTCTTAGTCTTTAAGTTGAGAAGGATAGGAGAAACTTGCTTTCTGGGCGCACTGCCGGAAAGCGAATCCGGTATTACGAAAGTGATGGTGCCTCGCTCTAAGGATAGGTGACATCGAAAAAGCGTGCAGAGGAATGTGTGCTTGTGTCTCAGCCCAACGTGAGTGCCTGTTTTTGAGTCGTTGAGTTCTACAGTCCAAAGTGCTGAAACCATTCAAGAGTCAATTGGCGCGGATTATACGCTGAATTTAATCAAAAAGGAAAACAAAAACAGCGTTTCAAAAACATTCATGCATATACACAATAAACTGTTATCAAAGATTTAACGTCCTCGATAGCAGATTACGCAAAATCATCGCTGCTTGCGCAACGGGAAGGCGATGGCTGGAAGGTGGAGGATAACTGGAGTAAAGACAGAGTGCGTACCCTCGTTACACAACAGATGCAAATATAATAATTTATCGAGTTATTTGTTTGATTTTGTTTGTTTTTTGTTTAAGTAATGAGATTGATATATGCTGATAACTGGCATGATAAATGGGTGTGAATAATGGGCAACCGGACAAAAGATGATGAACTGTACCGCGAAATGTGCAGAGTGGTAGGGAAAGTGGTGTTGGAGATGCGTGACCTGGGCCAGGAGCCAAAACACATCGTCATCGCTGGTGTGCTGCGTACAGCATTAGCAAATAAACGTATCCAACGCAGCGAATTAGAAAAGCAGGCGATGGAAACAGTCATTAATGCACTGGTGAAATAATTGTTCGGGGATAGCGCGTAACGCCTTATCCCCTCTGTTTTATTATATTGTCACATGTAAGTTTATTTTTATAAATTGATGTAAGCCAACTATATTAATTGCGATATGTATTTAATTTTATAGCGAATTAACTATTTCTATATTCTGGAATGTATATCACAAATTATTGTAGAGTAAATGAAATTCATTTCAAATGATAACAAATATCACTCCGCTTTTAATCTTCTGCTTTCCATTTTTAATTGATAACGATCAATGTTAAGGGCTAGGAATAATCACATTATTTTTTCTCCTAACCATAAAGGATTAGTTTGCTTGCGTTAAATCATGTCTCATATGCTATCGGGTTAGGACAAAAATATCTGGTGTTGGAGGCATAGTCAGCAGCGTATTAGTTGAATGCTTAATATCAGGCTGCTGAATTGTCAGCACTGTGTTTGCGAAGAGGATGCGAAATAAATGAACCCGGTTGAACGTCCACTGTTAGATATTGGCTTAACGCGATTAGAGTTCTTGCGTATATCAGGAAAAGGTCTTGCTGGTTTAACAATAGCCCCTGCGTTATTGTCACTTTTGGGCTGTAAACAGGAAGATGTCGATAGCGGCACGGTGGGGCTGATAAACACGCCCAAAGGAGTGTTAGTTACCCAGCGTGCGCGTTGCACCGGCTGCCACCGCTGTGAAATCTCCTGTACCAACTATAACGATGGCGCCGTTGGTACTTTTTTTTCCCGCATCAAAATCCATCGTAATTATTTCTTTGGCGACAAGGGCGTAGGTTCCGGTGGCGGCTTATACGGCGATCTGAATTATACCGCCGACACCTGCCGCCAGTGTAAAGATCCTCAATGCCTGAAGGTCTGCCCGATTGGCGCGATTACCTGGCAGCAGGAAGAGGGATGTATAACCGTCGATCATAAACGTTGCATTGGTTGTAGCGCCTGTACCACTGCGTGTCCGTGGATGATGGCCACCGTAAATACTGAAACTAAAAAATCCTCGAAATGTGTGTTGTGCGGTGAATGCGCAAACGCCTGCCCGACAGGGGCGTTAAAAATTATCGAGTGGAAAGATATTACTGTGTGAATCTTGCAAAGGAAAAAATCATGGCTAACGGTTGGACTGGTAATATATTAAGAGTCAATCTTACGACAGGAAATATTACCCTCGAAGATTCCAGTAAGTTTAAAGATTTTGTCGGTGGTATGGGCTTTGGCTACAAAATTATGTATGACGAAGTACCTCCAGGCACCAAACCTTTCGATGAAGCAAATAAATTAGTTTTTGCTACGGGGCCGTTGACAGGGTCTGGTGCACCCTGTAGTTCTCGCGTAAATATCACATCACTTTCCACATTTACCAAAGGAAATTTAGTCGTCGACGCCCATATGGGCGGTTTTTTTGCTGCACAAATGAAATTCGCCGGATACGACGTCATTATTATCGAGGGTAAAGCGAAATCACCAGTCTGGCTAAATATAAAAGATGACAAAGTTAGCCTGGAGAAAGCCGATTTCTTGTGGGGAAAAGGGACGCGTGCAACCACGGAAGAAATTTGCCGTTTAACCAGCCCTGAAACCTGTGTAGCGGCTATTGGTCAGGCGGGTGAAAATCTTGTGCCTCTCTCTGGCATGCTGAATAGTCGTAACCACAGTGGCGGCGCGGGAACTGGCGCAATAATGGGCTCCAAAAATCTGAAAGCGATTGCGGTTGAAGGGACAAAAGGAGTCAACATTGCCGATCGCCAGGAGATGAAACGGCTCAATGACTATATGATGACCGAACTTATTGGCGCTAATAACAATCATGTCGTGCCAAGTACGCCGCAATCGTGGGCAGAGTACTCTGATCCCAAGTCGCGCTGGACAGCTCGTAAAGGGCTGTTTTGGGGCGCAGCGGAAGGCGGCCCGATTGAAACAGGAGAAATCCCGCCTGGCAATCAAAACACGGTCGGTTTCCGCACCTATAAATCTGTCTTTGATTTAGGTCCGGCAGCAGAGAAATACACCGTCAAAATGAGTGGCTGCCACTCATGTCCAATTCGTTGTATGACCCAGATGAACATTCCTCGGGTTAAAGAGTTTGGTGTACCCAGTACAGGTGGCAACACCTGTGTCGCTAACTTTGTCCACACCACCATCTTCCCGAACGGGCCGAAAGATTTTGAAGATAAAGATGATGGCCGGGTGATTGGTAATCTGGTCGGTCTGAATCTGTTCGATGACTACGGGCTGTGGTGTAACTACGGGCAGTTGCATCGCGACTTTACCTATTGTTACAGCAAAGGCGTGTTTAAGCGCGTTCTGCCTGCTGAAGAGTATGCGGAAATTCGTTGGGATCAACTGGAAGCTGGCGACGTTAATTTCATTAAAGATTTTTACTATCGTCTGGCGCACCGCGTGGGTGAGTTGAGTCACCTGGCTGATGGCTCGTATGCCATTGCTGAACGCTGGAATTTGGGTGAAGAGTACTGGGGCTACGCAAAAAATAAACTCTGGTCGCCGTTTGGTTATCCGGTTCACCATGCCAATGAAGCGTCGGCGCAGGTCGGCTCTATCGTTAACTGCATGTTCAACCGTGACTGTATGACGCATACGCACATCAACTTTATCGGCTCCGGTTTGCCGTTGAAACTGCAGCGTGAAGTGGCAAAAGAGCTTTTTGGCTCTGAAGATGCTTACGATGAAACCAAAAACTACACACCGATCAATGACGCAAAAATTAAATATGCCAAATGGTCGCTGTTGCGGGTTTGTTTGCATAACGCCGTCACCCTGTGCAACTGGGTCTGGCCAATGACCGTTTCGCCACTGAAAAGCCGCAATTATCGTGGCGACCTTGCGCTAGAAGCCAAATTCTTTAAAGCAATCACTGGCGAAGATATGACGCAGGAAAAATTAGATTTAGCTGCTGAGCGTATCTTTACGTTACACCGTGCCTACACGGTAAAACTGATGCGAACCAAAGATATGCGTAATGAGCATGACCTGATCTGCTCCTGGGTATTTGATAAAGATCCGCAGATTCCGGTCTTCAGTGAAGGTACTGACAAAATGGATCGCGATGATATGCACCAGTCACTCACGCTTTTCTACAAGGAAATGGGCTGGGACCCACAGCTTGGTTGTCCAACGCGAGAAACGCTTCATCGACTCGGGCTGGAAGATATTGCCGCCGATCTGGCGACACATAACCTGCTACCAGCATAAGGAACCGGCGTAATGAGCCAGCAGGAGGAAATGACACAACTGGAAGCGCCTGATATTGACGTGACTAAGCGTCAATGGCTGCACAGTATGCGTCAGCCCGATGACACTGCGAACGATGCGGTTACAGGGCCTGAACCGGCTGAAATTCTGGCGGAGTTTATCCGCCAGCATTCGACGGCGGGTCAACTGGTTGCACGCGCCGTGTTCCTGTCGCCGCCATATACGGTTGCTGAAGAGGATCTTTCTGCATTGCTGGAAAGCATACGGCAGAGTTCAGACTTCGCAGATATCGCCTGTATGACGGGCAGTAAAGATGATTATTACTACTCAACGCAAACCATGAGCGAAAACTATGCCGCTATGTCTTTGCAGGTTGTTGAGCAGGACATCTGTCGGGCCATTGCACATGCCGTTCGCTTCGAATGCCAGACGTATCCCCGGCCTTATAAGGTCGCCATGCTGACGCAAGCGCCATATTACTACCAGGAAGCGCAGATTGAAGCCGCGCTCGCCGCGATGGATATCGCTCCTGAGTATGCCGATATACGTCAGGTGACGTCATCGACGGCTGTGTTGTACCTGTTTAGCGAGCGTTTTATGAGCTATGGCAAAGCTTATGGCTTATGTGAATGGTTCGAGGTTGAGCAGTTTCAGAATCCCTGAAGTTTCAGGGAGATATCATGGATAGGGTGGACAGTCGCAGCCACAGCATTAGAGGATAATAAGATGTCCTTCACTCGACGCAAATTTGTTCTGGGGATGGGAACGGTAATCTTTTTTACCGGTTCAGCACCTTCTTTGTTAGCGAACACCAGACAAGGAAAGGAAGTTCGATATGCCATGATTCACGATGAATCACGGTGCAATGGCTGTAATATTTGCGCCAGAGCATGCCGTAAAACTAACCATGTACCGGCACAGGGAAGTCGTTTGTCTATCGCGCATATCCCGGTCACCGATAACAATAACGAAACGCTGTATCACTTTTTTCGCCAGTCATGCCAGCACTGTGAAGATGCTCCTTGCATCGACGTTTGCCCCACAGGGGCATCGTGGCGTGATGAACAGGGGATCGTGCGGGTAGAAAAATCACAATGCATTGGCTGTAGCTACTGCATCGGCGCATGCCCGTATCAGGTTCGTTACCTTAATCCACTGACCAAAGTGGCGGATAAATGTGATTTCTGTGCTGAGTCACGGCTGGCAAAAGGTTTTCCGCCCATCTGCGTTAGCGCCTGTCCGGAACATGCGTTGATCTTTGGTCGCGAAGATAGCCCAGAAATTCAGGCGTGGTTACAGGAAAATAAATACTATCAATATCAGCTGCCTGGTGCCGGGAAACCGCATCTGTATCGCCGGTTCGGTCAACATTTGATTAAAAAGGAAAATGTATGAACCCGTCGCAAAATGCTGAACAATTTCATAACCAGTTGGCGAACTATGTACCGCAGTTTTCTCCCGAATTTTGGCCTGTGTGGTTGGTCATTGCCGGGCTGTTGCTGGTCGGGATGTGGTTAGTGTTGGGGCTTCACGCCTTGCTTCGCGCTCGTGGTATAAAGAAATCCACCACTGGTCATGGCGAGAAGGTTTATCTCTACAGCAAGGCGGTGAGATTATGGCACTGGTCGAATGCGTTACTCTTTGTCTTGTTGCTGGCAAGTGGGCTAATCAATCACTTTGCGCTGGTGGGCGTTGCTGCAGTCAAAAGTCTGGTTGCCGTACATGAAGTTTGTGGATTCCTGCTACTGGCATGCTGGCTTGGCTTTGTTCTCATTAATGCCGTTGGGGGTAATGGTCATCACTACATTATCCGTCGTCAGGGCTGGCTCGGGCGAGCGGCTAAACAAACGCGGTTTTATCTGCTTGGAATTATGCAAGGGGAAGATCATCCTTTTCCTGCAACAACACAGTCTAAATTCAATCCATTGCAGCAGGCCGCCTATGTTGGTGTGATGTATGGATTGCTGCCGCTGTTACTGTTGACGGGGCTGTTATGCCTTTACCCGCAAGCCGTGGGGGACGTGTTCCCTGGCGTAAGATACTGGTTATTGCAGGCGCATTTTGCTCTGGCAGTTATAAGCCTCTTTTTTATCTTCGGCCATCTCTATCTTTGCACCACGGGGCGTACTCCGCACGAAACTTTTAAATGTATGGTCGATGGCTATCACCGGCATTAACGAATGATCATTACACGAGCTGATCTGCGAGAGTGGCGTGTAGGCGCGGTTATGTACCGCTGGTTTCTGCGCCGTTTTCCGCAAGGTGGAATTTATGCCGATATTCACCACGCCCTGATTGGCGAAGGATTTACTGACTGGGCGGAAAGTCTGGTTGAGTACGCCTGGAAAAAATGGCTGGCAGACGAAAATTTCGCCCGTCAGGAAGTTTCCTCAATGCAAAAACTGGCCAAAGGCCCCGTAGAGATACCCTTTTGCAGTCAGTTCGCCCGGGCCGACGATCACGCACGCGTCGGCTGTTGTGAGGATAACGCCAGAATCGCTACCGTGGGGTATGCTGCGCAAATTGCCAGCATGGGTTATAGCGTGCGGATTGGCAGTGTCGGCTTTAACAGCCATATCGGTAGCTCAGGTGAACGTGCTCGTGTTGCTGTAACCGGTAATTCCTCGCGGATAAGCAGCGCCGGAGACAGCAGTCGTATTGCGAATACCGGAATGCGAGTACGCGTTTGTACATTGGGTGAACGGTGTCATGTCGCCAGTAATGGCGATCTGGTGCAAATCGCCAGCTTTGGCACAAACGCCAGGATTGCAAACAGCGGCGATAACGTTCATATCATCGCCAGCGGTGAAAATTCAACGGTAGTGAGTACGGGCGTGGTGGATTCAATTATTCTCGGGCCAGGAGGCAGCGCCGCGCTGGCGTATCATGACGGCGAAAGAGTGCGCTTTGCCGTAGCCGTTGAAGGTGAAAATAATATTCGCGCTGGAGTTCGCTATCGTCTGAATGAGCAGCATCAATTTGTGGAATGCTGACTCTTTTACCTTAATCAAACGACAGACGTCGGCGTGCGCGGGATGCTGGCTTAACGACGGCCTGCGCCATAGCCTCACCAATTTCAGCACAAGCCGTAAGCCCCTGAACGAAAGGCCGATCGTGCATTAGCCAGGGCAACGCGCCGAACGCCACGCGACCACGAACTTCTTCCGGTTGCTGTAGCGTATAATCTTCACCGACATCAGGTATTTCATCGCCTGTTTTCTGTAGCTGTGCACGTAGTCCAGGGAAAGGTATGTCTTTCACTTTGAGCGAGCGTTGCCCACGAGCATCAATAAAAACGTCAAACGAGTAGCTGTTGTCCGCTGTTTTCAGCATTGTGTGCGTTTTGTCGATTTCCATATCGTATTCCTCACCGAGAGCGAGAATATGGATAATTCCCGCCTCGCGCAAAGCCAGTAAGCGCTTTATAGATTCAGAAGGGATAGCTGCATAATTGTCGATAAATACTCTGGCAAGGCCTTTACTGAACCGTTTATGGTCGTGCTCATTCAGATGCGGAACAATTTCCTGTACGGCTTCATGCAGGCGAAGAATGACATAACGCCAGGGAACGGTATATTTTTCACGTTTATTTCGCTCGACTTCTGCTAAGTTTTTTTCTGCCCAGGCAAATGGGTCATGCTGTTTACGGTCAGCAAACCAGGCCAGCGCGAAGGTATCGACATTCAGGTCCTCTATCGCAATATGTTGGCTCCAGTCAGGATCAGCCGCAGTAATCTCTTTCAATATAAGTTTAAATACCCGGTCCAGAAGACCCTGTGTACCTTTTTCAATTTCCGCGTTCAGGGAATGTTCAGTGACAATGCGTAGAGGTTCGTAGGGAATAGGGCAATAGAAATCGGCTTCTGGCAAAATGCCTGTGCGTGACATCAATGTAATACTGAGTTTTTCACTGTCGCTATCGCGCTGAAACAGAATGCGTTGATTATCTTTTTCGATAAAGGAACCATGCTGGATAGCAACCGCCATTGCGGCATCCAGCCCGCTCAAGGATGTTCCCATAATGCCCACGCGACAGGCTTCAATTTTCGCTTCCATTAACCCTGACCACGGGCTGGGGAAATATGTTCGGCTTGCTTGTTCTTCGTCAGGCCAGACGTGACCGGTGGCTATTACGGCTAAATCAAACGTCTCAACTGGCAAATCCCGAACTGTGAAGATAAGCACGCCAGAGTCTGTGACTTGCAGATCAGTCACCTGGCAAGATTCATAAACGTTGATTTCAAATTGCTGCTGCCGAGCTTGTTCTACCAACCGTAAAAAGCGATCACGGAAATATTCTCCTAACAAAATCCTCGGCAAAAACTGGCGATCGTGCAAGCTTTCCTTTTTAACGCCATAACGTTGCAGATGGCTGGCATCTTGCTCTTGCAACCATTCCAGATAAGTACAATAAATCGGCGGTATTTCAATGCTGGCAATATTTGCCAGCATCATTTTAGAGTTTTCTTCATCATTGTACGGCATACCGACACCAGCCTCGTCGGCTTGCTCGAAGAGAGAAATGGAGAGTGGCGTTTGTTGCTGCAAAAGCGAGAGGAAAGTGTAGATCCCTGTTGGTCCGGCACCCACAATGGCAATTTTTTTCATTGTTACTTACCTGTATGCATTTTTTTGAATTTGGTGTTACCAGATAAGTGTGGTGGAAATATTTAGAAAAGGAGAAATTTCAGACGGGGACGAAAAGGGCGCGTATCGCCCTTCATTAATCTCTGTCAGGCCAGTTTTGCCTGATTGATTTGACTCAGTGACTCATTGACATCGAAAACTTTGGCAATAACTTCTGCGACACCAAGATTTTTCAGGCGGGCAGTATGTTTGTCCAGATAAGCCAGGGCGCTTTTTTCATCGGTAAAAAGGTAGATCCCACCGGCTTCATGGTTCTTTTCACTTTCTGTCCACACCTTCCACAGAAAACCGGGTTCCTGGTTAATCGACTCGGCAAGCGGTTTAAGTTGCTCAGCCATTTCGTCGCCAAAGGGGCCATTAAAAGCAAAATGAAGTTGTAATAAAGTTGCCATAGCTATTCTCCTTCTGATAACGCATACGAGGATAGTGTAAATCTTTTAACGTATTGGATACAGAGAAGAAGCAGGAGAAACAAAAGGGAAGAGAAGACCAGATTAAGAAAATCTGGTGCGTCCGAGTGGACTCGAACCACCGACCCCCACCATGTCAAGGTGGTGCTCTAACCAACTGAGCTACGGACGCAGGATGGTGCGTTCAATTGGACTCGAACCAACGACCCCCACCATGTCAAGGTGGTGCTCTAACCAACTGAGCTATGAACGCAACGTTGTAGGTGACAACGGGGACGAATATTAGCGGCAGAGCGTGAAGGTGGCAAGAGGCAAATCGTAATTTTCTGCGCTATTTCTATCGTTTGCAGAGCTTTTAAGCAAATTGGCGATATTTTGTTGATTTGCAAGGGCGATTTTTGGCCAGAGATCATATTTAGATTTGATACAGCCGATTATCCCTCGACTCACAATGTAAAACAGAGACTTTGCCACCATATCAATTCTATCGTGGATAAATCCTTCGTAGCCTTTACACTTAGGTAGCGATAAAGGCACACAGATGCAGCATAGGAATAAGTCATGGGATCTGATGCAAAAAACTTGATTAGCGACGGGAAAGTGCAAATTGTTCATGCTGGAGACGTTATCGGCGCGACTCAACTTACTGATGGCGAGTTGATTGTTGAGGCAGGCGGAAGAGCAGAAAATACCGTGGTCACAGACGCTGGCTGGCTGAAAGTTGAAACTGGTGGAATCGCCAAATGTACACAGTACAGCAACAATGGCACGTTATCAGTCGGTGACGGCGCAATAGCCACTGACATTGTTCAGTCAGATGGTGGAGCGATTAGCCTCTCAACGCTCGCGACTGTTAATGGCCGCCATCCCGAGGGTGAATTTAGCGTTGATCAGGGCTATGCCTGCGGTTTATTGCTGGAGAATGGCGGTAATCTGCGGGTACTGGAGGGCCATCGCGCGGAAAAAATCATTCTGGATCAGGATGGTGGTTTGTTGGTCAACGGAACAGCATCAGCAGTTGTTGTCGATGAAGGTGGTGAACTGTTGGTTTACCCTGGCGGAGAAGCCATCAATGGTGAGATAAGCCACGGCGGCGTTTTTATGCTGGCAGGTAAAGCCAGTGATACGCTGATTGCGGGTGGCACCATGAATAATCTCGGTGGCGAAGACATTCATACTATCGTTGAAAATGGCGCCGTTTATCGCCTGGGGACAGATGGTCTGCAACTCTACAGTTCTGGTAAGACTAAAAACCTGACAGTTAAAACCGGTGGGCGGGCTGAAGTGCATGCCGGTACGCTGGAAAATGCAGTGGTACAAAGTGGGACAGTGATTGTGATGTCTCCCACCAGTGCGGATGAAAAATTCGTCGTAGAAGAAGACTGTGCTCCGGTTGAACTTACGGGGAGCGTTGCATTACAGGACGGCGCTTCTATGATTGTTGGCTATGGCGCTGATCTGAAACAATCAACGATTACGGTCCAGCAGGAAGGCATGTTGATCCTCGATGGCAGCACGGTTAAAGGTGACAATGTCACTTTCTATGTTGGCAACCTGAATCTCGATGGTGGAAAAGTGTGGCTGATAACGTCAACCGCAACGTCTGTGCAGTTGAAGGTGAAACGTCTGCGAGGAGAAGGAACGATTTGCCTGCAAACCAGTGCGAAAGAAATTTCTCCAGAATTCATCAGTGTGAAAGGGGAAGTCAGCGGTGATATTCACGTTGAGATAACGGATGCCAGTCGGCAGCCTATTTGCAGCGCACTTAAATTGCAGCCGGACGAAGATGGCATTGGCGCAACGCTCCAGCCAGCCTAAAATTAAGGCGCAATCTTTGCGGATTGCGCCTCATTTTTTTATCGAGATGCACGTTGCAAAATGATAGCCGATGGTAGACGTTGCAAGAAACGCATACGTAGCATCATCATAATGGCAGCAGAAGTCAGACCGATAATAAAGCCTATCCAGAAACCTGCCGGCCCCATCGGCTCAACTACCAGATTGGTCAATGCCAGAATATAGCCACTTGGTAAGCCCAACACCCAATACGCGATAAAGGTAATGTAAAAAATAGATCGCGTATCTTTATAACCACGCAAAATCCCGCTACCGATTACCTGTATCGAGTCAGAAATCTGATACACCGCCGCCAGCAACATCAGGTGTGCAGCCAGTGTCACAACTTCTGGATTATCGTTATACAGAAGAGCGATCTGCTCCCGCAGCGAGATTGTAAAAATTGCCGTCATCGTTGCCATACAGACGCCAACCATAAGCCCGGTTCGTGCAGCAGTTTGCGCATCCAGCGTGGAACCCTGACCCAGACGATAACCCACACGGATAGTCACAGCCGCTGCCAGCGACATCGGAAGAACGAACATCAGCGAACTAAAGTTCAGGGCAATCTGGTGGCCTGCCACATCGACAATACCGAGCGGAGATACCAACAGCGCAACCACCGCAAACAGTGTTACTTCAAAGAACAGGGCCAGCGCGATAGGTAAACCCAGTTGCACAAGTCTTTTCATTACCGCCGGATCTGGTTTAGCGGTGCCTTTTTCGTTGCGGATATCGCGCATAGAACGGGCATGCTTAATATAGGAAACCATAGCAAGGAACATTACCCAGTACACCGCCGCAGTCGCCACACCACAGCCGACGCCACCGAGTTCAGGCATACCGAAGTGACCGTAAATGAAGATATAGTTAACCGGAATGTTCACCAGCAGGCCAATAAAGCCCATTACCATGCCCGGCTTGGTTTTTGCCAAACCTTCACACTGGTTACGAGCGACCTGGAAGAACAGATAGCCCGGAGCCCCCCACAATAGTGCACGCAGATAACCCACTGCTTTATCGGCGAGGGCCGGATCGATATTTTGCATGGAGCGGATGATATAACCCGCATTCCACAGCACCAGCATAATAAGCACGGAGACGAAACCGGCCAGCCAGAAACCTTGTCGCACCTGATGCGCAATACGTTCACGGCGACCGGAACCATTCAATTGTGCGATGACTGGCGTCATTGCCAGCAGCAGTCCGTGACCGAAAAGAATCGCCGGGAGCCAGATAGAAGTACCAATGGCGACTGCCGCCATGTCGGTGGCGCTATAGCCGCCCGCCATGACGGTATCGACAAAACCCATCGCTGTTTGGGCGATTTGCGCGAGAATCACCGGGATTGCTAATGCTAATAACAGACGCGCTTCACTAATGTATTTCTGCACGTGAACACCTTTTATATTGTTGTTATATGAGAGACTAAAAAACCGCCTGAATGGGCAGCAAAAAGAAGAAGCAGGGGAAATTCAGTCTATTGTAGCGAGGATTTATTAATTCTCCAGTGAAAAAATAACCACTCAACCCCCTTTACTGGTAAGGACGTTTCCCACCTGCTATTGTGCTGAACAGTATGTCCTAACTGATTTCAGGAGTTGTAAGTATGTTTACGGGGATAGTGCAGGGCACCGCGAAGTTGGTGTCGATTGACGAGAAAGCAAATTTTCGAACCCATGTAGTGGAATTACCTGATTACATGTTGGATGGTCTGGAGACAGGCGCTTCTGTCGCGCATAACGGTTGCTGCCTGACTGTAACGGAAATTAACGGCAACCGTATCAGTTTTGATCTGATGAAAGAAACGTTACGAATAACAAACCTTGGCGATTTAAACGTTGGGGATTGGGTAAACGTAGAACGAGCTGCTAAATTCAGCGATGAAATCGGCGGACATTTAATGTCAGGTCATATTATGACCACCGCAGAAGTATCGAAAATAATAACATCAGAAAATAACCACCAGATCTGGTTCAAAGTACAGGATGAGCAGTTAATGAAATATATCCTGTATAAAGGGTTTATTGGTATTGATGGCATCAGTCTGACGGTTGGTGAAGTGACAGCGACCCGCTTTTGTGTGCATTTAATTCCGGAAACGCTGGAACGTACCACTCTCGGTAAGAAAAAACTCGGTGCACGCGTCAATATCGAAATCGATCCGCAAACTCAGGCCGTGGTAGATACTGTTGAACGTGTGTTGGCGGCACGGGAAAAGAAATAAAGCTGCGTTTGAAATGACATCGCCCCCAAAATGGGGGCGATGAAATAATACTTAACGCGCCACGCGAAGGCCGCTTTCGACCCCACGTGAGAACACCACTTGCCAGAGCTGGATATCACGGGCGCGGAAGGCACCAGCGCAAGCATTCAGATAATACGTAAACATCCGTTTAAAGCGTTCACTGTAGTTATCGGCAATTTCCGGCCAGGCGGCGAGGAATCGTTCATACCAGGCCATCAACGTAGTGTCATAGTCAGCGCCAAAGTTATGCCAGTCTTCCATCACAAAGTGTGGTTCACTGGATTGCGCAATCTGGCGTACAGAAGGCAGGCAACCATTCGGGAAAATATATTTGTTAATCCACGGGTCAACATTCAGATCGGTTTTTTTCGAGCCGATAGTATGTAGCAGGAAAATCCCTTCTGGCTTCAGATTACGATCCACTACCTCAAAATAGGTATCGTAATTTTTCGGTCCGACGTGCTCGAACATACCAACCGAAACAATACGGTCAAACTGGTCGTTCAGGTCACGGTAATCCTGTAGCAAAATGGTGACATCCAGACCTGCGCAGCGTTCCTGGGCCATTTTCTGTTGTTCGGCAGAAATCGTGACACCAACCACACTTACGTCATAATTAGACGCCATGTAATGCGCCAGCCCGCCCCAACCGCAGCCGATATCCAGAACCCGCATGCCCGGTTTTAACTGCAATTTTTCACAAATCATTTTGAGCTTCGCTTGTTGGGCAGATTCCAGATTATAGGCATCTTTCCAGTAAGCGCAGGAATACTGCATGAAGGGATCCAGCATACGGCTGAACAGGTCATTACCAAGGTCGTAATGCTCTTTACCTACTATCCAGGCACGCTTTTTACTTTGCAGATTGAAGAGCCGTGCGCCAGCAATGCGTAGTGTGTCTTTGAAATGATGGGGGAGTTGGTTTTCAAGCCCAGCGCGTAAGACTTTGCTAAAAAACATATCCAGTCGGTCACATTCCCACCAGCCATCCATATAACTTTCGCCTAACCCCAACGATCCTTCCTGTAGAACGCGTTTAAAAAAATCGGGGTTTTTAACTCGAATATCTGCCGGGGCAGAGCCATTAATGGCGATGCCTGCACGGCTAAGTAATTCGTTGGCGATACGGTACCAGTTGTCATCCGGTACGCTGACTTCTTCTATACACGATGAACTCATAGTTTCTCCATCACTGGTCGGTGATCAGAACCTTAAAACAGCGTAGACGCTTTTTGGGCTTTGTGAGAAATCTCGCAGGAAAACCGCGAGTCTATAATCCGACGTAAAACAGAGGAAAGGAGGAACCCTTGCCGAAATGACCATCCATAGTGACCCGGGAACGCTCCTGTCCCCGTAAAAACATAATATTTATCGTAATATTAACAACTGGAACCCAGTATAGGCTGCTAATCTCAATCATACAACAAAATTTTGTTAGCAGCCTAAGTATAACGATATCGCTATAGATCAATGTGATTCACTATGTGCGACTTCCGTCTCGCCATGATTCTGGCAGTGAGATTCAGGTTGATGTTGCATCTTATAGCCGATAGCAACCAGCACCACGGTCGATAACATCACGCTGGTGGTGGTGAACAGCGGCGTGCTGACGCTGATGAGCCAGGAAACCCCCAGGCTTGCGAGGAAGCACAGACCCAATTGCAGGGTATTCTGCAATGCAGCAGCGCGGCCAGTCGCATGCGGGAAGGGGCGTAGCGCCTGGGCGACCACAATCGGGTAGATTGCCCCGTTGGCAATGGCCATCACACAGAATGGGATCAGAATTTCGGCCAGCGACACATGGCTAATGAAGCCCGCAGCCCAGGTTGCTACCACGCTGACGGCAAACAGCGCCAGCAGCCACGGTAACAACTGCTTACCCTGCCATTTCTGCAATGCGGCGCGACAGCCGTAACCACCAATAAGAAACGCGATGGTTTGCGGAACATAACTTAATCCGATTACTGCCGGACTGTAGCCCATTTCGCTGAGGATAAACGGTGAACCGGTTAGCCAGGCAAAGAAACTGGCTGAACAGGCCGCATAAATCAGCACATTCCCGCGATAGGTTTTTGAACGCAGCAGATCGGTAAAGGTCAGTCCATCCTGACTATCATTGCGTGCTTTCGTGGTGGGTTTAAGCCAGAAAATGGGCAGAATCAGCACTACGGCAATGGCAAACAGAGTGGCGAAAATCGCCTGCCAGGAAAAATGGACCAGCAGCCAGCTACCTAACAGCGGAGCAAGCGCCGGAGAAAGCCCCACTAAAGGCATAATGGTCGCAAAAATACGGTTAACTTTTTGTGAAGGATAGTAATCCGTCACCAATGCCTGCCAGATAACGGCCGCGGCACAGACACCAACAGCTTGCACAAAACGCAATACCAGCAGCGTGGCAGCGTTTTCCACCCATAACATTCCCAGACTACCCAGCGCAAAAATTGTCAGGCCGATCAATAACACAGGTTTACGACCATAACGATCGGAGAGCGGCCCCCACAGGAGCTGGGCAGCGGCAAAACCGGCAAGGAACAGACTAAGGCTGGCACTGACAGCAGACGCAGGCGTTTGCAGGTCGGCCTGAATGGCGGCGAAAGCGGGCAGATACATATCGGTTGCCAGAAAACCGAGTACGCTCAAACCCGCCAGCCAGACTAAAAATCTTTTCCCAGGTTGCATGTATATTCTCTAAATTCCTCAATTAAACACCGTCGCAAAGTGTAGGGAGTGAAATTCCTGTTGTGAAACGGTAATATTTGATGACTGGTTTCAAAAATTTTGCAGGCAAACTATGTGGTCTGAGTATTCTCTCGAAGTTGTTGATGCAGTGGCGCGAAATGGCAGCTTCAGCGCTGCAGCCCAGGAGTTGCATCGCGTTCCTTCTGCGGTCAGCTATACCGTGCGTCAGCTGGAAGAGTGGCTGGCGGTGCCGCTTTTTGAACGGCGTCATCGTGACGTGGAACTGACCGCTGCCGGGGCGTGGTTTCTCAAAGAAGGGCGCTCTGTTGTCAAAAAAATGCAGATCACTCGCCAACAATGTCAGCAGATAGCGAACGGCTGGCGCGGTCAATTAGCTATCGCGGTAGATAATATTGTCAGGCCAGAACGCACGCGGCAGATGATTGTTGATTTCTATCGCCATTTTGATGACGTCGAACTTCTGGTTTTTCAGGAAGTGTTCAACGGCGTCTGGGATGCGCTTTCCGATGGGCGCGTGGAACTGGCGATTGGCGCGACACGAGCGATTCCGGTTGGGGGCCGTTACGCCTTCCGTGATATGGGGATGTTGAGCTGGAGTTGTGTTGTTGCCCGCCACCATCCGCTTGCGTCGATGAATGGGCCGCTCAGCGATGACACGTTGCGCAACTGGCCGTCGCTGGTGCGCGAAGACACGTCGCGGACGTTACCCAAACGAATTACCTGGCTGCTGGATAACCAAAAAAGACTTGTCGTACCTGACTGGGAATCATCGGCAACCTGTATCTCGGCCGGTTTATGCATTGGCATGGTGCCGACGCATTTCGCCAAACCATGGCTTAATGAGGGAAAATGGGTGGCGTTAGAACTGGAAAATCCATTCCCTGATTCGGCATGTTGTCTGACCTGGCAGCAGAATGATATGTCGCCAGCGTTAACCTGGTTGCTGGAGTATCTCGGTGATAGTGAGACGCTGAATAAGGAGTGGCTGCGGGAGCCGGAAGAGACTCCCGCAACGGATGATTAACGACGATAGTCGCGGAACGGACCGTCAGCCACGGAGCGGCGTTCAATAAGCCGCGGATGAACTTCGATAGACTGCGGTTCTTCGCGTTTGTTGACGATACGGTCCAACAGCATGTTGAACGCCGTTTCGCCCAGCGAATCTTTTGGCTGATGGATAGTGGTCAGCGCCGGGGTAAAGTAGCGGGCGTTGCGCACATTATCATAACCGATCAGCGAAACATCCTGCGGTACGCGCAGACCCATTTCATCAGCAGCGCAAAGTGCACCCATTGCCATGATATCGCCGCCACAGAAGACCGCAGTAGGGCGGTGTGGCTGCGACAGGATTTGTTGCATGGCGCGATAACCCGATTCAGGTTCAAAGTCACCCTGCACAATCCAGTTTTCTGGCACCTTGATCATCGCTTCTTCCATCGCCTTCATAAACCCTGCCAGACGACCCGCGCCGGTATTACGTTCCAGAGGACCAGGGATAACGCCGATTTCGCGATGACCGCGTTCAATCAGATAGCGTCCGGCCATGTAGCCGCCTTCAAACGCGTTATCGATGACCGCATCGGTAAAGTCGGCTTTTGCTTCGCCCCAGTCCATTACCACCATCGGGATATGGCGATACTCTTCCAGCATCGCCAGCAACGGTTCTGGATACTCAGAACACATGACCAGCAGGCCATCGACGCGTTTTTGCGCCATCATCGACAGATAGGCTCTCTGTTTCTCCAGATTGTTCCACGCGTTGCCGAGGATCAGCGTGTAACCTTTCTGGAAGCAATTTTTTTCAACCGCTTCGATGATCTCCGCGAAATAGGCTGCTTCGCTGCTGGTCGCCAGCAAGCCGATAGACTTGGTATGGTTAACCTTCAGGCTACGCGCTACCGCGCTAGGGGAGTAGTGTAATTCTTTAATCGCTGCCCACACGGCGTTGCGCGTTTCTTCAGCGACGAAACGAGTTTTGTTTATAACGTGTGACACAGTTGTAGTGGAAACGTTTGCTCGCTTCGCTACATCTTTTATTGTTGCCATTCCATTTCACTCCAGACCCTAACTTCAGCTCCTGCAAAATCGCAAGGTAAACGTTTGCCTTTACACACCTTACGCGCAACAAAAGTGTTGCGGTACGCCGGAAAAACGACACAGAGCGTCAGGAAGGGGTCAATGGCCAGTACGCAAATAGTGTAAGCGTGGAATTTTGGCCGATCTTGATGAAAAGGGGAAGTGGTAAAAACACTTATCATTATAAATGGCGGGAGATTTTTTCTTCACAGTGTGTAAAAATGCGTAATATCACTTTTTGTAGGGTAATAAAAAAGGAGAAAACTTGATGAGTACCGACCTTAAATTTTCACTGGTAACAACCATTATTGTCCTCGGTTTGATCGTGGCCGTAGGTTTGACTGCCGCGCTGCACTGATTTCCCTTCGAGGGAGCGCATCCTCCCTCGCACTCTCTTCCCTTTTGTTAGCAAAATGGCAAAAGTGTTTTCTCTTTTTGTTATTTTCAATTTTTTGTGATTGCTGTCATGCTTTCGCCACTTTGATGAATATCGTGTAATGACGCGAAGAGGTGGAGATTAGGCATGAAAATTAACTATCCGTTGTTGGCGCTGGCAGTTGGCGCGTTTGGTATCGGGACAACGGAGTTCTCGCCAATGGGCCTGTTACCCGTCATTGCGCGCGGTGTGGATGTCTCGATTCCTGCTGCGGGCATGTTAATCAGCGCCTATGCGGTTGGCGTGATGGTTGGCGCGCCGCTGATGACATTACTGCTGTCTCATCGCGCCAGGCGCAGTGCGCTTATTTTCCTGATGGCCATTTTCACTCTTGGCAACGTGCTTTCCGCCATCGCGCCGGATTATATGACGTTGATGCTTTCACGCATTTTGACCAGTCTGAATCACGGGGCATTCTTTGGTTTGGGTTCAGTCGTGGCCGCAAGCGTTGTGCCTAAACACAAACAGGCCAGCGCCGTCGCCACTATGTTTATGGGCTTAACTCTGGCAAATATTGGCGGTGTTCCTGCGGCGACCTGGCTTGGCGAAACTATTGGCTGGCGGATGTCGTTTCTGGCAACGGCGGGGCTGGGCGTGATTTCAATGGTTAGCCTGTTCTTCTCGTTACCGAAAGGCGGCGCAGGTGCGCGACCGGAAGTGAAAAAAGAGCTGGCGGTATTGATGCGTCCGCAGGTGTTATCAGCCTTACTGACGACGGTACTAGGGGCTGGCGCAATGTTTACCCTCTACACCTATATTTCACCAGTACTGCAAAGTATCACCCACGCAACGCCGGTGTTCGTAACAGCCATGCTGGTGCTGATTGGCGTTGGGTTTTCTATCGGTAACTATTTCGGCGGTAAACTGGCGGACCGTTCGGTCAACGGCACGCTGAAAGGCTTTTTGTTGCTGCTGATGGTGATTATGCTGGCGATCCCGTTCCTGGCGCGTAATGAGTTTGGTGCGGCTATCAGCATGGTGGTGTGGGGCGCAGCAACCTTTGCGGTGGTACCGCCGTTACAGATGCGTGTGATGCGAGTTGCCAGCGAAGCGCCAGGGCTGTCTTCCTCAGTGAATATCGGTGCCTTTAACCTGGGCAATGCTCTGGGTGCCGCGGCAGGTGGCGCAGTGATTTCGGGTGGTCTGGGGTACAGTTTTGTGCCGGTGATGGGGGCAATTGTCGCAGGACTGGCATTGTTGCTGGTGTTTATGTCAGCCAGAAAACAACCTGAAGCAGTTTGCGTTGCCAACAGTTAATAAACGAAACGCAGAAGGGGATACCTTCTGCATTACAGTTTGCAGGCAAAGTGCGATTTATCTTGCCGGATGCGGTGTTAACGCCTCATCCGGATAGACCCGATAAGCGTAGCGCATCAGGCAATGTTGCATTTGCCATCAGTTATTATGCAGCGAGATTTTTCGCTACGAATTCCCAGTTCACCAGCGCCCAGAAGTGCTCCAGATAGCCAGGACGCGCATTGCGATAGTCGATGTAATAAGCGTGTTCCCAGACATCAACGGTCAGCAGCGGGGTCGCATCGGTGGTCAGCGGAGTACCAGCATTAGAGGTAGAAACGATAGCCAGTTTGCCATCGCTGTTTTTCACCAGCCAGGTCCAGCCAGAACCAAAGTTTTTGATCGCAGCGTCAGTAAACTGTGCTTTGAAATCGGCAAAGCTACCGAAAGATGCGGCGATAGCTTCAGCGACTTTGCCAGTCGGTTCGCCACCGGCGTTCGGTGCCAGGCAGTTCCAGTAGAAAGTGTGGTTCCAGACCTGAGCTGCGTTGTTGAATACGCCACCTTCAGAGCTGCGAATAATCTCTTCCAGTGATTTACCTTCAAACTCGGTGCCTTTAATCAGGTTGTTCAGGTTAGTGACATAAGTCTGATGATGTTTGCCGTAGTGATACTCAATGGTTTCCGCAGAAATGTGCGGAACCAGAGCGTCTTTAGCATATGGTAGTGCAGGTAATTCGAATGACATTGCTACTCTCCTTTATTATTCATTGGTATACGCACAATAGCCTTATTGTGAGTACGGATAGGGTAGCAAATTAAAAGGTGATACAAAAGATGAACTTACCCTGTTGCCGTAACAACAGGGTAAAGTTTTAGCGAAGTGTTTTTGGGGTCATTACCCGACGAGCGCCAACATAGTGACGTTGCCAGTAATCTTCACTTAACGACGTGATTTGAATTTCCTGACCACTGCGTGGTGACTGAATAAATTTACCATTGCCAACGTACACGCCTACGTGATCGGCAGTCCCACGCCCTTGCGTGCGGAAGAAGACCAGGTCGCCGTTTTTCAGTTCACTGCGATCGATAGGTGCCGCATCGCGCAGGTGATACATTTCGTTGGCCGTGCGCGGAATACGGATCTTAACCAGGTCTTTATAAGCGTAATAAACCAGTCCACTGCAATCAAAACCGGTACGCGGTGAACTCCCGCCCCAACGATATGGCTTGCCAATTTGCTGCATCAGTTTATTCATCGCCACTTTAGTGGCTTTCTGAACTTTGGCTTTGTGCGCATCGGCAATAGTGCCAGGGGCGGCATTTTTGACTTTCACGCAATGTGACTTATTGCCCTTACGTTTGGTGCACTTTTCCGTAAAGCTGGCAGACGCCGTTTTAGTGACAACATTTTTGCTTCGAGTTTTAGCGTTTTTAGAAGCGGTAATGGAGGATTTTTTAACGGAAGAAGCGGTTTTGCTTTTGGTCGTACTTTTACTGGCGACTTTTTTGGCGGTTTTCTGACTGGCTTTATTATTGGTCTTTTTGGTGGTTGCCGTGCTTTTCTTTTTATCTGCTTTTTTGGTGATATGAGTGGTAGCAGAACTCTCCCTGGCTTGCTTGGAAGCATAGGCCATAGGCATTAAAGGCAGGGTGGTAAAAAGTAAAGCACAGAGCGTGATCGAAATACGGTTTATCCGCGCCACTGAGCGTCCCTCTGTTAAGGCAGGTCTATCATGCCTGCGTCTGATTTACAAAACTTGATGATTCTAATGCATAGAAGAAGGGAAAGTTAATAGCTTTTATTGTTAAAAAATACGTTTCGTCGGCGAGCGCAAAAAAAAAGCAGCAGTGAAAGCTAAAAATGGTCGCAAATGCGCCAGCTTGCAGCGTGGCAGAGTAGAAACGAATATTTGAAATGCAACAAATAGAGCAAAGGGATAAAATAGCAAAAGCATGATGAAAATGTTATTTTCCGATGCCGCACTGACCCGCTACAATGTCAGATTACTGCCGTAAAGAAGTTTGAGGAAGCAAGACAATGAGCACCACTATCGAAAAAATCCAACGCCAGATTGCTGAAAACCCGATCCTGCTGTACATGAAAGGTTCACCGAAACTGCCGAGCTGCGGTTTTTCTGCTCAGGCAGTCCAGGCGCTTGCCGCTTGTGGCGAACGTTTTGCCTACGTTGATATCCTGCAAAATCCGGACATTCGTGCGGAACTGCCGAAATATGCTAACTGGCCGACTTTCCCGCAACTGTGGGTTGACGGCGAGCTGGTAGGCGGTTGTGATATCGTGATTGAAATGTATCAGCGTGGCGAACTGCAGCAGCTGATCAAAGAAACTGCTGCTAAATACAAGTCTGAAGAGCCGGATGCTGAATAATCCGTTTCGCAATACTGACGGATGCTAACCGGCATCCGTCAGTGCTTTTTATCCCCAATCCAGCCCTTGTGGCGAACTTGAAAATCCCGCTTCACGCAGTAGCGTAAACATCGGCGTTTGCCGGACCGGTTGGTCATTAACTTCTGTCAACGTAAAGCGTAGCCGTGGTTCTCGCCGCAACGCGGTGGTTAGCGCCAGGAAAACCTCCGGTGGTAATAATTCATCTTTTTCCTGCCAGACCAGCATTTTTTTGCCACCTTGCGCCAGATAAATCAATAATTTGCCGCCAGAAATGACCACCAGCGCGCCTGCCCGACGAGTCGGAACCAGCGTCGCCGGATGTGCAGGCCAGGGTAGTAGATTCCCCCACAAATTGGCCGGATCGTTGGCACTAAGGGCCACGGGCATATATTGTCGCGTCTGCGTGGCATGGGGCGCCAGGTCGCGCAGACGGTCAATGGTCTGGCGATCAGCAAATTGTGCACCACCCAAACCTTCAACAAATCGACCCCGCATAATTCGCCCGGAATCTTCCATACTACGGCAAAGCGTTTGCATCGACGGAAATCCGCCAGGAATATTTTCAGCAATCACCGCCTGACGGCTGATGATTCCGTAGCGGTCGAGCATATTTTCCGCCAGCGCCAGCATCCTTTCGGTATCGTTTAGTGGCTCCACCTGCAATAACGACCAGCGTCCAGCCAGCTTTGGTGTGTTGTAAGATACCGACGGCATAGCTGACGGTGCATAAACCGGACGTCCACGACGAGCCCGGCTACTGCGGCGAGTGATCGGACTGCTTCGGGTGAGGGCGCGCAACGGTGCCCAAATATCACAGGTGATGACGCCTTGCCAGGCCAGTTCCCAAAGAGCCTCTTGCAGGGCTGAAGGCTCTACTGGCTCGCCGATTATCTCGCCTGTTCGTTGGCTGATTTGTTGCGCAAACCAGGCGCCCCCGTCAGTCAGAACCGCGATAATTGCCAGCTGAAGCGCTGAACGTTTCGCCTGATCCTGTTCTGCGGGAATGAACGATTCGGCGGCAAATTCCCGTAAATGCAGTGCCACCAGACCGTCATCCTCACCGAGCTTTTTTTGCCCCGACCAGATAACCGTACCGGTTGCCAGCAGTTCATCGAGCATTTCTGGCGAGTAATCGCGTACGCGGGCGGGCAGGATCTGGCTTTCCCACAGTGAGGCGGGTAAACCGACACCAGCAAGCTGTTCGATAACTCGCATGACGCCATCCACGCCTTCATAAACGCCTGGCGATGTTGAGGCAAAGAGCGCCGGGCTACCATCGGTGGCGGGGAGCACGCCCTGATGTTCCAGCAGCAATCGTGCATAGGCAATGGCGGGTACCGGACGCGTAGCTTCTCTGGCAGCCTGCAGGGAACGTAAACGCAAACGACGAAAAACTTCATCGCTCACCCAGATGTCTTGTTGCAAATTCATCACCAGCCCCTGTTCGCGCAATTGATGAAGTTGCTCTTCGACAATGGCAATACCGAGGCTAAACTCATGAGCCAGTTGTTCAGCCGTGACCAGAGCATGAGCCCGGAGATAGCGCAGAAAGAGATCGCGAAGCGGGTAATTGACACGGTGCAAGTAAATATCAGGCAGCGAGTCCGGCAGTTGCACTCCGAGAGCATCGCGTAATTTGGCCGCATCGTCCATACAGGCCAGATGCTCCTGAGCTGCCATGATCACCGGGAAGATTCTTTTTTCCGCCAGAAGATTTTCTACATATGTCTCAATCTCTTCTCGACTGCCTGTATGCCGTTGCGCCAGATCCTCAACGGTCATTGGCCCCAGTTCGCGCAACAGGTCGAAAAGACCTTCTTCACCTTTCGCTTTTCTGCCAGGGGCCAGTCGCTGTAACTCTTCTTCCACCTGACGAATGACCTGCGGGTCGAGTAACTCACCAGGATCAACCTGACCGAGTAGATTGCGCAACAATTCGCTGTCCAGAGACAGCACTGAAGCTCGCCGTTCTGCCAGCGGGGCGTCGCTCTGATACATAAATTCCGCCACATAACCGAACAATAAACTGGCGGCGAAAGGCGAGGGCGTAGCGGTCGTTACATCGGATATTTGAATTTCGCCACCGTTCAGGCGACGCATCAAACGTTCCAGCGCGGGAAGGTCATACACATCCTGCAGGCATTCACGCAGAGTTTCGAGAATGACAGGAAAATCCGGATATCCCTGGGCGATTTCCAGTAACTGGCTGGCACGCAGCCGTTGTTGCCAGAGCGGGGTGCGATGGCCCGGTGTTCGGCCAGGCATTAATAATGCCCGCGCGGCGCATTCGCGAAAACGGGCTGCGAAAAGCGCTGAGCTGCCCACCGCCTCGCGGACAATTTGCAGCAACTTTTCCGGTTCAAACAAAAATATCGCGGCGTCAGGCAATTTGCCGTCGGTATCTGGAATGCGGGCGACAATACCGTCATCGCTGGCGACTACCGAGGCATCAGCGCCCCATAGCGCATGCAGTCGTCCGGCAATCGCCAGCGCCCACGGTTCATGCACTCGTCTTCCATAGGGAGAGTGTAAAATAATGCGCCAGTCGCCAATTTCATCACGGCAGCGTTCGAGAACCAGGTGGCGGCTTCCAGGGACAACGCCCGTAGCGTTACGCTGTTCGTCAATCAGCCCCTGAATATTGGCGAGTGTATTTTCTTCTGCCAGCCACGGCGGGATATTTCCGGAAAAGAACGCTCCATCCGCCAGCAAATGGAGATAATCGCCGATCATTTCCCCCAATTCAGCGGGGCGTCCATTACCTTCGCCACGCCAGAAGGGAAGTCGGGCAGAGCGACCTGGTGCAGGTGTCACAATGACCTGATCGCGGGTGATTTGTTGGATCCGCCATGAGGTAGCGCCGAGAGTGATGATGTCATTCACTCGCGATTCATACACCATCTCTTCATCCAGTTCGCCCACCCGCCGCGAACCGGACTGTTCTTCACCTTCGGGTAATAACACACTGTACATGCCACGATCCGGAATGGTGCCGCCGCTGGTGACCGCTAACAGTTGTGCACCTGGGCGCGCAGTTAATATTCTGCTTTCCCGATTCCAGACCAGCTTTGGGCGGAAAGCGGAAAAATCACCAGAAGGATAGCGCCCGGAAAGCATATCCAGCGTGGCGTCAAAAACTCGTCTTGGCAGATCTTTCCACGGTGCGGCACGGCGTACGCGGGAGTACCATTCGTCTACCTGTAATGCATCCATCGCCGCGGCGGCAACGGTTTGCTGCGCAAGGACGTCGAGTGGATTATGTGGTGGCGTCAGGTTTTCCAGCCTGCCTGCAAACATACACTCGACAATGACGGCGGAATCGACTAAATCACGCCGGGTACGGGGGAAAAACAGCCCTTTAGATACACCGCCAACCTGATGTCCGGCGCGACCAATGCGCTGTAGCCCGCTGGCGACAGAAAGCGGCGTCGCCACCTGAATCACCAGATCCACCGCGCCCATATCAATCCCCAGTTCGAGACTGGAAGTCGCGACCACACAGCGCAATTCGCCTGATTTCAGTGCTTGTTCGGTTAACGCCCGTTGTTCTTTAGAGACGGAACCGTGGTGCGAGCGGGCAATGAAAACGTCGCTACTTTGTACGTGGTTAGAGGTTGCGCCGGAGGTAGACTCGAAATGAGTGGCGTCTATGGCGATGGCCGGGGAGCGCTGTAAGCGTGCGGCGTAAAGCTCATTCAGCCGTGCCGTCAGTTTTTCCGCCAGGCCGCGAGAATTGGTGAAGACGATGGTCGAGCGATGGCGCAACACTTCATCAAGAATGCCGGTTTCAATATACGGCCAGATTGAGCCTTCTCTGCCCGCATGGCTGTCTTCCCCGGTGCCGCTGGCGACCGATGAGACATCATCCATGTTGGCGACAGGAACGACAATACGGATTTGCGGATGGCGCATTGCGGGCGGGTTGACCACCGTAACCGGGCGATCGCCCCCCAGAAATTCCGCCACATCGCTGGCTGAGCGTACAGTGGCAGAAAGGCCAATTCGCTGTGCTGAGGTGGGTAGCAGCGCATCGAGCCGCTCCAGACTTAACGCCAGATGCGCACCACGTTTACTGCCCGCTACCGCGTGGACTTCATCAATAATTACCGTTTCGACGCCGCGTAGCGTTTCGCGCGCGCGGGAGGTCAGCATCAGATAGAGTGATTCGGGCGTGGTTATCAGAATATCCGGCGGATTGCGGGTCAGTTTGCTGCGTTCCTGCGCGGGCGTATCGCCAGTCCGGATGCCCACGCGGAGGTTGACTTCCGTTTCGCCGCGCCGCCGCCGTTCCTCTGCAATGCCTTGTAACGGGATCTGCAAATTGTGCTGAACGTCGGTGCCTAAGGCTTTAATTGGTGAAATGTAGAGGATGCGTGAGGTTTTGCGTTTATGCGCCTCGCTGGCATGCTCGCCACCTTCGCGGATGAGCTGATCCAGTGCGTAGAGAAATGCTGCCAGCGTTTTCCCTGAGCCAGTCGGTGCAATCACCAGCGCATGTTCACCTCGTGCCGCCACATGCCAGGTTTGCGACTGGACAGCGGTCGGCTGTTTAAAGGCGCGAAGAAACCAGTCGCGGGTCGCCGGTGAAAACACGTCCGGCAGGGGCGATGAAGGGGTTGGATTATCTGCCATTAACGCTATTCCCCGTGAATATCATGCATGATGCGTGGAATAGCCTCACTATAGATGCCTGAATCATTGCATGTCATCAGGCATCGACTCGATTACACCTCTTCGGCGGCAGGCAGCGGCCAGCCTCCCAGACGTTTCCAGCGATTGACGATTTCACAAAACAGCACAGCAGTGCGTTCGGTGTCGTACAGCGCGGAGTGCGCCTGGGTGCTGTCGAAGTCCATACCCGCGGTCTGGCAGGCTTTTGATAATACGGTTTGTCCGAGTGCCAGCCCGGCCAGTGCCGCGGTGTCAAAAGTGGCGAAAGGGTGGAATGGGTTACGTTTCAGTGAGGCGCGTTCTGCGGCGGCCATCATAAAGCTGTGATCAAAATTGGCGTTGTGCGCCACCATAATGGCACGGTTACAGCCGCTCGCTTTAATGCCTTTACGTACAACTTTAAAAATTTCGTGCAGCGCCTCGTATTCGCTGACCGCGCCGCGATCGGGATCGTTCGGGTCAATGCCGTTGAAGGCGAGAGCCTCTGGCTGCAAATTTGCGCCGACAAATGGTTCGACGTGGAAATGTAATGTGGTGTCCGGCATCAGCCAGCCTTGTTCATCCATTTTCAGGGTGATGGCGGCAATCTCAAGCAGCGCATCGGTTTTGGCGTTAAATCCGGCTGTTTCAACATCGATCACAACAGGATAAAAACCACGAAAACGGTCGCACAGACCGGTAAGTTGAGCGTTATCGGACATCTGATTCTCTTAATACGGATAAATTGCAGCGCGCATTATGACAAATATTAGTTGTCGATGCAGTAAAGATGCGGGCGCGATGAGTTCGCGCCCGGCAGGAGATTAGTTGCCCAGACCGCGACCGGCGTCTTTCTCTTCGATTAATTCAATTTTGTAACCGTCCGGATCTTCCACAAACGCGATAACCGTAGTACCGCCTTTTACCGGACCCGCTTCACGGGTCACGTTACCCCCGTTTTGACGGATTTTTTCGCACGCTTCAGCGGCGTTATCAACGCTAAGCGCGATATGACCATAAGCAGTGCCGAGTTCGTATTTATCCACGCCCCAGTTGTAGGTCAGTTCAATTACCGCTTCTTCGGTTTCCGGGCCGTAGCCAACAAACGCCAGTGAGTATTTGTATTCCGGGTTTTCGCTGGTGCGCAGCAGTTTCATGCCCAGCACTTTGGTATAAAAATCGATGGAGCGTTGCAGATCGCCAACGCGCAGCATGGTATGAAGAAGACGCATCTTTATATCCTCAAAATGGCTAACAGATTCAAAATGTTGTTTTAGTATAGCGGCGGCTTTACGCCGCTCGCAATGTTGGATTACAGCGTCGGGTAATCGGTATAGCCTTCCGCACCGCCACCATAGAAACTTTCAGCACGTTGTGGGTTAAGCTCGGCTTTGCGCTGCAAGCGGGCGACCAGATCCGGGTTCGCAATCCAGTCACGCCCAAATGCCACCGCATCAATTAGCCCTTTACCGATCAGCATTTCTGCTTTTTCTACCGTGTATGCACCTGCGCCGATAATCGGACCGTGGAAACGGGCGCGTACTTTTTCGCGAAACGCCTCGGTATACGGTTTGCCGCCTGCCCAGTCTGGTTCTGACATATGCAGATAAGCAATGCCGCGTTTACCCAGTTGTTCAATCAGATACAGCGCATCGGCTTCTTCATTCGGGCCGTTATCCGTATTCTGGAACGTACCGATTGGCGAAACGCGAATGCCAATGCGATCGGCTCCCCATTCTTCAATCCCGGCATCGACCACTTCCAGCACCAGACGTGCGCGATTTTCCACGCTGCCGCCGTACTGATCGGTACGATGGTTTGAAGAAGGGGAAAGGAACTGATGCAGCAAATAACCGTGAGCAGAGTGGAGCTCCACCAGATCAAACCCGGCTTCACGCGCGTTAGCAATGGCCTGACGGAAATCGTTGACGATACCCGGAATCTCTTCCAGTTCAAGCGCACGCGGCATGGATGTTTCAACACGGATCGCCTGACCATTTTCATCGCGCAGAGAAGTACGTGTTCCCGCGCTAAGTGCTGAAGGCGCTACCGGTGCCTGACCGCCAGGTTGCAGGCTGGCGTGAGAAATGCGTCCGGTGTGCCACAGCTGTACGGCCATATGACCATTTTCAGCATGAACGCCAGCGGTGATTTTTTTCCATGCGGCAATTTGCTCCGGGCTATGGATGCCAGGCGCGCCTGCATATCCTTTTGCCTGAGCAGAAATTTGCGTGGCTTCGCTAATAATCAAACCAGCACTGGCACGTTGGCGATAGTATTCCGCCATCAACGGAGTAGGGATGTCACCCGGTTCAATACTGCGCAGACGCGTTAGTGGTGCCATAAAAATACGGTTTGCCGCCGTGATCGCGCCCACTTTCAGTGGGGAATACAGTTTTTCAGATGACATAAAGGCTCCTGGTCGTCTGGTGATAAAAAAGCCTACTAAACGGCAGGCGTCGCAATAATGGTTTTTACATGTGCTAGCGCGTTTTCCAGTGGCGCGGAATTGCGCGAAATTTTGGCCTGCAGATTCGCACCCAGCCATAGTGCGTAAAGCACTTGCGCCTGTTGCAGCGGTTCGCCAAAAAAGGTTAAACAATGGCTATCACGGCCATTTTCCAGCGCCTGCGAGAGCAGGGCGATCACGCCGCTAGCGCCTTTATCCATCGCGCAGCGCATATCCTCTGACAGATCGCACACTTCGGCAGAGAGTTTTACTGTCAGGCAACCACTGATGGTTCCGTGTTGGCAAAACTGGTTCAGCGTCTGCTGGTAATAAGCCAGAATGCGGTCGCGGTAATTACCTTCGCCGGATTGCAGCAACTCCGTTAGTCGCTGGTGATATGCTGCGTAATGACGCTCAAGCATGGCAACGCCAAACGCTTCTTTAGAGCGAAAGTAGTGATAGAAGGATCCTTTCGGCACTTCAGCGGTCTTCAGTAATTCGCTTAATCCCATCCCGGTGAATCCACGTTGCAGGCAAAGTTGCTCGCCCGTCGCCAGGAGATGTTCGCGAGTATCATGTTCGGTGTGTTTGTTCATGCGTTGGAGTGTAGTAGACCAGTCGGTCTAGTGCAAGCAAAGTTGCTACTTTGGGCATTAACAGCTTCAATAATGGTAATAATCTTATCTGAGGAGGGCGAGGTGGCGGAGCAATTAGAGTTCTTTCCCGTCCAGAGCCCGTGCCGGGGAATTTGCCAGTCTGACGAACGCGGATTTTGTCGCGGCTGTTTTCGAAGCCGGGATGAACGTTTTAACTGGAATAATATGAGCGATGGCGAAAAACAAGAGGTGCTGCGCCTTTGTCGGCAGCGGCTGATGCGCAAATTACGCGCGAATAAACCAACGTCATCAGATGAACCGGAGCAACCATCACTCTTTTGAGCATAATCTTGCGTATACTCCTCTCATATCAGATAAGAGGAAGCGATTATGGTTCAGCGTATTACTATTGCGCCGCAAGGCCCGGAGTTTTCCCGTTTTGTGATGGGCTACTGGCGACTAATGGACTGGAATATGTCTGCCCGTCAGTTGGTTAGCTTTATTGAGGAGCATCTGGATCTCGGTATTACCACCGTGGACCATGCTGATATATATGGCGGCTATCAGTGCGAAGCGGCGTTTGGCGAGGCGCTGAAGCTGGCGCCGCATCTGCGTGAACGGATGGAAATCGTCAGTAAATGTGGCATCGCGACGACTGCTCGTGAAGAAAATGTCATTGGTCATTACATCACTGACCGCGACCATATTATTAAAAGCGCCGAACAGTCGCTGATTAATCTCGCGACCGATCATCTGGATTTGCTGTTAATCCACCGTCCCGACCCGTTGATGGATGCCGATGAAGTGGCGGATGCGTTTAAACATCTGCATCAGAGCGGCAAAGTGCGCCATTTTGGCGTATCCAACTTCACGCCTGCGCAATTTGCCCTGTTGCAATCACGCCTGCCGTTTACTCTTGCGACCAATCAGGTGGAAATATCCCCGGTGCATCAGCCGTTGCTGCTGGATGGTACGCTCGATCAGCTACAACAACTGCGTATTCGTCCAATGGCGTGGTCGTGCCTTGGTGGTGGGCGTCTGTTCAATGATGATTATTTCCAGCCGCTGCGGGATGAACTTGCTGTGATAGCCCAGGAATTAAACGCCGCCACGATTGAGCAGGTTGTTTATGCCTGGATATTACGTCTGCCGTCGCAACCGTTGCCGATCATTGGCTCTGGTAAAATTGAGCGCGTACGGGCTGCTGTAGAGGCAGAAGCCCTGAAAATGACGCGTCAGCAGTGGTTCCGTATCCGTAAAGCTGCATTAGGTTACGACGTACCGTAAGCACTTTTAGGATTAGCCGCCGTTCAAATATGTGTCACTGGTTTACACTTAACGGGTATGCACAATGAACGGAGGTCCTATGAAGCGTTTTAGTCTGGCTATCCTGGCGCTGGTTGTTGCGACCGGCGCACAAGCCGCCAGTGAAAAAGTCGAGATGAACCTCGTTACGTCGCAAGGGGTTGGGCAGTCAATAGGTAGCGTAACTATTACTGAAACCGATAAAGGTCTGGAGTTTTCACCCGATCTGAAAGCATTACCCCCCGGTGAACATGGCTTCCATATTCATGCTAAAGGAAGCTGCCAGCCAGCCACCAAAGATGGCAAAGCCAGCGCCGCGGAATCTGCAGGCGGGCATCTTGATCCACAAAAAACCAACAAGCATGAAGGGCCGGAAGGTGCGGGACATTTAGGCGATCTGCCTGCGCTGGTGGTCAATAATGACGGCAAGGCGACCGATGCCGTTATTGCGCCTCGTCTGAAATCACTCGATGAAATCAAAGACAAGGCGCTGATGATCCACGTTGGCGGCGATAATATGTCCGATCAGCCTAAACCGCTGGGCGGTGGCGGTGAACGCTATGCCTGTGGTGTTATTAAGTAGTTAAGAGGCCAGCGTACCTTGCGGCGGTGCTTGCTCAAGTTGCGAAAGCGAGCAGTATAGTCGCCAGACAATCGCTGCCAGCTCACGGGCAGCAGGCTGATGATGCCGGGCAAGGCTGTCGCAAATCCGCTGTAATTCTTCAAGTGTGGCTGCCAGCGATTTTTGCTGAACGCCACGCTCACTCATCACTCCCCGCAACAGCGAAATACAGTTATCCCGCACTTGTGATAACGGATCAGAACGTGACTCCCACTCGCGTAATTGCCAGACAACATGCGAACAGTTCAGTAGCACCACCCCCCAACGTAATAACCAGCGGCGCGCCAGCGCATCCTGGCTGTTGCTCAACTGACTGACGTGATGATAAGTGAGAGATTCAAATTCGTTCTCGCTGTGTATCGGACGACGGCTGAGTTGATCGACAAAATCCCGGCGCAGGGCGCGAATATGGCGACGGCTTTTGCGGGCATCCGACCCAGGTCGCAGAATGGCAAACGCTAACCACGCCAACGCCACGCCAACGATTTTCGCCAGATTATCATTGAGAAAATCGGCAAAATCATACACCGGCGGGTTGGTGACGGCGATAAACGAGCCCATAAAAACAATCAGTTGCCCCCATAATGCAGCTTGTTTTGGCAATTGTATTTTGAGTAGCTGCATCGTTGCCAGCAGGGGGAAAAGAAACAGCAAAAATTGCCACAGCTCGCTAATTTGGACCATCAGGCCAAATTTAACCACAAAGCTAAAGAACGACAGCAATACCAGTGTGCGCATCAGTAGCGTCAATGACTTAAACGGCGCTGCAACGGCGGAATAAAGGACGCAGCTAATCGCAGCCAGGGTTAAGGCATTGGCTCCGGCATCCCATTGCGAGGCAATACTCCACGCCCCAATCAACATCAACGTACAAAATGTCCGCAGCCCGCTCCACATGGCTTCTGCATTATCGGTATGACGTGCCAGCCCGGACGCGCGAGGGAGTCTGGTTTGATCATCTACGCCGCTTTGCAGATGATGTAATTCCTGACTACTTTGCAGATAAAGGCGGCAAAAATAACGTAGTCGCTGCCAGAAGGCGACGTGCCGGTAGTCAGCTGAGTTCGTCGGGCGTAGCGGGGCAATAATGCGTGCGACGGTGTAAAAATCCGTTTGCCCGCTGGCGAGGGCCGTTAGCAACTGTTCAAGAATTTCCCGTATAGCACCAGGGGGTGATGGCCAGTTGAGCAACATACGCCGCAAGCTCGAAATGACGCTGGTCATGCGTAACTGCTGGTGGAGTAACGCATTGAGGCGCGCGTTTTGCTGGCGGAAGCGATAGTGGCTCCAGAAAGCCTGGATACGCAGCAAATTCATGGTCATTATTTGCCCAATCACCCCTTCATGTGCGGTACGAATGGCATCGGTTGTTTCAGGCTGCCAGAGTAAACTGGCATGTTCCAGTAAACGGGCGTGCATGTTTTTCAATGCGGTTAAAAGGGCAGTGGCATCGGAAGTGCTCGGCAGAATCATCATCATCATCCCACCGCAGAGAATACCGACGATCACTTCGCAAACGCGCGCCTGGGCGATGTCCCACAACTGGCTTGCTTCAGTGATATTGACCATCGGGAAGGCGATAATCGCAGCTGTGTAACCCGCCAGTTGAAACGCATAGGCCACGTTATTCGTGAAATGCGCGCAGGCCCAGGTACAAAAACCAAGCCATGCCGACATGCTCAACAGGAAGAACCACGGTTCGTTAAGAGTATGCCCGGCAAGGATTAGCGCCGCGATAGCCCCCAGCAAACTGCCAGCGATGCGCCCCAGGCTTTTGCTGATAACACCGCCAACTGTCGGAAAGCTCACTACCGCGGCTGACGTCATCGCCCAATAGGGCTCGTCCAGATTTAAATAATAAGCAACAGTCAGCGCCAGACACATGGCAAGGGTATTGCGCAACGCATAGCGCCATTGTGCCAGCGTGGCCTTAAACCAGGGCAGATTGCGCAGAGACCATGACCAGGCGTTCATTACTGACCTACTGCGATACTACAGGTTGTGCCGGATACCAGCGTGACATCGCTGGGAACATTATCAAGGGCAAAGCGAACCGGGACGCGTTGGGCGAGGCGAACCCAGGGAACGTTAGGTTTAACGTCTGGAATCAGGCTGGAATCGTTTTCCACACTCTGATCATAAATTGCCCGACCGATACTGGAGACGTGACCCTGTAACGTTTTGTTGTCGCTATAGAGCGTAATGTGTGCTGGCGCACCGTCGCGGATATGCCGCAATTTGGTTTCTTCAAAATAACCAATGACGTAAAACGAGTGACTGTCCACGAGGGCAAACAGCGGTTTTCCTGTGTCAGCGTAGTCGCCGATGCGGGTAGTGAGGTTGGTGACCCATCCGCTGACCGGGGCGCGAATTTCCGTTTGTGCCAATTGCCATTGTGCTTGTTTCAGCGTTGCTTGTGCGGCATCGACACTGGCCTGCATCGCTTTAACATTGAGGTTTGCCGTATCCAGTTCTTCAGCAGAGATAAAATTTTGCGAGAGATGACGGCGGCGGTTGGCCTCATTATTGGCTCTGGCAAGATCAGATTGCGCTTTCGCCAGTTGGGCCTGGGCATTCAGTTCTGCAATCTGGAAGGGTGTTTTATCGATAGTGAACAGAATATCGCCAGCGTTAACCAACTGGTTGTCTTTTATATTCATCGCAACAATACGTCCGGACACTTGTGGGGTGATAGCGACCTGTTCCGCGCGTATTTTGCCATCCCGCGTCCACGGTGACTGCATGTAATAGTTCCAGAGCCACCATCCGGCGAGAACGGCAACTACTGCTACAATTATTGTTGAGAAATACTTAATGGTTTTAATTGACATAGTTACCACGCAATCAATATTGCCAGGGCGGAGCATACGCAGATCGCAAACAGCGACAAATCCATTAACAAGGGATGCCAGATGTCGCCCGCGTAGAGCCAGTCGCGAAGCAGGCGGTGCAGGACAAGCCAGACGACGAATCCAAGCGCGAAGGCTTTGAAAAACGGAGGAAAGTAGACGGATGCACCGAACACCAGATCTTGTAGGGGCAATCCTGTTGCACTATGCATAAACTTCACAAAATAGATTCCTTTGAGGCTGAGTTTATTGCTTTAGATTAATAAATATTGTTTATGTGAGAGAAAATTACTCGCTATTTCTGAAAAGCATGTCTGACGGTAAGCAAATGCAGCAATCCATTTGTTTTAGCAATACAATTGCTGCACACTATTCTAAAAGCCGTATAATATCTTAGCAAGCTAATTATAAGGAGATGAAATTGGAATCGCCACTAGGTTCTGATCTGGCACGGTTGGTGCGCATATGGCGTGCTCTGATAGACCATCGCCTGAAACCCCTGGAGTTAACGCAAACCCATTGGGTGACGTTGCATAATATACATCAGTTACCTCCAGACCAGTCGCAAATTCAACTGGCAAAAGCGATCGGCATTGAGCAGCCATCACTGGTTCGTACGTTGGACCAACTGGAAGAAAAAGGGTTAATTTCGCGTCAAACTTGTCCCAGCGATCGGCGGGCCAAACGTATTAAACTGACGGAAAAGGCGGAGCCGCTGATTAGCGAAATGGAAGCTGTTATTAACAAGACCCGGGCGGAAATTTTGGATGGGATTTCAGCAGAGGAACTGGAACAACTGATTAGGCTCATTGCAAAACTTGAGCATAATATTACTGAGTTACAGGCCAAAGGGTGAAATAAAGGGGGCGTGTGGCCAGTTAGCTGACCACACGTCAACTTGTTTAGCGCGGGGAAACCGTCACCTGGCTGCCGTTGCTGGCCAGAACCACACGTTGTCCCGGAGAGAAATGGGTATTGCCCTGTTTCTGTACCACCATGATGGTGTTGCCATCATCTTTACGAATTTCCAGCTCCACACCCTGTGTTTTGTTCATTGCGCTCTGTACGCCCTGACCGGCTACACCACCCGCGACGGCACCTGCTGCGGTAGCCAAAGAGCGTCCAGTACCGCCACCAACGGTATTACCAAGAAAACCACCGAGAACCGCACCGCCAATTGCGCCGATGACGTTGGAATCATCACCGCCCTGAATCTGTACCTGCCGTACGTTCACGATTGTGCCGTAGCTGACATTCTGCACTTGCTTCGCTTCAGAGGCAGTATAAACATCGCCAGATAGGGTATCGTTGTTAACACAACCAACAAGAGAAAGACCTACCATTGATACAACCAGTACGCGTTTAATCATTGAAAAATCTCCTGATTACCATGAAACGCCTCACAAGCATCCCTAATGGTCAAAGTAAACCGCATTAGTATAACCATGATTACATGTTCCACTAAAACATGATTAAATCATAATTAGAGTAGGGTTAACCAAGTATAAACAAAACATTCATATTAGTTATTGATGTGAATATAATCTTTTACTACCAACGATAAAAATCGGCTCTTATGCATGGAATTCGCGAAAGGTTTGTGTTTGAGTGGAACGCAAACATCAGGTTGAAAAAGGATGAACTATGAAATCAGGCCGCTTTATTGGTGTTATGTCAGGTACTAGCCTGGATGGTGTCGATGTTGTGTTAGCGACGATCGATGAACACCGGGTGGCGCAGCTGGCAAGTTTGAGCTGGCCGATTCCCCCATCACTCAAACAGGCGGTGCTGGATATTTGCCAGGGGCAACAGCTTACGCTCTCCCAGTTTGGTCAACTGGATACCCGACTTGGCTGCTTGTTTGCGGATGCCGTTAATGCACTATTAAAAGCAGAAAATTTACAGCCGAAAGATATCGTAGCTATCGGTTGTCATGGTCAGACCGTCTGGCACGAACCTACGGGCGTTGCGCCACATACGCTACAGATTGGTGATAACAATCAAATTGTTGCTCGGACTGGAATTACCGTCGTCGGGGATTTTCGCCGTCGCGATATCGCCTTAGGTGGCCAGGGCGCACCGCTGGTTCCTGCTTTTCATCAGGCATTGCTGGCCCATCCAACTGAGCGGCGAATGGTGCTTAATATTGGTGGTATTGCCAATCTGTCACTACTCATACCAGGGATGCCGGTAGGTGGCTACGATACCGGACCGGGCAACATGCTAATGGACGCATGGATCTGGCGTCAGGTCGGTAAACCTTACGATAAAGACGCTGAGTGGGCGCGGGCGGGTAAGGTTATTCTGCCGCTGCTGCAAAAAATGCTTAGCGATCCCTATTTTTCCCAGCCAGCACCCAAAAGCACCGGGCGCGAATACTTTAACTATGCCTGGCTGGAGCGCCATCTACGCGATTTCCCTGGCCTGGATGCGCGAGATGTCCAGGCAACACTGGCGGAACTCACCGCCGTGACCATTTCTGAACAAGTCTTGTTGAGCGGTGGCTGCGATCGATTGATGGTATGTGGTGGCGGAAGTCGCAATCCGCTGCTCATGGCGAGGCTGGCTGCATTACTGCCCGGTACTGAAGTGACCTCCACCGATGCCGTTGGCATTAGTGGCGATGACATGGAAGCGTTAGCCTTCGCATGGCTTGCCTGGCGAACGCTGGCTGGGCTGCCCGGCAATCTACCTTCCGTTACCGGCGCAAGCGAGGAAACGGTATTGGGCGCTATTTTCCCTGCCAACCCGCGATATCAGAGTTAACTGAATTTTTCTTACTGCGTCTGCCGTTACACTTGGAAGTTGAGGAGGGCGTTTTTGCCCTCCGGACCAGGAAAGTCTTCGGGATATGTTTATGAAAAAACTGTTACTACTTTGTCTGCCGCTATTTCTTACCGGCTGTGGCGCGTTTAATCAACTGGTTGAGCGCATGCAAACTGATACGCTGGAATACCAGTGTGATGAAAAACCGTTGACGGTCAAACTGAATAATCCGCGTCAGGAAGTTAGTTTTGTTTATGATAATCAACTGCTGCACCTTAAACAGGGGATTTCAGCGTCTGGCGCACGTTATACCGACGGTATCTACGTTTTCTGGTCAAAAGGTGATGAGGCGACGGTCTATAAACGTGACCGCATCGTCTTGAATAACTGTCAGTTACAAAATCCGCAGCGTTGAGATTTTTCCAGGGGCGGCGCACAATAGCGTCACCCACTGACAATTTGTAAAGAAAACCATGGCTGATAACGACGAATTGCAGCAAATCGCGCATCTGCGCCGCGAATACACTAAAGGCGGTTTACGCCGCCGCGATCTTCCCGCCGATCCTTTAACCCTTTTTGAACGCTGGCTTTCTCAGGCCTGTGAAGCCAAACTGGCCGACCCTACTGCGATGGTCGTCGCTACCGTTGATGAACATGGCCAACCCTATCAGCGCATTGTTTTACTAAAACATTACGATGAAAAAGGGATGGTGTTTTACACCAACCTTGGCAGCCGTAAAGCACACCAAATCGAAAATAATCCGCGCGTTAGCCTGCTTTTTCCGTGGCATACCCTGGAACGCCAGGTGATGGTTACCGGTAAAGCGGAACGACTTTCGACTCTCGAAGTGATGAAATATTTTCATAGCCGCCCGCGTGATAGCCAGATTGGCGCGTGGGTATCGAAGCAGTCCAGCCGTATTTCTGCGCGTGGGATCCTTGAAAGCAAGTTTCTGGAATTGAAGCAGAAGTTTCAGCAGGGCGAAGTGCCGTTGCCGAGTTTTTGGGGCGGTTTTCGCGTCAGCCTTGAACAGATTGAGTTCTGGCAGGGCGGTGAGCATCGGCTGCATGACCGCTTTTTGTACCAGCGTGAAAACGAGGCGTGGAAAATCGATCGCCTCGCACCCTGAAAAGATGCAAAAATCTTGCTTTAATCGCTGGTACTCCTGATTCCGGCACTTTATTCTATGTCTCTTTCGCATCTGGCGAAAAGTCGTGTACCGGCAAAGGTGCAGTCGTTATATACATGGAGATTTTGATGGCAAGCAGTAACTTGATTAAACAATTGCAAGAGCGGGGGCTGGTGGCCCAGGTGACGGACGAAGAAGCGTTAGCAGAGCGACTGGCGCAAGGCCCGATCGCGCTCTATTGCGGCTTCGATCCTACCGCTGACAGCTTGCATTTGGGGCATCTTGTTCCATTGTTATGCCTGAAACGCTTCCAGCAGGCGGGCCACAAGCCGGTTGCGCTGGTAGGCGGCGCCACGGGTCTGATTGGCGACCCGAGCTTCAAAGCTGCCGAGCGTAAGCTGAACACTGAAGAAACTGTTCAGGAGTGGGTGGACAAAATCCGCAAGCAGGTTGCCCCGTTCCTCGATTTCGACTGCGGAGAAAACTCTGCTATCGCAGCGAACAACTATGACTGGTTCGGCAATATGAATGTGCTGACCTTCCTGCGCGATATCGGCAAACACTTCTCCGTTAACCAGATGATCAACAAAGAAGCGGTTAAACAGCGTCTCAACCGTGAAGATCAGGGGATTTCGTTTACCGAGTTTTCCTACAACCTGTTGCAGGGCTATGACTTTGCCTGCCTGAACAAACAGTACGGTGTGGTGCTGCAAATCGGCGGTTCTGACCAGTGGGGTAACATCACCTCTGGTATCGATCTGACCCGTCGTCTGCATCAGAACCAGGTGTTTGGCCTGACCGTTCCTCTTATCACCAAAGCAGACGGCACTAAGTTCGGTAAAACTGAAGGTGGTGCAGTATGGCTGGATCCGAAGAAAACCAGTCCGTACAAGTTCTACCAGTTCTGGATCAATACTGCTGATGCTGACGTTTACCGCTTCCTGAAGTTCTTTACCTTTATGAGCATTGAAGAGATCAATGCCCTCGAAGAAGAAGACAAAAACAGCGGTAAAGCGCCACGCGCTCAGTATGTGCTTGCGGAGCAGGTGACGCGTCTGGTTCACGGTGAAGAAGGTTTGCAAGCTGCGAAACGTATTACTGAGTGCCTGTTCAGCGGTTCTCTGAGTGCGCTGAGTGAAGCGGACTTCGAACAACTGGCACAGGACGGCGTACCGATGGTAGAGATGGAAAAAGGCGCTGATCTGATGCAGGCGTTGGTTGATTCTGAACTGCAACCTTCCCGTGGTCAGGCGCGTAAAACTATCGCCTCTAATGCCATCACCATTAATGGTGAAAAACAGTCCGATCCAGAATACTTCTTTAAAGAAGAAGATCGTCTGTTTGGTCGTTATACCTTACTTCGTCGCGGCAAAAAGAATTACTGTCTGATTTGCTGGAAATAATGCATTAAGTGGAAAGGGGGGGTGAGAAATCACTCCCCCTGATTTTTATACAGGGAACACGATGAAAAATATTCTCGCTATCCAGTCTCACGTTGTCTATGGTCATGCGGGTAACAGCGCGGCAGAGTTTCCAATGCGCCGCCTGGGCGCGAATGTCTGGCCACTCAACACCGTTCAATTTTCTAATCACACCCAATACGGCAAATGGACCGGCTGTGTTATGCCGCCCAGCCATTTAACCGAAATTGTGCAAGGCATTGCTGCCATCGATAAGTTGCACACTTGTGATGCCGTATTAAGCGGCTATCTGGGGTCGGCGGAGCAGGGCGAGCATATCCTCGGTATTGTCCGTCAGGTGAAAGCGGCGAACCCGCAGGCGAAATATTTTTGCGATCCGGTAATGGGACACCCCGAAAAAGGCTGTATCGTTGCGCCAGGTGTGGCGGAGTTCCACGTGCGTCACGGTCTTCCTGCCAGCGATATCATCGCGCCAAATCTGGTTGAGCTGGAAATCCTCTGCGAGCATCCGGTACATAACGTCGAAGATGCGGTTAAAGCTGCGCGCGAACTTATTGCTCAGGGGCCTGAAATCGTACTGGTGAAACATCTGGCGCGTGCCGGTTACAGCACAGAACGTTTTGAAATGCTGCTGGTTACTGCCGATGAAGCATGGCATATCGACCGTCCTCTGGTAGACTTTGGCTCGCGTCAGCCAGTAGGCGTCGGTGATGTGACGAGCGGGTTACTGCTAGTGAAACTACTACAGGGCGCAACGTTGCAGCAGGCGCTGGAGCATGTGACCGCGGCGGTATACGAAATTATGGTAACCACCAAAGCAATGCAGGAATATGAGCTGCAAGTTGTAGCAGCCCAGAATCGTATTGCTAAACCAGAACACTACTTCAGTGCGACGAAGCTCTGAAAAGTGTCTTATCGGCCCACAGTATCCTGCGGGCCGATAAACCATTACTGCAAGCCTTCTGCTGTTAGCGCGGCTTTTACCGTCGGACGTTCAGCCATACGCTGCATATAGGCGGCAATATGCTCTAAACCTTCCAGATTCAATTTCACCCCATATGCCCAGCGCAGTACAGTAAACAGATAGGCGTCAGCAATAGTAAAACGTTGCCCGCAAATCCAGTGATCCTCTTTCAGCGCATCGTTAACGTACTGCAGTTTTTTCTCCAGCTGTGCGCGTGCAGTCGGTTTGAACTCTTCCGGTGTAGCCGGGTGAAACAGCGGAGTAAAGCCTTTATGCAACTCAGTGGCGATATAGTTCAGCCATTCGATGGTTTTATAGCGAGAAATACTGTTTACCGGAGCCAGTAACTGGCGGTCGGGGACGCTGTCGGCAAGATACTGCATAATGGCCACGCCTTCCGTGAGCAGAGTGCCATCGTCCAGCAGCAGAGCAGGAACCTGCCCTTTAGGATTAATCGCAAAGTAATCATCGCCGTTTTCCAGACGTTTTTTCATTAAATCCACACTGGTGAGCGTAAAGTCCTTTCCGCTCTCACGCAGGATGATATGGGAAGCAAGAGAGCAGGCGCCCGGTTTGTAGAACAGTTTCATCGGTAACTCCTTTTGGCTGTGGTTTAAAGTATGGTAGTGCGTTGCTGAACAAAAAAAAAGCCGCTAACGAAAAGTTAGCGGCTTGTAAAAGAGTTTCCCTGAAATTTACGCTACGGCAGCTTTCGCCGCTTTATCAGCAGCATCGTCCTGAGTCATACGATGCAGTTTCGGCGCGGTCAGCAGCATCAGCACTGCAATAACAGCAGTAGCAACACCAATCTGTAAGAATACGCGGCCATATACTTCCAGCGACATCAGCGGATCGGTTACGTTATCCGGTACAGCCATCATACCCGCAACATAACCACCAATCAGGTTTGCACCGGCAGTGGTCAGGAACCAGCTACCCATAATAAAGCCCATCAGACGCTGTGGAACGAGCTGCGCAACCATTGCCAGACCCAGACCGGAGATCATCAGTTCACCGATACTCTGCAGGCCATAGCTTGCGACCAGCCAGCTTACAGACACGATACCGGCGTCAGAGGCGAATTTCGCGCCCAGTGGCAGGATCAGGAACGCGCCAGAACACATCACCATACCGATAGCAAACTTAGTCGGCATCGGCAGGGTATCGCCCATCTTGTTATAGATAGCGGCGAGAATCGGGCTACCAATGATGATCCAGAACGGGTTCAGTGCCTGATACTGTTCAGGTTCTACTGCCAGGCCCAGAATGGTGTGCTCAACGTTACGGATTGCAAAGAAGTTCAGAGACGTCGGCATCTGGCTGTACAGCACGAAGAAGATGATTGCTTCAAGCATCAGGATGAAAGCAACGATCATTTTACGACGTGCAGCACCTTTCATTGCAAAGGCTTCTTTACCGAAGATAACCACGATACCGAAGGCAACAACGCCCAGCGCCATACGCGCAACGTCCTGGTTGTGCAGCAGCCAGGTGGCAATAGCAATCAGCGCGACAACACCAATAATGGTTAACAGCAGATTGCGGTAGTTGATCGGCTCGAAGTCAGGTTTTGAACCGTACTGCTTAACCCAGCGTTGGCAAAAGGCGAAGTTAACGATGGTGATCAACAGACCAACTACGCTAAGGGCGAATGCGACGCTCCAGCCATACTTGGCTGCTAACCACGGCGTTGCAATCATAGAGAAGAATGAACCGATGTTGACGGACATGTAGTACATGGTGAATGCACCGTCCAGACGTGGATCGTTTTTCTCGTAGCAAGTTGACAGCAGTGAAGACGGGTTGGCTTTAAACAGGCCGTTACCGACCGCAATTGCCGCCATACCCATATAGACGATACCGGCATCGTGACCAGACCAGGCAACCAGCGCATAGCCAATAGCCAGCACAATAGCACCAAGCATAATGACGCGTTTTGTACCCAGTACTTTATCGCCTAACCAACCACCAATAGCGACAAGACCATAAACCAGGGCGCTAAAGGAAGAGAAAAGTGTGATTGAATCCGCTTCGGACATACCCAGTTGTTTAACCAGGTAAACAGCCATAATTCCTTGTAGGCCGTAATAACCAAAGCGTTCCCATAACTCGATCGAGAAGATGAGATAGAACGCCTTCGGTTGTTTGAAAGCGTTCAAACTAACGCTTTCTGTTGGTTTTTGGTTTGCAGTGGACACTTTTACCTCTTTTTTTACATCCCATATTAACGGGGGTGCTTTCTCGCGTGATGTCTAATAAACATACGCGCAATTGTTATAGTGGGAGGGGAAACGGCAGGTAATGTTCACTATCTTGCACTTTCAGACAAGTCCTTTGTAATAATCTGTTACATATAACTGGCGTGGAGAAATCATCGGCCCATTGAAATGTTATCCAGCGTTAAATTTTTCAAAAAACGCAACGACAGATTTTTTCACTACCAGAAGAGGGGGGATACTGATATTTGGCGATATGTTCTACTGTAAGGTGTTTTATGTAGTGAGATAGTCCATTATCTGAAAAATAGACAGTGTAATGTTTTGTAGGTTTATGCCCTGGTTGAATCAATGCCTTGTCAAATTTAACTTAAATAGAGCAATATTTTTACATCATGACATCAATGTGATCTTGATCACGAATAGATAGAAAATTTCGCTATTAAAAAAACAATTAACCTGCATTTTTGGTTATTCACAAACGGATTGCCTGATAATGATGCCGCGAGGCGGCATCATTGGCGTTAACAAGATGTTTTATAAGAGGATGAGAAATAGTTATCAATGGAATAACGATGTTACCCCTTTTCGTCAGATGTCAACTTTCTCTTTGTATTCACAAAGATCTTCAATAATGCAGGAGCCACAGCGAGGCTTGCGGGCAATACAGGTGTAACGCCCGTGGAGGATTAACCAGTGGTGGCAATCGACTTTGAATTCTGCCGGAACCACTTTGAGTAGTTTTTCTTCAACTTGTTCGACATTTTTCCCCGGTGCAAATTGGGTGCGATTACAGACGCGGAAAATGTGCGTATCTACAGCAATGGTCGGCCAACCGAAAGCAGTATTCAATACCACGTTTGCTGTTTTACGCCCTACACCGGGCAGGGCTTCCAGCGCAGCGCGATCTTCCGGAACTTCGCCATTATGCTGTTCGAGCAAAATACGGCAGGTTTTGATGATATTTTCTGCTTTGCTGTTATATAGCCCAATGGTTTTGATATACGTTTTAACCCCATCAACGCCCAGTTCGAGCATTGCGGCAGGTGTATTGGCCACCGGGTAAAGCTTTGCCGTCGCCTTATTGACGCTGACATCGGTCGCCTGAGCGGAAAGCAGTACAGCAATCAGCAATTCAAAAGGCGAACTGAAATTAAGTTCGGTTGTAGGATGAGGGTTGTTCTCACGCAGGCGAGTGAGGATCTCCAGTCGTTTTGCTTTGTTCATCAGACATTCCCTGTTTCACCGTTTGGCAACTCGCGTGTAGCAGCTGCTTCAGCACGGCGCTTTTTCATTCTTTCATCAATCAGATATTTTCCCGCCAGCATTAGCCCCAGACCAATGAATGCGCCTGGCGGTAACATTGCTAACAGGAAGGGAGAATCGGTATGGAAGATCTCTACCCGCAGTACTTTGGCCCAGCTACCTAACAGCGCATCGGCACCGTCAAACAATGTTCCGTTGCCGATGATTTCGCGTAGTGAACCCAGTACGAACATGGCGCAGGTTGCGCCCATGCCTATCGAAAAACCATCAAGTGCGGAGAGCGCCGGACCTTTTTTTGCGGCGAAAGCTTCCGCACGGCCAACAACGATACAGTTAGTGACAATCAGAGGAATAAAAATCCCTAACGATTGATACAGGCCAAAGGCGTATGCGTTAATCAGCATTTGTACGGCGCTGACCACCGAGGCGATGATCATCACGTAAATCGGGATTCGGATTTCGGCTGGCGTCCAGTGACGCAGCGTCGAGATGGTCAGGTTGGTGAGAGTCAACACCAGCGTTGTCGCAAGCCCTAAACCCAGTGCGTTGGTGGCAGTGGAAGTGACCGCCAGCAGCGGACAGAGGCCAAGTAACTGGACCAGTGCGGAGTTGTTCTTCCATAACCCCTGAACAATAACGTCTTTAATTTCGCTCACGGTTTATTCTCCACAGGCAGGAAGTTGAGAAAGTTGTGCTGGCAACGTTTGGGCAAACAATCCGGCGCGTTTTACCGCATTCACCACCGCGCGAGGCGTAATGGTCGCTCCGGTGAACTGGTCGAAATCACCACCATCTTTCTTCACTGCCCAGTGAGCGTCATCCGCGCCGCTGATATTTTTACCCGCGAAATGGGTGATCCAGTCAGAAAGGCGCAGTTCGATTTTGTCGCCAAGTCCCGGCGTTTCGTGATGTTCTGTCACGCGGGTGCCAAGTACCGTGCCGTTAAAATCGGCCCCAACCAACAACTGAATCGCACCGGAATAACCATCTGGTGCGGTTGCCTCCAGAACGGCAGCTACTGGTTTATCATCCTTTTTCGCGATGTAAATCCGATGCTCGCCTTTTCCTAACTCAGGCGCAGTCACTATATAGCAACTTTGGGCCAGCTCGTTGTTATAGCGATCGGCTGGTAACACCTGATCAAATAACGCTTTTTGTTGCAGGCTAGCCTGTTCAGCAATCGTGGCTTTGGTCATCTGGTTGATGGCAGCCGTTAAACCTGTTGAACCAGCGGCGAACAGCGCCAGCGTAATACCGTGTTTTCGGATAGTCTTCAGCATGGTTTATCCTTTGCGATGGCCGTATACGCGTGGACGCGTGTAGTAATCGATCAGAGGAACCGTGATGTTCGCCAGCAGGACAGCAAAGGCAACGCCGTCAGGATAGCCGCCGAAACTGCGGATCAGCCAGACTAATAATCCCGCCAGCGCACCGAAAATCAGACGACCACGATTGGTGGTAGACGCGGTGACTGGATCGGTCAGAATAAAGAATGCACCGAGCATGGTCGCGCCAGACAGCAGATGAATCTGCGGTGAAGCTAGTGTTTCCGGAGAGAACAACCAACCCAGCGTTGCGCACAGGGCCAGTGTCACTAAGAAACTGACAGGAATATGCCAACGAATCGCTTTCTGCCATAGCAGCCACACGCCACCAACCAGCCATGCGAGGTTTACCCATTGCCAGCCAGCGCCCGCGAGAACACCGCTGTAAATTGGATACTGCATAATCTGTTCAACAGAATGACCGGCGCGTACAGATGTTTTGAACGTATCCAGCGGTGTCGCCTGGCTAATGCCATCGATACCTAAGCGAAGTGTGTTCATATCACCACCACTGGCGGTATGACCGCTGAAGATAATCTGTACAGCATCAATGAATCCAGGGACGTTGACCGCAATCTCATGCGGCGGCAACCAGCTGGTCATCTGCACCGGGAAGGAGATCAGTAATACCACATAACCAATCATTGCCGGGTTAAACGGATTTTGCCCCAGACCGCCATACAGCTGTTTAGCGATGATTACGGCAAACACCGTGCCGAGTACCACCATCCACCACGGCGCAAGAGGCGGAATACTTACCGCCAGTAATAAGCCCGTTAGCAATGCTGAGTTATCTTTTAAGGTTGCCGTTACAGATTGCTTGCGCAGTTTGAGTACGAGGGCTTCGGCTAAGAGTGCACTGACCGAGGCCAACAGGAGTTGAACGAGAGTACCCCAGCCAAAAAACCACAGTTGCGCAGCGATTCCTGGGACGGTTGCGGCCAGCACCAGCAGCATTATGCGCGATGTCTGGCGCTGGTTATGGGTATAAGGGGAGCTAGCTATTCTGAATACCATTTAGTCCTCGTTTACAACCTTTTGCTGAGCGGCTTTTTTTGCCTGAACCCGGGCGATAGCCGTGGCAACTGCAGCCTTGCGCGGATCAACCTGTTCTTCCTGCTCTCCGTTGGCCTGCTGCTGTTCCAGCTTGCGGGCTTTAGCGCGGGCGATAGCAGCTTCAACGGCAGCCTTGCGCGGGTCAACCTGTTCTTCCTGCTCTCCGTTGGCCTGCTGCTGTTCCAGCTTGCGCGCTTTAGCGCGGGCGATAGCAGCTTCAACGGCAGCTTTACGCGGATCAACCTGTTCCTGCGGTTCTTCGTTAGCAGGCTGCTGTTCCAGCTTGCGCGCTTTAGCACGGGCAATTGCGGCTTCCACTGCCGCTTTACGCGGGTCGACCTGTTCTTGCGGTTCTTCGTTACCAGACTGCTGTTCCAGCTTGCGCGCTTTAGCACGGGCGATAGCGGCTTCAACGGCAGCTTTACGCGGATCAACCTGTTCCTGTGGCTCTTCGTTAGCAGGCTGTTGCTCCTGCTTGCGTGCTTTGGCGCGAGCAATTGCGGCTTCCACTGCCGCTTTCCGCGGATCGGCAACGGTTGAGGCTTCGTTAGTCTGTTGCAATTCAGCCTGTTTCGCTCTGGCTTGCGCTTTACGCGCTTCCCGTGCCGCAATAATCGCGCTGTTATCCGGGCGTTCGCCAGCTTTTATCACAATAGGCTGTGTGGCCTGGGCCTGTTTTTCTTTTACGCGTGCCAGTGCGGCAGCAATCGCATCTTTGTCTTTGGCCGCAGGTTGAACCGCCGCGTTCTTGTGGCGTTCAAGACGTGCGGCTTTTTCACGTTCCAGACGTGCCTGACGAGCTTCAAAGCGCGCTTTTGCTTCGGCTGCGCGTTTTTCTTCCTGACGAATGGCGGCAATCTCGGCTTTTTCCTGACGGAAATATTGCACAAGAGGGATATTGCTTGGGCAAACCCACGCACAGGCCCCGCATTCAATACAATCGGCAATGTTATGTGTGGTGGCTTTATCGTGTTGCTGGCCTTTGCTGAACCAGTACAACTGTTGCGGCAGGAGATCTGCAGGGCAGGCATCAGCACAGGCGCTACAACGGATGCAGCTTTGTTCTTCCTGTGGTTCGCCAAGTTCATTGGCAGACGGTGCCAGTAAACAGTTGGTGATTTTTACGACCGGAACATCCAGCCACGGCAAGGTAAAGCCCATTAGCGGGCCGCCCATAATCACCATTTGATCGGCAGAAGGGCAGAATCCTGCATCGTTCAATAAATGACGGACCGGCGTACCCAGTCGTGCCCAGACGTTGCCGGGGCGTGCAATTGCTTCGCCAGTCAGCGTCACGACACGCTCGGTAATCGGCTCGCCATCAATAACGGCTCGTTTTACTGCGTAAGCCGTGCCGACGTTTTGCATTAACACGCCGATATCTGATGAACGACCGCCGTGTGGAACCTGCTTTCCGGTCAGGATGTAGGTTAACTGTTTGGCGCCGCCAGAGGGATATTTGGTCGGAATAACTCGCAGAGAAATATCGTGAGAATCCGCCAACACTGCACGCAGCATGGAAATTGCCTGCGGTTTGTTATCTTCAATTCCGATCAGAATTTCGCGTGGCTGTAGAATATGCCCAAGAATGCGAATACCTTCTACGACCTGGGCGGCGCAATCCTGCATCAAGCGGTCATCGGCGGTAATATACGGCTCGCATTCTGCGGCATTAATGATCAACGTTTCGATTTTATCGCCGCCGCCCTGCAATTTAACGCCAGTAGGGAAGCCAGCACCACCCAGTCCGGCGACGCCAAATTGATGAATGCGTTCGATTAATTCTTCCCTAGTGCGTGAGCGATAATCGGTCCAACCGTCACGTGGGATCCAGCAATCTTCCCCATCGGCATCAATAATCACGCTTAATTCAGCTAACGCTGAAGGATGAGCCGTAGAGTGGGGCGCAATAGCCGTAACGGTGCCAGACGTTGGTGCGTGAACCGGTAGCATTTTGCCGCGTCCACGGGTGAGTGGCTGTCCGCGCAGTACCTTATCACCAACGTTAACGCACAGCTCGCCTTCAGCACCAATATGCTGTTTCAGTGGAATAACAAATCGCTGCGCCAGCGGAACCTGGCGTAGGGGAGTACCGTTGGACTGAGTTTTCATCTCCGGTGGATGAATACCGCCATCGAAGTCCCAGATTTTATTTTTTTTGAAAGCAGAGAATAACTTAAGCATGGTGTTCCACGGGAATGATGCGCACGGGAATGGTGTTCAGATCCCATTTCCAGCTGTCTGGCGTTTCTGCAACCGGTTGTAAGGAGATGCAATGCGTTGGGCATGGGTCTACACACAGATTACAACCTGTGCACAGATCGCTCATGACGGTATGCATTGCTCGGGTAGCGCCGACAATGGCGTCCACCGGACACGCCTGAATACACTTAGTGCAGCCGATACAGTTATTTTCATCGATAACCGCTACCATACGCGCAGGCGTCAACTCTTGCGCTTCGCCATCCAGCGGCTGTGGTTCGACGTTGAGCAACTCGGCAATTTTCAGCATTACAGCTTCGCCACCAGGGGCGCAGCGGTTGATTTTTTCACCGTTGCAACTGATAGCCTCCGCATACGGGCGACAGCCTGGATAACCGCATTGACCACACTGGCTCTGCGGTAAAATTTCGTCAATTTTCTCAACGACCGGATCGTCTTCCACCGCAAAACGGCGGGAGGCATAACCCAGAATGGCGCCAAACGCCAGGCCCAGCAGGCTGATGGCGGCAACGGCAATCCAGATAGCATTCATTACAACTTCACCAAACCACTAAAGCCCATAAAGGCCAGAGACATAAGACCTGCGGTAATCAGCGCAATGGCATTACCACGAAAAGGTGCCGGGACATCAGCCACAGCCAGGCGCTCGCGGATGGCTGCGAAAAGCACCATCACCAACGAGAAGCCGACAGCTGCTGAAAAACCGTACAGCGCCGACTGCAAGAAATTATGCCCGAGATTAATATTCAGCAACGCGACGCCAAGCACCGCACAGTTGGTGGTAATAAGCGGCAGAAAAATCCCCAGCAGACGATAAAGCACCGGGCTGGTTTTACGCACCACCATCTCGGTGAACTGCACCACTACAGCGATCACTAAAATAAACGCTAACGTGCGCAGGTAAATCAGGTTGAGTGGAATCAAGATCCACGTGTCGATAAGCCAGGCGCAGATTGACGCCAGCGTCATCACAAATGTTGTTGCCAGCCCCATCCCCATTGCAGTTTCCAGCTTTTTGGAAACGCCCATAAACGGACAGAGGCCCAGAAACTTAACCAGTACAAAGTTATTGACCAGTACAGTTCCGACAAACAGTAACAGGTAGTCAGTCATTTTTCGGCCTGAAATAAAAAAGCCGCCTATTATCCGTTAATCCAGAGCAGGCGACAACAGGTTAACTGTAAGGTTATTACGGATTCACAAACGTCGCTTTGACCCGCAACGAGCGTTTGAAATAGGGGACTATCAATGCGGTTGCCAGCAAAGTGAACAACAACTGGCGCACGGCTACGCCATCTGCAACTGGCGAAAAAGCGAAGGTTTTAACAGCCAGTAATACAGAGATCAGTAGCCAGATAATATAGTGCTTAGGAACACAACGCCGACGTTTAAAGAAAGCGATGGTCAACCACAAAGTGTAATACCACATGGCGATGGCGGTAATAAAAGAAACGCCCCATAAGATTTGCGTTGTCAGTGCTTGTTCGCCGATCGTTTTATATGTTTGAGGAGAAGATAACGCTGCGGTATACAGTAACAGCGTCAGCGTCGTACTCAATAGAGCGACTAACAGCCAGGCCAAAGGGCCAAGCAACCAGCCTCCAATACGTTGTGGCGTTGTGGTGGTCATAGGTTCTCCAGAATAGCGACAGCAAACAGGCAAATCTAATTTTAGGGGCGTTATTATAAGGTTTTTATTATCAATCGCTACTTTCTTTATTGGACATAATGCCAGACGGACTTCGGCACCTGGCCCAGGTCAAACAAACGCCCGCCAGACACCAGCTCTGCGCGGCGGTGATCGGCGGCGCGATACATGTTGATAAGGTCCTGATCGTCCGTCAGTGTGTAATTAAGATGATCGTAGAGTTTTTCCAGGCTTTCGAGTGAACTGATTTTGCGAAATTTTAATAAGTAGTCCTGAACAGTCATAAAAGGCCCATAAAATAATTAATACCAAAGTGGTAGGTATTATATGTAATGATAAAACTTCACCAAAAGTGAACGCTTATGTAATAACAATAATAAGAATGTGCTGATGGTAAATATTCAGGGATGAAATACTGTCATGAAAAGAGTAACGCGCTTTACTATCCCTGCCAATCGCCGACAACACACCACAAGATAATAAATTCCTGGTTTAATACCCGACAAGTTAAAACATGCATCCGGACGGGCTGCATGCTGTTCTGCAAGTGCAGGTATTACTTATGTTGTACTGGTGTACTCTGTTCTGGCGGCTGGTAGTTGTCAATGTGACTCGCCACGCCAAGGAGAATGACAGAAACGACAAGAACGATCCAACCTGTTAATTCAATAAGACGATTCATTACTGCCCACATCTATGTTGAGTGATCCATTAACTTCAGGGGGTAAATGTTACTTAGCAATAATTGCCCCAGCAAGATTTTTGCTGAGGTTTTTGCGATATTTAGCTTTTATCATTAGAAAATTCGCTATTTCTTTGACTTAAGTTAAATAACATCCCTTATTGCGGGCTGGTTATTAAACTGTTGAGAGAGGGTAAAGGATAGTGTCAAATAGCGATCGTACTTCTCTGAGAGGCAATGACATGAGCGACAACATCCGTGTTGGGTTGATTGGGTATGGTTATGCGAGCAAAACCTTCCATGCGCCCCTGATTGCGGGCACGCCCGGACTAGAACTGGCAGTAATTTCCAGCAGTGACGAAACAAAAGTAAAAGCCGACTGGCCAACAGTGACGGTTGTCTCTGAACCAAAGCATCTTTTTAATGATCCCAACATAGACTTGATTGTCATTCCCACACCAAATGATACCCATTTCCCGTTAGCCAAAGCGGCGCTTGAAGCGGGTAAACATGTGGTCGTCGACAAGCCTTTTACCGTGACACTGTCACAAGCTCGAGAACTGGATGCGTTGGCAAAAAGTCTGGGTCGCGTATTGTCGGTGTTTCATAATCGTCGCTGGGATAGCGATTTTTTGACACTAAAAGGTTTGCTCGCGGAAGGCTCGCTGGGTGAAGTTGCGTACTTTGAGTCTCATTTTGACCGCTTTCGGCCGCAGGTGCGCGATCGCTGGCGTGAACAGGGCGGCCCTGGCAGCGGTATCTGGTACGATTTGGCACCGCATTTGCTCGATCAAGCTATTACGCTTTTTGGCTTACCCGTCAGTATGACGGTGGATTTAGCACAGTTGCGCCCAGGGGCGCAGTCGACTGATTATTTCCACGCCATTTTGTCCTACCCACAGCGGCGGGTCATTTTACACGGCACCATGTTGGCGGCAGCTGAGTCAGCACGTTATATCGTGCATGGCTCCCGTGGCAGCTATGTTAAATACGGCCTCGATCCGCAGGAAGAGCGGTTGAAAAATGGTGAGCGTCTGCCGCAGGAAGACTGGGGCTACGATATGCGTGACGGTGTACTAACCCGTGTTGAAGGCGAGGAACGTGTTGAAGAAACGCTGTTGACCGTGCCGGGGAATTATCCGGCTTACTATGCTGCCATTCGTGATGCGTTGAATGGCGACGGTGAAAACCCGGTGCCAGCAAGTCAGGCCATTCAGGTAATGGAGTTGATTGAGCTGGGCATCGAGTCCGCCAAACATCGCTCGACTTTGTGCCTTGCTTGAAAAGGGGATGGTGCAATTAGCACCATCCATTTTTGTTACTTCGCTGCGACTGTTTCTCGCAGTGCGCGTTTTTCCTCTGCGCTGAGGAAAGCCATTTCCAGACCATTAATCTGCGCCTGGCGGATTTGCTCGCGAGATAAACCTGCAGCGGGCGCGGCAACGGTATATTCGTGAATGATATCGACGCCCTGAACACCCGGGTCGTCGGTGTTAATACTGGCGCAGATACCATGCTCAAGGAACGTTTTCAGCGGATGTGCCGCCAGAGATGCCACGGTACTGGTCTGAATATTGGAGGTCAGGCAGGATTCTATGCCAATTTGTTGCTCGGCGAGGAAATCCATCAGCGCCCGATCTTCAATGGCTTTTACGCCATGCCCAATGCGTTCAGCTCCCAGCTCACGAATGGCTTGCCAGATACTTTCTGCCCCGGCAGCTTCGCCTGCATGGACGGTAATATGCCAGCCTGCATCACGCGCGTGGTTGAAGTGAGAGAGGAACAAACTCCCCGGAAAACCAAGTTCATCACCGGCTAAATCCAGTGCGGTAATCTGATCACGGTGGGCTAAAAATGCCTCCAGCTCTTGCTGGCAGGCAGCTTCGCCAAAGGTCCGGCTCATAATGCCGATAAGTTTCGCCTGCACACCAAAGGTGCGGCAACCGTCACGTACGCCGTCAATAACGGCTTCGACAACGCCCGCAACAGGCAACTGATGCGTCATTGCCATATAACCTGGCGAAAAACGCAGTTCGACATAGTGCAGGCCGTTTCGGGCAGCATCTTCAATATTTTCAAACGCCACGCGACGGCATGCGTCGAGCGAGGCGAGAACTTTAACGCCCCAGTCAAGCTTAGTCAGAAAACTCACCAGATCGGGTTCGTTGGCAATGACCTGAACGTGTGGAATTAGCGTTTCCAGGGATTGTGCAGGTAGCGAGATATTATACTGGCGGCCAAGTTCAAGGATGGTCTGGGGACGAATGTTGCCATCAAGGTGGCGATGGATATCAGTTAATGGCAGGGTGGTATCAATCATGGTCGCACTCTTTTTCTGGATATAAAAGTGCGCACCATTATAAAAACAAAGCAGGGTAAAAATCTACGATTGCGCAACGATTATTTGCGTTGCGCAATCGCAATTAGCGTACAGCTCGGATGGCGTTAATTAATCCAGCGACACCTTTTTCCAGTTTAGAACGTGGGCATCCGGCATTGAGCCGAACAAAGCCACGGCCTTCTTCACCGTAGGTATATCCTGGCATGATTGCCACTTTTTCTTGTTCAATCAGGGCTTTTTGCAACGCGTTGTCATCAATGTTCAACGGACGTAAATCAAGCCATGCGAGATAAGTGGATTGGGGAATCTGCCAGTTGAGTTCAGGGAACGCGGCGTTCATCGTCTCTGCGATATACGTCAGGTTATCTTTCAGATAGACGCGTAAGGCATCAAGCCATGGCGCGCCTTGCTGATAGGCGGCGATATGGGCGGTTAACGCCAGTACCGCAGGGGAAGAAAGCCCATCACGGCTTTTCAGGGCCGATAAATACGCTTCACGGCTGTCGTTATTTTCAATAATCCCGTAAGCCCCGGTCAGAGCCGGAATATTGAAACTTTTCGAACCAGAAGTCAGTAGCGCCCAGTCGCCGCGAGCTACATTGCTCCAGGGAATATGCGGTTGCTCGCCCCATACCATATCCATATGGATTTCATCGGAGATAACGCGCACACCATAGCGTTCGCACAGGTCAGCCATTGTTTCCAGTTCATCGCAAGTCCAGACTTTACCGGTAGGATTCTGAGGGCTACACAGGAGCATAATTTTACACTCCGGTTTCGCCAACACGGCTTCCAGTTTACCCATATCGCAAAACCAACCATCAACCCGCTTCTCTAAAGCAACGGGCATCACGGTGCGCTGATTACCTTCAATGGCTTTGTAAAATGCGTCGTAGGCCGGGGTATGGATCACCACACCTTCACCGACGGCGGACCACTGACGAATCAGCTCCGACACCATATAGATAACGGAAGGACCATATACCACCGACTGCGTATCAATGGCGGTGTAATGCTGTGTGGAAAACCAGTGGGCGATAGCCGCGAGAAATTCATCGTTTTTCCAGCGACTGTAGCCAAATACGCCGTGCATCAGGCGCTGGTTCAGCGCCTCGATAATGCAGGGAGCGGTGGCAAAATCCATGTCTGAAATCGTGAACGGTAACAGGTCAGCAGTGCCGAAACGGTCAGCGACATAATCCCACTGTGTGCACCATGTGCCATGACGATCCACGACCTTCGAAAAATCGAACATATCTTATCCTTATGCCTGAACAGTACGCATCAGACCGGCCATTTCATCTTTGACTGACTGAACTTGCGGCCCGATAACAACCTGCAGGTTATGTTGATTAAGTTGTACTACGCCAATTGCCCGATTGTCCTTCAGTGCCTGCACATTAACAAGGGACATATCTTTCACTGACAAACGCAGACGAGTAATGCAGTTATCGAGGCTGACAATATTGTCGGCACCGCCTAAGGCTTCGAGGATTGCCGGAACGTTGTAACCTGATTTACCAGGCGTACCGGCAACGGCTTTTTCGATTGAGCTGGCAATTTCGCTATCGCGGCCAGGGGTTTTCAAATTGAAGCGGGTGATAGCGAAACGGAAGATGACGTAGTAAACAACAAACCAGATTGCCGCCACCACTGGCACCATGTACCACTTGGTTGACAGTCCATGCAGAATACCGAACACCACAAAGTCGATGATATTGCCGTCGGTATTACCGATGGTGACACCGAGCACAGACATGACGGTGAAGCCGAGGCCGGTTAACAGCGCGTGGATGACATACAGAACTGGCGCTACGAACAGGAACAGGAATTCCAGCGGTTCGGTAGTGCCGCCAACGACACAGGCGATCAGGCCAGAAATCAGCAGGCCTTTAATTTTATGGCGATTTTCCGGGCGCGCACAGTGATACATCGCTAACGCTGCGCCTGGCAGACCACCGAGGAATGCAGGCATTTTGCCCTGCGAGAGGAAACGCGTGGCGCTTTCAGAAAAACCGTGAGTGGTCGGGCAACTCAATTGCGCCTGGAAGATGGTTAGTGCGCCGCTGACGGTTTGACCGCAGACTTCCTGCGTGCCGCCTGCGTCGGTAAAGCGAATTAATGCCACCAGAATGTGATGCAGACCAAATGGTAACAGCAGACGCTCACCCGTACCAAACAGCATAGGTCCGAAATCACCCGCGCTGTTAATCATATGGCCTAATCCACTAATGCCCATGGCGAAGATCGGCCAGACCAATGGAATCACCAGACCGACAAGGCCCATCACCAGCGAGGAGATGATTGGTACGAAGCGCGTACCGCCGAAGAATGCCAGCGCATCCGGCAGGCGGATATTATGGAAACGCTCATGCAGCATCCAGACGATAATACCGGCGATAACTGCACCGAGGATCCCGGTGTCGATCGACTGGATCCCAAGAATGCTTTGAATGTTATTGGCTTTCAGCACGGCAGCATCGGTGGTCGGCAGAATGCCTTTATTGGTCAACCAGAAGTTCACTGCCAGGTTCATCACTGCGTAACCAACAAAACCAGCGAACGCCGCGACGCCTTTGTTTTCGCGCGCCAGACCCAGCGGAATGGCGATACAGAACATCACTGGCAGGAAACTAAACGCAAACGAACCAACCTTACTCATCCAGGTAAAGATGGCCTGCAGCACAGGGTTACCCAATGCCGGGATCAGTGTGATGACATCGTGACTACTAAGGGAACTGCCAATCCCCAACATAATGCCGCAGAACGACAGTAATGCGACAGGCAACATAAAGGTTTTGCCTAGCTGCTGGAAGAATTCCCACAGTGTGACTTTTGGTGCTGCTTTCGCCGTCATAAAACGACTCCTCGTAGAGAACAATCTGGATTCAGTAAATTGCGCGAGAAGATAAAACGTTTTATCAAATTTTAGTGAGGCATAAATCACATTACGCAACGATAATAGCGGGTATAAGATAAATAAAAGGTAAAACGTTTTATCTGTCACAAAATCAGGGAGTAGGTCATCTGCATGGCTACCGCCAAAAAAATCACCATTCATGATGTTGCGCTGGCTGCGGGCGTGTCGGTCAGTACCGTTTCGCTGGTGCTTAGTGGCAAAGGGCGAATCTCTACCGCCACAGGAGAACGTGTTAACGCCGCCATTGAAGAACTGGGGTTTGTGCGCAATCGCCAGGCGTCGGCACTACGCGGCGGGCAGAGTGGTGTGGTTGGCTTAATTGTGCGTGACTTGTCTGCGCCGTTTTACGCTGAATTAACAGCCGGGCTGACGGAGGCACTGGAAGCGCAGGGGCGAATGGTTTTTTTGCTCCACGGCGGTAAAGACGGTGAGCAACTGACCCAGCGCTTTTCACTGCTACTGAACCAGGGCGTCGATGGCGTCGTCATTGCCGGTGCGGCGGGTAGCAGTGATGACCTGCGGCGCATGGCAGAAGAAAAAGGTATCCCGGTGATTTTCGCTTCCCGAGCCAGTTATCTTGATGATGTTGATACTGTTCGCCCGGATAACATGCAGGCAGCGCAGTTATTGACGGAGCATCTCATTCGCAATGGACACCAGCGTATTGCCTGGCTGGGAGGGCAAAGTTCCTCTTTAACCCGGGCGGAACGAGTGGGTGGCTATTGTGCGACACTATTAAAATTCAGCCTGCCGTTTCACAGTGATTGGGTACTGGAGTGTGCCTCGAGTCAGAAGCAAGCTGCGGAAGCCATTACGGCGCTTTTGCGTCATAACCCGACCATCAGCGCCGTGGTTTGTTACAACGAAACCATTGCAATGGGGGCATGGTTTGGCTTGCTGAAAGCTGGACGACAAAGTGGTGAAAGTGGCGTCGATCGTTACTTTGAACAACAGGTTTCACTGGCGGCATTTACCGATGCGACGCCAACTGCACTTGATGATATACCCGTTACCTGGGCCAGCACGCCTGCGCGGGAACTTGGTACGACACTTGCGGATCGCATGATGCAAAAAATCACCCATGAAGAGACGCATTCACGTAATCTTATTATTCCCGCCCGGCTCATTGCGGCGAAATAATCCTCTCTTTATCTGCTATACCTGGTAGTGTCCTTTCCTCAAGGTTAATGATAAAAAATGTGGCACACAGGCGGTGCCTTTTATTTTTACTGAAGTTCACAGGAGGTTTATGTGTTTAATTCTGACAACCTGAGACTCGACGGAAAATGCGCCATCATCACAGGTGCGGGTGCAGGTATTGGTAAAGAAATCGCCATTACGTTCGCGACAGCTGGCGCATCTGTAGTGGTCAGTGATATTAACGCCGATGCAGCTAATCATGTTGTAGATGAAATTCAACAGTTGGGTGGGCAGGCATTTGCCTGGCGCTGTGATATTACTTCCGAACAGGAGTTATCTGCTCTGGCAGACTTTGCCATCAGTAAGCTGGGCAAAGTTGATATTCTGGTTAACAATGCTGGTGGTGGTGGTCCTAAACCGTTTGATATGCCAATGGCGGATTTCCGCCGCGCTTATGAACTGAATGTGTTTTCTTTTTTCCGTCTGTCACAACTCATTGCGCCTGAAATGGAAAAAAATGGCGGAGGCGTTATTTTGACCATCACATCTATGGCGGCAGAAAATAAAAATAAAAACATGACCTCCTATGCGTCATCTAAAGCGGCGGCCAGCCATCTGGTCAGGAATATGGCGTTTGACCTGGGTGAAAAAAATATTCGGGTGAATGGCATAGCGCCTGGGGCAATATTAACTGATGCCCTGAAATCCGTTATTACACCAGAAATTGAACAGAAAATGTTGCAGCACACGCCAATCAGGCGTCTGGGCCAACCGCAAGATATTGCCAACGCGGCGCTATTCCTCTGTTCACCAGCTGCCAGCTGGATAAGCGGGCAAATACTCACCGTCTCCGGCGGTGGGGTACAGGAACTTAATTAATACGCTAACAGGTCGGTAAACAACCGAGTGAGTGTTGTTTACCGACACCGCTTGTCGAGTAGGGAAAACCTCCGCCAGATAACTGGTAGCCAAATTCTGCCTGCTGGTTGACCAATTATCGTGCAAATAGTAAACGAAACGGGTATTCCTTCGCACAATTCAACTGCAATGATAGGCGCTCACCGGACAACGCGGTAAACTAGTTATTCATGCTAACTATATTGGTTTAACGATGGATAACATGCAAACTGAAGCACAACCGACACGGACCCGGATCCTCAATGCTGCCAGAGAGATTTTTTCAGAAAATGGATTTCACAGTGCCTCAATGAAAGCCATCTGTAAATCCTGCGCTATCAGTCCCGGGACGCTTTATCACCACTTCATTTCGAAAGAAGCCTTGATTCAGGCGATTATTCTCCAGGACCAGGAGAGGGCGTTGGCCCGCTTCCGGGAACCGATTGAAGGGATCCATTTCGTTGACTATATGGTCGAGTCGATAGTCTCCCTCACCCATGAAGCCTTTGGACAACGAGCGCTGGTGGTCGAAATTATGGCAGAAGGGATGCGCAATCCACAGGTTGCCACCATGCTTAAGAATAAACATCTGACCATCACGGAATGTATTGCCCAGCGCATGAGGGATGCCCAGCAAAAAGGCGAGATAAGCCCTGACATTAACACGGCAATGACCTCTCGTTTACTGCTGGATCTGACCTATGGCGTGCTTGCCGATATCGAAGCGGAAGACCTGGCGCGAGAAGCGTTATTTGCCCAGGGGCTACGTGCGATGATTGGCGGTATCTTGACCGCATCCTGATCCTCACTTTCCGCGGGCCGGTGAAGAGAGTGCCCGCGTTCAATGCCTCAACACTGCTGAACAAAAAGCGTTCTCCCCTGGTCGAAAAATCCCACTAAAACATTCGTCGAAACCATATGTCATGGGAATTTATCGTTTTATAAGCAATCGAACGAGCGTTCGATTGCTTATTTTGTGTCTTCTGTCAACGCTGTTTTAAAGATTAATGCGATCCATATCACGCTGTGGGTATTGCAGTTTTTGGTTTTTTGATCGCGGTGTCAGTTCTTTTTATTTCCATTTCTCTTCCATGGGTTTCTCACAGATAACTGTGTTCAACACAGAATTGGTCAACTAATCAGATTAAAGGTTGACCAGTATTTTTATCTTAATGAGGAGTCCCTTATGTTACGTCCTGTAGAAACCCCAACTCGTGAAATCAAAAAACTCGACGGCCTGTGGGCATTCAGCCTGGATCGGGAAAACTGTGGAATCTCTCAGCGTTGGTGGGAAAGCGCATTACAAGAAAGCCGGGCAATTGCTGTGCCGGGCAGTTTTAACGATCAGTTCGCCGATGCAGATATTCGTAATTATGTGGGCAACGTCTGGTATCAGCGCGAAGTCTTTATACCGAAAGGTTGGACGGGGCAGCGTATCGTCCTGCGTTTCGATGCGGTCACTCATTACGGCAAAGTGTGGGTAAATAATCAGGAAGTGATGGAGCATCAGGGCGGCTATACGCCGTTTGAAGCCGATGTCACGCCGTATGTTATTGCCGGGAAAAGTGTACGTGTTACCGTTTGTGTGAACAACGAACTGAACTGGCAGACTATCCCGCCGGGAATGGTGATTACCGACGAAAACAGCAAGAAAAAGCAGTCTTACTTTCATGATTTCTTTAACTACGCCGGGATCCATCGCAGCGTAATGCTCTACACCACACCGAACACCTGGGTGGGCGATATCACCGTGGTGACGCATGTCGCGCAAGACTGTAATCACGCGTCTATTGACTGGCAGGTGGTGGCAAATGGTGATGTCAGCGTTGAACTGCGTGATGCAGATCAACAGGTTGTTGCAACTGGACAAGGTACCAGCGGGACTTTGCAAGTGGTGAATCCGCACCTCTGGCAACCGGGTGAAGGTTATCTCTATGAACTGTGCGTCACAGCCAAAAGCCAGACAGAGTGTGATATCTACCCGCTGCGCGTCGGCATCCGGTCAGTGGCAGTGAAGGGCGAACAGTTCCTGATCAACCACAAACCGTTCTACTTCACTGGTTTTGGTCGTCATGAAGATGCTGATTTACGCGGTAAAGGATTCGATAACGTGCTGATGGTGCACGATCACGCATTGATGGACTGGATTGGTGCCAACTCTTACCGTACCTCGCATTACCCTTACGCTGAAGAGATGCTCGACTGGGCTGATGAAAATGGCATTGTGGTGATTGATGAAACTGCTGCCGTCGGCTTTAACCTCTCTTTAGGCATTGGATTTGAAGCGGGTAACAAGCCAAAAGAACTCTACAGCGAAGAGGCCGTCAACGGGGAAACTCAGCAGGTGCACTTACAGGCGATTAAAGAGCTGATTGCGCGTGACAAAAACCACCCCAGCGTGGTGATGTGGAGTATTGCCAACGAACCGGATACCCGTCCGCAAGGTGCACGGGAATATTTCGCACCACTGGCGGAAGTAACGCGTAAACTCGACCCGACGCGACCGATCACCTGCGTCAATGTAATGTTCTGCGACGCTCACACCGATACCATCAGCGATCTCTTTGATGTGCTGTGCCTGAATCGTTATTACGGTTGGTATGTCCAAAGCGGCGATTTGGAAACGGCAGAGAAGGTACTGGAAAAAGAACTGCTTGCCTGGCAAGAGAAACTGCATCAGCCGATTATCATCACCGAATACGGCGTAGATACGTTAGCGGGTCTGCACTCGATGTACACCGACATGTGGAGTGAAGAGTATCAGTGTGCATGGCTGGATATGTATCACCGCGTCTTTGATCGCGTCAGCGCCGTCGTCGGTGAACAGGTATGGAACTTCGCTGATTTTGCGACCTCGCAGGGCATTATGCGCGTTGGCGGCAACAAGAAAGGGATCTTCACCCGCGACCGCAAACCGAAATCGGCGGCTTTCCTGCTGCAAAAACGCTGGACTGGCATGAATTTCGGTGAAAAACCGCAGCAGGGAGGCAAACAATGAATCAACAACTCTCCTGGCGCACCATCGTCGGCTACAGCCTCGGTGACGTCGCCAATAACTTCGCCTTCGCAATGGGGGCGCTCTTCCTGTTGAGTTACTACACCGACGTCGCAGGCGTCGGTGCCGCTGCGGCGGGCACTATGCTGTTACTGGTGCGGGTATTCGATGCCTTTGCCGACGTCCTGGCCGGGCGAGTAGTGGACAGTGTGAATACCCGCTGGGGAAAATTCCGCCCATTTTTACTCTTCGGCACAGCGCCGTTAATGATCTTCAGCGTGCTGGTATTCTGGGTGCCGACCGACTGGAGCCATAGCAGCAAAGTGGTGTATGCATATTTGACCTACATGGGCCTCGGGCTTTGCTACAGCCTGGTGAATATTCCTTATGGTTCACTTGCTACCGCGATGACCCAACAACCACAATCCCGCGCCCGTCTGGGCGCGGCTCGCGGGATTGCCGCTTCATTGACCTTTGTCTGCCTGGCATTTCTGATAGGACCGAGCATTAAGAACTCCAGCCCGGAGGAGATGGTGTCGGTATACCATTTCTGGACGATTGTGCTGGCGATGGCCGGAATGGTGCTTTACTTCATCTGCTTTAAATCGACGCGCGAGAATGTGGTACGCATCGTGGCACAGCCGTCATTGAAGATCAGTCTGCAAACGCTGAAACGGAATCGTCCGCTGTTTATGTTGTGCATCGGAGCGCTGTGTGTGCTGATTTCGACCTTCGCTGTTAGCGCCTCGTTGTTGTTCTATGTGCGCTATGTGTTGAATGATACCGGCTTGTTCACCGTACTGGTGCTGGTGCAAAACCTGGTCGGTACCGTGGCATCGGCACCGCTGGTGCCGGGGATGGTCGCCAGAATCGGTAAAAAGAACACCTTCCTGATTGGCGCGCTGCTGGGAACCTGTGGTTATCTGCTGTTCTTCTGGGTTTCCGTCTGGTCACTGCCGGTGGCGTTGGTTGCGTTGGCCATCGCTTCAATTGGTCAGGGCGTTACCATGACCGTGATGTGGGCGCTGGAAGCTGATACCGTAGAATACGGTGAATACCTGACCGGCGTGCGAATTGAAGGGCTCACCTATTCACTATTCTCATTTACCCGTAAATGCGGTCAGGCAATCGGAGGTTCAATTCCTGCCTTTATTTTGGGGTTAAGCGGATATATTGCCAATCAGGTGCAAACACCGGAAGTTATTATGGGGATCCGCACATCAATTGCCTTAGTACCCTGCGGGTTTATGCTACTGGCATTTATAATAATCTGGTTTTATCCGCTCACGGATAAAAAATTCAAAGAAATCGTAGTTGAAATTGATAATCGCAAACAAATGCAGCAGCAATTAATCAGCGATATCACTAATTAATATTCCATAAAAATAATCAGAACATCAAAGGTGCAACTATGAGAATAATAGTGGCCATGGCCGTTATTTCCCTGACGGCTGCCTCTGGCCTTACCACTGCTTACGCGGCGCAACTGGCTGACGATGAATCAGGACTACGCATCAGACTGAAAAATGAATTGCGCAGGGCCGACAAGCCCAGTGCTGGCGCGGGAAGAGACATTTACGCATGGGTACAGGGAGGATTACTCGATTTTAATAGTGGCTATTATTCTAATATTATTGGTGTCGAAGGTGGGGCGTATTATGTTTATAAATTAGGTGCTCGTGCTGATATGAGTACCCGGTGGTATCTTGATGGTGATAAAAGTTTTGGCTTTGCCCTGGGGGCAGTAAAAATAAAACCCAGTGAAAATAGCCTGCTTAAATTAGGTCGCTTCGGAACAGATTATAGTTATGGCAGCTTACCTTATCGTATTCCGTTAATTGCTGGCAGTTCGCAACGGACATTGCCGACTGTTTCCGAAGGGGCGTTAGGTTACTGGGCTTTAACGCCAAATATTGAATTGTGGGGAATGTGGCGTTCACGAGTATTTTTATGGACCGATTCAACAACCGGTATTCGTGATGAAGGGGTTTATAACAGCCAGACGGGAAAATACGATAAACATCGCGCACGTTCTTTTTTAGCCGCCAGTTGGCATGATGATACCAGTCGCTATTCTCTGGGGGCATCGGTACAGAAAGATGTTTCCAATCAGATACAAAGTATTCTCGAGAAAAGCATACCGCTCGACCCGAATTATACGTTGAAAGGGGAGTTGCTCGGCTTTTATGCGCAACTCGAAGGTTTAAGTCGTAATACCAGCCAGCCCAATGAAACGGCGTTGGTTAGTGGACAATTGACCTGGAGCGCGCCGTGGGGAAGCGTATTTGGCAGTGGCGGTTATCTGCGTCATGCGATGAATGGAGCCGTAGTGGACACCGACATTGGCTATCCCTTTTCATTAAGTCTTGATCGTAACCGCGAAGGAATGCAGTCCTGGCAATTGGGCGTCAATTATCGTTTAACCCCGCAATTTACGCTGACATTTGCACCGATTGTGACCCGCGGCTATGAATCCAGTAAACGAGACGTGCGGATTGAAGGCGCGGGCCTCTTAGGTGGCGTGAACTATCGGGTTAGCGAAGGGCCGCTACAAGGGATGAATTTCTTTCTTGCAGCCGATAAAGGACGGGAAAAGCGCAACGGCAGCGCGTTTGGCGATCGCCTGAATTACTGGGATGTGAAAATGAGCATTCAGTATGACTTTATGCTGAAGTGAGAAAAAACGCCGGAGTGAAAATTCTCCGGCGTTTTGGCCGTGAATTACTGCTGCGGAATTGCCGGTACAGCCGGAACGTTAAGAGCTGGCATCGCAAACATGCCAACAAAATCTTCTAACGACATTTTCTGTCCGTTTAACGTGATCTGACCGTTAGCATACTGCAGGCTGGTGGTGATGGTATTGTCCTGCAAGGTGGTCAGACGGAACATCTGCCCCATTGCTGATGCACCTTCAACTTGCTGTTTCGCCAGTTTTTTCGCTTGATCTTCCTGATATCCTTCCAGCTTCGCTACCTGAGTCATCAGCTCAGTTGCCATATCCACCGGAATGGTCAGTTTCGCATCCAGAGATTTAACCGAGCGGTCTACTTCCTGCGCCAGCGTTTGCGGCGCTTCTTTAGTCGTTGCCGGATCTTTCAGGAACAGCGACAGATTCAGCGCACTTTCACCCTGACTGTTTTTCCAGCTCAGTGGTGCGATAGTAATCACCGGATCGCCTTTCAACATCAGCGGCAGGGCGCTAAAGAAGGCTTCCGTCACTTTCTCCTGATAAAGTTCGGGATTGTTGGCAATTTCTGGCTGTGACAGCAGCGCCTGAGTTTGCGCGTTATATTGCTGGCTAAACTGATGCCAGGCTTCGCCATCAATTTGGCCGACTTTTAAAGTCAGCTTGCCACTGCCCAGATCCTGATTCTGAACCTTCAGGCTATTTAGCGAGTAATCCAGTTGGCTATTGATCGTTTTCCCGTCATTGACCAGATCCGATTTACCGCTGATCTCCATGCCTTCCAGCAATGCCAGCTCTTTGCCTTCCACTGAAATGGTCATTTTTTCCAGCGAGACTTTTTGATTGCCCACGCGTTCACCAAAACTTGCCAGCGAGCTGGAACCGTCAGTTTTCAGATTATTAAAGGTCAACTGCACTTTCTGGTTGTATTCGTTAACCGCATCCACCCGACCGCTTTGTGCTTCCCCTGACAGGGAGATGGCTTTGCCGTCTCTGTCAGCATTTAACTGGAACTCGCCGCCGCTAAAGGCGACTTTTTCATCCTTTTGCTCGTAATTCAGGGGCTTGAGCGAAATATCGGAACTGGAATCACCGCTGTAACCAATGCGGGAGTTAATCTCAAAAGGCGTTTCACCTTTTGCCATATCAAACAGTGGTTTGCTTACTTCATTATTGACCAGCGTGGTTTGAATTGATGCCATCGACGGAATCAGGTTCAGTTTTTTAAGCTGGGCAAGGGGGAAGGGACCATGATCAACCGATTCGTTGAAGATGACGCTCTGACCGCTTTTAATCCACGGATTTTCTTTCCCGGCAATGGGTTTCACCACCAGTTGCAACTGGCTGCTGAATACGCCGCGATGATAGTTTTGATAACTCACTTCCAGGTTGGATTCAGGAGCTGTTAGTTTGAGTTGCGCGTTCGCCTGCGCGACCATGTCTTCGAGATGGGTTTCAATCTTCTTGCCTGTGTACCATGCGCCGCCTGTCCAGACTACGCCGAGCGCAACAATGACGCCTACCGCTACCAGCGATTTATTCATAATGATTATCCATAAAATAAAATCAGGCGGACTGGCCGCCTGAAGGTGTTATAAGCCTTTAATAAGCTTAGCAAGAGATGTTAATTTTTTCAGTAAGCTCTTACAGCTTGTTGTAAACACGGGCTAAACGGCCGTGGCCTTTGACAGTCACCGGTGACTCGTTGGCGGCAATAAACGCTGATTCACCCGGTTTAAGCTGTAACTGCTGAGAACCTTTACACAGCGTTGCATCGCCCTCGACGCAGAACAAAATGGCGGCACTTTGCTGGCTGATGGTGGTTTCTTCATCGCTAAGGTCATGCAGCGAGAAGGCAAAATCATCAACCGGAATCGGGAAGTCCAGCTCTGAGCCTTGTTTCACAGGCTGGGTCAACAACTGGTTGGCCGGTTTGGCTGCAAACTTCACGTTGGCAACCAGCTCTGGAATATCAATGTATTTAGGCGTCAGACCCGCACGCAGCACGTTATCGGAGTTCGCCATCACTTCCAGCGCCACGCCTTGCAGGTAAGCGTGCGGTGTTTCAGCGAACAGGAACATCGCTTCGCCAGGATTCAATTTGACCACATTCAGCAATAGCGGGGAGAACAGACCGCTGTCATCCGGGTAAAATTCAGAAATTAAACGAATCGTTTGCCACGGTTCACCCTGCTGGCTGTCGAGCGCCGATTTTAAAATCGCCAGCGCGCGGGATTTTTCTTCACCCTGCATATTTAACAGGCTGGCAAACAGTTCACTTAAACTTTCGGCATTGGGCTGCTGCAAAAAGTGAGCAATGGCCGGATGTGCGCCCGCGACTGGCTGAAGCAGGGAGACAATGTCGGAAAACTCACGAAATGCGTTCATCGCGAGGAAAGGGGTCAGGGCGAAAACCAGCTCAGGCTTGTGATTAGGATCTTTATAATTACGCTCGGCGGCATTCATCGGAATACCGGCCGCATTTTCTTTGGCAAAACCGATTTCAGAATTGCGTTTGTTCGGATGCACCTGAATGGAGAGCGGCTGGGCTGCGCATAATACTTTGAACAGGAAAGGCAACTCGCCAAAGCGTTTGGCAACGGCATCTCCCAGCAGAGTCGCTTTATCACTCTCAATCACATCACGCAGTGAAACGATATCTCCTGCGGCATTCTGCACCCGTGAACTGCTCTTTGGATGCGCGCCCATCCACAACTCGGCCATCGGCTGGCTGGACGGATTTTCCATGCCATAAAGTTCAGTCAACGCCGTTTTGCTGCCCCAGGCATAGTTTTGCACTGAGTTAATGAGTTTTTGCATGATCAATCCCTGTTTAGATGTGGAAATTAATCCCGCTATTAAAGCAAGAATCCTACGGGAAGTAACCTGGAGCCGCAAAAAGTCGTACTAGTCTCAGTTTTTGTTAAAAAAGTGTGTAGGATATTGTTACTCGCTTTTAACAGGGCAACGGAACACCCGCCCAGAGCATAACCAAACCAGGCAGTAAGTGAGAGAACAATGTCAAACAAACCCTTTCATTATCAGGCTCCTTTCCCACTCAAAAAAGATGATACCGAGTACTACCTGCTGACCAGCGAACATGTCAGCGTATCTGAATTTGAAGGGCAGGAGATTTTGAAAGTTGCACCAGAAGCGTTAACTCTTCTGGCGCGTCAGGCGTTTCATGATGCGTCATTCATGCTGCGTCCGGCCCATCAACAGCAGGTAGCCGATATTTTGCGTGACCCGGAAGCCAGCGAAAACGACAAGTATGTGGCACTGCAATTCCTGCGAAACTCCGATATCGCCGCAAAAGGTGTTCTGCCAACCTGCCAGGACACCGGCACCGCGATTATCGTTGGTAAAAAAGGGCAGCGTGTATGGACCGGTGGTGGCGACGAAGCGGCGCTGGCGCGCGGTGTCTATAACACTTACATCGAAGATAACCTGCGCTACTCGCAAAACGCGCCGCTGGATATGTATAAAGAGGTGAATACCGGCACTAACTTGCCAGCGCAGATCGATCTTTATGCCGTTGATGGCGACGAGTACAAATTCCTCTGTATCGCCAAAGGTGGCGGTTCGGCAAACAAGACGTATCTCTATCAGGAAACCAAAGCGTTACTGACGCCGGGGAAACTGAAAAATTATCTGGTTGAGAAAATGCGCACACTGGGTACGGCGGCGTGTCCTCCGTATCATATTGCGTTCGTTATTGGCGGAACTTCTGCGGAAACTAACCTTAAAACGGTGAAACTGGCTTCCGCTAAATACTATGACGAACTGCCAACGGAAGGGAACGAGCACGGTCAGGCGTTCCGCGATGTGGAACTGGAAAACGAATTGCTGATTGCAGCGCAAAATCTCGGTCTGGGCGCGCAGTTTGGCGGGAAATATTTCGCCCATGACATTCGCGTTATTCGCCTGCCACGCCACGGCGCATCCTGCCCGATTGGTATGGGCGTCTCCTGTTCTGCTGACCGTAATATCAAAGCGAAGATTAACCGTCAGGGGATCTGGATCGAAAAACTGGAACATAATCCTGGCAAATACATCCCTGAAGAACTGCGTAAAGCGGGAGAAGGCGAAGCGGTACGCGTTGACCTTAACCGCCCAATGAAAGAGATCCTCGCACAGTTGTCGCAGTATCCCGTTTCTACACGCTTATCGCTTAACGGCACGATTATCGTCGGTCGTGATATCGCTCATGCCAAACTGAAAGAGCGGATGGATAACGGCGAAGGGCTGCCGCAGTATATTAAAGATCATCCAATTTACTACGCGGGTCCGGCCAAAACGCCGGAAGGTTATGCCTCCGGTTCTCTTGGCCCAACGACTGCCGGACGTATGGATTCTTACGTCGATCAACTGCAAGCGCAGGGCGGCAGCATGATCATGCTGGCGAAAGGTAACCGCAGCCAGCAGGTGACGGATGCCTGTAAAAAACATGGCGGTTTCTATCTCGGCAGTATCGGCGGTCCTGCGGCAGTGCTGGCGCAGGGGAGTATTAAAAGTCTGGAATGTGTTGAATATCCGGAACTGGGAATGGAAGCCATCTGGAAAATCGAAGTGGAAGATTTCCCGGCGTTTATCCTGGTGGATGATAAAGGAAATGACTTCTTCCAGCAGATACAACTCACGCAGTGTAGCCGCTGCGTGAAATAAGCAGAGCCGCCCTTCGGGGCGGCTTTTTTACATGGCACGAAATACCAAACATTTGTTATCAAATAGTAAATAATAAGTGGGCTAAAAGTTGCTTAACGTAAGCAAAGAAGAAAAAAATTAATCAGGTGAGGAGCAGGCCATGAAAACAGTACGCAGCGAAAAAGATTCGATGGGTGCGATCGATGTCCCGGCAGATAAGCTGTGGGGCGCACAAACTCAACGCTCGCTGGAGCATTTCCGCATTTCGACGGAGAAAATGCCAACCTCACTGATTCATGCGCTGGCGCTAACCAAGCGCGCAGCGGCAAAAGTTAATGAAGATTTAGGCTTGCTGTCTGAAGAGAAAGCGAGTGCCATTCGGCAGGCGGCGGATGAAGTGCTGGCGGGACAGCATGACGATGAGTTTCCGCTGGCAATCTGGCAGACCGGTTCCGGCACGCAAAGTAATATGAACATGAACGAAGTGCTGGCCAATCGGGCGAGTGAACTGCTCGGCGGTGTGCGCGGGATGGAACGTAAAGTTCACCCTAACGACGATGTGAACAAAAGCCAGAGTTCCAATGATGTCTTTCCAACAGCAATGCACGTTGCAGCGCTGCTGGCGCTGCGCAAGCAACTCATTCCGCAGCTTAAAACCCTGACACAGACGCTGAGTGAAAAATCCCGCACATTTGCCGATATCGTCAAAATTGGTCGTACCCATTTGCAGGATGCTACGCCGCTGACCCTGGGGCAGGAGATTTCTGGCTGGGTAGCGATGCTGGAGCATAATCTCAAACATATCGAATACAGCCTGCCTCACGTAGCGGAACTGGCTCTGGGCGGTACAGCGGTGGGTACTGGACTAAATACCCATCCGGAATATGCCCGTCGCGTGGCGGACGAGCTTTCGGTCATTACCTGTGCGCCGTTTGTTACTGCACCGAACAAATTTGAAGCACTGGCGACCTGTGATGCGCTGGTTCAGGCGCACGGTGCGTTAAAAGGATTGGCGGCGTCACTGATGAAAATTGCCAATGACGTCCGCTGGCTGGCTTCTGGTCCACGTTGCGGCATTGGCGAAATCTCAATCCCGGAAAACGAGCCGGGCAGTTCAATCATGCCGGGAAAAGTGAACCCAACGCAGTGTGAAGCGTTAACCATGCTTTGCTGCCAGGTGATGGGGAATGACGTGGCAATCAACATCGGCGGCGCTTCTGGTAACTTCGAACTGAACGTCTTCCGTCCGATGGTGATCCACAATTTCCTGCAATCGGTACGCTTGCTGGCAGATGGCATGGAAAGTTTTAACAAACACTGCGCGGTGGGAATAGAGCCGAATCGTGAGCGTATCAACCAATTACTCAATGAATCTCTGATGCTGGTGACCGCGCTAAACACCCATATTGGCTATGACAAAGCTGCGGAGATCGCCAAAAAAGCACACAAAGAAGGGCTGACCTTAAAAGCTGCCGCCCTTGCGCTGGGCTATCTTAGCGAAGCCGAGTTTGATAGCTGGGTACGACCAGAACAGATGGTCGGCAGTATGAAAGCAGGGCGTTAATCTGCAACATACAGGTGCAGCCGTGGAATGATCAAACGAAGCGGCTGTGCCTGCGGTTTAAAACGATGCTGAACATTGTCGGCATCGTAATTTAACAGCTCACCAACGTCTGGCATGCCTGCGCCATTATCCCGATTAATCAGCGCGATAAGCGGTGTCGGGCAGGCGTGCTGAACTTGTTTTTGATCCCCCTTGTACCAGACACGGGCAATTGGCTGAACTTTCACCGGACGTTTGATTTTTAACTTCGCATCCTGTGGCAGGGCGGCAATATCCTGATACTCGCGTTCCAGTTTTCCCTGCCACTCCTCGCGCGTCCACGGTGCAACGCTACGTGGCGATTTCAGGCTCTTTTCCAACTGCGCCAGCACCTCATCACGATGCAAATTTTTAATGATATGTTTATTCGCCCAGCCAAAACGTAAAGTGGCGGGGTCGTGCAGAACGGTGAGCGTGCGATAAGCGTTAAGGGTAATCAGCCCCGGCAAATGACGATGTACCCATTCAAAACGCGCTGCCGTAGGCAGTTCTGACTCAACCGTGACGATATGCTCGAAAGTGGTTTTAAGTTGATTGATGCGCTGTATATGACTTGCCAGCGCCGTTTGTGAAAGGTTATCGACCTGATAGCACAACACGCCAGGCAGACGAACAGCCGCCTTGCTGCTGCGATTTTCGGACTGTTGTTGAATAAACAAATGGCGGAAATGACGCAGTGCCAGCGCCTGCGCTTCTTTCCCGAGATGTTGCTTAACCTCAATGCGATTAAGCGGATTATGCTCATCCTCCTTTTTGACCTCCGGTAACGAGAACACGCGGGCAACCAGCAACTTGTGTTGTTCAAGTTCAGCGGCAAACGCTGCCAGTTCTTGTTCCATCTGGCGAAAAGTCGTATTGAGTCGGTCAACAAGATCGTAACGGGCCATAAAATTACCACTTTAGTTACAACATACTTTATTTATAGCACATTGACGACAACTTAACCACCGTGCGTTTGGTGTCAGGCAGAAGTAAATTGCGGGATGTTGTGCCACAGTGGCCAGCTGAACGAGAAGCGGGCGCCCCCCAGTTCGCTGGTGTCACAATTGACCGTGCCGCCCATTGCCAGAGCGATGGAGTGGACAATCGCCAGCCCCAGCCCACAGCCGCCAGTTGCACGGTCCCGGCTGGGATCGAGGCGAACAAAGGGTTCAAAGATATGCTCGCGATTTTCTGCCGCAATTCCCGGACCATCATCTTCAACAATCAATGTTGCTCTGTTTCCTGCCAGTAGCAGGCTGGTTTCAACGGTTGAATGGCAGTAGCGCAGGGCGTTGTTGAGCAAGTTATCCAGCACGCGCTCCATTAAGCGCATATCCAGTGCCGCGTAATTACCTGGCGTGATCGTTTTTATCCGTACCGTTTTGTCAGGGGTCACGGCCTGAATATCTTGCAGATGTGTTGACAGCCACAACGGCAGGTCTGGTTCGCTAAGATGCAGTTCATTTTGTGGGCGATCGAGCCGGGCATAAGTCAGCAGTTCTTCAATTAAGGCTTCCAGTTGACTGATATCGCGATTTAAGGCCTGGGACTCGGTGGCGTTCAGGTTGTCGCTCATCTCCAGCCGATAACGCAGGCGCACTAATGGTGTTCGCAGTTCATGGGCAATGCCATCAATAAGCTGCTTTTTACTGGCAATCAACGCGTTGATATTGTCCGCCATCTGGTTAAACGCCACGCCAAGTCGTTCAAAGCTTGAACCATCATCAAAGTGAATACGCTCATTGAGATGCCCATCGCCGAATCGTTGCGCCGCCGCTTCCAGTTTTAACATGTCTTTCCAGTGCGGACGCATCCAGATAAACACCGGAAAGGCGAGGGAGATGGCAATAAAGGCGATCAGCACGATATCCAGCAAACGCATTTGATGGAGGAAATAAAGATAAGGAACGGGACCCACGGCGAGAACGTAGTGGCTGCGCGGGATACGCTGTAAAAAGGTGTACTGATCATCCAGAGCAACAATCTCTCCGCCACGCAATCGGTGCATGGCGTTATTATCGAGATGATATTTACTCAGCGGCTCGACGCGCAGATCGAAAGAGAGATTTAAATCCATCTCCTTCAACGTTTTTCCCCAGTCGTGTGGAGGGATCTCGCGTAATTCGCTACGCATCAGATACAGCGAACTGTTCATCAAATCATCCAGCGACTGTTTGCCTGCACGTTCGGCGGTAAATTTGTACACCAGGCCAACCAGTAGAGACATCACCAGAAAGCAGACAAACAGCAAAAGATAAAACTGGATAAACAGTTTTTTCATCGTTTATTCCCACGCATGAGGCGCAAAAAGATAGCCTTTGTTACGCACGGTTTTAATGCGGTAGGGTTCGGCAGCGTTATCGAGCAGTTTTTTTCGTAACCGCGAAATAGCTACATCCACGCTACGATCCAGCCCGTCATAACTGACGCCGCGTAAATTCTTCAGCAGCGCATCGCGGTCCATAATTTGTCCGGCATGGGTGGCTAGTTCCCATAACAATTCAAAATCAGCCGTCGAGAGTGAAATCTCATGGTTAGCAAGTGTCACTACGCGGTTGATGGGGTCGATAGTTAACGTACCGAAATGCAATGGTTTGTAAGGTGTCAGAGACGTTTCCTGAATACCTTTGGTCAGCGTCGCTTGTTCATTCTGACGCAAATGTAAACGTAAACGCGCCAACAGAACAGCGGGGGGCGTTGTTTTGAGAATATAGTCGCAGGCGCCCATTTCCAGCGCCAGAATGTGGTTCATATCGCTATCGAGAGAGGTCAGCAGAACAATCGGCCCGGACCATTTTGTGCGTAAATCGCGGCAGATGGACATTCCGTCTTTGCCAGGCAGCATGATATCAAGCAGCACCAGATCCGGATTTTCCCGCAGAATTGTCTCTTCGGCATGGTCGCCGCGCGGTTCCACGGTAACCTGCATATCATGCTTTGCCAGGTACGCGGCAATCAGTGAACCAACTTCTGTGTCATCTTCCACAAAAACGATAGTGTTCATATTATTCACGGCAGATATAAAAACGTCACAATACACCGCGCTGATTTTACTTACTATCAATCGTTTCTAAACAAGGTTGCATCGGGTATTCTACAGATGACTTGTTATGGAAGTGTTAAGGTAAAACAGTGGGGCTGGTAATCAAAGCCGCGCTTGGTGCGCTGGTGGTGGTGTTGATTGGTGTATTAGCCAAAACGAAAAATTACTATATCGCCGGGCTGATCCCGCTTTTCCCGACTTTTGCGCTCATCGCGCATTATATTGTTGTCAGTGAACGTGGGATTGAAGCCTTACGCGCCACAATCGTTTTCAGTATGTGGTCGATTATTCCCTATTTTGTTTATCTGGCGTCGTTGTGGTATTTCACCGGAATCATGCGCTTGCCCGCTGCTTTTGTGGGTTCTGTTGCGTGCTGGGGGCTAAGCGCATGGGTGCTAATTATTTGCTGGATGAAACTGCATTAACGCAAATGACGACCGCCATCAAGCGGGAAACTGCGTCCGGTTACAAAGCAACTGGTGAGTAAGTAATCGACAAGATCGATAACTTCTTTCTCACCAGGCGCGGTTTTCATCAGTGACTTATTCAGCGCCTGTTGGCGATATTCGGCATCATCATGCTCGTTAAACAGGATCAGCGATGGTGCAATAGAATTCACTTTCACTTCCGGTGCCAGCTTGCGGGCAAATGAACGGGTCATATTATCCAGTGCCGCTTTGCTTGCAGCATAGGCAATATGTTTGTCGCTTCCGCGCTCCACCACATAATCGGTGAAGTGAATGATATCGCTGGCGGCGTGTCCGTGACCGCGCAGTAATCTTTCCAGCGCATGGTTGAGCAGGTAAGGGGTATTAACATGGATCTGCATCATGCAGGCCAGAACATCAGTCAGTGGCATACCTGGTTTTTCTGCCATCCACGCACTGGCGTTATGCAAAATGGCACGCAGGCCGTGGGTGGTTTTTAACACTTCATCGGCAAACGCCATCACGCCGTCGTTCGTTGAAAAATCAGCCTGAATACACTGCGCACCTGCATTAACCAGTCCATCAATGGCAGGATAGTGCGTCCGATAGCTGACAATCACCGGTTGCTTTTGATTAATGAAATGCCAGGCGAGAGCGAGGCCGATACGACGGCCTCCGCCAGTGATTAATATTGGCAAGGGCTGGGTTTTCCCCATCGTTAATCTCCTTTGCAAGCAAACGATGGGACGAAAGTTATCCCACCAGCATCCAGGTGGCCGGAACTGCGGCAATTAACAGCATGCCAATCAGCACCATTTCCTGACGATTCAATACATTATCATGTGTATGCGTTTTACGCGCGTACAGGAAGACCAGTAGCCCTGGCGCATACAAAACGACGGACAACAACAGGTGCATTGGGCCTGAAGCGTATAATAACCATAAGCCATAAATGCAGGCGCCGACACCTACCGCTTTATGCAGTGGACGAGTAGCGATTTTCAACAAGAATGCGCCAACCAGGAAATAGGGCACCAGAATCATCTCTGAGGCGATGGTCAGCAACGTGTTGTAATCAGAGCCGGTCAGCCAGATCAGAACCAGACAAATTTGCACGCAGATGTTGGTCAGCCACAGCGAGGCAGACGGTGCGGCTTGTGCATTCTGGCGCGCAAAAATACGCGGGAATGCCTTATGCGTCGCTGCCAGGAAGGGGACTTCTGCCGCCATAATGGTCCAGCTTAGATACGCGCCACAGACAGAAACGATCAATCCGGCAGCGATGATAATCTCGCCCCACGGCCCCATCATTTTCACCATCAGACCGGCCATAGACGGGTTACGAATCTCAGCCAGTTCAGGACGAGCAACCACCCCCAGCGAAAGCAGCGTGACCAATAAATAAACGCCCAGTGCAGAAAGCACCGCCAGAAGCGTCGCTTTGCCAACATCATGTTTATTCCGCGCCCGTGAAGAAACAACCACCGCACCTTCCACACCAATGAATACCCACAGTGTGATTAGCATGGTGTTTTTCACCTGTTCCCATACCGGCACGCCAAGCGCAAGGCCAGTAAAGTCGAGCTTGAAGGTGTCCAGTTTGAACATCATCATCGCCAGCACAATAAACAAACCAAGCGGCAATAATTTTGCCAATGTCGCCACCAGATTAATGCTGGCGGCGGTTTGTACGCCGCGCAGAATCAAAAAGTGAACAATCCACAACAATGCCGATGCACCGACGATCGATTGCCAGGTGTTACCATCGCCAAACAGGCGTAGTTCCGGCGTATCGGTGAAGAAACTTAATGCGGAAAAGACGATAACCAGATAAGAGACGTTGGCGATAACCGCACATAGCCAGTATCCCCACGCGGAGCAGAAGCCGATTAACTCGCCAAACCCTTCCCGTGCATAGGTAAAAATACCGCCGTCAAGGTCGGGACGAATGCGTGTCAGGATCAGCATGGCAAAGGCCAGCAATAAGATGCCAGCGCCAGTAATACCCCAGCCGATGAGCAGTGCTGCCGGGCTGGCAACCGCCGCCATATTTTGCGGCAGACTGAAAACACCCGCGCCCAGCATTGAGCTTAATACCAGCGCGGTGAGTGCGCTCAGTCCCAGTTTCTTTTCCATCGATATCCAGTGTTTAAAACGTGTTCAGAAGAATAAATATTAGGGCAAAACGCATAAAAATGGTGAATGCCACTAAAGCGCGGGATTTTACGAAGAGAAGTGGCGGCATGCAATGGTTGCGGGAAAATTTGTAGCTAAAAATCTGAAAGGCGGCATAAAGCCGCCTTAATGTGATACTGAATAGTTATTTATTTATACAGGTCTGCACTGATGGTCAGGTTGTTACCACGTTCCTGCCACTGGCGGGTGATGTGGTAATACTTAGCACCTTTCTTCGCGGCACGTTTAGCAACCTGGTAGGAGACTTCGGTCATGTTGCCGTAGTTACCCGAGAACTTAATGCTATCGAACGGAACCATCATTGCTGCGGTCGCTTTGTTCAGTTCTTCTACTTTGGTGCCGTCAGGAAGCGTGACGGTGTAACGTCCGCCTTTTGAGGACTGAGTTTCAAAGAAACGACCAACTTCAGCACTTGGTGATGCAGTGGTGGCAACGCCCGGGATTTCAACTTTCTTCGCGGCTTCGCCACCTGCGGCCAGTGCCGCGCGACCAGCATCAGAATCCGCAGGGATCACATCCGGGCTCTGGACGATGCGTTTTTTAGCATCTTGTTTGTAGATGAACGCAGTAATACGCTGGTTGCCGCCCTGGTTGGCATCTATCTGGCGAACGATGTAGTAAGAGTAGGCACCTTTCGCTTTTGCTGCTTTGGTGATGGCATCGTTCACTTCCGGTTGGCTGCGGAAGAAGCCCTGGACGGTAACGGTGTCATACGGTTCGATCAAAACAGCCTGGTCTTTAGGCAGTTCAATAACGCCATTAAAAACGCGATTCTTATCAGCTTCTGCTTTTTCAGCATCGGCTTTATAAAGATCGGCAACTACACGCCAGTTACCGCTGTTACCGAAATCTGAAGTGTCGACAACATAAAAAGAGGCGGCGCCTTCTTTATCAGCGCGACGGGAAACGGCTTTAACCGCTTCACCAATGGCATTAAAACGACCGGTAACCACTACACGGTCAAAAGGTTTAACCGCTGCCGCTTGCTCCGGTGTCAGTTCTGTTGCTGCGTTAACGGAAAATGCCGTAGCAGAAAGCAGTGCCGACGCCAGGAGGGTGTTCTTAAGCTTCATAAAAATAATCCTTCGCCTTGCGCAAACCAGGTACTGGTATTGTTATTAACGAGAAACGTGGCTGATTATTGCATTTAAAGTGTGTAACTGTCTGCGTGATTTTTTCATATCAGACTTCTTGATTTGATTTTAAATCTGATCGAATGAGCATCGCGCTTAAAAAATAGCCACAACAACAGAAGAATGACTGAACTGGCTGAATTGTATAAGTTAATTTAATGTTAACCGGTGGCTGGCGTCGGTGAAATCTCATGTTTTACCTGATTATCAAAGACAATTATCGCCCATTATCCTGTGTTCTATGGTGTTTATCCCGCTATCAAGGCTGAATCGTTAATATTTTGCGAGTTCACGCCGAAATACTGATTTTTGACGCTAGATCACAGGCATTATTTTCAGTACGTTATAGGCGTTTGTTACTAATTTATTTTAACGGAGTAACATTTAGCTCGTACATGAGCGGCTTGTGTATCAAAAACACAGGCAAACCATCATCAATAAAACCGATGGAAGGGAATATCATGCGAATTGGCATACCAAGAGAACGGTTAACCAATGAAACCCGTGTTGCAGCAACGCCGAAAACAGTGGAGCAGTTGCTGAAACTAGGTTTTACCGTCGCGGTAGAGAGCGGCGCAGGTCAACTGGCTAGTTTTGACGATAAAGCGTTTGTGCAAGCGGGCGCCGAAATTGTAGAAGGGAATAACGTCTGGCAGTCAGAGATCATTCTGAAGGTCAATGCGCCGTTAGATGATGAAATTGCGTTACTAAATCCGGGAACCACGCTGGTAAGCTTCATCTGGCCCGCGCAGAATCCGGAGTTAATGCAAAAACTCGCGGAGCGTAACGTGACGGTGATGGCGATGGACTCTGTACCACGTATCTCACGTGCTCAATCGCTTGATGCGTTAAGTTCGATGGCGAACATCGCTGGTTATCGCGCCATTGTTGAAGCGGCTCATGAGTTTGGGCGTTTCTTTACCGGGCAAATCACTGCAGCAGGTAAAGTGCCGCCAGCAAAAGTGATGGTGATTGGTGCGGGTGTTGCAGGTCTGGCCGCCATTGGCGCAGCAAACAGCCTCGGCGCAATTGTGCGTGCATTCGATACCCGCCCGGAAGTGAAAGAACAGGTTCAAAGTATGGGGGCGGAATTCCTCGAGCTGGATTTTAAAGAGGAAGCCGGTAGCGGCGATGGTTACGCCAAAGTGATGTCGGAAGCGTTCATCAAAGCAGAAATGGAACTCTTTGCCGCCCAGGCAAAAGAGGTCGATATCATTGTGACCACCGCGCTTATTCCAGGCAAACCAGCACCGAAACTGATTACCCGTGAAATGGTTGATTCTATGAAGTCGGGTAGTGTGATTGTCGACCTGGCAGCCCAAAACGGTGGTAACTGTGAATACACCGTGCCGGGTGAAATCTTCACCACGGAGAATGGTGTCAAAGTGATTGGCTACACCGATCTTCCTGGTCGCCTGCCGACGCAATCCTCACAGCTTTACGGCACCAACCTTGTCAATCTGCTGAAACTGTTGTGCAAAGAGAAAGACGGCAATATCACGGTTGATTTTGATGATGTGGTGATTCGCGGCGTGACCGTGATCCGTTCTGGCGAAATTACCTGGCCGGCGCCGCCGATTCAGGTTTCTGTCCAACCGCAGGCAGCACAGAAGGCGGCACCTGATGTTAAAACCGAAGAAAAATGTGCCTGCTCACCGTGGCGTAAATATGCGCTGATGGCGCTGGCAATCATCCTTTTCGGCTGGTTGGCAAGCGTAGCACCGAAAGAATTCCTCGGACACTTTACCGTTTTCGCGCTGGCCTGCGTCGTAGGTTATTACGTGGTGTGGAATGTCTCCCACGCGTTGCATACGCCGCTGATGTCGGTTACTAACGCGATTTCAGGGATTATTGTTGTCGGAGCTCTATTGCAGATTGGCCAGGGCGGCTGGGTTAGCTTCCTTAGTTTTATCGCGGTGCTTATCGCCAGCATTAATATTTTCGGTGGCTTTACCGTGACTCAGCGCATGCTGAAAATGTTTCGCAAAAACTAAGGGGTAACATATGTCTGGAGGATTAGTTACAGCTGCATACATTGTTGCCGCGATCCTGTTTATCTTCAGTCTGGCCGGGCTTTCTAAACATGAAACGTCTCGCCGTGGTAACAACTTCGGTATCGCCGGGATGGCGATTGCGTTAATTGCAACTGTCTTCGGGCCGGATACTGGCAATGTTGGCTGGATCCTGGTTGCGATGGTCATTGGTGGCGCGATTGGTATCCGTCTGGCGAAGAAAGTCGAAATGACTGAAATGCCGGAACTGGTGGCGATCCTGCATAGCTTCGTGGGGCTGGCGGCGGTGCTGGTTGGCTTTAACAGCTATCTGCATCATGACGCGGGAATGGCACCGATTCTGGCCAACATTCACCTGACGGAAGTGTTCCTTGGCATCTTTATTGGTGCGGTAACCTTTACCGGTTCGGTTGTGGCGTTCGGTAAGCTGTGCGGAAAGATTTCGTCTAAACCGTTGATGCTGCCAAACCGCCATAAAATGAACCTGGCTGCATTGGTCGTTTCCTTCCTGCTGTTGATGGTGTTTGTTCGTACCGATAGTGTTGGCTTGCAGGTGCTGGCATTGCTGATAATGACCGCTATAGCGCTGGTCTTCGGTTGGCATTTAGTGGCTTCCATCGGTGGCGCTGATATGCCAGTGGTGGTGTCGATGCTGAACTCCTACTCCGGTTGGGCGGCGGCAGCGGCGGGCTTTATGCTCAGTAATGACCTGCTGATTGTGACCGGTGCGTTGGTCGGTTCGTCGGGCGCGATTCTTTCTTACATTATGTGTAAGGCGATGAACCGTTCCTTTATCAGCGTCATTGCGGGCGGTTTCGGCACTGATGGTTCCTCTACCGGCGATGATCAGGAAGTGGGCGAGCACCGCGAAATCACCGCAGAAGAGACGGCGGAGCTGCTGAAAAACTCGCATTCAGTAATCATTACTCCAGGGTACGGCATGGCGGTAGCGCAGGCACAGTATCCGGTCGCAGAAATCACCGAGAAACTGCGTGCGCGCGGTATCAACGTGCGCTTCGGGATTCACCCGGTTGCGGGCCGTTTGCCTGGGCATATGAACGTGTTGCTGGCGGAAGCGAAAGTACCGTATGACATCGTGCTGGAAATGGACGAAATCAACGATGACTTCGCTGATACCGATACCGTACTGGTGATTGGTGCCAACGATACGGTTAACCCGGCGGCACAGGACGATCCAAAGAGCCCGATTGCTGGCATGCCTGTTCTGGAAGTGTGGAAAGCGCAGAACGTGATTGTCTTTAAACGCTCGATGAACACCGGCTATGCTGGCGTGCAAAACCCGCTGTTCTTCAAGGAGAACACCCACATGCTGTTTGGTGACGCCAAAGCCAGCGTGGATGCAATCCTCAAAGCTCTGTAACCTCAACGGCCTCTACGGAGGCCGTCACTCTTTATTGAGATCGCTTAACAGAACGGCGATGCTTTGGCCTCCCGCCGTTTGCTCAAGTGCAATTTTGACAATAATCGTCAACGGCACAGAAAGCAGCATACCTACCGGTCCTAACAACCATCCCCAAAAAATTAATGACAAAAAAACCACCAGTGTGGAAAGTCCTAACCCGCGCCCCATAATGCGTGGTTCCAGAATATTGCCGAAGACCAAATTAATCAGCAGATATCCCGCCAGTACAAGTAACGCCTCGTAGAAACCATTAAACACCAGTACCTGAGCGATAGGGGGAATTGCTGCCAGAACTGAACCAATATTGGGTATGTAATTAAGCGCAAAGGCCAGCAATCCCCAGACAAAAGCAAAGCGAACATCCAGTGCAGCGAGCATCGTCCAGGCGACCAGTCCGGTGATGATGCTGATAGCCGTTTTTAGTACCAGGTAATGCGACACACTGTCAATCGCGCGCTGAATTGCCGCCATTCCTTCAACCGGACGCGCCATCATTTGCTGGAGTTTACCGGGCAGTTGCGGCACTTCGAGCAGCATGAACAACACCGTCAGCAACAATAAAAATATTGACGACATGGCATTAGATAACTGAGTCAGTAAGTTGGTGAGCAACGTCATTGCCGAGTTCGGATCAATGTAATGAGCCAGTTGGTCAACTGAGACATCAATACCCACGCGCTGTAATAAAGGTTCCAGAGCCTGCAACGGTTTTATGATTGAGCTGCGATACTGTGGCAAAGTGCGGGTCAGTTCATTGAGTGTTGAACCGAGATAGGCCAGCATTAACACCATCGCCATCACGATAATGGTCATCAAAATTGACACCGCCAGTACGCGCGGCACTCGCCAGCGAACCATGCGTTGTACCAGAGGATTAAGTATTACCGCGATAAATAGCGAGAGGATAAAGGGGACGATGATATCGGCGGCAAACCGGATACCGCACAGAATAATGACCAGCATTCCCAACATTATGACGATTTTTAGACCATTGAGTGTGATGATCGGCTTTGCCATGCTTATCCCCGTATATTCTTCCTTCGCTAATAATATTTTATTTTTAGCGGCGGCATTATAACGAAAATCAAACCACTCAGGTAAAGAAATGAAAATGTTTTGAGTTAATTCTTAAGCTATGATACAAATCAGACGTGTTCAACTACCGAGGACAATTATCATCCGCGATGACGAGAAGCAACACTGCGGATAATTGTAATTTTATGGACAATTTGTTCAGGACGTTATTTTCTACATTTACCCATCTTCGTACCTCATCCACTATCTTGCTCGCAGGTGAGCAGCACTGGCGCAACGCGCTTTAGTCCTTTCTTCTGCCGAAGCTTGCGCTATGCGCTGGGCTTGACCTCTTTACTTTCGCTGAATTAAGCGAATATTAAAATAATTCTCTTGCAGGAGAAGGGTAATGTATTTTTATTGGATTTTATTAGGTCTGGCTATTGCCACAGAAATTACCGGCACGTTATCTATGAAATGGGCTAGCGTCAGTGATGGAAACAGCGGGTTTATTTTAATGCTGGTGATGATTTCTCTGTCATATATACTTCTCTCTTTCGCCGTTAAAAAAATTGCGTTAGGCGTAGCCTATGCGCTGTGGGAAGGTATCGGTATTTTATTTATTACGCTGTTTAGCGTTCTGTTATTTGATGAAAGTTTATCGCTGATGAAAATTGTCGGGTTAACAACTCTGGTTGCCGGGATTGTCTTGATCAAATCGGGTACACGTAAAGTGCGTAAATCTACGCTGGAGCAGAATCATGGCTCAGTTTGAATGGATTCACGCCGCCTGGTTGGCACTGGCGATAGTGCTGGAAATTATTGCTAACGTATTTTTGAAATTTTCTGATGGCTTTCGCCGTAAAGTCTATGGCTTGTTGTCGCTGGCGGCGGTACTTGCTGCTTTTAGTGCACTATCCCAGGCAGTGAAAGGGATCGACTTGTCAGTGGCGTATGCGCTGTGGGGTGGGTTTGGTATTGTCGCCACATTAGCAGCCGGTTGGGTCCTGTTTGGTCAGCGGTTAAACCGCAAAGGCTGGGTTGGTCTGGTCCTGTTGTTAGCCGGAATGATCATGGTGAAACTCGCCTGATGTTTATGCTGCCCGTATTTTCGGGCAGCATTTAAACGCTATTGCCGGGATAACTCTTCCAGTTTGTCGCGAAAGCCGGTAACAGAGATAGCCCGGTTATCAGCCCGCCAGCGATCCTTAGCCGCAGGCGCCGAACTTTGCACGCCAATCAACTGCCAGCCGTCATCAGTATGCAGCATTAGCGGCGAACCGCTGTCACCCGGCAGGGTATCGCACTGATGCGACATCACCGACGTTTGCGCCCAGCCAGTCACTTCGCAATTTTTATGACTGTACAACGTATCCAGGTGATCCTCGGGATAGCCTGCCTGGGTCACTTTACGACCTGCCGTTTTTAATGCGGCGGTGAGTGCTGCTTTGTCTCCCTCGAAAAGTGGTAAGGGTGTAATGCCAGAAGGCGGATTGCGCAGCACAATCAAACCAAAATCCCACGGCGCGGCAGCAGGCGGGACAATCCAGCCATCTCCATTAGCCTTTAACCGTTTACCTAGTGTCGGATCAACGCGGCCTTCAATGTTGTGGATCTCATAGCGCCATAGCCCCTTATTCGACACAAAACGCAGCGCAATTGCTTTGTCTGGTTTGCCTTTTGGCGGCGTTAATAAACAGTGCCCCGCCGTTAATGCGAGATTGGGCGCAATCAGGGTGGCCGTGCAGAGATTTCCACTGGCAGTCTCCAGTTGCCCAACCGCATCCCACGGAGATTGGGTCGTGTTAATTACTGGCACTCGATCGTCATGACCGAAAAAAAGGGTGCTGACTTCATCATTAGCCGATTCAGGACTGTCAGGTTTATCTGCAAATACCAATGCAGATGTCAAACTAATTGCACCCAGTACTACAGCAATGGTTGTACGCATATCACACTCTGGTGGGTAATTATGATTATTAAAAGCAAACCCTCATAAATACTATAGCCGGGACGGGATTAAAGTGGGAGTGAAATCAGATAACTACGATCAGAAAAGATAAAAGCGAGTGGCAATCAATGCACATAAAATAAGGATGATAAGAATGAACTCAAAGCGATAACGGCCCACCATAGTACCCTCCGCTTAAGGCGGCGCTAAACGTTATCCGTCTAGCGCCGTAATTTTCAGGCGCGAGGGGGCGCGCCATTATTGCTGCTGAAAACTTAAGCTGCTGGTTGGGCTGCTGGTTTTGCAGGTTGCTGATGGCTGTGTTTCTTGGTGTGTTTTTTCGCGGCTTGTGCTTTTTGTTCCGGAGCTTTCTGTTCGGTTTTCGCTTTTTTATGATGCTTTTTAGCCGCCTGCGCTTTTTGGGCAGGTGCTGCTTTATGCTGTTTTTTATGATGCATGGTTTTTGCAGGTGCAGCTTTGGTGGCAGTAGTTGCAGGGGCAGGTGTGGTCGCAGTCTCTGCGGCAAAAGCGGCAGAAGAGAGACTCATCGCAGCGGCAACAACCAGAGCTAATACTTTTTTCATTGTCATACCCTCAATTTGGTTTTTTTATGCAACCCCACTACGGGGCCGATGTAATGACTATATCTCGGGTAATGAGAGGCTTCCGTGAGTGGTTGGTTTCGGCATGTAACGATATGTACAAAGTAAATTGGTAAATAATAACGCGATGTGACTTAAGGTAAATTCCCTACTAATATCAGTAGTCTTGATCGAGTTTACTATTTCTCTGTTCCCAAAACGGTAGAATTACTTTGCATCATCAATAAATGACACACAGTAAATGAATCCGCTAATTTGGGTATTTATTATCCTGATGACATTAGATGCGCTGCGGGAATTGGCTGGCGCTTCGTCTATTTTAGGATGGTTATTAACGTTGAGTTGAGCAGACAATAAGCCCGGGTGGGTATTTTACTCAGCCCGGGCTTATTTTTTCAGGCGTGCAATCGATGGTGCAAACGTGTACCCACTATAATCGCGGCCACCAGCATCGACGCAATAAAGGCGCCAACGCCGTTCCAGCCGTAGTTATGCCAGAAGACCCCACCTAATGTTCCGGCAATACTTGACCCCACGTAGTAACTGAACAGATACAGCGAGGAAGCCTGGCCTTTGGCGCGTTTAGCTCGGGGGCCAATCCAGCTGCTGGCGACCGAGTGAGCAGCAAAGAATCCGGCTGAGAAGAGCAGCATCCCGGCAAAAATCAGCCATATCGAACTGAACAATGTCATTAACAGGCCAACAAGCATGACACCTGTCGAAGACAGCATCACCGGACCGCGTCCGAAGCGGGTGGTCATGGTTCCGGCTTTTGGTGAACTCCAGGTACCGGTCAAATAGACCAGCGATAATAAACCCACCACCGCCTGGCTGACATGCCACGGGGAAAGCATCAAGCGATAGCCAATATAATTAAACAGGGTGACGAATGAGCCCATCAGCAAAAAACCTTCTGCGAATAACAAAGGCAATCCCTGGTCGCGCCAGTGTAGGCGGAAGTTGATAAACAATGTTTTAGGACGCAGTGAGGAAGGGCGGAAATGGCGAGATTCTGGAAGAATTTTCCAGAACATTAACGCCGAGGCCAGTGCGAAACAGCCAATCGCGGCCAGTGCAATTCGCCAGCTGAAGAAATCGGTGAAGACACCGCTAATTAAGCGTCCGCTCATGCCGCCAATCGAGTTACCGCTGATGTACAACCCCATCGAAAAGGCGACAAAACTCGGGTGGATCTCTTCGCTAAGGTAGGTCATGCCCACCGCAGCCACGCCGCTTAATGAAAGGCCAATCAAGGCGCGCATCACCAAAATGCCGTGCCAGCTGGTCATCATCGTCGAAAGTAACGTGCAGATGGAGGCCAATAACAGCGCCGTAACCATCACTGGTTTGCGACCAATGGCATCGGAAAGCGGGCCAGTAAACAGCAATCCGATAGCCAACATTGCCGTTGAAATTGACAGTGAAATACTACTGTTTGCGGGTGTTAAGCCAAACTCCTGTGAAAGAACCGGAAGGATAGGTTGCACACAATAGAGAAGTGCGAAGGTTGCCAGTCCGGCAGAAAAAAGCGCCAGGGTTACGCGCATAAATTGCGGCGTACCGCGTTTGATGAACAGGTTTGGCTGGGAAACGTTTTGCTTGTCAGTGGCGCTTGCCGGAGCGCCATCAACAGTTGTGGAACGACTCACTTGAAATCCTTACTAAATATGCGCGTTGTGTTAGCTCAGGAATAGAGTAGGAAAATCGAATTGTTATGTCTAATATATTAATAGTCTCAAATAATATGTATGAAATATGAATATCGAATTGCGTCACCTACGTTACTTCATCGCTGTTGCAGAAGAATTGCATTTTGGTCGAGCTGCTGCGCGCCTGAATATTTCTCAACCGCCACTAAGCCAACAGATTCAGGCGTTGGAGCAACAAATTGGCGCGCGCCTGCTGGCCAGGACCAATCGAAGCGTCGCGCTCACCGCTGCAGGCAAACAATTTCTTGCCGATAGTCGTCAAATTCTTTCTCTGGTAGACGATGCCGCCGCGCGAGCAGAACGACTGCATCAGGGGGAGGCGGGAGAGTTACGCATTGGTTTTACCTCATCGGCACCATTCATTCGCGCAGTGTCAGATACCTTATCGTTATTTCGCCGCGAATTTCCTGATGTCCATTTGCAGACGCGCGAGATGAATACCCGCGAGCAAATTGCGCCCCTTATCGAAGGGACGCTCGATATGGGACTGTTACGCAATACTTTGCTGCCGGAGACGTTGAACCATGCGGTAATTGTGCATGAACCGCTTATGGCGATGATTCCGCACGATCATCCGTTAGCCGGTAAATCTGTAGTTACGTTGGCGGAACTGGCAAAAGAGCCGTTTGTTTTCTTTGATCCTCACGTTGGGACAGGGCTTTATGATGACATTCTGGGCCTGATGCGACGCTACAATCTTACACCGGTTATTACCCAGGAAGTGGGCGAGGCGATGACCATCATTGGCCTTGTGTCTGCCGGTTTGGGCGTTTCGATTTTGCCCGCCTCATTTAAGCGTGTTCAGCTTAATGAAATGCGTTGGATACCTATTGCTGAAGAAGATGCGGTTTCTGAAATGTGGTTGGTCTGGCCGACGCATCATGAACAAAGTCCGGCAGCGCGAAACTTTCGTATTCAGCTGCTGAATGCTCTCAGGTGAGGTAAAATTCAGCTAAAAAACCCGAAAAGTGTGCTGTTAATCACATGGCTAAGTAAAAATTTGACGGCACGCATTGAAGTGTTTCACCATAGCCTACAGATTATTTCGGAGCGCGAAAATATAGGGAGTATAAGGTGGTTGCAGAAAACCAGCCTGGACATATTGATCAAATAAAGCAGACCAACGCGGGTGCTGTTTATCGCCTGATTGATCAGCTTGGTCCCATTTCGCGTATCGACCTTTCCCGCATGGCGCAACTGGCTCCCGCCAGTATCACCAAAATTGTCCGCGAAATGCTAGAAGCGCATCTGGTGCAAGAGTTAGAAATTAAAGAAGGGGGAAACCGTGGCCGCCCTGCGGTGGGGTTGGTGGTGGAAACAGAAGCCTGGCATTATCTTTCTCTGCGCATCAGTCGTGGTTTAATTTTTCTTGCCCTGCGTGATTTAAGCAGCAAGCTGGTGGTGGAAGAGACACAGGAGCTGGCGCTTCAGGATGAATTGCCTTTGCTGGAACGTATCATTGCGCATATTGATCAGTTTTTTATCCGTCATCAGAAAAAACTCGAGCGCCTGACATCCATCGCCATTACTTTGCCGGGAATTATTGATACGGAAAATGGTATTGTGCACCGGATGCCGTTTTACGAGGATGTGAAAGAGATGCCGCTCGGCGAAGCGCTGGAGCAGCACACAGGTGTACCGGTTTACATTCAGCATGATATTAGTGCATGGACGATGGCCGAGGCATTATTTGGAGCCTCTCGCGGGGCGCGCGATGTGATTCAGGTGGTAATAGATCACAATGTTGGCGCGGGCGTGATTACCGACGGTCACTTGTTACATGCTGGAAGCAGTAGCCTGGTAGAAATTGGTCATACCCAGGTGGATCCGTATGGTAAACGCTGTTATTGCGGTAACCACGGTTGTCTGGAAACCATCGCCAGTGTGGACAGCATCCTCGAACTGGCGCAATTACGTCTAAATCAGTCAATGAGTTCGATGTTGCACGGGCAGCCTTTGAGCGTAGATTCATTATGCCATGCGGCGTTGCAGGGTGACTTGCTGGCAAAGGATATTATCACTGGCGTAGGCGCGCATGTTGGGCGCATTCTGGCCATCATGGTGAATTTATTTAACCCACAAAAAATACTGATTGGCTCGCCGTTAAGCAAAGCGGCAAATATTCTGTTCCCTGTGATTTCTGACAGCATCCGCCAGCAGGCGCTTCCAGCATACAGCCAGCATATTAGCGTTGAGAGCACTCAGTTCACCAATCAGGGGACAATGGCAGGGGCCGCGCTGGTAAAAGATGCGCTATATAATGGATCTTTGCTGATTCGTCTGTTGCAGGGTTAACATTTTTTAACTGTTCTACCAAAATTTGCGCTATCTCAAATTGAGTGCAGAAAGCATAACTTAGACTTTCCACGTTGAATTATTTTCCTGGCTTATATTAGTGAAGCATAACGGTGGAGTTAGTGATGCTGAAGCGTTTCTTTATAACAGGTACAGACACTTCTGTAGGGAAAACGGTGGTTTCCCGCGCATTGCTACAAGCGTTAGCCTCCCAGGGAAAAACAGTTGCGGGATACAAACCCGTAGCGAAGGGGAGCAAAGAGACACCTGAGGGGCTGCGTAACAAAGATGCCCTGGTGTTGCAGAGTGTTTCATCAATTGAACTGCCTTATGAAGCAGTCAATCCCATTGCGTTAAGCGAAGAAGAAAGTAGCGTGGCGCACAGTTGTCCAATCAATTACACGCTCATTTCAAATGGTCTGGCTAACCTGACTGACAAAGTTGATCATGTTGTCGTTGAGGGGACTGGCGGATGGCGTAGCCTGATGAATGATCTGCGTCCGCTCTCTGAATGGGTGGTCCAGGAGCAGCTACCAGTGTTGATGGTGGTGGGTATTCAGGAAGGCTGTATTAACCATGCGCTTCTGACCGCACAAGCGATTGCGAACGACGGTCTGCCTCTCATTGGCTGGGTGGCTAATCGTATTAACCCTGGGTTAGCGCATTATGCTGAAATCATTGATGTGCTGGGTAAAAAACTCCCGGCACCGCTCATTGGTGAACTACCTTATCTGCCCCGAGCTGAACAGCGAGAACTGGGTCAATACATCCGCTTAGCCATGCTGCGTAGTGTGCTGTCGGTAGATAGAGTCAGGGTGTAAGGTCCGCGACATTACCGACGCGATCACGCAGGCAATCAATAAACCGGGGAGTAGCTGATACTCCCCGGTCATTTCACATATCATCAATGCCGACATAATTGGCGCATGCGTGGTCGCAGCCAGCAGAGTTGCCATCCCTGTTAGTCCGAGTAAAAGCGTCATTTCTTCGCCGCCTGGAAGCCATAACCCCAGGCTACGTCCATACAGCATGCCAATTGCAAGCCCGATAAATAGCGTTGGCGTAAACACACCGCCAGGCGCGCCGGAACCGCTACTGGCCAGCACGGCAAAAAGTTTGCAGATGAAGATCGCAGCAATGACCGTAAACAGTGGTGGGGTGGTTAAAAAGGATTGCACCGTACTATAACCATTGCCCCATACGGCAGGCGTGAGCAGGGAAAGCAGGCCGACGATCACCCCCCCTAACGCCAACTGCCAGGGCGGCGTCAGTTTTAGGTGAACAAAACCTTGATGACTGGCGCTCATCATTTTCAACAGTAATGGTCCGCAAAGACCAGCCAGTACGGCGGTACTGATAATTAGCGCATAGTCCCGCACATGCAGCGTCACCTCGAGCTGAACGCTGTAGAGCAATGCATCGCTGTGATTAATAAGATTGCTGACAAGCAATGCCACCACGGCTGAAATCACCACAGGGCCAAGAGAGGCAAGCATCATGGTGCCAAACAGCACTTCAGCAATAAATAAACTCCCGGCAAGCGGTGCGCGATAGGCTGCAGCCATGCCTGCCGCAGCACCGCAGGCAATCCATAATTTCCACTCTTCACGCGGCGTAAAACGTTGGGCAAACCAGCATGCAGCAAGAGCCGCCAGCAGAATCATCGCCCCTTCACGGCCAATTGCGCTACCGCTTGTCACCACCAGCAGAGAGGCAAGTGATTTTACCAGGCTTGCTGCGTAATCGAACTGCCCCTCGCTCTGCAACGCTTCCATATAATCGGTCGGCGCATGGGGTCGTTGCTGCGTAACTCTCTGCCAGCCCATGAGCAATAAACCTGCCGCCAGACCACCGAGCGCAGGAGTTAACAAGCGTCGCCACGGAGAAAGGTTTGTCGCAGCATTGACCAGACTCCCGGAATCATTGCTCAGGAACAACCACTCCAGCAACAGCATGGCATGACGGAATCCGGCAACGGCAAACGCCGCGAGAATACCGATTATCGTTGCGATAAGCAGACGACGAAACATGGTGCGCAGATCCGGGTAAAGGTGTAGATGATGCATGAGTAGAAATGGCAATTTAAACACGGGCATCTATTTTGCGGGAAAAGACGTCAGGCGCAAAAGCTGTGCGTGCTTTAAGTAGGGAAATGGTGTGACACTGTAACTTATTAAATATCGGATGGCGCGATATTGCCGCCATCCGGTGATGATACGGTAACCTTAACGAAACAGTGGCTTAACTGCGACGGGAATCAGCAATTGTGACTGCCACTCAGCCAGCGTTAAGCGAGCCAGTTCACCAAGCGAGCGGTAAAAAGGGTGTTCTGCTTTTTCGATAAACACCTCGAGAAAGCGCGTCGACCACGGTAAAAGATGCCACGCCAGCAACTCTTCGCACTCTGTCTGACGACCGCTCTCCGCCAGCCAGGCCGCCATCAGTAGCAAGGAGCCAAAATGATCTTCAGGTTCGTTTTGCTTCATCTCAAACTGAATGCCTTTTTCGCGCATCCATTGACGAAGTGCCAACGTTGAATCGCCAAACAGTACCGATTCACGATCCAACCAGACCGATCCCCACGGCGGGGACGGCAACGCCCACGGGCCAACGAATAAACGCTGCCAGGCCTGTGTACGCGACTCTTCACTCTGTTGCTGAAAAGCCGTTACCAGCGGCACTAAAGAAGTTTGCGGCAGAGGCCACTGAGTTTCCCAGCCATCGCTGGTCATTACAGAAACCAGAGGCGCGGCTTCCTCGCTTTCTGGGGCGTAATAAAACAGCGCCCCCAGCACACGCGCCGCGACAGAAAAATTATCTTGTTGTGAAAAATGCGTCATTCTTATCATCCTGAAACGTGCGGCTTGCCCCGCACCAAGTTGTTAACCTGCGACGGCCATTCCGACCGTCATATGCAGGCCATAAAATCGCGCTCGCCCGATCATCTCACCGCCCGGTATGAGACACAAGCACGTTGCAGTATGTAGACCTGATAAGACGCGCCAGCGTCCATCATACTTTTTACTGCGGTTCGGCAGGCGCGCCATCTTGAGTCGGTTGTGCAGGGGCAGAATTGTTACCGCTGGTGGTGCGGTCATAGAGAATTTTATGAGTATCATTGGCACAATGGCCAACCACCCTGGTGTCAGGTTTATCGATCTGATCATTTGGCACAATACTTAAAGTAAAGCTACTTTCTGGCACACCGTTATTGATAATACGCTGTGAAATATCGCTCTTTATCCGTTCACAAGAATCTGGCGCGGCCAGCACGGCGGGTGAGGCAATTGTGAGCAGTAGCGCGGCGCAATAAGTTGAGATTTTCATCATTGGCTCCTTAAATGAATATTACTCACTAAGCATAGCATTTCACGTGTAAAGCACTGTATTTACTACTATGATTGATAATAATCTCTACTGTCTGGTGACTAAAGTGAATTTCAAATTACTGCCATGTTTGCTCGCGATAATGCTTACAGGATGCGATCGCGCAGAAGTGACGTTTTCTTTTACGCCAGAGATGGCCAGCTTCTCTAATGAATTTGATTTCGATCCGCTGCGTGGTCCGGTTAAAGATTTCACCCAGACATTGATGAATGAACAAGGGGAAGTGACGAAACGTGTTTCAGGCAGCTTATCGGAAGAAGGTTGCTTCGATTCGCTTGAATTATTGGATCTGGAAAATAATACCGTGGTTGCCTTAGTGCTGGATGCGAATTATTACCGTGATGCGCAGACACTGGAGAAAAAAGTACGTTTACAGGGTAAATGCCAGTTAGCAGAATTACCTTCCGCCGGAGTGAGTTGGGAAACCGATGATAATGGCTTTGTAGTTAAAGCCAGCAGTAAACAGATGAAGGTGGATTATAGGTATGATGAACAGGGCTATCCGTTGGGTAAAACCACGGTAAGCAACGATAAAACGTTATCAGTCACTGCAACACCATCAACTGATCCGATCAAAAAACTCGATTACACGGCGGTTACTTTACTGAATAATCAACAAGTTGGTAATGTGAAGCAAAGCTGTGAATATGACAGTCACGCCAATCCGGTGGACTGCCAATTGATCATTGTTGATGAAGCGGAAAAACCCGCCGTCGAACGGGTTTACACTATCAAAAATACCATTGATTATTATTAACGCTATTGCGCGGTCGGCTTCAGCATCGCCTGACCCGGCGTTTTATGTTCCGCCAGATACTGATGCTGGAATATACACATGCGAATGGCATTGCGATATTGACCATTAATAAAGAATTCATGCATCAGTTCACCTTCGACCGTAAAACCGAGCTTACGGTAAATGTGAATCGCTTTTTCATTCTCTTTATCGACAATCAGATACAGTTTATAGAGATTAAGAACAGTGAAGCCATAATCCATTGCTAATTTTGCTGCGCGTGTTGCCAGACCTTTGCCCTGGTATTCCGGGGAGATGATTATCTGAAATTCTGCGCGGCGGTGGACATGGTTAATTTCAACCAGTTCCACCAGACCCGCTTTTTCACCATCGCACTCCACCACGAAACGGCGCTCACTCTGATCGTGAATATGTTTATCGTACAGATCAGAGAGTTCAACAAAGGCTTCGTAGGGTTCCTCAAACCAGTAACGCATCACGCTGGCGTTATTGTCGAGTTGATGCACATAGCGTAAATCTTCACGCTCCAGCGGACGTAGCTTAACACTGTGGGCGCTTGTCATAACGTGTCCTTACATTCCTTATATCAATAACAGGTTAGGGGGTAATTACGCGGCCAGTACGACGGTCCAGGCAACGTAAAGTATTCGGTTCCCAGTAGGCATTAATGTTGGCACTTTGTTCGCATTTATCGCGGCTATCGAATGCGGAGTCAACTTTATCCCATTCTTTTTCGGCGCGTTTATTGACTTTTTGACGCAAATTGCGAGTTTCATTCCATTGTTCTTTTTCCATTGTCGCCTGTTGGCGACTCTGTGCGCTGTCGCCAGACTCAATCACCAGTTTATTGGTTTCTGCATGAGTAGTTGCGCTAAATGCCAGTGCGCAAGGTAGCAGAAAAGCGAGCAGTCCGAGCCGTTTGCAGAAAATAAGATTCATGATTCATTCCTTACATGAATGTTTAAAGGGGATTTTACACGATCCACTGCGAACGCAAAACGTACCAGAAGGATGTATAGGGTGATGATATTATGTCGAGCCATAAATATACATGATGTCAATGAGTGACAAAGATGATTAAAACAACGTTACTGTTTTTTGCTACCGCCTTGTGTGAAATTGTCGGATGCTTCCTGCCCTGGCTATGGCTTAAACGGAACGCCAGCGTATGGCTGCTGGTTCCGGCGGGGATTTCTCTGGCGCTTTTCGTCTGGCTGTTAACATTGCATCCGGCGGCCAGTGGGCGAGTGTATGCAGCTTATGGTGGCGTTTATGTTTGCACGGCGCTGCTGTGGCTGCGGGTTGTGGATGGCGTAAAACTCAGTCTCTACGACTGGACTGGAGCATTGGTCGCGCTATGCGGGATGTTGATTATTGTTGCTGGCTGGGGACGAGTTTGATTTTGCCTGGAATGATAAATCTCTTTTATTATTAATAAGATATGCCATACATGGCGTCCAAAATAACAGTGAAATCTGGCTGTCTTTAGATCTATTCACGGCGCAAATACGCGCCTTTTTTTGTGATCATTCTGGCTTTTTTGTGTCTTCATACTTGTATGGCAGTGGTTCAACTGCGTAGATTTCATGCATCACGAAGATCGATGCAAGGAATAAAACATGAAGATCGTAGGGGCTGAAGTTTTTGTCACCTGTCCAGGACGTAATTTTGTCACCTTAAAAATCACCACCGAGGATGGTATTACCGGTCTTGGCGATGCCACGCTTAACGGACGCGAGCTTTCGGTAGCATCTTATCTGCAAGATCATCTTTGCCCACAACTCATTGGTCGCGATGCACACCGTATCGAAGATATCTGGCAGTTTTTCTATAAAGGGGCGTACTGGCGTCGCGGTCCAGTCACCATGTCGGCCATTTCAGCTGTTGATATGGCGCTGTGGGACATTAAAGCCAAAGCCGCCAACATGCCGCTTTATCAGCTACTGGGTGGCGCGTCTCGCGAAGGGGTTATGGTTTATTGTCACACGACCGGTCACTCCATTGATGAGGCACTGGATGATTATGCTCGTCATCAGGAACTGGGATTCAAAGCCATCCGCGTACAGTGCGGCATTCCAGGCATGAAGACCACCTATGGCATGTCCAAAGGCAAAGGGCTGGCTTATGAACCTGCGACCAAAGGGCAGTGGCCAGAAGAGCAGTTGTGGTCGACGGAAAAATATCTCGACTTCATGCCAAAACTGTTCGACGCGGTACGTAACAAGTTTGGTTTTGATGAACATCTGCTGCATGACATGCACCATCGCTTAACGCCTATTGAAGCGGCACGCTTTGGTAAAAGCATTGAAGATTATCGCATGTTTTGGATGGAAGACCCGACGCCTGCGGAAAACCAGGAGTGTTTCCGCCTCATTCGCCAACACACCGTCACGCCAATTGCGGTGGGTGAAGTCTTCAATAGCATTTGGGACTGCAAACAACTGATAGAAGAACAACTCATTGACTATATCCGCGCCACGCTGACTCATGCGGGCGGCATCACCGGTATGCGTCGGATCGCTGATTTCGCATCCCTGTATCAGGTACGCACTGGCTCACACGGTCCTTCTGATTTGTCACCTGTCTGCATGGCAGCGGCGCTGCACTTTGATCTGTGGGTACCAAATTTCGGCGTTCAGGAATATATGGGCTATTCCGAACAAATGCTCGAAGTCTTCCCGCATAACTGGACGTTTGATAACGGCTATATGCATCCGGGCGATAAACCGGGTCTTGGCATCGAGTTTGATGAAAAGCTGGCAGCGAAATATCCCTATGAACCTGCATATCTGCCAGTCGCACGCCTGGAAGATGGCACACTCTGGAACTGGTAAGGACGGAATATATGGTTAGTGTTGTGGTTGAAAAACCTGGACAAATGCATCTGATTGATAGCGTTTCTTCTGCGCCAAAAGCTGATGAAGTTTGTGTCAAAGTTGAGTATGCAGGGATATGTGGTTCAGACCTGCATATTTATCATGGCGCAAATCCTTTTGCGGTTTACCCTCGTATCGTAGGACATGAATTTGTCGGAACGATAACCAGTGTAGGGGACAATATCTCTCCGCAACGCATTGGTGAACGCGTCGTGGTTGATCCTGTCATTAGCTGCGGTCATTGTTATCCATGTTCAATTGGGCGCCCGAATGTGTGCGAAAGCTTAAACGTATTAGGCGTTCATCGTGATGGTGGCTTTACCGATTATACCTGTGTTCCAGCAACTAACATCTGGCGAGTGCCGGAATCTATACCAGCAAACCTTGCAGCGGCAATTGAACCGTATGCGGTAGCCGCCAATGTAACCAATCGTACGGGGGTTTTCCCAACGGATGTTGCACTGGTATATGGAGCAGGTCCGGCAGGTTTAACAATTATTGATGTTTTGTGTAACGTCTGGCAGATTCCAGTAATTGTGGTGGATCAACGCGAAGATCGCCTGCTTATGGCAGGACGTTGTGGTGCGACTCATACTTTTAATAACCGGAATGGTTCATTACGGGAATTTCTGCACAATAATAAACTAACACCTACGTTAATTTATGATGCGGTTTGCCATCCATCTATCCTGGAAGAAGCCGTGACGTTAATCTCTCCTGCCGGGCGAATTGGACTTTTAGGTTTTTCTGCGACACCGTCCGCAATAGCGCAACAAGAATTAACTCGTCGTGAGTTAACCCTCTATTCATCGCGTTTAAATTGTCGTATGTTCCCTACAGTTATTGAGTGGATGGTGATGGGATTAATTCATCCGGAGAATATTATAAGTCATGTTTTTGATATTCAACATGTACATGAAGCATTTAAACTCATCGAGTCTCAACAAGAAGGGCTGTGCAAAGTATTATTGAAATTCCCCGAGTCCTGAATGTCTTATATAAAAGTAACTGTACCTACAAAGGAACATTAATCATGGAAAAGAAAAAGCTATCTCTGGCACTTTGTACTCTGTTTGGTGGATTATTAAGTTTTTCAGCTATCGCCGCAGATGTTACCCTAAAATTAGGGCATCCTGTAAATGAAGAACATAGTTGGCATAAAGCCTCACTGAAGTTTGCTGAGTTGGTAAAGCAAAAAACAAATAATGCGGTAGAAGTTAAAATCTATCCTAATGAATCATTAGGTAAAGAAATGGATATTATTAACGCAATTCAGCTAGGAAGCGTTGATATGACCATTACAGGTGAGTCATTACAAAACTGGGCACCTTCTGCGGCATTGCTGGCAGTGCCTTATATGATTACTTCTTCAGAACAAATGGCAAAAATTGTTAATGGTGAAGTTGGCGCACAAATATCCAAAGATATTGAAGAGCGTGTGAAACTGAAAACCATCGCCTGGTTTGAACGCGGCCCCCGTAACCTGACGTCTAACCGTCCGATTACCAATCCGGAAGAACTTAAAGGGTTAACTCTACGTTTACCGAACGTACCAATGTTCATCAACGTTTGGAAAGATTTGGGCGCGCAACCGACACCAATGGCATTTTCTGAAGTCTTTACTGGCTTGCAGCAGGGAGTGATTGAAGGGCAGGAAAATCCACTTTCTATGATCATGAGTGGTAGTTTCTTTGAAGTGCAGAAGTATCTTAACCGGACAGAACATGTTCGTAGCTGGATCTATCTGGTTATGGGGACGAAGAAGTTTAATAAGCTGAAGCCAGAATACCAGCAGGCTATTATTGATGCAGGCAAAGAGGCACAGGCCTATGAACACGAACTATATTTACAGGATGAAGCTAAATTAGTTGAAGCTCTGCAAGCGAAAGGGATGACGCTGGTTGATGTACATCAGAACGAGTTTGCTCGGATAGCAAATGAATCAGTTGAAAAATCAATTAATCCACAAATCAAACCTCTTTACGAAAAAGCTCGAGCAACAAAATAATATTAAACGGGGGAGATATTCCCCCTTTTTGAGCTACTGAGGGAAAAATATGTTTAATAAGTTATATGGATATATAGAAAAAATTTATTTAACTATTGGTACGGTTTTATTAATTGCGCTCATTGGTGTAGTATTGCTCCAGGTTATATCTCGGCCATTACCAATAAGTTCGCCAGCATGGACAGAGGAGGTCGCTCGCTTTCTACTGGTTTACGTTGTCGCATTTGGTTGTGCACTGGCAACGGGTAAACGTGAATTGGTGAACGTTGATTTGGTAGTAAGTCTGCTGCCATCTGGTTTAAAGAAATATCTGGTGCTACTTATTGATTTGGTTATTCTTACCTGCTCAATTACTCTAATGATCAATTCCGTAGAATATGTAGAAAGCACAATGTGGCGTATGGCTACTACACTGCCTATTTCACAGGCATGGGTGACATCCTCGGTGATTATCATTACCGGAAACATATCGCTTTTTACTTTGTTTAATTTGATTCGGGATTTTACGCCGCAAGGGCGGAAATAGAATTATCTAATGTGAGAACAGCGCATGAATCCGACTATTGGTCTGTTTGTGATATTCTTTGTTTCACTTATGCTGGGAGTTCCGGTTATTTTCTCCCTTGCGTTATCGTCAATCTTCTATCTACTGGTCACTGATATGGGACTCGCCATTATGGCGAATCAGTTCTTTAGTGGTATGGACTCTTTTGTACTGCTTTGTATCCCCGGTTTTTTGCTGGCGGGAGGATTAATGAACGGCGGCGGCATTACTGACCGAATTGTATCTTTCAGTAACGCATGGCTGGGTCACATTCGTGGCGGTTTAGCAATGGCCAACGTTAGCGGTTCAATGATCTTTGCAGGTATTTCCGGCACGGCAGTTTCCGAAGCCGCCAGCATTGGATCAGTAATGATCCCCGCAATGAAACGCAGTGGTTACGATGCACCATTTTCTGGGGCAATAACTGCAGTGGCATCGACAGTCGGTCCAATTATTCCGCCCAGTGTACCAATGATCATTGTTGGTACGTTAACCGGTTTGTCAGTGGGTAAACTTTTTATCGCTGGGGCAGTTCCTGGTTTAATGATGGGCTTAACCATGGCCAGTATCGCATGGTACCTGGCGCATAAACGGGGTTATCCAAAAGGTGAGCGGGCTACATTTCGTCAACGGTTACATGCTACGCGTGGGGCGATCTGGGCAATTCTAATGCCGGTCATGATTATCGGCGGTTTGGTTACTGGTCTGTTTACTCCGACTGAAGCATCTGTATTTGCTGTTGTGTTTTCGTTGATCGTGGGCTTTTTTGTCTATGGTGACTTGACTGTGAGCAAATTCATGGGATGTATGATGGAAAGCATCAGCGGTACGGCTGGCATTTTGATGCTGGTTGGTTTCGCCAATGTTTTTGCCTGGATCCTGACATCTGAAGGGATCCCGCAGCAAATTGCTGATGGCATGTTATCTATTACAAGCAACAAATATTTGTTAATTCTAATGATTAACCTGCTGCTGTTGTTGGTCGGCATGTTTATGGAAACCATCGCAGCACTATTGATTCTCTTTACCCCATTACTATCAGTTGCGACAGCTATCGGTATGGATCCTATCCATTTTGCAGTAATGATGGTAATGAACCTTGTAATCGGCCTGACGACACCACCTGTTGGCGTGTGCCTCTTCGTTTCGCAGGGAATTGCCCGTGTTTCTTTAGGAGAGATCAGTAAAGCGGTAATTCCGTTTATTACAGGAAATATCATTTTGCTATTTATGGTTTCTTATATTCCGGGACTTTCGCTGTGGCTACCGGCATTGCTAGGTATGAAATAATCCATTTTTATTCGTTACCCGGTTATATTTTCCGATAGTGTGGCCGGGCTTTCGCTAATGATAAGAGAAAAAATATACCACTGCGATATTTTCAACAGATACATCGTAGTTTAATTGACAGAAACAGGTCTTCTTATGGAAAACAGACTTTTTAACGCCAGAGCGACACTCCCTGGTTATGATCGTAATAACTTGGCGCCCAAAATTATTCATTTAGGTTTTGGCGCATTTCATCGCGCGCATCAGGGTGTGTATGCCGACATCCTGGCTGCCGAGCATCACAGCGATTGGGGTTACTATGAAGTGAACTTGATTGGCGGTGAACAGCAAATAGCTGATCTAAAACAGCAAGATAATCTCTATACCGTTGCGGAAATGTCGGCCGATGCCTGGACCGCTCGTGTAGTGGGGGTAGTGAAAAAAGCGTTGCACGTGCAAATAGACGGTTTAGACGCTGTGCTTGCTGCCATGTGCGAACCGCAAATTGCAATTGTTTCTCTGACTATTACAGAGAAAGGCTATTTTCACTCTCCGGCGACCGGGCAGTTAATGCTGGATCACCCAATGATCGTTGACGATCTAAACAATCCCCACCAGCCGAAAACGGCACCAGGGGTTATTGTGGAGGCGCTGGCCCGGCGCAAAGCCGCAGGGTTACCGGCATTTACGGTGATGTCGTGCGACAATATGCCGGAAAATGGTTATGTAATGCGTGACGTTGTCACTTCTTATGCGCATGCTGTTGATGCGGAACTGGCGCAATGGATTGTCGAAAACGTGACTTTTCCTTCGACAATGGTCGATCGCATTGTCCCGGCGGTGACGGCTGAAACGCTGAATAAAATAGAGCAGCTCACCGGTGTGCGCGATCCAGCAGGTGTAGCCTGTGAACCGTTCCGTCAGTGGGTTATTGAAGATAACTTTGTTGCCGGACGTCCGGAATGGCAAAAAGCAGGTGCTGAACTGGTCAGCGATGTGCTGCCTTATGAAGAGATGAAACTGCGTATGCTCAACGGCAGTCATTCATTCCTGGCGTATCTGGGTTATCTGGCCGGATATCAGCATATTAATGACTGCATGGTAGATGAAAATTATCGCCGTGCGGCACATGCCTTGATGTTGCAGGAACAGGCGCCGACGCTGAAAGTGCAGGGCGTGGATCTGCAAAATTATGCGGATCGACTGATTGAACGCTACAGTAATCCAGCGTTACGCCATCGAACCTGGCAGATTGCGATGGATGGCAGTCAGAAACTCCCGCAGCGAATGCTGGATTCCATTCGCTGGCATCTGAAACAGGGCAGCGCGTTCGATCTGTTGGCGCTTGGCGTCGCCGGTTGGATGCGGTATGTCGGCGGTGTTGATGAGCAGGGTAATCCCATCGAAATTAGTGACCCGTTATTACCGGTCATTCAGGAGGCCGTGCAAAGTAGTGCAGAAGGGCAAGTGCGCGTGCAGTCCTTGATGGCGATTAATGCGATATTTGGTGATGATTTGCCGAACAATGCGTTGTTCACAGCAAAGGTGACGGAAGCGTATTTGTCTTTATTAGCGCATGGCGCGAAAGCGACCGTGGCGAAATATGCGGTGAAGTGATAAGTGACAGCAATGCCGCCATCGGCGGCATTCACACGCTTAGTTCATGCCGAGACGAATCAGGTCCAGAGGCGCGAGTTTTTCATCACAACCTTCAACTACTACGGTTTTACCGCGGCGGATTTGCTCTGCGGTCAGACCTTCAGTATCAATCGACAGGATCTTGCCAGTGTGACCGGTGCCGCTAACCATAACACGGCTGCCAGTAGTGATTGCGTTACGGTTACGATCGTAGGTCGTCATAGGTGTTTTCTCCTTTCTGATTTACAGTCGAAGCCCACGTAACGGGCGCAATATAAATACTCCTGTCGAGTGAATATTTTTTTGTTTATGATCAAGTTCACATCTTTTTTGATGCTTGCATAAACCAGAAGAAGGGGGATGAACTCTCACCCCGAATGGGATGAGAGGTAAAGAATTACTCTTCGCTGAACCAGTCGCTATTTTCCTGGCGTATTAGCTGTACGGACTCGCTAATCTCCTGCAAATGCAATGCCATTGCCTTTTCAACGGCATCACCATCATGTGTTTGCAGAGCAGAGAAAATATCCATGTGCTGGCGAAGCAGCATTTCCGGCGGTGAAACGTGGTCAAAACTCATGTAGCGCACCCGGTCAACGGTCGCTTTCAGGTTTTCAATGGTGTCCCAGGCGAGTTGACAGTCAGCAATCTGAGTCAGGAGCTGATGGAAGTTGTCATCAAGTTCAAAAAAATCATCCAGTTGCTTGCGCTCAATGGCAATGCGTTGCTGGTGAAGATTTTGCTCAAGTTGGTAGCACTGGCTTTCAGTTATCATGCTCGCTGCCCGCCGTGCCACCGCGCACTCAATGGCCTGTCGAATAAAACTGCCATTGCGAACCTGGGTCATGGAGATTTTATTGACGTAGCTGCCACGCTGCGGGCGAATTTGAATCAGGCCGTTTTCAGCCAGTTTAATGAAGGCTTCGCGAACCGGCTGGCGTGACACATTGAAACGAACAGAAACTTCTTTTTCCGACAACGGCGTACCTGGTGCAATCAGGCAATGCACAATGTCGCGACGAAGAATACGATAAATTTGCTGATTGACAGGCTGTGTGGGATTAAGTTGTGTTTCGACGGTCATTCGTTATTGCTTTTGAGTGGGTTAACCGCAAGAGTCTACCACTTTTTTGTGACAAGCAATAACCCGGCGGTGAGGCCGGGTATAAAAATTAATGCCGATGGACATTCAGCCCGGCATAGCTTTGGGTAACCGGCATCATTTCCAGGGTGTTGATGTTAACGTGAGCGGGAAGAGTGGCTACCCACCAGACGGCTTCGCTGACATCTTCTGGCGTCAGCGCAACGGTATTTTGATAGGTTTTTTCTGCTTTGCCGTCATCGCCTTTAAAACGGACATTGGAAAATTCGGTGCCGCCTACCAGTCCCGGTTCGATGTCTGTGACACGTACTGCCGTACCGTGCAGATCTGTGCGTAGATTCAGGCTGAACTGACGAACAAAGGCTTTTGTCGCACCGTAGACGTTGCCACCTGCATATGGCCAGCTACCCGCCGTTGAACCAATGTTAATAATGTGACCACGATTGCGCTCAACCATGCCCGGCAGGACTGCCCGCGTCATATACACGAGGCCCTTATTGTTGGTATCAATCATGGTTTCCCAGTCTTCAACGCTCGCTTTATGTGCAGGTTCCATACCCAGCGCCAGTCCAGCATTGTTCACCAGAATATCAATCTCACTCCACTCGGCAGGAAGCAATGCCAGCATTTCTTCAATGGCGGCGCGGTTACGGACGTCCAGTTGGGCGATATACAGATTATCTCCCAGCTCGTCTTTTAACTCCTGCAACCGCTCCTGACGGCGACCAGTAGCGATAACTTTATGCCCTTGTTGAATAAAACGACGAGTAATGCATTCACCAAAACCTGCCGTTGCTCCAGTTACTAATACGATCATCTCACTGTTCCTCAACGCTTTTGTGTGTCACTAACATAGCACGTGATGCTTAAGAGCGGGTAATACTGGTTTGCATGATTGCACTCCGTTATCAGTAAGCCTACGCTATGGAACACCTCGTTTTCAGGAGTAGAAAATGTCAACGACGAATCCTTTTCTTACGCAGAGCACGCTGCCTTATATGGCGCCCCATTTTGATCAGATTGCAAATCATCACTATCGCCCGGCATTCGACGAGGGGATGCGGCAAAAGCGGGCTGAGATAGAAGCGATAGCGTTAAACCCGCAGACGCCCGATTTTACTAACACGATTCTGGCTCTTGAAAAGAGCGGGGAATTACTCACACGTGTAACCAGCGTCTTCTTCGCTATGACCTCGGCGCATACCAACGATGAATTACAGCGTCTTGATGAACAATTCTCGGCAGAACTTGCGGAACTGGCTAATGACATTTACCTGAACGGCGAATTGTTCGCTCGGGTCGATGCCATCTGGCAGCGCCGTGAATCTCTGAGTCTTGATAGCGAATCCATTCGACTGGTCGAGGTGATTCATCAACGTTTTGTTCTTGCCGGGGCCAGACTTGCAGAGGCCGATAAGGCAAAATTAAAAGTGCTGAATACAGAGGCTGCGACCCTTATTAGTCAGTTTAACCAGCGGTTATTAGCGGCGAACAAATCCGGTGGGCTGGTGGTTGACGATATTGAGCAACTGGCGGGGATGAGTGAGCAAGATATTGCCCTGGCGGCGGATGCAGCGCGCGAGAAAGGTCTGGATAACAAGTGGCTTATCCCACTGCTGAATACCACCCAGCAACCGGCGCTTGCCGAACTGCGCGATCGCGCGACGCGTGAAAAACTGTTCACTGCGGGCTGGACGCGGGCAGAAAAAAATGACGCTAACGATACCCGTGCCATTATTCAACGGCTGGTGGAGATCCGCGCGCAGCAGGCGAAACTGCTTGGTTTCCCTCATTATGCTGCGTGGAAAATCGCCGACCAGATGGCAAAAACCCCCGAAGCAGCACTTAACTTCATGCGTGAAATTGTCCCGGCCGCGCGTAAGCGAGCAGACGATGAACTGGCGTCTATTCAGGCGGTTATCGAAAAGCAGCAAGGCGGGTTTAGCGTCCAGCCGTGGGACTGGGCATTTTATGCCGAGCAGGTAAGACGCGAGAAATTCTGTCTCGATGAAGCGCAGCTCAAACCTTATTTCGAATTGAACACAGTGTTGAATGAGGGGGTATTCTGGACTGCAAATCAGCTTTTCGGCATTAAATTTGTCGAGCGCTTTGATATACCAGTCTATCACCCGGATGTGCGCGTATGGGAAATATTTGACCATAACGGAGTCGGTCTTGCGTTATTTTACGGTGATTTCTTTGCCCGTGATTCCAAAAGCGGCGGCGCGTGGATGGGGAATTTTGTTGAGCAATCTACGCTCAATGACACACGTCCCGTTATTTACAATGTTTGCAATTATCAGAAACCAACGACAGGTGAACCTGCATTGTTATTGTGGGACGATGTTATAACCTTATTCCATGAATTTGGTCATACGCTGCACGGCCTGTTTGCCAGCCAACGTTATGCGACGCTTTCTGGCACCAACACGCCGCGTGATTTCGTCGAGTTCCCTTCACAAATAAACGAACACTGGGCGACAAATCCGCAGGTATTCTCTCGCTATGCGAGGCATTACCAAACCGGAGAAACCATGCCGGAAGAGTTACAACAGAAAATGCGCAATGCCAGCCTGTTTAATAAGGGCTACGAGATGAGCGAGTTACTTAGCGCAGCACTTCTTGATATGCGCTGGCATTGTCTGGAGGAGAATGAAGCACGCCACGACGTGGACGATTTCGAACTTCGGGCGCTGGCGGCGGAAAACATGGATCTTCCCGCTGTACCGCCGCGTTATCGCAGCAGTTATTTCGCTCACATTTTTGGTGGCGGATATGCGGCAGGTTACTACGCGTATCTGTGGACGCAAATGCTGGCAGACGATGGTTATAAATGGTTTGTCGAGGAAGGCGGTTTAACGCGTAAAAATGGGCAACGTTTTCGCGACGCTATCCTTTCCAAAGGTAATAGCGAAGATTTAGAACGTTTGTATCGCCAGTGGCGAGGTAAGGCACCACAGATTACACCGATGCTGCAACATCGCGGCTTGAACGTATAATTCCCCCATATAGCACCGGGCTACATCCAGTCCGGTGCTATATTATAATATGCTGTTCATTTCTTTTTTAGTTATCCGGGATCTGCGTACATTTGCAGAAATAATTGGATTTATAATACTGCCAAAAGCCCTAATCTTTCAGGCCATTACCTTCTTCCCTTTGGCATAATCGGTATTATATCTTCTGGCTTGAATTTAACGTGTTCTGACAGATTTAATCACTTTTTTCTGTTTATTTTGTTTTAAATCACGCCGTTATATTTTTATCCATTAATTAATGTTTTTTCTATGGAATTGTTGACATAAATTTTCTTTTCTCTCGTTATAATAGAGCGCACAAGGAATTGTGAAAAAGGAGTGGCAATGATCAAGAAGACAACGGAAATCGATGCTATCTTGTTAGATCTCAATAAGGCTATCGATGCCCATTACCAGTGGCTGGTGAGTATGTTTCATAGCGTGGTAGCGAGGGATACCAGTCAGCCAGAAATTACGGATAACCATTCTTATGAACTGTGCCAGTTTGGTCGGTGGCTTGATCATCATGGACCACTCGATAGTGATGAATTACCCTACGTTCGGATAATAGATTCTACCCATCAGCATATGCATAACTGTGGCCGGGAATTAATGCTGGCTATTGTCGAAAATCGCTGGCAGGAAGTTCATTTTGACGAATTTCAGGAAGGGTTGCTTTCTTTTACCGCAGCATTAACAGATTACAAAATTTATTTGCTGACTATTCGTAGCAATATGGATGTATTGACGGGATTACCTGGCCGTCGGGTACTTGATGAATCCTTTGAGCATCAATTACGTAATGCTGAACCATTAAATCTTTATTTAATGCTGCTGGATATAGACCGATTTAAACTGGTTAATGATACCTACGGACATTTAATCGGTGATGTGGTATTACGAACCCTGGCGACTTACTTAGCCGGTTGGACGCGTGACTACGATACGGTTTATCGCTATGGTGGTGAAGAGTTTATTATTATCATCAAAGCGCAAAATGATGCTGAGGCGTGTCGTGCTGGGGTACGTATTTGTCAGTTAGTCGATAACCATGCCATAGCGCATCCTGGCGGACATATCCCAATAACAGTGACCGCTGGCGTGAGCCGCGCGTTTCCTGAAGAACCGTTGGATGTGGTTATTGGAAGGGCTGACAGAGCAATGTACGAAGGCAAGCAGACCGGAAGAAATCGCTGCATGTTTATTGACGAGCAGAGTGTGATAGCCCGAGTTTAAGCTCTGTTTAACATTCATTGAGAAAAATAATGCTACTGTGTCAAAGAACCGTTACCAGCGCAGAGAAATGCCTGATAGCGTAAAAGCAAAACACAAATCGATCCATGCAAGCATTCACCGCCGGTTTACTGGCGGTTTTTTTTGCCGTCAGAAAATCAGGCCCCTTGCACACAACTGTAACAAGGGGCCGGTTAGGTGAGGGATTATCTCCGTTCATTAGTCATCCCATTTGTAGCTGAAATATGCGGCCAGAAAGCCAGAAAATAAAATTATTCCCAGAACAGCTATAAAAACATTCATATTACCCAACATTATTTTCCTCCGTTTATTGTGTGGTGTGTTTCCTCGCTTACCTTAATTTTCATCTCAATGAGAAAGATATTAGCAGAGATTACCTAAACAAAGGCTGAATCAGGCGGTTATTGTGATGGGGAATGGATGTTTTTACGATATTGCGAAGGGGATAATAAAAAACGTTGGTGAAAGTGATGACGCAATAACGCTGAATTGCCAAAACCCGTCAGCTCGGCAATTTTATCGATGTTAAAAGCCGAATTTTGCAGATAATCCTGAACTCGTATTAAGCGCTCATTAAGCAGCCAGCGGGCGGGCGTCATGCCGGTTAACGCCTCAAAACGTCTCAAAAAAGTGCGCTGACTCATATTTACCCGCTCGGCGAGGGAAGACACAGTATGTGTTTGTGCCAGATTCTGCTGCAAAAAGTCGAATAATGCACCTAACGTCTGGCTTTCACGCGGTGAGGCCATTGGGCGCGTCAGATTTTGTGGTTGATCCCCCTGGCGATGTGGCTGTATGACCAGCCGCCGGGCGACATTATTAGCAATCTCATGGCCAAAATCTTTGCGCACGATATGTAAACACAGATCGATCCCCGCGGCGCTTCCGGCGGAGGTCATCACTTGTCCTTCATCCCGATATAACACATTGTCACTTACGCTGATTGAAGGGTAACGGTGCCGGAGTTGTTCAGTGTAGCGCCAGTGGGTGGTCGCTTTTCGCTGGTGAAGAAGGCCCGCAGCGGCAAGGACAAACACGCCAGAGCATATCGATACCAGGCGAGTACCGCGCTGGTGTGCCTCGCGCAATGACTGACATAGCATCTCTGGCACTTTTGCATCTATTCCACGCCAGCCAGGAATAATAACCATATCGGCGTTGGGCAATAATTCCAGCCCGCCGTCTGCCACCACGTGGATCCCCCCGGTGGCTTGCAGCGCACCAGGTTCTACCGCAGCAACGGCAAAACGATACCAGTTATCGCCCAGTTCCGGTCGTGGCAGGCCGAATATTTCAACGGCTACGCCAAATTCGAAAGTACATAGCCCGTCATAAGCCAGTGCAACGACCAGCGGGCGTTGTAACGTTGTCATCATTTTGCTCTTTTCTGGCATATCGGGAGGCGGTCAGTGAAAAGTAGATTGGTTACATTATTGTTAACACAACAAACCAAAAGGAAAAAGCACTATGCGTTATGTCACTGAATTTACCACAGCGAAGCCAGAAGTTGCTGAGGCGCATTTTCTCGCGCGCTTGAGTGTCGAAACAGATTGTGCCGATGTTCATGACTCTCTGGCTTATATTGGCGATGATTTCGTTTTACTTCATGTGGTTGGTCGTGAAGAGGACTTCGCTCGTCGGCATATCCCAGGCGCTCTCCATTTACCCCATAAGCAAATGACCGCAGAAAGAATGGCCGAATGGCCGGACGATACGCTATTTGTGGTGTATTGCGCGGGGCCACATTGTAATGGTGCAGACCGTGCGGCACTCAAACTGGCTCGACTCGGAAAGCCGGTTAAAATCATGCTTGGCGGGATAACCGGCTGGGAAGATGAAGGTTATGCCTTTGCCTCAGAATAATGATTAGCAAAGCCGTGCCAGCAGTGGCACGGCACGAACGTTAACAGAGTGCTGGCTGCCCCTGGGGTCTGGCGTTAATACCTTTTAACATCAGCGCCCACGCGGCAATGATGACTAACGCCAGAATGATAAACAGCGAAGAAGACGGGAGAGTGGTAAGTACAACACCACTCACTAATGGATTTACCGCTGCCCCCAGCCAGCCTAATGACTGGGCGGAAAAATAGCTGGCTTTCATTCCAGGCGGCGCAATATGGTCAATCAACATATACTCACCGGGAGCATAAATAATTTCACCAACAGTAAATACCGCGGCTGAAATTCCCCACAATAGCAGGCTGTTTCCGGAAAAAATAAAACCGACCAGACCGACGACAAAACAGAGTGTGCCTACCGTCATCAGCGCGCGTATGTTGGTCGGGTTAATACGCCGCCCAACGGAATACTGCAACGTAACCACCATCGCGGCATTAACAGGCAGAACCACTGCGACTACTTTTTCAGCAAAACCACTATCCGCTATGACCATCACATATTGCGAGATACAAGAGGCAAAGGCACCGCTCACGAAAGAAGCCAGAAAGGCAGAGCAGGTGAACCACAGCAGCGCTTTATCCCGTAACAAAACCTTTGGCGACCAGACGCTGCCTGTTTCTGTAGCGATGATTTTCTCGCTGCGCTTTACCCAAATTTGAATGAAAACCATGGGAAACGCAGAGCAGATAGCTGCCAGCCAAAAGGGCAGATTGATGCTCTGCATGACCAACAGCGTGCCGAGTGGCGGGCCGACGGTCCAGCCAATATTGAGCATGGTGTAGTTGATCGAGAAGATCTTCGTTTTGCTGGTGGATGAAAGATTGTCGGCAAACCAGGCTTTCAATACAGTGGCAAAAACGGAATAGGCACAGTTGATGAGTGCGAAAAAAAGTACCACCAGCGTGACGCTGTCCACCAGGGGAATGGCAATAAAACCGCTGGCGAAGGCCATAATTGCCAGTAACATATAGCGTTTCTTGTCGAACTTATCCGCCAGGATACCAAAACCGAGGCTAAAAACGACACCAATAGTGAGCGCAATTGTCATCGCATAACCAATGAGATCGACACCCAGACTGTACTGGCGACTCAAGTAAATAGTCATAAATGGCAGCGTGGCGCCGCGTCCGATAGTTAATAACAACGACGAGGCGAGAAGGGCGCAAGTAGAGCGTCTCAGAGATAAGTTCATTTGGCTGTCCGACAATGCATTTCGTTATGTTTTGTTTTTGAGATGTAAAGAAATAGCATGGCAAAAATCTGAAGTATAGCGACTTATTTGCCATTAATGCCGTGGTAAACGGTGATTAACGAATGAACTGTTAAAGAAAAGTAAATTCAGCTAAGTTGATTGCTGACAAAAATGAAAATTCAGAGGCGGGAAAATGTCGCGGAAAGATGGGGTGTTGGCGCTATTAGTCGTCGTTGTATGGGGGCTTAATTTTGTGGTCATCAAAGTGGGGCTCCATAACATGCCACCGCTGATGCTGGCCGGTTTACGCTTTATGCTGGTCGCCTTCCCGGCAATCTTTTTCGTGGCGCGACCAAAAGTACCGCTGAATTTACTGCTGGGGTATGGTTTAACCATCAGTTTTGCGCAGTTTGCCTTTCTCTTTTGCGCCATTAACTTCGGTATGCCGGCAGGGCTAGCCTCGCTGGTCTTACAGGCTCAGGCGTTTTTTACTATCGTGCTCGGTGCTTTTACTTTTGGCGAACGGCTGCACGGTAAGCAACTGGCGGGGATTGCGTTAGCGATTTTTGGTGTACTGGTGTTAATCGAAGATAGCTTTAACGGTCAGCATGTGGCGATGCTCGGTTTTATTTTGACCCTGGCGGCGGCATTTAGTTGGGCGAGTGGCAATATCTTCAATAAAAAGATCATGTCTCATTCATCCCGTCCGGCAGTGATGTCTCTGGTCGTCTGGAGCGCATTAATCCCGATAATCCCGTTTTTTGTCGCCTCGCTCATTCTCGATGGCGCCGAAAAAATGATTCACAGTCTGGTCACTATCGACATGACCACCATTCTGGCGTTGATGTATCTGGCATTTGTGGCGACGATAGTTGGTTACGGGATCTGGGGTACGCTGCTTGGACGCTATGAGACATGGCGTGTCGCACCATTATCATTACTGGTGCCGGTAGTCGGTCTGGCAAGTGCAGCGTTACTGCTGGATGAACGCCTAACAGGTCTGCAATTCTTAGGTGCCGTGCTTATTATGACCGGACTGTATATCAATGTGTTTGGTTTGCGGTGGCGTAAAGCGGTGAAGGTGAGAGGCTAACAAGCCCCGATATGCCGGGGCCTGAATAAACTACATGGCGTGTTGGTTGTAATAGGGCACGCCCAGCGCATCCGATTTGTCACTGCCTGTACCCATGTGATTTAAATCGAACGGTGGTTGTTCCTGCGATGGGGGAACAATCACCACATCGCCACAGGAAGTAACGACCGGTTGCGAGGTTTGCTCCGCAAAGCTCTGCGCGGAAAACAGAATAAGCGCGGTTACCATTGCGGATAAAAGTGGTTTCATGATTGCCTCAGTGACGTTGTCACATTTTTATTAACTGTTGTAATGGTTCAATGGATGCAAATACCGCGACTCGCACTGCATATTGGTCATCCGATATTTATGTGGCGGAACATCAAAGTAATTTTTGAAGGTGCGAGTCAGCGTTTGCTGTGACTCGAAACCATAACGTTCTGCCAGATAGAGGATTGGCTCGTTGCTTTCTTTCAGCTTTTGCGCGATTTCTGTCATCTTACGGCTGCGGATGTATTGACCTAATGAATGGCCGGTTTCTTTTTTAAACATCCGTTGCAGGTGCCATTTGGAATAACCTGAACGCTCTGACACTTTTTCCAGTGACAGTGGTGATTCCAGGTTGTCCTCGATCCAGTCCAAAATGCTATGAATGGTAATAGCGTCAGTATTGCGTCTGGACATCGTCATACCTCTTTTTTTGTTTACGGCAGGACTTTCTTAAGCAAATGCTCAAGCGTTGCCACTTCGTCCGCCGTCAGGTTTTTTGTTAATTCTTGATGCAGGTCCTGGCCAACTAATTGATGGCATTGTTCACATATTGCCGCGCCACTGCTGGTGAGTTTCACCAACACGCCGCGCTTGTCATTCGGGTTCGGCAACCGCTCAATCCAGCCTTTGCAAACCAGGCGATCCAACATGCGGGTCAGCGCGCCAAGGTCAACCGAAAGGACTTTTTTCAGCTCAACGGGAGTAATGCATGCTGCGCAGCGGATAGAGCAGAGCACTTTAAACTGTGCCGCGGTGATATCGAGCGGTGACAGATAATCGTTAAGCAGACGGTCTTTCTTCTGATTAACCATATGGATTAAGCGACCTAATGGGATGATTTCATTGAACAGGTCGCTGGTACTTTTCACAATGGTTGCCCTGGCAAGTAATTAGTTGCAGGGGATAATATTGCCCAGGCAAGTATAAGTCAAACGAATGAATCCCTCGATGCCACGATTTGCTAAATCGGTTCAAGTATTGCGCAGTGTGCTGCAAGATTAGTTAAAGAGTGAAACTTTCTCCTTGTTTACCCTTTATACTTTTCGCAGATAACTAGCGACACAGGATGGCAACCACCAATGTTAGATTTGTTTAAAGCGATAGGCCTGGGGCTGGTGGTGTTATTGCCGTTAGCTAACCCGTTAACCACCGTAGCGTTGTTTCTCGGGCTTGCGGGTAACATGAACACCGCCGAACGTAATCGTCAGTCATTAATGGCCTCGGTATATGTTTTTGCCATCTTGATGGTGGCGTACTATGCCGGACAACTGGTGATGGACACATTCGGGATTTCGATTCCCGGTCTGCGTATTGCTGGCGGCTTAATTGTCGCTTTTATTGGTTTCCGTATGCTCTTCCCCCAGCAAAAAGCGATTGACTCACCGGAGGCGAAAAGCAAATCCGAAGAGCTGGAAGATGAACCCAGTGCCAACATCGCCTTTGTTCCACTGGCAATGCCAAGTACCGCTGGACCGGGGACCATTGCGATGATCATCAGTTCGGCGTCCACAGTACGTCAGAGTTCAACCTTCGCAGACTGGGTACTGATGGTTGCGCCGCCGCTGATCTTTTTTCTGGTTGCGGTCATTTTGTGGGGAAGCCTACGTAGCTCTGGCGCAATTATGCGGCTGGTGGGCAAGGGGGGAATTGAAGCGATCTCCCGCCTGATGGGCTTCTTACTGGTGTGTATGGGAGTGCAGTTTATTATTAACGGCATCCTGGAAATCATTAAAACGTACCATTAAAAAAGGCCCGAATGGGCCTTTCAACTATTGTGTCTGTTCCTCGAGTTTCACTGGCCAGCGGCGGAATATGACGATTGACCATATTAACGCAGCGAGAGCAGGCACCGCGCCAACATAGCCAATCATCGACATCGACCAGTGAAGACTCACCTGATTACCCACCAGCGCCCCGGCGCCGATACCAATATTGAATATCCCCGAAAATAGCGCCATCGCAACATCGGTAGCATCCGGTGCCAGCGCCAGCACTTTTACCTGCATCCCAAGGCCGATGATCATCATCGCAATCCCCCAGAAAACGCTCAGTACGCCGAGGTGCATCTCACTGTTCGCCGCAGGTAACAGTAGCGCCAGGCACACCAGCAATAACGCAATTGCCGCACTCACCAGCGTAGACGCATACTGATTGCCGAGTTTGCCGAAAATCACGCTACCAATAATGCCTGCGCCTCCGAGCATTAACAGCAATGCTGTAGCAAAATTGGCACTGAACCCAGCTACGTTTTGCACAAAAGGCTCAATATAGCTGTATGCCGTGTAATGCGCGGTAACCACCACTACCGTCAACAAATATATGCTCATCAATGCCGGGCGGCGGAACAGTTGCGGAAGACTTTTCAACGACCCGGAATGTTCGCTGGGGAGTAATGGAAGTAACTTAATCAGGCATAGCAGGGTGATAAGCGCTCCAATACCAATGGCAAAAAACGTCGTTCGCCAGCCGAAATATTGCCCCACAATTCGACCAATGGGTAAACCTAATACCATTGCCAGTGCTGTACCGGTAGCGATTAAACTCAACGCCTGCGCTCGTTTACCTGCTGGTGCCATGCGAATCGCCAGAGACGCCGTTATCGACCAGAAAATAGCATGTGCGAAAGCAACGCCGATTCGGCTGATCACCAGAACGGTAAAGCTCCACGATAAAAATGACAGCACATGGCTGGCAATAAATACCACAAACAGGCAGATCAGCAACTTGCGGCGTTCAACCTGACTGGTCATTAGCATAAAAGGCAATGACATTAGCGCTACTACCCATGCATAAATGGTCAACATGATGCCGACCTGAGCAGTTTGCATGTGAAAACTTTGCGCAATGTCAGAAAGCAGGCCAACAGGGACAAATTCGGTAGTATTGAAGATGAAGGCGGCTACTGCCAGCGTAACTACCCGTAGCCACGCCACTTTGCGGGAAACAGTGTTTGTTGTCATAACAGATTATCGGGTGAGTTGCGAAAAGGTGATGAAATGATCTTAAAACGGTTAATGATGTGAATACAATGACTTTGTGATCCACATCTCATTTTGCCGCTTCATGCTGTTCCAGCGATGTGTCAAGCAGTTCAATAAACGCCTCAAGCTGACGAGTCTTCGCGCCACGACGCCAGACCAGCCATGTCGTTAACCAACGCCATTGCTCACCTAATGGCCAGGCTTCAACCTGATGATGCCCCGGCATACTTTCCAGCATGGAACGAGGAATAAGCGCAATTCCCGCTCCGGCGATTACACAGGCCAGCATACCGTGATATGACTCCATCTCATGAATTGTCCCCGGCGCTGCGCCGTCGGCATGAAACCAGCTCTCAAAGTGGCGGCGATACGAGCAGTTAGCGCGGAAGGCATAGATATTACAACCATTAACCTGACTGGCGCGGGTAACGGGAGTATGTCCTTGCGGCGTAACGATCATCAACTCCTCGCGGTACACCGGCATCCCGTCAATGGCTGTATGGTTAATCGGACCATCAATAAATGCCGCATTCAGTTTTCCCTCAAGTACACCATCCAGCATAGTTCCGGAAGGGCCAGTGGAAAGGGAAAACTGAATTTTAGGATAACGACGGTTAAATTCTGCCAGTGTAGCTGGGATGCGTACCGCTGCGGTGCTTTCCAGCGAACCGAGAGAAAACAAGCCTTGTGGCTCATCGCCAGCAACAACATTTCGCGCTTCGTCGACCAACGCGAGAATTTGTTGGCTATAGCGCAAAAAATTATGCCCGGCAGGAGAGAGACGTAAACGCTGATTCTCGCGAATAAACAGTTCCACGCCGAGTTCTGTTTCCAGCTGGCGGATACGGGTAGTCAGGTTAGATGGCACACGATGCACTTTTGCTGCCGCCTGGGTAATGCTGCCAGCCTCGGCAACGGCGTTAAACATCTCCAGCTGGGTCAGATCCATAGCATTCTCGATTCGTGAACAAGTGGCTTAATATTATTCATTTTAACGAAAGAGTAAATCTGCGTATCTTCACACCATAACTCACGAAGGAGATACCCGAATGACCATTACTCCGCTTACCCATGCTATTTCAATAAATCCAGCCAATGGAGAACAACTTTCTGCACTGCCGTGGGCTGGCGCTGACGATATTGAACACGCACTTCGGCTCGCGGCGGCAGGCTTTCGCGACTGGCGCGTAACAAACGTAGATTATCGCGCAGAAAAACTGCGTGATCTCGGTAAGGCTTTGCGCGCCCGTAGCGAAGAGATGGCGCAAATGATCACTCGAGAAATGGGGAAACCGATCAAACAGGCGCGTGCCGAAGTGGCGAAATCAGCAAACTTGTGCGACTGGTATGCAGAGCATGGTCCGGCAATGCTGAAGAGCGAACCTACGCAGGTAGAAAATCAGCAAGCGGTTATTGAATATCGTCCTATGGGGACGATCCTGGCGATTATGCCGTGGAACTTTCCGTTATGGCAGGTGATGCGAGGGGCTGTTCCCATTATCCTGGCAGGTAACGGTTATTTGCTTAAGCATGCGCCAAATGTGATGGGCTGTGCACAGTTAATTGCTCAGGTCTTTAACGATGCAGGTATCCCACAAGGCGTATATGGCTGGTTGAATGCCGACAATGACGGTGTAAGCCAGATGATTAAAGACCCGCGCATTGCTGCGGTTACAGTCACCGGAAGTGTCCGTGCGGGAGCAGCCATTGGCGCGCAGGCTGGGGCGGCGCTGAAAAAATGTGTGCTTGAATTGGGCGGTTCCGACCCATTTATTGTGCTTAACGATGCCGATCTGGACCTGGCCGTGAAAGCCGCGGTTGCCGGACGTTATCAGAATACCGGGCAGGTTTGTGCAGCAGCAAAACGCTTTATCATCGAAGAGGGGATTGCCTCTGCATTTACCGAACGTTTTGTGGCGGCGGTATCGGCGTTGAAAATGGGCGATCCGAGTCATGAGGATAACGACCTCGGACCGATGGCGCGTTTCGATTTGCGTGATGAGCTACATCATCAGGTTGAAAAATCACTGGCACAGGGCGCCCGTCTGTTACTCGGAGGGGAAAAGGTAGCAGGCGCAGGAAACTACTATCCGGCAACGGTTCTGGCAGACGTCACGCCAGAAATGACCGCGTTTCGTGAAGAATTGTTTGGACCCGTCGCGGCAATCACCATTGCGAAAGATGCTGAACATGCGCTTAAACTGGCTAATGACAGCGAGTTTGGACTTTCTGCAACCATTATTACCTCTGATGAAGCACTGGCGAAACAAATGGCAGCACGTCTGGAATGTGGAGGGGTGTTTATCAATGGTTTCAGCGCCAGTGATGCACGGGTAGCGTTTGGCGGTGTGAAGAAGAGCGGCTTTGGTCGTGAGCTTTCCCATTTTGGGTTACATGAGTTCTGTAATATCCAGACGGTATGGAAAGACCGGATCTGACGTCACATATTTAGCTCTGTTATACTCGCAGGTCTTTTCAGACCTGCGAGCAAGGAGCAGAGAGTGGCAGTCGCCATGGATAATGCAATCTTAGAAAACATCTTGCGGCAAGTACGACCGCTAATTGGTCGGGGGAAAGTCGCGGATTATATTCCGGCACTGGCAACGGTAGAGGGTTCCCGACTGGGCATTGCTATCTGTACCGTTGACGGGCAGCTTTTTCAGGCCGGAGACGCGCAAGAGCGTTTTTCAATTCAGTCTATTTCCAAAGTGCTCAGTCTCGTTGTTGCAATGCGTCATTACTCCGAAGAAGAAATTTGGCAACGTGTGGGCAAGGATCCGTCGGGATCGCCATTCAATTCCCTGGTGCAACTGGAAATGGAGCAGGGTATTCCACGAAATCCTTTTATTAATGCCGGTGCGTTGGTGGTCTGCGACATGTTGCAAGGGCGATTAAGCGCCCCACGGCAACGTATGCTGGAAGTGGTGCGTGGACTAAGCGGCGTGTCTGATATTGCCTACGATACGGTGGTAGCGCGTTCAGAGTTCGAGCATTCTGCGAGAAATGCGGCGATAGCCTGGCTGATGAAGTCGTTTGGCAATTTCCATCATGATGTGACAACAGTACTGCAAAACTACTTTCACTACTGTGCACTAAAAATGAGCTGCGTTGAGCTGGCCCGAACGTTTGTCTTTCTGGCAAATCAGGGGAAGGCTATTCATATCGATGAGCCGGTGGTAACGCCAATGCAAGCGCGACAAATTAACGCGCTGATGGCAACCAGTGGTATGTACCAGAATGCGGGCGAGTTTGCCTGGCGGGTGGGACTTCCGGCGAAATCTGGCGTTGGTGGCGGTATTGTGGCGATCGTCCCACATGAAATGGCCATTGCGGTCTGGAGTCCGGAACTGGATGACGCAGGTAACTCTCTTGCCGGTATTGCAGTACTTGAACAATTGACGAAACAATTAGGACGCTCGGTTTACTAATGCAGTCTCTTGATCCACTCTTCGCGCGTTTATCCCGTTCAAAATTTCGCTCCCGCTTTCGTTTAGGCGTGAAGGAGCGTCAGTATTGTCTGGAGAAGGGCGCGCCGGTTATCGAACAACATGCGGCGGATTTTGTCGCTAAACGTCTTGCCCCGGCCTTACCTGCGAACGATGGCAAGCAAACTCCCATGCGCGGGCATCCGGTGTTTATTGCCCAGCATGCTACAGCAACATGTTGTCGCGGCTGTCTGGCTAAGTGGCACAACATTCCGCAGGGTGTTTCGTTAAGTGAGGAACAACAACGTTATATTGTGACGGTTATCTACCACTGGCTGGTTATTCAGATGAATCAGCCATAAGAATGTCAGATTTCGACAAAGCCGTATCGGATTAATATCTTTATTTGTCACCGCTGCCAGTGAACATGCTATCCTTTATGAGAATTTACTTATTGCGTTAAAATAATTGCAGCCTGCAATTGTATGGACAGATAATTAATGCGTGTACTCCCCATCTCAACTTTCCATTTGTTCCTGGAAGGCCATTTGCTACGTAATAGCATCGCGATTTTTGCGCTAACCACGCTGTTCTATTTTGTTGGTGCAGAGTTACGTCTGGTTCATGAACTCTCTCTCTTCTGGCCGCTGAATGGTGTGATGGCAGGGGTTTTTGCCCGGTATGTCTGGCTCAATCGGCTGCATTACTATGCAATCAGTTACGTGGCGATGATGGCTTATGATGCGATGACTACCGAATGGGGTTTAGTTTCACTGGTCATCAACTTGTCCAATATGATGTTTATTGTGACCGTGGCTCGGTTAGTGCTGAGGGATAAGCGACTGGGGAAAAATAAGTATGAGCCAGTAAGTGCCTTACGCTTGTTTAATTATTGCCTTATAGCCGCATTATTATGCGCAATTGTCGGGGCGGTTGGTTCAGTAAGTATTGATAGTCTGGATTTCTGGCCCTTACTTGCTGACTGGTTTAGCGAACAGTTTTCGACGGGCGTGTTAATTGTTCCGTGTATGTTGACGCTGGCGATCCCCAGGGCGTTGCCACGCTTTAAAGCAGAACAGATGATGCCGTTTATTGCGCTCATTGTATCGGTCATTGCCTCGGTAGTTATCGGCGGTGCGGGGAGTCTGGCGTTCCCATTGCCTGCATTGATCTGGTGTGCGGTACGCTATACCCCGCAGGTAACGTGTTTGCTGACTTTTTTGACGGGCGCGGTGGAAATCGTGCTGGTGGCAAATTCGGTGATAGATATCGCCGTCGGTTCGCCGTTCTCTATCCCACAAATGTTCTCCGCTCGTCTGGGGATTGCTACCATGGCAATTTGCCCAATCATGGTTTCCTTTAGCGTGGCGGCAATTAACTCGCTGGTTAAGCAAGTTTCTCTGCGTGCCGATTTTGATTTTCTCACCCAGGTTTACTCGCGCTCAGGTCTTTTTGAGGCATTAAAAAATCCGTCACTACAACAGACACAACATCTGACGGTGATGCTGCTTGATATCGACTATTTCAAAAGCATAAACGACAACTATGGTCATGAATGTGGCGATAAAGTTTTAAGCGTGTTTGCCCGGCATATACAGAAGATAGTTGGTGATAAAGGGCTGGTGGCGCGGATGGGCGGCGAAGAATTTGCTGTTGCAGTGCCTTCAGTGAATCCTGTGGATGGTCTGCTGATGGCGGAAAAAATCCGTAAAGGCGTAGAAATGCAACCGTTTATCTGGCAACAAAAAACGCTTTATTTGACGGTTAGCATTGGTGTCGGAAGTGGGAGTGCAACATTTCGTACGTTAATCGATGATTTCAACAAACTGATGGTAGAAGCCGATACTTGTCTTTATCGCTCGAAAAAAGACGGGCGAAATCGAACCAGCACTATGCATTATGGCGAAGAAGTTGTCTGACAGGTTGTGATTTTTTGGTGGTGAACATCTAATTTGTTCTACCAATTTTGTCATTTCCCATTTTTACCGGAAATCATGATTACAAGCTTTCACTTTCCGGAACCTTGACCAACAGCACATTTTTCGCCAAAAAACGTGAATTGTTCGCCGCGAGTTGATCAAAACAGGGGTTCAGCGTATCAAAGTTTGCTAACCTGTCGTACCAATTCAAACAGGTTGTATGACTAATCAAAAGGGAACCCATTGTGAAAACACTAAATCGTCGCGATTTTCCCGGTGCACAGTATCCAGAACGTATCATTCAGTTTGGTGAAGGTAACTTCCTGCGTGCCTTTGTCGACTGGCAAATTGATCTCCTGAATGAGCACACCGATCTGAATTCTGGTGTGGTCGTAGTTCGTCCGATTGAAACTTCATTCCCGCCGTCACTGAGCACTCAGGATGGTCTGTACACCACCATCATTCGTGGTTTGAATGAGAAGGGCGAGGCGGTCAGCGATGCGCGTCTGATTCGTTCTGTTAATCGTGAAATCAGCGTCTACAGTGAATACGATGAATTCCTGAAACTGGCGCACAACCCGGAAATGCGCTTTGTTTTCTCTAACACCACCGAAGCAGGTATCAGCTACCATGCAGGCGACAAATTTGCTGACGCGCCAGCGGTAAGCTATCCGGCAAAACTGACTCGCCTGTTGTTCGAACGTTTTAGCCATTTCAACGGTGCGCTGGATAAAGGTTGGATTATCATCCCGTGTGAACTGATCGACTATAACGGCGATGCGCTGCGTGAACTGGTTCTGCGCTACGCGCAGGAGTGGGCGCTACCAGAAGCATTTATTCAATGGCTGGATCAGGCTAACAGCTTCTGCTCTACGCTGGTGGACCGTATCGTTACCGGTTATCCGCGTGATGAAGTGGCGAAACTGGAAGAAGAACTGGGGTATCACGATGGTTTCCTCGATACCGCTGAACACTTTTACCTGTTTGTAATTCAGGGGCCGAAATCTTTAGCGACTGAACTGTGTCTGGACAAATATCCGCTCAACGTGCTGATTGTTGACGATATTAAACCGTATAAAGAGCGCAAAGTGGCAATTCTCAACGGTGCACACACCGCGCTGGTGCCGGTGGCGTTCCAGGCAGGGCTGGATACTGTAGGCGAAGCGATGAACGATGCTGAAATTTGCGCATTCGTTGAAAAAGCCATCTACGAAGAAATTATTCCAGTACTGGATTTGCCACGTGATGAACTGGAATCTTTCGCCAGTGCGGTAACCGGGCGTTTCCGTAACCCATATATTAAGCATCAGCTGCTTTCCATCGCGCTCAACGGTATGACCAAGTTCCGTACCCGAATTCTGCCTCAGTTGCTGGCAGGGCAGAAGGTGAACGGTAAACTTCCGGCCCGACTGACCTTCGCGTTAGCCGCATTGATTGCATTCTATCGTGGAGAACGTAACGGGGAAGCGTATCCGGTACAGGATGATGCCCACTGGCTGGAACGTTATCAGCAACTCTGGAGCCAGCATCGTGACCGTATCATCGACACCCAGGAGCTGGTCGCTACTGTGCTGGCAGAAAAAGACCACTGGGAACAGGACCTGACGCAAGTGCCTGGCCTGGTCGAACTGGTTGCTAATGACCTGGATTCCATTCTGGAAAAAGGGATGCGCGAAGCTGTACGTCCGTTGTGCTAATACTCTGAACCCGGTTTCGACCGGGTTTCTTATTCCACTATATTAGTTACAACATCCTATGTACCTTTATTATTAACAGGTGCCACATGCAGCACCTGTTAATGTTGTAAGCTTGTAGGTAATTTGTAAGTAGCATCTTGAGAACGTGATCGTAATCACGTTTAATAGGGCGACTTTTCCACGCCTGAAGATAACCATGATTGTTCGTCCACAACAACACTGGCTGCGCCGTATTTTTGTCTGGCACGGTTCAGTATTATCCAAGATATCCTCGCGCTTACTACTCAATTTTCTCTTTTCTATCGCTGTTATTTTCATGCTGCCCTGGTACACACATCTGGGCATCAAATTCACCCTCGCACCGTTCAGCATTCTTGGTGTCGCCATCGCCATCTTTCTGGGTTTTCGTAATAACGCTGGTTACGCCCGTTACGTTGAAGCGCGCAAACTTTGGGGGCAGTTGATGATTGCTTCGCGGTCATTATTGCGTGAGGTAAAAACGACATTGCCGGATTCGGCAAGGGTAAGGGAGTTTGCCCGACTGCAAATCGCCTTCGCCCATTGTTTACGCATGACATTACGCAAACAGCCGCAGGCGGAAGTGCTGGCTCATTATCTCAAGACTGAAGATCTTCAGCGTGTACTGGCTTCGAACTCTCCAGCTAACCGTATCTTGTTAATAATGGGGGAATGGTTGGCGGTTCAGCGACGCAATGGACAACTTTCAGATATCCTGTTTATTAGCCTCAACGATCGGCTTAATGATATTTCAGCGGTTCTGGCAGGCTGCGAGCGCATTGCCTATACGCCAATTCCCTTTGCCTACACCCTGATTTTGCATCGTACCGTTTATCTGTTTTGTATCATGCTGCCGTTCGCGCTGGTCGTGGATCTGCATTACATGACGCCTTTTATCTCTGTGCTGATTTCCTACACCTTTATTTCGCTGGATTGTCTGGCGGAAGAACTGGAAGATCCGTTCGGTACAGAAAACAACGATTTACCACTGGATGCCATCTGCAACGCTATTGAAATTGACCTGTTACAGATGAACGATGAAGCAGAAATTCCAGCGAAAATTCTTCCCGATCGCCATTACCAGCTGACGTGATAATTACTCGATACGTCGGGCAACAATAAACAGTCGCGGGAATGCCAGCAGTATCTGCCCGTTCTCCTGGAGTGGATACTGCTCTTCCAGCATCTGATGGTAGCGCGTAAGAAAATGCTGCTGTTCGCTCTCAGTCAGATCCTGCAACCACGGGCGTAATCCGGTTGCGGTCACCCAGTCAATAATCGCCTGGTGCGACGGCATCTGGTGATAGTAAGTGGTTCGCCAGATATCAATCTCGCATCCGGCTTCGCTCAAAATATCGTAATATGCATGAACGCCAGCCAGCGGCTCACGCCCGCGATCTGGATAATTTTGTTCCCAGGCGACTTCGCGCATCAGCACATGGGTCGGCTCCAGCCAGTTATCTGGCATCTGTACTGCCAACACACCATGGAGATTAAGTAATGAAACCAGATGAGGAAACAATTCGTAGTGGTCGGGCAGCCATTGCAGTGAGGCATTAGCAAAAATCAGATCGAGTGCCTGTTTCGGTTGCCAGTTGCGGATGTCTGCTTCCACAAACTGACATTTTGGAAGAGCACTGCGCGCTTCGGCAATCATCGCCGGAGACGAGTCGATGCCCGTTATCCTGGCCGCAGGCCAACGTTGATGCAGCAGGGCGGTGCTGTTACCTGGGCCACAGCCAAGATCGGCAACGTATTCGACATTCTCCAGCGGCACTCTGGCAAGCAGCTCCACCGCCGGACGCGATCGTTCAGCGGCAAAGAGCAGATATAAAGAGGGGTTCCAGTCAGACATTTTTTTACTCCCGTCAGCGCGTTACCCCAATTGTAGATAAAACTGATGAATTCGCCTCACGGCATCAACCCATTGAACACACGTTTTTTACGCGGCCCGGTCATTAGCGCTTCCAGTTTCGCGACACAGGTTTTGTAGTGGGGCGTGGTTTTATGGAACGCCACTGCGTCTTCATCTTTATAGGCTTCGTAAATATAAAAGCGCGAATTCACTTCCGGGTCCTGTAAGACATCGAAGCGCAAATTACCTTCTTCCTGTACCGAGCCCAGGTGGTTCTGGCGAAAGACCTCGATAAACTCGTCAACCTTGTCTTCATGAACGTTAATTTCAACCAGTGTGACGTGCATGATTCTTCTCCTTAAATCCGCAGTTACTGTTTTTCACTCAGATAGAGTTCATATGCCCGATCAGCCGTTTCGTTATGGTGAACCACCGCCTGTACGGCTTTCATCATCGCCACCGGATGGTCTGACTGGAAAATATTTCGCCCCATATCCACACCAGAAGCGCCCTGATCGATAGCCTGCCAGCACATTTCCAGCGCTTCGCGCTCCGGTAATTTTTTACCGCCAGCAATAACAATAGGTACCGGACATCCGGCAACAATCCGTTCAAAACCTTTATCGACATAATAGGTTTTGATAATTTGCGCCCCCATTTCAGCGGCGATTCGAGTCGCGAGCGAGAAATAACGCTGATCGCGCACCATATCTTTGCCCACGCCAGTGACTGCCATGGTCGGCATTCCCACTTTCATTCCAGCATCGACCAGCTGAATAATATTTTTGATCGACTGATGTTCATATTCGCTGCCGATATAAACCTGCGCCGCCACCGCACAACTGTTCAGGCGCACGGCGTCATCCATCGATAACGCCACTGCTTCATTACTTAATTCCGCCAGGATAGAGTTCGCACCTGACGCCCGCAGTACCACTGGCTTATTGGTCGCGGGTGGCACCACGCTGCGCAAAATACCGCGTGTACACATTAATACATCGGCATGTTCAAACAGTGGGGCGATATTTATATCAATGCGTTCAAGTCCGGTAGTCGGCCCCTGAAAATAACCATGATCAAAGGCCAGCATCACGGTTTTACCCGTTTTCGGATTAAATATCCGCGATAAACGAGACTGCATTCCCCAGTCCAGAGCACCGCAACCTTTGAGGGTAAAAGGGATATTTTGTTGCGGTTGATCGGTGCGAAAATCTTTACCATCTTTAATATCGTCTAAATCTGCCATAACTTACTCCGGTTAAGTAATGCACATCAGAAATCGTATTTGCCGATATTTTCTTTATTGAAAACCACGCGCTCCGGTAACAGTACAATGCCATTACCATCCGCTTCGTAGTCATAGCCCTGAACGCTGTTTGGCGAGACTTCCACCTGACCTACGCCCTGAATATCCAGCTTGTCGCCCGTTTTCATTGCACCTTTTTTCAATAATGCATCTGCGACATAGACCGAAATTTTGCCTTGCTGAACCACATCCCACAGGCCAAACTCTTTCACCGTGCCGCGCTCTACATACGGACGCATCACATTTGGCGTACTGAATCCGACAATCGCAACTTTGTCATTTTTCAGGTTTTCAGCGGCTTGCGCGGCAGCAGGCAGGGCGTTGGCGTCGGGGGCGATAATGACATCGAGATCGCTATAGGCTTTTAATATGCCTTCCGCGGTTTGTAACGATTTAGTGGCATCGTTATAGCCAAACTGCGTAGTGACAATTTCCCAGCCTGGATGTTCTTTGGCGATTTTCGCTTTCGCTTCTTTCACCCACTGGTTTTGGTCCGTCACTGTGGGGCTGGAGTAGAAAAACGCGACTTTGGCTTTGTCTTTATTTACCTGGCGCGCCGCCATATCCACCAACATACCTCCCAACTGGGCGGGCGTTCCCTGGTTAATGTAGTAAGAACGGCACTCCGGTTTGGTGTCAGAATCCCAGGTAAGTACTTTCACCCCACGTTGCATGGCGCGTTTCAGTGCCGGGCATAAACCATCTGGCGAAACCGCAGAAACGATAATGGCGTTATATCCCTGATTGACGAAGTTATTAATCAACTGTACCTGACCAGAAACACTGGGTTCTGTCGGCCCATCGTAGGTCACATCAACGCCCAGCTCTTTACCAGCTTGTTGTGCGCCGTTGCCACCGCTGGTAAAAAATCCCACGCCAACCAGTTTGGGAATAAATGCAATACGCTCTGCGGCCTGCACATTCATAGAGATTGCGGCAATGCCAAGGGCGCTAAGTAAGGCGATTTTCTTAAAGCGATGAAGTGTCATGAAGATATCCTTTATGGCAATGGGTTATTGGCCCGACGCGCCAGCCACTCTTTAATTTGCTGGCGATGCAGGCTAACGGAACGACCAACGACAACGACGATAAGCAGCGCACCGGAAAGGGCGCTGGACACCTGATTTGGCACTCCTGCCATTTGCAAACCTTGTTGCAAATATCCCACTAATAAAACCGCAATGGCGGTGCCGATAATGGAACCGGAGCCACCATAAATATTGGCACCGCCGAGCACCACTGCGGTGATGGCGGGCATCAGAAACGACGCACCGAGATCGGAACGCGCGGAACCAAAATACGACACCAACAGCACAGCGGCGACCGCAGATGCCAGCCCTGTCATGGCATAGAGCGCACATAAGGTACGGTTAACTGGAATCGCGCTATAAACCGCCACGCGCGGGCTTTGCCCAATCAAAAACACGTTACGTCCGGCATGGGTTTTATGCAGCCAGAGCCAGAAAACGAGGAGACATATCAGGAAGATAATCAGCGGAACAGGGAGTCCCAGCACATCCAGGTTAGCAAAATCTGTAAACGCCATCGGGAATCCACCAATACCTTCGTACCCCGTCGCTCCGGCCATCCCGGAAAGCAGCAGAGCGCTTCCGGCAAACAGATATAGCGTGCCAAGCGTAATCACCAGCGGGTTAACTTTGGTATAGATAATTAATCCGGCGTTGATCAGCCCGCACAATGCGCCGAGCAGTAATGTCAGAAGAATCGCCAGTGGCATCGGCACACCACTTTGAAACAGTACGCCCAATGCAATGGCGCAGAGGCCGATGGTCGAACCAAACGAAATATCGATCCCGCCACTGACAATCACCATCGTCAGCGGTAGGGCGACAATGCCAATGCAGATAAAGTCACTGGTGCTGAACAGCAACATATTGAGATCTAACATCCGCGGGTTAATTGCACCAAATGCGACGATCTCAATAACGAGCAGTGCGGCAAGGGCCAGTTCCCAACCGTAGCGAATACGCATTACGCGGCCTCCCGTTTTTTACCTGACGAAGCGGGTTTAACGGATGGCGGTGGCGTCATAAAGCGGGCATATTTTTGCCGCCGCAGATTACGTTCCAGCGCGCAACGCAGGCGTCCATCAAACACCAGCACCGCCAGCAGAACCAGGCCCGCGATAAAATCATTCCACCATGCCGGAATTCGCAACAGCACCAGTACGCTATCGATCTGCGTCAGGAACCAGGCGCCGAGCACCGCTCCGATAATCGCGCCGGAACCGCCGAGCAAACTAATACCGCCCAGCACGCAGGCAGCGATAGCTTTCATTTCCAGCCCGGTGCCGGTCTGGTTGGGGATAAACCCAATCTGCGAAGCAAACACAATTCCCGCCAACGCAGCCATGCAGCCGTTCAACGAAAATGCCACAATCCGAATGGCTTCTGTACGAACGCCCAGTTGACGAGCGCCCTGTAAATTATCGCCCGTGGCATAAAAACTGCGTCCAAACGCCGTCTTCGCCAGCAGCCAGGCCATAAATGCCACCAGAATTATCGTCAACCAACCAATCGCGGAAACGCCAAACAGTAGCGGGGCGGAGAGTTGTTTCAGTTCGGCGGGTAACCCTTCAATCCATTTACCGCCAGTCCACAGCAGCATGATGCCTCTGTACAATCCTAATGTACCGAGCGTAGCGACAATGGCAGGGATCTTTAGCCACGCGACCAGTACACCGTTGAAAAATCCCGCGAGCAAGCCGAGCAGTAACGTCGCGACACAAGCAACAGGCAGTGAATACCCCGCGTTCAGTAATATCCCCAACAGCACCGCGCACATACCCGTAATTGAGCCTACCGAAACATCAATATTGCGCGTCAGCATCACCAGCGTCGCGCCCATCGCCAGCAGGATCAAGATTTGTGCGCTGCTATAAACCATGGTCAGCGTTTGCAGACTTAAATACTGACGGTCGAGAAAACCTGGCAACAAAAACAGCAGCACCACCGCCAGCAGTGCCGTGATTTCACGGTTGTTCTGAATAAACTTCAGCATGACGCCTCCTGACGCTGACTATCGCCGAAGGCAACGCGCATAATGGTCTCGACATTAATATCGCGCCCGGTCAGTGCCGAGTGGGTAATTTCACCCTGATGCATCACATACACGCGGTCAGCCATCAGTTCGATCTCTTCCAGATCGGAGGAAATAAGCAGCACGGCCACATTTTGTGCGGCGATGCTGCGCAACAGCTGGTAGATATCATTACGCGCCGAGACATCCACGCCGCGCGTCGGCTCATCAACAATCAATACTTGCGGCGAAGCTTCCAGACATTTGGCAATCAGGATTTTTTGCTGGTTGCCACCGGATAAAGTTCGTGCAGCTTGTTCCGGTTGGTTAAATTTAATATTGAGCGCGCGACGATATCGTTCCAGTGTGGCGTTATCTTTCGCGGTTTTTGCCCAGAATCCGCGTTGATTATGGGTGAGGGCGCAGACGTTCCACGCCAGCGAAGCATCGAGATTCAATCCTGAGGACTGGCGATCTTCTGGTAGATAAACCAGACCGCAATGCAAACGTTCTCCGGTAGATAATTTATTGATCTCTTTACCATTCAACATGATGCACCCGCCACGCAAAGGCCGCAGACCATATAACGTTTCTGCCAGTTCAGTGCGCCCGGCCCCCACTAGCCCAGCCAGGCCAAGAATTTCTCCGGCATTCAGCGTAAAACTGACATCCATAAAACCTTCGCCAGTCAGATTTTCCAGCGCCAGTACCGATGTTCCAGCTGCATGTTGTGGTCGATTACCGGGCAACTCCAGCCATAACTTTTGACTGGCTGAGAGAGATTTTTCCCGCGTTGCTGGCGTAATGGCCTGAATGATGTCGTCGGTAGACAGCTCACTGGTTTTGCCACTTAACGCGATAGTTCCGTCGCGCATCACGCTAATCCGATCGGCAATCTGGCGAATTTCCGGCAGCTTATGTGAGATAAAAACAATACCCACGCCAGTGGCGAGTAGTTCCCGCAAACGGCCAAACAAGCGTTCGGTTTCCGCAGGGGTAAGCGACGCTGTAGGTTCATCGAGAATAAGAATTTGCGAATCGCGCATCAGACCGCGCAGGATTTCCACCATTTGGCGGTCGGCAACATCCAGTGAGCCCGCCAGACTATGCAGATCAAACTGGCAGCCCAGCGCCGCCAGCAAGTTCTTCATTTTCTGCATAGAAAGCTGTTTTTTTGCCAGCCCATACAGGATGTTTTCTTTTATCGACAGACTTGGGAAAAGCAGCGGTTCCTGGGGAACGAGATAAATACCCAACTGATGAGCATGAACTGGCGTTAATCTGGTGTAGTTGTTGCCCCCAATCTCCAGCGTACCGCTATCAGCGGGGGTAATACCGGCGATGATTTTCGTTAGCGTCGATTTACCCGCGCCGTTACCGCCGAGCAGGGCGTGGACTTCCCCCTGATGCAACGTAAAATCGATGCCTTTCAGGACATTAACCCCTGAATACTTTTTATAAACCGAGCGGGCGCAAAGTAGCGGTAACGCGCGGGTATCACTCGTTTGCATATTTCCCCCATTCAGTTTTGCAGGTGAGTTTTGAACAAATGTATTTTTACTTTTAATTTGTTCATAACCTTAGGTGGCTATTGCGCATAATTCCGACGAATAGATCACAATTTATGCTATTTTGATTTTTATGGTTGCGTTTGTTCATTGCTGTTTGACCAAACTGTGGTGGTTATCACAGATATAAGCGCGCAATAACTGAACAATTGCATTAAAGATTTAAATATGTTCAAAGTGAAGAATGAATTATGACAATCAACGATTCGGCAATTTCAGAACAGGGAATGTGCGAAGAAGAACAGGTCGCGCGGATCGCGTGGTTTTACTATCACGACGGGCTGACCCAGAGCGAGATTAGCGATCGCCTAGGGCTAACGCGTTTGAAAGTGTCGCGGTTACTGGAGAAAGGGCATCAGTCCGGCATTATTCGCGTGCAGATTAATTCTCGCTTTGAAGGCTGTCTGGAATATGAAACGCAATTACGTCGCCAGTTTTCATTACAGCATGTGCGGGTGATCCCTGGACTCGCAGATGCAGATGTCGGCGGGCGCTTAGGAATCGGCGCAGCGCATATGTTGATGGGATTGCTCCAGCCACAGCAAATGCTGGCGATTGGCTTTGGCGAGGCAACGATGAACACGCTGCAACGCTTAAGTGGGTTTATTTCGTCACAGCAAATCCGCCTGGTCACGCTCTCCGGTGGCGTCGGCTCTTATATGACAGGCATCGGGCAACTTAACGCAGCGTGCAGCGTCAACATCATTCCGGCGCCATTACGGGCATCTTCGGCTGAAATTGCCCGAACGCTGAAAAATGAAAACTGCGTCAAAGATGTCCTGTTAGCCGCACAAGCTGCGGATGTGGCCATTGTCGGCATTGGCGCAGTGAATCAAAAAGAGAATGCGACGATTATTCGCTCCGGTTATATCAGCCAGGGCGAACAGTTAATGATTGGTCGAAAAGGGGCCATTGGCGATATTTTAGGTTACTTTTTTGACGCTAAAGGTGACGTTGTCACGGATATCAAAATACATAACGAACTGATTGGCTTACCTTTAACCGCGATGACAACTATTCCAACTAGAGTAGGTGTCGCAGGGGGCGAAAATAAAGCCGAAGCGATCGCCGCTGCGATGAAAGGCGGCTACATCAACGCGCTGGTTACCGACCAGGATACTGCCGCTGCGATTTTACGTGGTTAATTTAGCATCACCTTATTACCGGGAACGATGGAGAACGTATAGAGGAACAGACAGAACGCTTAAGCCGAGGATAATCTAATGGCTCGACTCTTTACCCCTTCAGAATCAAAGCATTACCTGATGGCGCTGGACGCAGGCACCGGAAGTATTCGGGCTGTGATTTTCGACCTGGAAGGCAATCAAATCGCAGTAGGACAGGCGGAGTGGCGGCATCTGGCAGTGCCTGACGTTCCCGGTTCAATGGAATTTGATCTGAATAAGAACTGGCAACTGGCGTGCGAATGTATGCGCCAGGCGTTACATAATTCTGGTATCGCGCCGGAATATATTGCTGCCGTTTCGGCATGTTCGATGCGCGAAGGTATTGTTTTATATAACAATGAAGGAACACCGATCTGGGCCTGCGCCAATGTGGATGCCAGAGCGGCGCGGGAAGTCAGCGAACTTAAAGAACTGCATAACAATACCTTTGAAAACGAAGTTTATCGCGCGACCGGACAAACGTTGGCCTTAAGCGCCATTCCCAGATTACTTTGGCTGGCGCATCATCGTTCTGATATCTACCGACAAGCGTCGACCATCACCATGATCAGCGACTGGCTGGCCTATATGCTCAGCGGCGAACTTGCGGTCGATCCGTCTAACGCAGGCACCACGGGACTTCTCGATCTAACCACCCGTGACTGGAAACCTGCATTGCTGGATATGGCCGGACTGCGGGCTGATATTCTTTCTCCTGTCAAAGAAACCGGCACATTGCTGGGCGTGGTAAGTTCACAAGCTGCGGAACTTTGCGGCCTGAAGGCTGGCACTCCGGTGGTCGTGGGAGGAGGGGACGTACAGCTTGGTTGCCTGGGATTAGGTGTAGTGCGCCCGGCACAAACTGCCGTACTTGGCGGCACATTCTGGCAGCAAGTTGTAAACTTAGCCGCGCCGATGACAGACCCAGAAATGAACGTGCGCGTTAATCCCCATGTTATTCCTGGCATGGTACAAGCTGAATCTATTAGCTTTTTTACCGGACTCACCATGCGCTGGTTCCGCGATGCTTTCTGTGCCGAAGAAAAACTGATTGCCGAACGTTTAGGTATCGACACTTACACGCTGCTGGAAGATATGGCCAGCCGGGTGCCGCCTGGGTCGTGGGGCGTGATGCCGATATTCTCCGACAGAATGCGCTTTAAAACCTGGTATCACGCTGCGCCTTCTTTTATTAACTTATCCATTGACCCGGATAAATGTAACAAAGCGACGTTGTTCCGTGCTCTGGAAGAAAATGCGGCGATTGTATCAGCGTGTAACTTGCAGCAAATTGCTGATTTTTCGAATATTCGTCCCACATCGCTGGTCTTTGCAGGCGGAGGGGCGAAGGGAAAATTATGGAGTCAAATTCTCGCTGATGTCGCGGGATTACCCGTTAATATTCCGGTGGTCAAAGAAGCCACTGCATTAGGATGTGCCATTGCAGCTGGCGTCGGTGCCGGGATTTATTCATCAATGGCAGAAACTGGAGAACGTCTTGTACGCTGGGAACGGACGCATACACCAGACCCGGAAAAGCATGAACTTTATCAAGATTCACGCGATAAGTGGCAGGCTGTATATCAGGATCAACTGGGGCTGGTTGATCACGGACTGACGACATCGTTATGGAAAGCACCTGGGTTATAGTTTTATTGACAGCCACATCCTGATAACCGTGGCTGTTAATTTTTGAGTATCAGTATTCCTATTTCTTTTCTTTATTAGGATTAGGTGATAACGGCTGGGCATGCCGGGAGTGAAATATATCTGCTAAACCGTATCAAGCCGCATGCCGAAGATGGTATGCGGTTTAGTATTGACGACTTTAGTCAGCAACCTCAAATGGCACATCAGCGCCGTTTTTTAATCCTCCATTTTATCCGCGATCGCGGATATCGCAGCGTTTATCCCGTAGAGCGGATAAAATGCGTTTACAGATTGACTTTATCCTCACTAAGGGATAAAACTGACAATATCCCCTTGAGCGGATAAACTTCTTGTGGACGTATGGCATGATGAGCTTTCCGATGATCTATAGCCCAACGCAATTAGCGAATGCAATGAAACTGGTTCGTCAGCAAAATGGCTGGACGCAGAGCGAGCTGGCGAAAAAAATCGGCATTAAGCAGGCGACGATTTCGAATTTCGAGAATAATCCCGATAACACCACGCTGACGACATTTTTTAAGATATTACAGTCACTTGAACTCTCAATGACGCTATGCGACACGAAAAACGCTGCGCCAGAATCAACAGGACAGCAAGATCTGGAGTGGTAATGCCTAAACTTGTCACTTGGATGAACAACCAGCGGGTAGGCGAGTTAACGAAGTTGGCCAATGGCGCGCACACTTTTAGGTATGCGCCGGAGTGGTTAGCCAACCGTTATGCCAGGCCGTTGTCGCTATCGCTGCCATTGCAGAGGGGGAATATCACCTCTGATGCCGTGTTTAACTTCTTCGATAACCTGTTACCCGATAGCCCGGTTGTACGCGACCGGATCGTTAAACGTTATCATGCTATATCCAGACAACCGTTTGATTTATTGTCAGAAATAGGGCGAGACAGCGTTGGCGCCGTGACGTTATTACCAGAAGATGAAACCGTAACGCACCCGATAATGGCATGGGAAAAGCTTACTGACGCCAGACTTGAAGAAGTATTAACGGCTTATAAAGCAGATATTCCGCTAGGCATGATAAGAGAAGAAAATGACTTTCGCATCTCAGTTGCTGGCGCGCAGGAAAAGACCGCGCTGCTCAGAATGGGCAATGACTGGTGCATTCCGAAAGGAATAACGCCGACGACGCATATCATTAAATTACCGATTGGTGAAATCAGGCAGCCCAACGCGACGCTCGATCTCAGTCAAAGCGTGGATAATGAATATTACTGTCTGCTGCTGGCGAAAGAGCTCAGCTTGAATGTTCCGGACGCAGAAATCATAAAAGCGGGTAGAGTGCGCGCGTTAGCGGTCGAACGCTTTGACAGGCGCTGGAATACTGAACGAACGATTTTACTTCGCTTGCCACAGGAGGATATGTGTCAGAC